>JBJEJX010000091.1:0-66612 GCA_051878345.1 Paludibacteraceae bacterium | reverse complement strand
CTAACTAATCACTAACTAATCACTAACTAATCACTAACTAATCACTAACTAATCGTTAACTATTGTCTCGGGGGTGTGTCGGGGGTCTACGAATGCCTATGCCGAATCGCTCAACGCGAAAATCAAAACCTTTAGAGCGGCATTGAGAGGAGTCAAGGATGTCAAGTTCTTCCTCTTTAGAATGAACATGATTTTCTCTTAATCAACACAGGCTTTTACTGGTGAGCCGGGGTCTATCGGGGGTCTATCGGGGGTCTATCGGGGGTCTATCAGGGGAGGGACGGGGGAGGGGGATATTCTTATTTTCAGAAAAAAAGGAGAAAAGGGAAGAAAAATGCAACCGGATTTGCATAATTCAAAAAAAAGCACTATCTTTGCAGGCGCAAGGAGAGGAACTCTTTGCTTAGAGAATTGTATGGTAGTTGCCCCCTATATATTTTTTTGAGTTATGTCGCCCTTACAGGGCTTGCATTGAGGGGCAATTCTTACATAGGGGCAAGCCCCTACGCTGTGTTATATCGCCCCTTCGGGGCTTTGGGTTAGGTTCTATATCAATACTTTCACTTAACCTTTAACATGTCTATATAGATAAAGACTTTCGCTTAACCTTAATATATTTAGGAGGTAGGAAAATGTTATCTGCCCGCGTACATAGCCTTTCTGTTTACCCCCCCCCATGGGGCGAATACATATTTTTGCAACCTAAGTACTCTCTTCGGGGTGTTGAGCAGTATGTGTAATAACAAGACTATCTAACAGCAATGTTGGATAGTCTTTGTTGGTCTTATGGGACGAAAAGGGCTGAAAATAAGGGCGTTTGACGCAAAAAATCAAGATTTGTCTATATGGTATGTGGGAAAAAATCCGTAATTTTGCAGCGAAAACGGAAGGATAAATCAAGAAGACCTTGCTTCGGGCTATGCCCTCACAGAGAAACCGCAGCATGATACGGAGAAAGCGAACAGAGAATCCGCAGCATGAGACGGAGAAAGCGAACGAGGGGTTTGTGCCGGCAAGCGCAGAGCACCAAGCAAAAAGACTTTGGGAAAACCAAGATTCATCACTATATACGAACCATTAAACAATAAAGTTATTATGAAACGATTATCCTTCTTTATGGGCATGCTTTTGTTTGTCAGCATGGGCATGTTCGCGTCTCCTCGGAGCGTGAGCGAGGCAGAGGCGTTGGCGGCAGATTTTCTGCAGCAGCACCCTGCTTTGTCCTCTCCATCGGGCGCAAGTCGCGTGGTGAGTGCAGACGCGTTGACGCTGGCGCACACGCACCTGCAAAGCGACGCTACGACCCCTGCGGTGTATGTCTTCAGCCGCGCAGACGAGGGGTTTGTACTGGTATCGGCGGACGACCGGAGTCGGTCGATATTGGGTTATGCCGACGAGGGTGTCTTCCGCACGGAGGATATTCCCGCGAACGTGCGCTTCTGGTTAGACATGTACGCGCACGAGATTGAGCGCGCGGGCAAGTCGGTTGCTTCGGGGACGGTAACGAGCAGTTCGGAGGCCGCTACAATCTACACGGCGGTGAGCCCCCTGTGCAGCGCGACATGGAACCAAGATGCGCCTTACAACAACCTCTGCCCGACCAAGGACGACGAGCGTTGCGTTACGGGTTGCGTGGCGACCGCCGCAGCGCAGGTGATGTATGCGAACAAGTGGCCTACGAAAGGCACGGGTTCGCACTCGTACACATGGAACGGTCAGACGCTGAGTGCGGACTTCGGCAACACGACGTATCAGTGGAGCAACATGCTGGATGATTACAGCGACTCTTCGACCACGGCACAGCAGACCGCCGTGGCGACGCTGATGTACCACTGCGGCGTGGCGTGCGAGATGGAGTATGGCATTAGTTCCGAAGGCGGCAGCGGGGCGAACACAGCCATGATGGCGCAGGCCCTTAACACCTATTTCGGGTACGATGCCGGAATAAAAGTGCTGCCGAAAGACTACATGGACGCGGACGAGATGCTGGACATGATGGCAGCCGACCTGCAAGCGGGGCATACCATTTTGATGAGCGGTCGCACGGTGAATGACGAAGGGCATGCGTTTGTGTGCGACGGTATTCAGTCGAACGGCTACCTGCATATCAACTGGGGTTGGGGCGGCTACTGCGACGGCTATTTTGCGCTGTCGGCATTGGAGCCCGCGGACCAAGGGATAGGCGGCGCAAGCAGCGGATATGCCTTCACGGAGTATGTGAGCGCGTTCACGAACATCAAACCCGATGAGGGCGGCAAAGGTGTCGTAACCGTTACGGCAGACGACATCACATGGACATCGGATGCGCAGTTAGCCAAGACATCGCCGATATATTTCCAAATAGACCACTTCAGCAACGCGGGCGCCTGCAATGTGGATGGTTATTACGGTTTTGCTATCTATCAAGACGGCAATGTGGTGTCTGCTCCTGTAAGCAACTACATGGGCGGCACATTACTCCCCGGCTACCACTTCACCTACAGTCAGTCAACGAGTGTGCTGGTGGACGATTTGCCCGATGGTCAATATGAGTTGTCGGTAGGTATCTCGCAGGATGCGACCTACTGGCCGTTCTACGTAGCGGGCGTGGGCGAGAAACGCTTCCCGTTCGTGATACAAAACGGGTATATCTATCAAGGGACGGAGGTGCCGACTGACACCGCCGGACTGACCATCCGCGTGCGCATTGGCGAAGACTGCACGATGGATGTCAGCAACGGCGTATGGCTATGGTGGTGGGACGGCACCAACAGTGCGTGCGCCGCTACCACCTATGCCGACGGCTGGTACACAGCCACCTTGCAACCTGAGACGACCCCAATCGGTTGTTTGGTAGTGAACAGGGATGTAACCGTGGACGGCTGGGGCGACGCTTCCACTCAATCCTTGGATTATCAAGGCATTACGGAAGATATATGCTTGCAGGTCGGTGCTATTGCCGATGGGAAGATGTATGCCTCACTTACCTCTGTGGACTGCGAGTCCGGAACAGAGGAGGAGATTACACCCTCGTTTGATTTTACACGCTTAGAGGTAGAGGACTGGAACTCAGCAGGCTTTGCTAACAATTTAGATATTCATATTGTAACTGAAGACTTTTCCAATACTGTCAACGGGTTCTTCGGTACAGATTTATACCTCTATGCTATTGCAAAATCCATGACATCCGTCGTGGGTACTTATGCGCTTAATCATAGTAGTAACTTTGGTCGTATTGTTAGTGGAGTCGTTCATTATGGTAAGGGTACCATGAAGGAAATATCCTTATCGAGCGGCTGTGTTACCATCTCGTTGGACGCAAATGGAGATTATCTGATTTCATACGAGTTGTATGATGAGGAGGGAACTCCATATATAGAAGAAGGTCGCACCATCTCTGTGGCAAAGACGAATAGTTACACCTACAATGCGGCAACAGACAATTGGGAACTCTACGCATTGCAGAACGAGTGTGTAACAGCAGCCCTATCGGCTTCGGGCATAAAGAGTCTGACGGAAAACCTTATGCATACGGATGTTACCACGATGTCGTACTTTGCAGAAGGCGTAGTGGATTATATGGTTAACGACTCCGCACAGATGGTGCAATATGGCACAGGACGCTTCTACATCTCCGACGACGGTACACGAAACAATGAGTACTATCTGTACAATACAAAATGGTTAGGCAACAGTAAGTTCACCGCTGAGAATGCAGGTCTCTTGCACCTCGGCGATACCGTTGTCGCTTTTGGTCCTGTACAGAACTACAAAGGCACGACCCCTGAGATGCAGAAAGGCTACGTATATGAGTATCGCCCGTATGTAGAACCACAATACTCTGCGCCGGAGGACCTGACGGCTACGACGGTGAACGGCTACGACTACACCTTCTCTTGGAGCGGCGGCGAGAAACCGGCACCCGTTTACATGCTGGAAGTGCTGTGCGACGAGGGCATTTACCATAGTTCTACTCTTTCGGAAACATCCCAAGCAGTTACATTGGCGATAGAAGGTGCTTACACTTGGCGCGTGAGTGCCTGCGACTCGGTAGAGAACATTGTGGCTACTACGGAGGCTTTGGATAGCATTATGGCAACCAATGTGCCCGACTACGATGCGAAGAATCTGCAAATAGTCGTTAGCGACTCTACGATGACGGCTACCTGGGAGAGCCCTGCAAACATCTTTGGCATTTATATTTTCGATGCACAAGGAAATGAAGTGGTATGGGATTTGATAGACCAAAAGTCCTACACATGGGCAGGCAGTGCCGGCACCTACTACTTCTATGTTCGGCCCGTGAACGATGAAATGACCATGTTTATCGGCACTGAGTGGACTTATCAGGAGTTCACCTTCTATGCCGAAGACCCTGCACTGTACGCGCCCTACGACTTGCAAGTGAACGCTACCTTTGGCAAGATGGCATTCCGTTGGCAAGCCGACAAGGGTAGTCATTGGATTGTGCAGTTGACATGGGAAGAAGAGGGAACGCAGTATCAACAGGCATTCAATACCTATGAGACCGCGTTGACTCTGAACGTCAGCGGATTAGCCAATGTGGCCTTCCAATGGGCAGTGGCTACCACAGACGAGAACGGAAACTTCCTGTCGGAGTATGTATCCGGTCCCGAGTTCGTAATGCCCGAAAATCCGTATCAGTTGCTGAATCTGCAAGCCGATAGTGAAGACGGGTACAACTACACCTTCACGTGGGAATATGCTTCGGAGCAGGCGCCGCGGTACCTCATCATCATTAAGGATGAAGCGGGCGAGGAAGTGGTACGCGCGGCGGTTGGCACCGTTGTCTATACCCACCGTTTCACCCAAAGCGGTATGTACCAATGGACGCTGTATGCTCTGGATGAAGAGGGCAACGGATTAGGCTTCAGCAACGGTCCTGCCTTTGAGGTAACAATGCCTGACTTCTACTCCTATACCATCACCACCACGGTGCCCGAGGACTGCACAATGGACTTCAGCAACGGCATGTGGTACTACTGGTGGAACGACGATTCTGGACTAACAGGCTCTGTGCAAGCCCTGCCGAATAACGAAGGCAAGTATGTGGCTACTATTGAAGCCCCGTGCGAGTACATCGGTTGTTTGATAGCAACTGCCGACCCGCTGACTACCTCTTGGAGCAGGCTGCAACAGACCTTAGATTCGCCAACGCTCTATGGCGACACATGCTTGACGATAGGTCTGCATTATTGGGAAAAATACTGGTACTTGGACGCACGCCCATGCGATGAGGATTTGAGCGATTATCTGCCTGCCAACCTGCAAGTAAGCACGGGCGTCGGTACCGCTGACTTCACATGGACAGCCACGGAGTACGAGCAGTTTGAGATACTGTTGAACCAAGTGGAGAACCCCGATGTGGTGGACAGTTACACGATGTCTTATCCCGACCTGAGTTTGATATTCAACGCCGATGCAGTAGGACAATGGCAATGGCGTGTACGCGCACTGTCTTACAACAATGCACCGCTGACGGCGTTTGTAGAGGGACCGGAGTTTGAAATCAAAGAAAACCCCTACCTGCCTTACAACCTCAAAGCTACCACGCAAGATAGCGCGACCTACTACCTAACATGGGAAACTGATGTGCAAGCACCGCAATACCTTGTGCAAGCAGGCAACGGATTTAACGCATTTGTTACCACCCAACCCGTAGAGGTTACCTTTGAGCAAGAGGGCTATTACTCTTGGCGTGTTGTTCCTTGCGACTCCGTAGGTAATTGGTTAGGTTTCGTATATGGCGAGGATATCTATGTTCCCGCGCACGCAGTGCCGGATTACAGCATCAGCGACCTCCAAGTGCAGACAGTAGGTACTACCACTACGGCGACATGGAACAGCACATGGGACAATTTCGCCGTATGGCTCTACGACCGAAGCACATGGAATCGTATCAGCGTTTCTACCACTGCGAACACCTTTGCGCAATGGGAGAACCTTGATGCAGGCAACTACCAAGTGAATGTGATTCCGCTGGATAAGAGCGATGCGTATGTATGGGATAGCGAAGCGATTGTACAATTCACCGTAGAGGAGACTCCTGCACCTACGCCGCAGTACAACATCACGATAACGGCAGGTACCGGCGGCAGCGTGAACAGCGATATCAACGGTACCTACGATGCAGGCACAACACTTGACCTCGTAGCAACACCGGACGGCGGTTATCGCTTCCAACAATGGTCAGACGGTAACCTGCAAGCCGAGCGCACTATTGTCCTCATGCAAGATACCATACTTGGCGCAACCTTTGAACTGATTCCGACGGTGGTTGAACACACCCTCACGGTGAATACGGCTGTTGGTGGTACTACCAACCTGACGGGAACAATGACCTACGAAGACGGTGCACAAGTGTCGCTCGTGGCATACGCCGATGAGGGCTACACCTTCACCAAGTGGGAGTTTGAAGACAAGACAGAATCAACCGACAACCCGCTCTTCCTTACCATGACAGAGGACATGACGGTAACCCCTGTCTTCACGGAGAACGCTCCCGTGCCTACCTACACGCTGACCGTGAACAAGGAAGGACAAGGTACGGTTACCGTTGACCCGCAAGCAGACACCTACCAACGAGGCACTATCGTTACCCTTACGGCTACTCCTGCCGACGGATGGCGTTTCGTACAATGGTCTGACGGCGACAAGGGGACAACGCACCGGATAGTGATTACACAAGACACGGTCGTTACTGCCACCTTCGAAGAGATACCCGAACCTGTTTATTACACGCTGACCGTAAACAAGGAAGGACAAGGTACGGTTACCGTTACGCCGCAGCAAGACCAGTACGAGGCAGGCACGACCGTTACTCTGACGGCTGTACCCGAAGAAGGATGGCACTTCAAGCAATGGGAAGACGGCACGACCAACGCTACCCGCACCATCAAAATGACCGAGGACATGACTGTTACTGCAACCTTCGAGGAGGACACTCCCGAACCTACCTACTACACGCTGACCGTGAACAAGGAAGGACAAGGTACGGTTACCGTTACGCCGCAGCAAGACCAGTACGAGGCAGGCACGACCGTTACTCTGACGGCTGTACCCGAAGAAGGATGGCACTTCAAGCAATGGGAAGACGGCACGACCAACGCTACCCGCACCATCAAAATGACCGAGGACATGACTGTTACTGCAACCTTCGAGGAGGACACTCCCGAACCTACCTACTACACGCTGACCGTGAACAAGGAAGGACAAGGTACGGTTACCGTTACGCCGCAGCAAGACCAGTACGAGGCAGGCACGACCGTTACTCTGACGGCTGTACCCGAAGAAGGATGGCACTTCAAGCAATGGGAAGACGGCACGACCAACGCTACCCGCACCATCAAAATGACCGAGGACATGACTGTTACTGCAACCTTCGAGGAGGACACTCCCGAACCTACCTACTACACGCTGACCGTGAGCAAGGAAGGACAAGGTACGGTTACCGTTACGCCGCAGCAGGACAAGTATGAAGCCGGAACAACCGTTACCCTGACAGCAGAACCCAAAGAAGGATGGCTGTTCAAGCAATGGGAAGACGGCACGACCAACGCTACTCGAGTGATTACCATGACCGAGAACAAAGTCGTTACCGCTACCTTTGCAGAGATACCCGTTTACGCCGTAACAGACCTAAGCGTATCTGTAACAACCTCCAGCGCTACTGCCACTTGGAAGAGCGAAGCACCTCTATTTGAAGTTGTTATCACCGACAGCAAGAATGTAGTGCAGACCTCCGATACCATCGCAGAGAAGACTTACCTCTTCAAAGGCAAGGCAGGTAAGAAGTACACCATTGCCGTTCGCCCGATGGATAGCGACCGCAAGACATATCTTGACGAGGCAGCCTCGAAAGAGTTTACCTTGGAGCGTCTGTACAGCGTCTTTATCTCAGCGGGAGTAGGAGGTAGTGTGAACGATGAGGTGAACGGAGACGAGTATGTGTATGGTACGCAACTGACCATTATCGCTACGCCCAAGGAAGGATACCTCTTCAAGAGTTGGTCTGATGGCGACACAGCAGCCACTCGCGAGATTACCGTTACGGATGACATCACGCTTGAAGCCACTTTCCGGCGCATACCTTCTTACACGGTAACCATTTACGCGGCTAATGGCGGTACCACCGACCCCGCTCCCGACAGTTACACATTGTTGGAGAATGAAAGCATGACCATCACCGCCACACCGGATGAAGGATTTGTATTCACTCAATGGATTGTCAACGGCGAGGTAGAGACCACCAATCCGTTCGTCATCACCGCCATCGCCACCGACTACAATATCGAGCCGGTATTCGCCAAAGAGGAAATGGGTACGGAGCAAACAACCGTTCAACCTGCTGCAGAGAAGTTTATCCACAACGGATTGCTGTATATCCGCCGCGGAGAAAAGGTATTCGATGCGCAAGGGCATACTATTACGCTTGAGTAAATGAAGACAGCCTGCTCGTAGAGCCATAATGACTATGCTCTACGAGCAGGTAAATAATGATTACCATTTATTTAACAATCAAAATAATTACTCACTATGAAAAAACAGTTTTTATTGTTCGCCACCATTGCTGTAGCACTGGTAGGTTGTAAGCAAGAACAATCCGAGTTGTCTTTTGACAACATTAAGGATGTTGCCACCATTAGCGGCAATGTGTCTTATAGCACTGGACAATATGCCGAAGAGAACAATTACAACACCGAGGTTACGGCACCTGCCGTAGGTAAAACGGTCTATGTGGACATACCCTACTCTTCTTATTCGGCAGGTGCAACCGGCAAAAAGACCTTCACCACGGTAGTGGATTCGTTAGGCAACTACACGCTATCCATTCCTGTTCCCACGGTGGGCGTATCGGGTGCAAGTCTGCGTTTCGAAGAGTTTACCGCAGAGCAATCGTTGTACCAGCGCATGGAAGAGGGGCAACCCGTGTTTGAGACACGCATGTGTAAGTTTACGCTTGTGGCTCCTGCCGGCACATTGCCTCAGACGCTCAAACCGGAACCTTGTATTGTACGCGACTTGGTGTACGACCGCGAGGTGATTGACATGAAAGACTATGCCGAGACCGCTACGCTTACAGGTTCGTTGCTTTTGCCCTACGAGGAGAGTTTCCGCACGGGCAAGTACAAAGCAGCCGCTAACTGTGCTTTCGAGATAACCATTATGGATGGGGAAGAATATGCCGAATACATCGCGGATCCCACCACCGTAGCAAAACCCAATGAGTTTACCTATGGTACGGTAACGAATGCCCAAGGCGCTTTCACCGTCAACCTGCCCATTAAGAACCTGAAGAAAGGCTTCCGTGTAGTGAAAGCAGCCGTTGTACCGCAAGGCGAAACGCAATTTACCCACTACACCAACTTATCCGGCAACACCGAGAAACTTTCGGGTGCTTATCTGATTCGCGAGGACTTGTCTTTGATGAGCGTTAGCGAGGTAGTAGCCGGCGTAGCCTGCAACATAGGCGCACGACCGCTGAAGTTTGTGCCGGGCTATAACAACGGTATAGATAATGCGCAAGCCCCCGCCACATGGGAGGAAAACTTGGCAGGATGGGTGTTCGCAGAGAGTGATTTCAGCGGCATGACCGCCACCTCTACCATCAGCGGTAGCATTGCGTTGGCACGCGAAACGGGATTTGGATTAGGCGATTATGCCACCTCCGCACAAACGGTTACCATTAGCGGCGAATATCCTCCTTACAGCCGGGGGTTTGTAGTACTGACAAAGGCTGACGGTACCTTCCAACTCAACATCCCGACTGCAGAGGAAGGAGTTAATCCGAGCGGTACATGGAATGTTTCTTTCAACCAGCCTAACGCCATTGCTTTCACGCACTACACCTTGGACGGCAAAGAACTGATTCTGAAAGAGGGAAGTTATAACGAAAAAGCCCGCATTCGCGCCACCGACGCTGCATGGAACGAGTTGGGCAAATACTATTACACCTTCTCGCCTGCCACTTCTGTGAATGGTTGGTGCGGCGACTTGGCAGGTTGGGCTGTGATACCGGGTTACGAGGAGACTGCAACCGTCAAGGCGAAGTTGCTTTTCGCTACGGAGACCGGTTATTGCACCGGTAAACGCGGTGGTTTGAACCTGCGGGCACAACTGACAGTCAACTACGATGGTAACTACCATACTTTCGTGGCTCCTGTGACTACTGACGGTACTTTCCAAGTAACCATCCCCGTGAAGAGCGTGAATAGCACGATGAATGCCGACAATATCGCACTGTTCGACCAAACGGTAGATAATTTCAAACACTATCTGAGCGCAAAAACCGAAATCTTGGAAGGTAACTACACCAAGAAGAAAGCCGTAGAGGCTGCTGATGGCGCATGGAACAACAAGTGGACTATTTACTATGATTTCACGCCCACTTCCGCTGCTACCGACTACACATCCGACCTGTTGGGATGGATGATTGTGCCGGAAGGATACACCACCGAGACTTGGACATCCACTATCCAAATGCCGGTAGAGACGGGTTTCTGGATAGGTAGTTACGAGCCTTTGGCACGCAAGAAAGTGCAGGTAACTTACACCATGGGCGGGACAACCTATCGTCCCGTAGTGCTGACCGATGCCAACGGTATCGTTACATGCCCTATCTATATGCAGTACGGCATTGAGACACCGAGTATCTCCATTGCCATCTTTGAGGACGAAATGGTACACCGCTTCAATCCGAAGAACGCAGAGGCAACGACTACATTGCAGGGCTCTTACTCCATACGCACACGCATTCCGGAAGTGGCAGCATGGAACGCCGAAAGAACCTATTACATGCAGTTTAATCCCGCATCAAGCGTTGACCAAACTTTACTGAGTTGGACGAACAACATTGCTGAATGGTATGTCATCCCCGACCAGAAAGTCAAGGCTACCATAAAACTCTACGCACAAAAAGCCATAGAGACCACAACCAGCAACAACCACGAAGCAGGATGGAGCAATGCGGACAAAGCAAAAGCCACAATCACTATCTATAATCCACAGACTGGTACCTACACCACTATCAAACGCCAGGTGTCGGGACGGAACATCAACTTCTCCTTCCCTGTGAATCATGAGATAGAGGAAGGTACTACGAAACTGCACTTTACAATCAGTCTGGAGAACGAGACCGGCAACACCACCCTGTTTAACCACTATGCCGACCCGTCTGCCAACACCATCACCACATTATACGGCAACTACGAAAATGCAGGCAATGTCTATAACTTGTCAGCCACGGCAGAAGGTACATCTACCAAGAGTTTCGAACTGAAGCAATCTGCGAAATGGCTGTTCTACTACTATGATAGTGGTGTAAAAACACTGCCCGCAGGGTACAGTTGGGACACTACACACGAAATCTGACGAACCATTTAGGTATAAACACCGTTATATCTTGAGATTATGAAACGTATATTATCTTTGGCTCTGTCGCTCATCGTGGCGACAGCGGCCTTCTCCCAAAGCGAGACCAAGCCGCAGCGCGAGAAGAAGCAAGTGAAAGATTATAGCGAATACCTCCCGAAAGCAGGAGACATGGCTATCGGCTTCTCGCTCAACCCGTTGGCGAACTTTGTGGGAAATATGTTCAACGGCACCAATCTGAACACGCTTGGCAACCTTGCCGGCGAGCCCATGCTCTGCCCTACGCCGGACATCGTGTCCATTATGGGTAAGTACATGCTCACCGACCAATTGGGCATCAAACTGAACCTCGGATTCGGCTGTGATATCTACTCCAAGAACGGCTATGCACTTGACGATGCGGCAAAACTGGAAAACCCGCTCAGCGAGGCAAAGGTGGTGGACTCCTACCAAGTAAATAAACTCTCCGGTAGTATCGCTCTCGGCGTGGAGTACCATGTGGGCAAGCAACTGCCGGTGCAGGGAGTCTTCGGCGCGGGCGTGCTCTATGCCCTCGGTCATGAGACACACCGATACAGCTACGGCAATGCCATCACAGAGCTGAATCAAAACCCCTCGCACAACGACGACATCTTCCCAACTGCCGTAACGACCGGTCGCATCCCGTACATGCCGAATGCCCGTGTTCTGTCCGACCAGGCCGCGGACCTCATCCATCGCGTCGGGCTGTACGCTTCGGTAGGTGTTGAGTGGTTTGTCGCACCGAAGATTTCGTTGGGGGCAAATGTGAATCTGAATCTCTGCTACAGAATCAATCCCGCGCGGGCAACCGTCTATGAAGGTTGGAACAGCGTAACTTCGCAGGTGGAGCAATATACCGACCTTGTTGCTCCTGCCAGCCACGGATTCACCTTCTCCACCGACAATATCGGGGCGAACCTGCTGATGAACTTCTATTTCTAATCACGAACTACTAACTTTCGGACAGCCTGACAACGCAAACTTGTCAGGCTGTCTCTCGTTATCTCCAATTACCCTGCTTCCTCCACCGAGACCGCCGACAGACAATCGTAGTTGATTTGTAAGTAATTTGTCAGTGAGGTGTCAGTAAAGTGTCAGTAAAGTGTCAATGAGGTGTAAGTGAGGTGTAAGTGAGGTGTAAGTAATTTATTAGGTAATTTATTAGGTGATTTATTAGGTGATTTATTAGGTGATTTATTAGGTGATTTATTAGGTGATTTATTAGGTGATTTATAGGTAATTTATAGGTAATTTATAGCTGATTCCGCTACCCTTGCGCTACCCTTGCGCTACCTTTGCGCTACCTTTGTTAAAGGGATACTGTACCTATATCGAAAAAATTAGCTGCCAAATTTGCACAATTCAAAAAAAAGCAGTATCTTTGCAGCCACAATTGTAAAAGTAATCAATAAATCGTAAATGAAGAATATCCTTGCTATCACGGGAAAGCCCGGTTTGTATAAGTTAGTGAGCCGCGGCAACAATATGCTGATTGTCGAATCATTGCTGGACGGCAAGCGTATGCCCACTTACGCACGCGACAAGATTGTATCGCTCGCTGACGTTTCTATGTTCACCACGGGCGATGACATTGCGCTCAGCGAGGTGTTGACCAAAGTGGGTGAGAAAGAGGGGTTGAAAACCGCAACTATTGACGCTAAGAAGGCGGACAATACCGCCCTGCGGGCGTGGTTCACCGAGGTGCTCCCCAACTGGGACGAAGACCGTGTCTATCCGAGCGACATACGCAAACTGATACAGTGGTACAACGTTCTCGTGAACGCAGGAATCACCGACTTCAGCGTAGAGGAAGAGACCGCGGAAGCAGAAGAAGTGGAAACAAAAGCCTAATTGCTCCTTCAAGAGATAATCCATATCATAGAATCTGTAGCACCCTTGAGTTACCAAGAGGCTTGGGATAATTCGGGACTGCAGGTGGGTGACCCGAGAGCGGACATACGTGCTGCCTTGCTGACAATAGACATTACCGAGTCGGTTGTCAGTGAGGCTGTTTCGCTGGGCTGCAATCTCATTATCAGTCACCATCCCCTCCTCTTCCGAGGAGTGAAGCACATTTGTGGCACCACGCCGCAGGAGCGTTGCATTATCCAGGCCATCCGCCACGATATTGCTATCTACTCTTCCCATACCTCCATGGATGCTTATCTCCGCGGCGTGAGCGGCAGAATGGCAGAGCAGTTAGGCATTACGGACTACCGTATCCTATCCATTGGGGACGCGGGCGTCTCGCCCGCGGTCAGGGAAGTGCGGTCTTCGGGTCGCACCATGGGTAGCGAACCAATCCCCCACGGCCTCGGTGTCATTGGGCAACTGCCCGAACCCATGCCCTACGACGAGTTCCTCCGCATGGTGAAAGCGCGTTTCGACGCGCCCTACCTTCGCTATACCCGTGCGCTCAGCCCCGAGGTGCAGACCATCGCGCTCTGCGGAGGAGCAGGTGCCGAGTTCGCAGACGAGGCGATAGCACAGGGCGCGGATGTCTTCATCACGGCGGATGTCAAGTACCATGAGATGCAAGCCGCTGACGGACGCATTG
Organism: Paludibacteraceae bacterium; assembly: GCA_051878345.1. Classification (GTDB taxonomy): domain Bacteria; phylum Bacteroidota; class Bacteroidia; order Bacteroidales; family Paludibacteraceae; genus Colicola. Next base: position 52,664 of record JBJEJX010000091.1, on the reverse strand, counting down.
CCCTCGTGGACATGGACCATTGGGTAAGCGAGCACTTCACCCGCAATATCTTCCAAGACCTCTTGCAACCCCACCTCCCCACCCGCATCTCCACCACCGACCGCACCCCCGTAAACCTGCTGTAACTGCCGGGACGCGGGCGCCCCGCCCGCGGTAAAAATACTTGAAACCTAAAAGTTGCAACTTGAAACTCAATAACAAAACAATATACCATCATGGCAAAGCAAGAAAAAGAACTGACGGTAGAGGATAAACTGAAAGCCCTCTACGAACTGCAAACCGTTGACTCGAAGATTGACGAGTTGCGTATCCTCGCGGGCGAGTTGCCGCAGGAAGTGAAGGACATGGGAGACATCGTCGAAGGTCTCAAGACCCGTCTCGAGAATATCGAGAACGACATCAAGAATTGCGAGACCCAGATTTCCGACTACCGCGTCCGTACCGAGAACGCCAACGCCAGCATCAGCCGCTACCAGGAGCAGCAGAAGTCGGTGCGCAACAACCGCGAATTTGACAATCTCAATAAGGAGATTGAGTACCAGCAACTGGACATCGAGTTGAGCCAAAAGAAGATTCACACTTTCACCGCCGAGTTGGAGGCGAAGCGTGAGGAGAAGGCAAAGACCACTGCCGAAATCGAGGAGAAGACTGTTGACCTCAACCAGAAAAAGAACGAGTTAGACTCCATCCTCGCCGAGACCAAGGACAAGACCGAGGCGCTGATGGTACGTTCTGCGGAGTTGGAGAAGCATATCGACGAGCGTCTTTTGGCAGCATTCAAGCGTATCCGCAAGAACGCCCACAACGGTCTCGCTGTTGTGAAGGTGGAGCGTGACAGTTGCGGCGGTTGCCACAGCAAGATACCTGCGCAACGCCAACTCGACATCCGTGCCCGCAAGAAGATTCTCGTTTGCGAGTTCTGCGGTCGTATCCTTGTGGACCCCGATATGACCGTCAAAGAGAAGAAATAACCCCACACTACATAGAACGAAGAAACATGCTATACCTCGAAGTGTAGCATGTTTCTTTTTAGTAGCAAGCCCCCTCAATGCAGCGATTATCGCGCTTTGTCAAGACTCACTCCATCTGCCATTCTCCCGTACGCATGAAGTGCGCAAAGTCGTCCATCGCCTGCCTGCGCCGCACCTCCAACTCCTCTTTGCTTACAGTCCCCATTATCCATGTTCCTACCCATTCATCGCTTGTTCCCAGCAGCAACGGCAGTTCGCAGCAGTGTGCCGCACCCAGCGGCGACCCTGTCGGCTTCCATCGGAAGAGGTGGTATTGCGCATCCACACCCTGCCGCTGCAAGTACCGCACATACGATTTCGCGGGCGTGGTGAAGACCACCGAGGTGAGCATCGGCCACAGCGCCTTCGGTCCGAACATGCTGCCATCATCCTCCTGTGCACAGACCACTACCTGCTCCGGCCATCGCACCTTGTCGCCATAGCAGGGTTTCTGCGGCAGAGCGGTCGGAGAGAAAGGCAAGGAGTGCCATGCCTGCGGGTGCGCCTCTTGGTAGCGCAACTGCACGGCAAGTAGTGTGTCGGCAGGGCAAGTCCGCACATCATACGCCTCGCCGTAGTGCGATGCGAAATAGTCCTCCACCCATCGCGTACGCTTGCGGGCAGTGGCAGCCGAAGTCGTCAGCCCCATAGGTGCAGAGAACACCACCGCCCGCCGGAGGCTCACGCGGTTGGTATCCGCCAGACAATACACCACGCTCTGTGCACCTGCCGACTGCCCCGCCAGCGTAATGTTCTCCGCATCACCGCCAAACAAACCGATATAGCGTTTCACCCACTCCAACGCCGCCAACTGGTCAAGCAACCCGCAGTTGGGCGTCGCTATGGCGGGATCATAGTAGTAGCCGAAGATACCCAAACGATACGTAATGCTTACGGTAACCACCTGCCCGCGTTCCGCCAACTCTGCCAACTGCGTGTTGGGTTTCTCCCCGCCGCCGGCAAAGTAGTTCCCGCCATGGATATACACCAGTACGGGCAGCCGTTGCTCTTCCGTCCCTACCGCACCATAGGCAAAAGGCGTGTTCACCGTCAGCACCTGACAATCCTCCGTCATTTGGTATTCGGCATGTTGCGGCAAGACATAGTGCGACTCCGTAGTCGGCTGGTCAGAGGTATATGCCCGCTGATAGGCCACCTTGCGCACCACAACGCCGCTATCCGCCAACATTACATCAGCAGGTAGCGCCACTCCGTCCGCCACTATCGGTGCACCAAATCGCTCTGAATGAGCATAAGGAATACTCGGGTAAGTATAGACCGCCCCCGCGCTTGCAAGCCCCAAAAGAAGGCAACAAAAGAGAAAAAGATACCGTTTCATAGTGGTAACAGTTATGGTGAATCTACTGCAACACATACAAAAAACATGCCATACACACGACGCCGCCACCGCCTATGTTTGTGCGAAGAAAACCATATTTTTTGGAGAATCCTTGCATAAATGAAAAAAAAGCAGTACCTTTGCAATTCAAACTTGAAACCTATTTTCACACTTATGCCGCGTAAACCTATCAAAAAAGAGCCCGATATGCCGACACGCTTCGGCACACGCATCCATACAGAAGACGAGACCCAAAACATCAAGGTGGAGAAAACGCCGTGGTGGCAGCAGGTACGCACGTTCTGCCTCGACCCGCGCACCCGCGTCATTGCAGGCGTAGTGCTCTTGGCGATTGCTTTCTTCCTCCTTATCGCCTATATCTCGTTCTTCTTCACCGGCACGGCCGACCAGTCCCTGCTGGATATGTCGCGCGCCGACCGCCGCGAACATCGCGGCGAGATACGCAATATCCTCGGCCTCCCCGGAGCCTATCTGTCTGATTTCCTTATTGATGGCTCGTTCGGGCTTGTCTCTGTCGCGATCATCCTCTTGTTGGTGGTCTATGGACTCTATTTCCTCAAAGTGCGCTTCGAGACACCGCTACGTGCCTTTGTCTGCACCGTCTTCTGGCTGCTGTGGGGTGCCATCGCCATCGGCTTTCTCCAACTCATGGTAGGCACAGGCACTTTCCGCTGGGGAGGTGCTTTCGGTGCATGCTTCAGCCAGTGGCTCAACTCCTACATTCAGCCCGTCGGTATGATGATAGTGCTGCTGGTTACGCTCCTGATATTCTTTGTGTTGGCAGACAAACAGTTCATCTATCGTTGCCGTCGCCTGTTGGTTCGTATCAAGCAACTCTTCCGCCGCAAACCCAAACCCGTGGCACAAACGGAGGTAACCATAGACCCCACCAACAACCCTATTGAGACGATAGACCCGGAAGAACCCGTCGTAGAAATCCCCTCCGAAGATATTCCCGCCGATGAGACTCTCGACGGCACTATCACTTTCACCATAGACACTCCCTCTGCCGAAATCTCAGAAGATTTGGACAACTCGGAAGACGCAGAAGATGCAGAGGAAGCAGAGCATCCCGACACTCCAGAGTGTCCCGATGACACCACCCCCGATGAGGAGATGGAAATCACCGACACCAAGCCCGTGGAACTTGCGGACGACAACTCCCCAGAGGCTATCCTTGCCAAACTCGGTCCCTACGACCCCCGCAAAGACCTCGAGTACTTCAAGTTCCCCGCGCTCGACCTGCTCAAAGTCTACGACAACGAGACCATGCCTGTCATCGACCAAGACGAGCAGCGCGCCAACGGCACCCGTATCGTTACCACCCTCCGCAACTACGGCATTGAGATAGAGTCCATCAAAGCGACGGTCGGACCCACCGTTACCCTATATGAGATAGTGCCGAAAGCCGGTGTCCGTATCGCCAAGATACAGAATCTTGAGAACGACATCATGCTCTCACTCTCCGCCACGGGTATCCGTATCATCGCGCCGATGCCGGGCAAAGGCACCGTCGGCATCGAGGTGCCCAACGAGAAACCACAGGTGGTCAGCATGCACTCCGTCATCGCCTCCAAGCGTTTCCAAGACGAGCAGAAGATGCGCCTTCCCGTGGCTATCGGACGCACCATTACCAACGAGGTCTTTATGTTCGACCTCGCCAAGACGCCGCACCTCCTCGTCGCTGGTGCCACGGGACAAGGTAAGTCCGTGGCTATCAACGCCATACTGACTTCGCTGCTCTACAAGAAACACCCCGCGGAGTTGAAGTTCGTGCTCGTGGACCCCAAGATGGTCGAGTTCACGCCCTACAAAGCCCTCATGCGCCACTACCTCGCAGCCATGCCGGAGGTCGAGGAGAAAGACATCATCATCACCGACTGCGACAAGGTTATCAACACCCTCAACTCCCTCGTCATCGAGATGGAGAACCGTTACAAACTGCTCATGGACGCAGGCGTGCGCAACCTTGAGGACTACAACGACAAGTTCGTCAAACGCCGCCTCAACCCCGAGAAACTCGTTGCCGACAGCCTCCACCACCAGTTCCTGCCCTATATCGTCATCGTCATTGACGAGTACGGCGATTTCATCATGCAGGCAGGCAAGCAGGTCGAGACTCCAATCGCCCGCATCACGCAGAAAGCCCGCGCGGTGGGCATGCACATGATTCTCGCCACCCAACGCCCGTCCGTGAACATCGTTACGGGCGTCATCAAAGCGAATATCCCTACCCGTATCGCCCTCCGTACCCAGTCCGTCATTGACTCCCGCACCGTGCTTGACACCAAGGGCGCAGAGCAACTCATCGGACGAGGCGACATGCTCTATTCCGCCAACGGCAATGTAACCCGTATCCAATGTGCGTTTGTCGATACTCCTGAGGTGGATGCCGTGGTAGAGCATATCGAGAAACAGCAACGCTATTTTGAGCCCTACCAACTGCCCGAATATGTGCCCGAAGGTGCCGAGGAAGCACTCGCACCCGGCAGCGTGGACATGAAACGGCTTGACCCGATGTTCGCCGATGTGGCACGCTATGTAGTCACCAAGCAGGAAGGCTCCACCTCCCGCCTCCAGCGTGCCTTCGAGATTGGCTATAACCGAGCAGGCAAACTCTCCGACCAACTCGAAGCCGCAGGCATAGTAGGCCCCAACAAAGGTCCCAAAGGACGCGATGTGCTCATCACCGACCTCGACCAACTCGAGAAACTCCTCCAAGACCTCAACGCCTAACCAACCGAGTACGCAGGCGTTCCCGCCTGCGCTTTCATGGAGGTGCGGTCTCCATGTAGCACAAAAAATATGAGAAGATGAGAAAACTCTTTGTTTCCGTACTGTTGTCCATCCCGTGCCTGCTCATCAACGCGACGGCAGCCCCCCTCGACACTTTCCTGCAAACGCTTTCGGAGAACACCTTGTACTCCGATTTTGTGATTACCATCAGCGAGGGAACCTCGCAGCCCGTGAACTACCCGGGCACTATCACCATGCGTGGAGACCTATTTGCATTGGAGATGTTCGACATGGAGGCTGCTTTCGATGGCAAGACGCTCTATGTGTATAGCGCCGCCACCGACGAACTGACCCTCTCCATGCCCACCGAGCAAGAACTCATGGAAGCCAATCCCTTCCTCTACGCTCGCGCCCTCTCCCAAGTCTGCTCCATCACTGAGCAACCTACCGGCACTAACCTCACCATCACCCTAACGCCCAAAGACCAAACCGCAGGCATTCAGCGTTTTACGCTAACGCTTCGCCAAGAGAAACAGCAAGGTGTATCTCTCTGGCTGCCCCAACAAATCACCATCAAGGAAGGCAAGCAGCAGACCACAGTCCGCCTCACCAATCCCACTTACACCTCGGACATCCCCTCTTTCACCATCACCAAACCCGATGCCTTCCTCAACGACTTGCGCTGAAGAGGAATCTTAATAATCGTACATTTTGGGGGCAGGGTATCCTTGCGGACGACCCGCGATCGACCCGCGATCGACCTGCGAAAAACACACGAGCGTATTGCGGAGGTATAGGGGCGGGAAAATCTTAAGAATCGTACTGTTTTGGGGTAAGAACAGGGAGTGGCGAAGACAGCGGGTAACGGGTCATGCTTTATTTCAACAAAAATTTCCAAAATTGTCCAAATATATTTTCTTTGGCATACAATCTCCGTTTGATTACTCATCAATACATTATCAAAAAATCAATTTGTCCTTACCTGCAAAAGTATGCGTTTATATCGAACTCAGGTTAAATAAAAAGAGGTTGCCTTTGTGGCAACCTCTTTTTGATAGTTATCAAGTTATGATTAGAAACTTGTGCGTTGAGTAGAAGCGTAACTGATTTTCAGCGCGTAAGCACGGCGGAGTTCCTGCTTGATGTCAGCAATGACACCCATGCGGGTCTCTTTGTCCGCCTTGATAGATACGGTCATCAAACCTTGGTCTTGCTCTTTCATGGAAGAACGCTCATTCACGATATACTCGCCAATCTCGTTCACCTCAGCAAAAGCATCGTCCAATTGGATACGCGTTTCTGCACCATACTGCTTGCGGAACTCTGCGGTAGGAGTACCTACGTAGATGTAGCGCACGAGGGATTTCTTCTCCAACTTCACCAACTCGGTAGCCTGCGGCACTTTGAACTGCACCTTGTAGGACACCTCTTTCATGGAAGTTACGGACATGAAGAAGAACAAAAGCATGAAGATGATATCGGGGAGCGACGATGTGTTCAACGCCGGCATCTCGCGCTTTTCATTTCTACGAATCTTTGCCATAGTTATTCTCCTCCATAGTTTTTAGGCTCTGCCTCGGAAATCTTCTGAGGATACACTTTCTGCACCTGCTTCTGCTGATCCTCATCGAGTTCGTTGTAGCCTTTGTGGAAATACTGGCGTGCACACTCGTCACGCAGTTCATTGTATGCCGCTACGAGTTCATTCTGAACGTCGAGGTATGCCTGATATTGCGTATCAACATCGTTTTGGACAGAGATGACGTGGTCTTTGGTGTATCTCACAACACCGATAGGCTCACCGAAATCCTCCTCCACGAGTTTGGGCAATGTAGCATCGTCGTTCTCGTTCTTGATAAACTCTTTGGCTTTGGCTCTCAATTGCTTGATATCCAGCAGTTGTCCCTGCACCATCAACTGGTTCGCCGAGTTGATCTTTACGACCATCAGGTTACGCTTGTTGATATCGGTGTTTTCCACTTTCTGGTCAGGTGGAATAGGTGCCGGCAGACGGCGTGCAAGACCTTGGTTGACATCCATACTGGTGGTCACCAAGAAGAATATCAATAGCAAGAAAGAGATGTCCGCCATAGAAGAGGCATTTATCTGTGGGATTTTCTTTGCCATGACTAATTAGACAATTTTACAGTTTTACCAATTACTTGAGGGTGCGTGTATAGATCAGTCCGGCAATCATGGAGATGATGGTTCCACCTGCAAGGATATAGCACAGATAGATGATAGCATCGCTCAACTGTGCCATGAAACCTTGGTTGTCGGTACCTTCATAACCCACGATTTCGATTTTTTCGGGGCTACCCAAGAACCAGCAGAGTGCGATGAGCGCGACAAATCCCACAACTACGCACGAAGAAGCAATGGCTTTTTTCTTATCGTACTTGCAGTTTTTGATAAACTCACCAATCACAACGCCCAGCGTAACCACGATAACGATAGCGAGCAGAATATAGTTCCATACGAGGAAGAGGTCAGAGAATTTAGGGATATCCAAGAAATCGCCTGCCACCTCGTGGGTACCCGCAGAGCCTCCTGCATAGAACATCACCGAGAAGATGACGCCTATGATAAGGAGCACCCAAAGGGTAATTTTAGGCAATAATTTATAGTTTTTCATAACGAATATACTTACTTTTAAGAGTTAGAGAATGTTCTAAAAGTTCCAATGGCGGGAAACGTTCCCCTGCATTGAAATTCGTTACTTATTTTGCCTGCTTCTTGTCGTACTCAACAACGAGGTCAAGGAGGCTGATGGAAGAATCCTCCATCTCGTTAACGAGACCCTCGATGAGGCTGAGGATATAGTTGTAGAACAATTGGAGCACGATAGCGATGATCAAACCGAGCAAGGTGGTCAACAGAGCGACCTTGATACCGCCGGCAACGACCGTAGCCGAGATATCACCTACCTGTTGAATCTTATCGAACGCTGCGATCATACCGATAATGGTACCCAAGAATCCCAACGACGGAGCGATAGAGATGAAGAGCGAAATCCAAGAGAGGTTCTTCTCGAGCAGACCGAGTTGAACACCACCATAGGAAGCAACGGTTTTCTCTACTACGTCTACGCCCTCATTGTAGCGGCTCAGACCCTGGTAGAAGATACTTGCCACAGGACCGCGAGTGTTGCGGCAAACTTCCAATGCTTGTTCAATACCACCTTCGTTCAGCGCTTTCTCCACTTTAGCAAGCAACACCTTCGTGTTAGTTTTCGACAGCGACAGATAGATAATACGCTCAATGCAAAGAGCCAAACCAAACACCAAGCAGAGCAAAGTAGCAGCCATGAAGCCTGCACCACCCTCGATGAATTTGGTTTTCAGTGTTTTGTGAAGAGCCACGAGACCATTAGCCTCCTCCTCTGCGGGAGCAGCCTCTTCTACAACTTCAGCCGCGGGAGCGACTGCTTCGTCAACAGTTTCTACAGCTGCCTCTTGAGCAGGAGCAGCTTCCTCTTGTGCAAATGCAACATTGCTGCCAAAAGCCAGCATTGCGAGCACGGTAAGGGTTGCAAATACTTTTTTCATGAGAATAAATAGATTATTAATAAGTTAGTTTTGCGGAGAGACGGGGATTCGAACCCCGGAAACCCTTTTGGAGTTTACACGCTTTCCAGGCGTGCCTCTTCAACCACTCGAGCATCTCTCCCTTAGGTTATGCCGGACACAATTTTGCCCGATTGCCTACATGATACTTTTCGACAATCCACTCGAAAAGACGTGCAAAGGTACGAAAAAAAATTGAAACCGCAATAGTTTTTCGTGTTTTTTTTTGTTTTTTCTTCATTTTATACCAAAAAGTGCCCTTGCAGTGGCAGTCGTCTGCCTTTTGACATCGTTTGTGGAGACAAGATAGATATCTGCCAAGCGTTCTGCCACCAGTTCCATCCATCGGCTCTCGTTGCGCTGACCGCGGTGGGGAACGGGTGCCATATAGGGGGCATCAGTCTCCAAAACAAGGTGCTGCAATGGGATGTGGCGCAGGGTGTCCGCGAGTTTACAGTTCTTGAACGTCAGCACACCGCCAATACCGAGGCAGAAGCCCATAGCGATGAATTTTTCCGCCATCTCGCGGCTGCCCGAGAAACAATGTATGACGCCGCGGAGAGGAAAGAGTTCACGACCCTCTGAGTCCCCCAAAAAGGGGGACTTCTCCGCGGGCGGAACGTCTGCGCCCCCAATGGTTGCCACCTCGCGGAGGATGCGGTAGGTATCCTCCATTGCGTCACGGATGTGCACCATGACGGGCAGGTTCAAGCGGCGGGCAAGTAGGAGTTGGTCGCGGAAGACAATGTGCTGCTGCTCCTTGTAGGTAGTGTCCCAATGGTAGTCAAGCCCTATCTCGCCTATCGCTATGAGTTTGCCCTCGCGACGGGTCTCTTGGATTTTCTCCCGGATAGCAGTCCACTGCTGTTCCCAATCGGCTTTCACCTCCTCGGGATGCAGTCCCAAAGCGGGATAGAGATAGTCGGGGTATTGTGCGCAGAGAGGCAGCACGGTGTCGATGGAGTGTATGTCCACGCCGGGTACCAAGATGGCTTCCACACCCGCTTCCTTCTGCTGCTGAAGGAATGTCGGGAGGTCATCCTGATACTGCGCGTCATCTATGTGGCAATGGGTATCAATCATCGGGACATTAGGGTGTTGTTGCGGAAGAGGATGGAAGAGTCGCCGTAGGAGAGGAAACGGAAATCATGGGTGAGGGCGTAGTCGTAAATCTTCTTCCAATCTTCGCCCACGAAAGCACTGACAAGGAGCAGTAGCGTGGACTTGGGCTGGTGGAAGTTGGTTATCAGTTGCTCCACCACGCGGAAGCGGTAGCCGGGCTTAATCATGATTTGTGTTTCGGCGTGGAGCGTTGCCTGGTTTGTCTCGTCGAGGTAGTTCAAAAGCGCTTGCAGTGCCTCCGCTGTGGGGAGTGTCCGGTCTTGTTCGTAGGGCATAAACTGCGGAACGTGCAAAGAGCAGTCTCCGCGAAGCAGCATACAACCCAAGAAATACAGACTCTCAAGGGTGCGCATGGAGGTAGTGCCTACCGCCACGATATGCCCTAAGTTGGCGAGGATATCGGCAATAGCCTGCCGAGGCACGGCGATAATCTCAGTGTGCATGGTGTGCAGGTTGGCGTCTTCGGTCTTGACAGGCTGGAAAGTGCCGGCACCGACATGCAGGGTCAGTTCGGTAGTCTTTATACCGCGCCGGCGGAGGTCGTCAAGCACCTGATCCGTGAAATGCAGTCCTGCCGTGGGGGCTGCTACCGAGCCTTTGATGCGGGAATAGACAGTCTGGTAAGTCGTTTTGTCGCTCTCCTCGGTAGGGCGGTTGAGGTACGGCGGGATAGGCAATTCGCCCGCCGCATCAAGTATCTCCGCAAAAGATATATCGCTATCCCATGAGAAAGTTACCGCAAAAGTGTTGCCTGTCTGTTCGCCTTTGGTGGCACGCAGCACAACGGTGTTGCCCGCCACCTGCAAAGGCAGGTCGATAGAGGTGTCGCGGAACTTCTTGGCGTTGCCAATCATGCACTTCCACGTGCAGCCCTCGGTGGACGAGAGGGACAACTGGTAGTCATGCGGCGCAAGGGGTTCCAAGCAGAAAATCTCAATACGCGCACCCGAAGGTTTGTGGAAGACCAGCCGCGCCTGTATCACGCGCGTGTTGTTATAGACAAGGAGCGAATGTGCGGGGATATAGTCGCCTACGCGGAAGAAACGGTCTTCCGAGACGATGCCGTCCTTATATATAAGGAGTTTGGAGTGGTCGCGCTCCGCAATGGGATACCTGGCGATACGCTCCTCCGGCAGGGGATAGTTGTAGTCTGAAATGGATAACACCGTGGGAATTATTGAAATCCTCCCCGCCTCTCCCTTGAGGGGAGGGAGTTGAGAGGAATTTGTTTATACATCAAGAGCGGAAAGGTTTTCTTTTCGCAAAATCTTTTTTATCGCGGGAGGCCTGTTGGCTTCTGAAAGGTTTATGTTCTTTGAAGTCCTTTTTGCCTTCGAAAGGTCTGTCCTTATGTCCGTGGAAGTCTTTTTTCTCCCTAAAGTCTTTCTTCTCGCGGAAGTCGCGTTTGCCTCTCTCTTTTTGAGATTTCTTGTCCGAAAAGGCTTTCTTCTCGTCCCTCTGCGCTTTGGAGGGGTGCAGGGTCTTGAAGTCCTTGTGGGTGCCTGAGAAAAGGTCGTAGCGGCAGAAGAGACAGTCCAACTCGCCGTTGAGCAGGTGAACCTTACGGCTCGGTTTGAGCCCTATGCACTTCAGTGCTTCCTCGTTGGAAGAGATAATCCACGCTGTCGCTCCCGCAAACTGATGTTTAAGCGTGGTACCTATGGCTTGATAGAGGTGGAGCACATTCTTGTCTTGTGCGAGCCGCTCGCCATAGGGCGGGTTCATCATCACGAGGGGGAGTGCCTCAGGATTTCCCTCGGAGGGGGAGTTCGCATCAAAGGGTTGCTTGATTTCCTCCAAACGGATTTGACGGACGGAGATAAAACGTTGCTGGTTGGCGGCTTGTACATTCTTGAGCGCCGCCTGCACGGCATAGTAGCCGGCGTCAGAACCGTAGATATGGTGTTCGAAGGGGCGCTCGCGCGAGTCGTCGTTGTATATCGCCTCAAAGAGTTCGGCATCGAAATCGCGCCATTTCTCAAAAGCAAACCCCTTGCGAAAGATACCCGGGGCGATGTTCTGCGCAATGAGCGCCGCCTCGATAAGGAGCGTGCCGGAACCGCACATGGGGTCATAGAAGTCCGATTCTCCATGCCAGCCCGTCATCAGAATCATGCCGGCAGCCAGTGCCTCGTTGATAGGCGCCTCCGTATTGGCTTCGCGGTAGCCGCGTTTGTGCAGGCTCTCGCCGGAACTGTCCAATGAGATGGTAACCGTCTCGTTGGCGATATGCACATTGAGCGACAAGTCAGGGTCGGTTACTTTGACGCTGGGGCGTTGGTTCTCACGCGCCATCCAATAGTCGGCTATTGCGTCTTTCACGCGGTAGGTAACATACTTCGAGTGGCGGAAGGTCTCGGAATAGACGGTGGCGTCAATGGCAAAGGTGGTCGTTGCCGTCATGTACCCGCTCCAGTCGATGGCTTTGGCTTGCTCATAGACGGCATCCGCATCTTTGGCGCGGAAGGTAGCGATAGGCACAAGCACGCGTGAAGCAGTGCGAAGGCAGAGGTTCGCCCGATAAAGCATAGCCTTATCACCCGTGAAAGAGACAGCACGGCGCTCTTTCTGTATGTCGTTCGCACCGAGTTCGGTCAGTTCTTGCGCGAGGATGTCTTCCAATCCCTTGAATGTTTTGGCGAGAAGTTGCATGGGATAATTATGAATTAAAAGACCCTCTCATCCTCCTTTGAAGGGAGGAGATCAGGCAGATAAAAGTTATTTAGTTGTATCGTCTGTGCGCAGGCTGCGGGTAGCATACCATGCGGCGAAGAAGCCCATAAGCAGTACTATGGCAGCGACGGCGAACACGTCGCTTGCTTGCACCAAGACGGGGTAAGCCGAAATGACGTAGTCTGTGCCCGAACCGAGTTTGAGCAAACCGTAGTGCTGCTGGAGAAGGCAGACCGCAAGCCCGATAAGCAATCCTACAAGCGCGCCGAGGCCGGTAATCAGCCATCCTTCGCAAAGGAAAGTGCGGCGGATAGTCTTCGGTGCAGCTCCGAGGTGGCGCAAGATACGGATATCTTCCTGCTTGTCGATAATAAGCATGGAGAGCGAACCGATAACGTTGAAGCAGGCAATGAGCAGGATAAAAGCCAGCAGGAGCGCCGTGAGCAGTTTCTCGATTTTAAGGATACGAAAGAAATCCGCCTGCTGCTCATAGCGGTCAGCAACGATATACCCTTCGCCGAGGCAGTCGCGCAGTTGGGTTTTCATCTGCCGCGGCGACAGTCGGGCAGCGTGGGACAATTGCAATTCGAGGGCTGTAACCGTGAGTGTGTCGTACTGGAAGAGCCGTCGCGCAAGAGGAAGGGATACGAGCAGGAGTTGGTCATCGTAGGTCGTCTGATTGACCGCAAACGTACCCGCCATGAAGGCTGTCTCGTGCAGGAACGCCTCGTCGGGGCGCAACATGTTCACCCGCTCCAAGCGCTTGGGGGCATAGAGGTGCACCGCTCCCACAAAATGGGCGTTGATACCTATCTGCGCCGCCAAGCCGCGCCCCATCACGCAACGGTCGAAAGCGCCGTCATAAACGGAAAAATAGCCGTCGGAGAGGATGGAATCAATGTGCGTGATTTGCCGGAATACAGAATCCACGCCCATCACGCGTGCAGGCTGCTGGTGGTCTTTGTAGCGCACGAGCGCCGTCTCCTCCACCACCTCGGAGGCTGCTTGCACAAAAGGCAGCGCGAGCGCCTGCTGCACAGGGAGCGTGTCCAAACGAAAAGACTTGCCTTCGGCGGCCGTAATGCGTATCTCGGGGTCGAATTCGGAGAACATACGCTCCACAAGCGCACCAAACCCGTTCATCACGCTGAGCACACACACCATAGCAGCCGCTACCACCCCCACCGCCGCGGCGCTCACGCCAGAGACGATGTTGATGGCATTATGCCCTTTCTTGGAGAAGAGGTAGCGCCAGGCGATGTGCAGTTCCAGTCTCACTGTTTCAGCAGTTCGTCGATATGCTCCATGCGGTCGATGGTGTCATCGAGGTGGAAGTGGAGTTCGGGAATAATACGCAACTGGTGGCGCTCCAGCGTGCCGAGTTCGCCGCGGAACTTACCCGTGTGGTCTTGGATGGTCTCCATAGTCTCCGCCACTTTGTTTTGCGGGAAGATAGAGAGATAGACATGGGCAATCGCCAAGTCGGGCGACACACGCACCTCGCTCACGGAGATGAGCGTGCCGGGCAGGGTGCGGGCAAAGCGCAAGAAGATGTCGCTAAGGTCTTTCTGTATGAGCCTTGCGATTTTGTGTTGTCGAGTGGTTTGCATAGTAGTGGTTATATTACGAAGAAACCCACCCACGGCAGTTCTTCCGCCCGCAATGCGAGCCAACAGCCGGAGGCGGTCTAACTTCTAAATAATGTACGGTCTAAAAGCGAAGCCGTCTAAAACTTCTTAATACTTGTGGCGACCTTCGTCAGCAACAGTCAGTTTCTTACGGCCTTTGGCACGACGGGCAGCAAGCACGCGGCGACCGTTAGCAGTAGCCATTCTCTCAAGGAAACCATGTTTGTTACGACGCTTGCGTTGAGATGGTTGGAATGTACGTTTCATAGTGTTATTGTCAGTATTTATGCCCTCTCCCGAGGACGAGTTATGTTAATTTACGATTTATGAATTACAAATCCGGATTCAGCAGGGGCGAAAATCGGGTGCAAAGGTACTGCTTTTTTTTGATATGGCAAAACTTTTTCGCATTTTTTTTGCGAATTTGTTTGCACATACAAGAAAAAACGACTACCTTTGCGCCCGTAATTCATCACCATTGCAGGCGGGAATACCTGCGTCTTTAATATGCTTGCCATTGTTCTTTCTCTCCAGCCGTACAGCGACCGCGCACATATCCTGCATACCTACACGCGGGAGCAGGGGCGCATGAACTATATGGTGTACGGTCTCGGCAAGAAGAAGTCGCAAGCCCTCTACGCTCCGCTTTCCCTTTTGGACATAGCAGTCTCTCCATCAACAAAAGCCTTACCCGCCGTAAAAGAGGCACATCTTGCCTTTGTGCCGCAACGGCTGCATACGGATATGCGCCGCCAAACGGTGGCATTGTTCATTGCGGAAGTGCTGTACCGCACACTGCGCCATCCGATGGCGGACGAAGCGCTGTTTGACTTTGCGGCGGCTACGGTGCGCCTGCTGGATTGCACGGAACAGCCGGAGAATATCCATCTGGCTTTTCTTGTCCGACTGGCGGAGCAGTTAGGTTTCGCTATCAGCGAGGAGACGCACCCGGAGTTGCTCGCTTTACCTTCCGGTCGCCAAGCGCGTCAGCAGCAATTGCGCGGTCTATGCGACTACTTTGCCCGCCATATAGAAGGCTGGCAGGTGCCGCTTTCGCTCGATATTCTGACCGAGGTGTTTGCTACCGTCGCCGATTAGCACCCGACCATGAGCCCTTCCTCACTCTTGGAAAGAGAGATAAGGCTCCAAACGCAGGAGCAGAGAGTCCGACAGGGTCGGTATAGCACGGAGCTCATCCATGCCATGCAGGACAAAACGGTTGCGACGAAGCGTGTATATGGCACGGGCTTCCTCGAAACGAATATAGGGATGACGAGCCAATCGGCGGACAGACGCTTTGTTTACTGCAATGGTATGCACGGAATCTTTGCAGACCGTCAGGTGCGGCAGAATAGTATCGAACGGGATAGCCCACTCAATGGAAGGGTTGTAGTGCGGAATCTCACGGAGTTGCGAGGTGTCCGCATATCCCCCCAAGGCGTCACGGTAGGAGATAATGGCGCGGGCGGTAGCCGGTCCTATGCCGCGAATATACTGCAACGAGAAGGTGTCGGCAGCATTGAGTTCTATAATGGTATCCCGTTTGGGATGTCCCTTGTAACTGCCGAGCAAGACAGTATCCGCCATACTGACCGTTTCACACCAAGAAGAAGAGTCGATAGCGATATACGGCAAAAGGACTGCGTACAGGCTATCGGTCATGCCGTACAGCCGACGCATATCTTCCGCACGGCGATACTTGCCCCCTTTGGCGCGGTAACGCAGCATGTTTCCCGCCTGCCACGGTTTCAGACCGAGGTGCACCAATGTGGCAGAGTCCGCCGTATTGGGGTCGAAGGGTTGCAGGCACAGCCATATTGTATCTTGCCGATAGGTTGAATAGAGCTTCGCAGAGGAAAGGCTGTCCGCCATATTCAGCAACAAACCGTCCTGCATGCCGCCGAGGTCTGCTTCCTTTTTCTGCGGCAACACCACCTGCACAAAGATTTCCACCGCTGCCACCATCAGCAGAAGCAGCCCTACGCCGACCCATTGTTGTCTTGTAAGCGTCCTCATTGCTCCCGTACCGTAAGTTGCACCGTGCCGTCCGACAACTCCGCCGTGAGAGTGTCGCCGCGGCGGCAGTCCGCCACAGAGCGCACCACTCTCCCCTCTTTCCGCAGCAGGCTGTAGCCGAGGCGATAGATACGCTCCGGATTCAAGGTCTCCACACGCTGCTCCAGCATACGCATATGGTTGTATTTCAGCATCGTCCATGCCTGCACACCGGCATACAGCCGTTGCTCCATCTGCTCCACCCTGTGTTTTCTGAGCATTACCTGCCTCAGCGCCGTCTGCTGCAAGCGGTAAGCCAGCCTTTGCATTCTCTCCATCTGTTCATCCATGCGATTCACCAAAAACGCCGCCACGGCAGTGGGCGTCTTGAGCGCTTGGAACGCCACCATATCGAGCACACTGACATCGCGCGTATGTCCGATACCCGTCAGGACAGGCAACGGAAACTGCGCGCAGTGGGCAGCCAGCGTATAGTCATCAAAGCAAGACAGGTCGGTGGTGGCACCGCCCCCGCGAATAATCACCACCGTATCAAAATCCTCCTCCATTGCCTCTATACTCTCCAATGCCGCACGGATAGACGCCGCCGCACGGTCGCCCTGCATGAAAGCGGGGAAAAGCGTGGCGGAAAACGAGTATGCCGACTCCTCCAACTGGCGCACAAAATCGGTATATCCCGCGGCATCCGCCGCCGACACCACCGCCAGCCGCCGCGTGAGCGTAGGGAGCGAGAGCAGGCGCTGCATATCAAACACCCCCTCCGCCTGCAAACGCGCTATGGCGGCTTGGCGCTGCCGCGCCAGGTCTCCGAGCGTGTACTGCGGGTCTATGCCCTGTACATCGAGGCTCAAGCCATACACGCTGTGGAAACGCACGGAGACTTCCAGCAGTACCTGCATCCCCGCCTGCAAGCGGCTGCCCGTTTCCTGCGCGAAATAGGCGCACAACATCTGCTGCCGCCCGTTCCAACAGGTGGCACGCTGGCGAGCCACGAAGAGCCCTTTCTGCCCTTTCTCCACCAAATCCAGGTACAAATGCCCGCCTTTCTCGGACATGGACGCAATCTCACAACGCACCCAATAGGTGGTCGCAAGACCGTTGGTGAGCACCTCTTCTATCTGTTCACACAACTCGGATAAAGAATAAGTCTGCATATTCATCCTGTTTCTACTACCTAACTTTTTATCCCCAAAGCGCCATCCCGCAGAACGCCGACAGCGACACAGCCACGGGAATCATCCACCACAAGGAGCGCTTCAGCCCCCAATAGCCGCAGGCTATCGCCACATAGAGCAGCACCACCATCGGCATGGAAATGGTGAGAAGCGTAACGGAACCCGGAAGAGACTCCACCCATCCCACCGTGTGGTTGAGCACCCACACCAACGCTTTCGTCCCTTGCGCCATCCATACACCCAAGCACGGAATCCATCCGCACAGCAATGTGGCGAATCCCGCAAGCACTATCAGCCACGCAAGCGGCAAGACTACCATGTTAGTGAGCATAAAATAATTAGAGCACTGACCAAAATAGTACAAGGTGAGCGGCAGGGTGCCCAACTGCGCCGCCAGCGAAACGGAAAGCAGTCCGAAGACATAGTTTGCCACTCTGCGTCCCATACGCCGGACAACCGAAGGTGCGGCTACGGGAACGGGAGAGTCTGGCGCCAGCAATACGATAGCCGCCACTGCGGTAAAACTCAGTTGAAAACTGACAGAGAACAGGTCTCTCGGACGCACCAGCAAGATCAGCCAAGCGGCAAACAACACCGTGTTGAGGAGTGTCCCCCGTCTGCGGCACATCCGCCCGACCTCCACCACCGTCAGCATTACCACACTGCGCACCACCGACGGCGTGAGCCCCGTGAGGAACGCGTAGCCCCACATGACAAGCACCACCGCGGCAGACAGGGCACATCTCCCCGCTCTATTGCAATACATCGGCTTGCAGCGTCCTCCGAGTGTGAGGAGCGCCAAGACAACCGCATAGATAATCCCCGTATGCAGACCGCTGACCGCCAGCACATGTGCCGCACCCGCGCACTGAAAACTGCGTTTCAAGTCAGGTTCCAAGTCCTCTTTGTAGCCCAAAGTCAACGCTCCGAGCGTTGCCAACTCACCACCCTCTATGCCCAACGCGCGGTAACGCCGATAGAGGTTTCTCTGCCAACAACGGGGATTCCAACGCTGCGTCCGCGGCTGCGCAGGCAAGCGTTTCCATTGGTCTTTCCATACCACCGCCGTCCCCACTATCCCCTGCAAGCGCAGGTAGTTCCCATAGTCGAACTTCCCCAAGACTCCTCCCCGCTGCACCCGCGTGCGCACCAGCAGAGTGTCGCCAATCTGCATGCCCAGCAGCGCCTCTCTGTTGCGGGCGGCGTCCGTAGAATCGGGCAAGAGGTACACATACACTTTTCCTTCCGCCCGCTCCACACTCCCGCCGCCCGACCTTGCAAGCACCTCCGTCTCCGCCAGCACCGTCTTGGCGCGCTCACGCGGGTAATCGGTCAGAACCATACGGAAGAGTTGCAGCGAGTCGAGATAATCCGCCTCGGTGTCCCTCAGCAGGTCTATCGGTTTCCCCGTGTAGTAGCAGAGCAGGATGATTGCCACCAAAGGCAGCAGCAAGACCGCCATCGGATATCTGCTCAACCGCTCCACCGTCCGCCGTTCCGTTTAGTCGGTCTCCAGTCCCTTGATTAGCGCTGCCGCGCGACGGGGGTCTTTCGCCTCAAATACCGCGCTGCCCGCCACCAGCACATCGGCGCCCGCCTCGTAGATAGCCGCAGCATTCTTCGTATTCACTCCGCCGTCCACCTCAATCAGGGTGGGGAGTCCGCGGCGGTCTATCTCCCGCCGCACCAAGCGTATCTTGTCCATTGTCTCGGGTATGAAAGACTGCCCGCCGAAGCCTGCATAGACAGACATAAGCAAGACCATGTCCACCTTATCGAGATAAGGCAGCAGCCTGTTCACATCTATGTCCGGGTTGATGGTAAGACAGGTGCGAACGCCCTTGTTCTTAATCAGTTGCAGCGCGGGCACGGGGTCTTCCGTCGCCTCCAAATGAAAGCCAACGCTCCATGCCCCCGCGTCACAGAAACGCTCCACATACTTTTCGGGATGCACAATCATCAGGTGTACATCCAGTGGCTTGGTGCAATACTTCGCCATAGGCTTCATCAGCGGGAAGCCAAACGATATGTTCGGCACAAACACGCCGTCCATCACATCCACATGCAGCCAGTCGGCACAACTGTCGTTTATCATTTCCAACTCGTTACGCAAACGGGAGAAGTCCGCTGACAGCACGGAAGGGGCAAGGAGTCTTTTCATAAACACACTATTCGTTTGAGGGTACACATTCTTTACGATTGATTTAGCAACGAAGCGGCAGGATGGTTGCCCTTCGACAAAGGAAGTTGGTACAAAGGTACTGCTTTTTTTTTGATTGTGCAAGGGAAGGGGTGTTTTTTCTATCGGTGACCTATGGTTTTCCCACGCTGAAGGCGCTGTCGGAGAACAGGGGCGGGCAGAGGAGAGTCCCCCTTTGCTCCGCCGGTGTTTCGGGAAGAGGTGCTGAACCACCTGCGAATCACCTGAGATTATGTTAGTTCGAAATAATTTTAGAAGAAACAAAGTTGATTTGTTTGTTCAGACTCTATATTTAGAGGTGGTTTCTTCGGGAAATAGGGATAAGCCGCCAAAGCGGCAAATGGATTGCATGGAAAATTAGCGATTGAGTCTGTGCGTGAGTGTCCCGCTTGCGCCATATTTTTCAATTCGTCCTTGACGGACTCTGTTAATGCCCGCCCGAAGTCTCAAAAGTTGTTATTTCTATGCCGGTTAGAAAATCCAAGTTAACAAATGGTGGTTAGTGGTCAGTGCTCATTTTTGCCCTTGCCGTCCCACCTACCCATAAGCGGGGAAGTGAACCGGTGAACCGGTGAACCAGTGAACCGGCAATTTCCATAAATACACCCGCGCGCATACGCATATATGTTTTAGAAAAGTGCTGGTTCACTGGTTCACCGGTTCATTTTTTTGCGGGTCTATAGTAGGTCTATCGCGGGCATATCTCCCTCCCTTTGTAGGGAGGGACGGGGTGGGTCTTGTCCTAATGGGGTGAGTTTAGGGAGGGACGGGGAGGGTCCCGTCGCCCGCAAAATGTACGATTATTAAGATTCACTTTTTCCCCTACGCTGAACAAAAATAGTGTTTATTGCACCGTAAAAACACCACATGTGAACATCACATGCGATGAATGTTATGTGCTTGAAACAACAGCAAAAACTGTTGTCGGGAGAAATGGATTTTTCTCAATGGTTGATAAGAATAACCTTTATGCGGTTATCAACAACGAGAACAAACAAGAGGTGTATTGTTTAGGACTGCCGACAAGCAGTACACGATTAACAAGCGGGAGATTGTGGCAAGATACAAGTGGTTACTTGCGAGTTTTCAAACAATAGGTAACCTCCATAGCCTTGAAAAATAGGGTGTCTTCTGATAGTATTGTAATATCGTAAAATCCATTATACTTTATTGTTGATGGGGGCTTTACATAATATGATGCGCTATCAATGAGTTGCACAAACTTATCGTGATATGACAAATCCCTATTCGAAGTTTGGTACTCAACTACGCTATCGTTTGAGAAAAAGTCAAGTACAAACGCCCAATATCTGTCATCTGCAGGTGAGTTTTCCCAAGTAGTCTCATATACATAGATATGCCCAGCAGGAGACCAACCATCGGGTATAACATTTTCCTCGGTGTCCGTGTCTGTCGATGTCTATTTAACCTTATCCTCGCACCCAACGAGAGCAAGCGCACACAGCGCGAACAGAAAGATGTAGCGTTTCATAAGAAATATAGATTATTTGCCTTTTATTACATCAATGAGGTCTTCCTCGTTGATATAAGGAAGCATAACAGCCCCCTGCGTGTCAAGAGAAAGCATACCGCGCAACCCGCCAAATGCTATGTTTACCAATTTTGGAAGTATGCCAACTTTATCCGTTGTTGTGTCCTCAGTAAACTCAAAAACATCGTTTATATTATCAAACTCAAACGACCATTCCGTTGTGTATGAAAGTATTTTATTTTCTCCATCTTTACATAGTATAGACAACAGCAAAACAAGCATATTGTCGTTATGCCTAATCTTTGTATTAACAAACAAACGCCCGTTTTTGTTATTATTGAAAGCAGAAAACCTAATATCTTTCTCCTTTACTACGGCTGATACAATCGAAAACGATATGGATTGCTTTTTAGTTTGCATGGTAGTCTGATTTTGATTGGTATTGTCTTCTATTCCGTTTTGTTATAGAAATAGGTACTTGCACCAAAGGTATAAAATCATCTGTGTTGTAGGGAGATAATTTTTTGTCTTTTGACGGGACACTTAAAATATCCGTTTTAAGTGCAATGCTAATTGCAGCAATAGTGGAAAGTGTAAAATTGTGAGTTCCCGATAACCAGCGACTAATCTCTGCTTCGGTTTTATTCATAAGACGGGCAAAATCTTTTTGAGACATACCACGCTCTTCTAAAATGCTGAATATACAATTAGCAACATCAGCACTTAATTTTATGGATGCTTCCTGCTCCTGCGTTACAAACTTAGTGTAACACTTACTTAAAAGGTCTGTTTTCATTGCTGTGATTGTTATTCGTTAAAATAGAAATGTAAATCCCCGTCCAAAGATGCATCATTTATGGCGATACGACCGTTTTGTATCTCCCATCTTAGTTGTTGGTTAATTTTACGCAAGTCTTCCACATACTTATTTAGCACAGGGTCTTCTTGGTAAGTACGGGTCGTTTTCTCTCCCCCGTTTCCCAAAATAAGCAGATGTTCATTGAAACAGATACAATACAAACGCAACTTGGTGTGCTCTATATTTGATGGGAGTGCTTTGATATTTTCTGTACGCTTACTTTCGTATCTAAAATACCTATCCAGTACACCGTTTTGTTCTATATATTTGATACGAGCAAGAATTATGCCTAAATCTTCTTGAAAATCAGTGGTGTCTTGGTATTTGGTTATAAATTTCTCAAACTCAGACATTGTATCCCCATCAAATACGGGAGAGTATATAGCAACATTACTGCTATCATTTATGCGTTCTAATACGAGATATTTCCTCATAGTGTTGCTAAAAATCTGCACAAAGATACTGCTATTTTTTGAAATATGCAAGAAATAATGATATAAAATTACCTTTTATGTTAATTTTTCCCTATTCAACACCTATTAGATACATAAATATGTACTAAATAAAGTTGATTGTCTGCTTAAGACTTCGATGGACATTTGATGTTTTTCGGGCGGAGTGTCGGGAGCGGCAGGAGACCTTAAGCGCCACGAGACCACCCGAATCAATATCGGGCAGCCTCGTGGCGTTAAGGTTTCGTATTCGGTAATTTACGGTGCAATCACGGTGCGGCGTAAGGACGCACCCCCTCAGAAGATTACACCGTCTGTTCGATGTTCCAGACGAAAGCGCGGACACCCACGGCAGGGTTGCGCATGTCGAGTTTCTTCACACCTTCGAGGAGTTCCTCCACCTGGTTGTCTTCCACGATGGTAATCATGCAAGAGTTCATTTCAGGCCAAGCGTGGGTGCCGCGGCGCGGCTCACCGCCGTTGGTGCCGCGACCCTGCACATTCTCGAAGAAAGTGAAGCCCGTTACATTCAGTTTATCAAGCAGATACTCCACCCTCTCGGTGTTGGCTTGATTATAGACTATCATTACACTTTTCATGTTGTTGCAGTTTTGTCAGTTTCAAATTTCAACTACCAAGTTTCAGGTTTCAGGCAGAGGTCATGAAGACTTATCCCGCTTGGAACCTGAAACTTGAGAGCCATGTCTATTTCACTCCGCTGGGTGTCGTCTCGGGGAAGACCTCGTCGGAGGCTATGGGTGCGGGCTGCGGCTTCTGGTTCTTCTTGGGCTTCAAGTCGAGGAAGATGAAACTCTTGCGCATCTTGCTTACCTTATCGCGCTCGCCGTGGCGGGACATCGCTGCGTAGAGCACAGGCACCATGAAGAAGGTCAGGAAGGTGGAGACGGTCAGACCGCCAATCACCACGATACCCATCGGCTTCCACATCTCGGAGCCTTCGCCGTTGCTCACTGCCATCGGCACCATACCCAAGATGGTGGTGAACGCCGTCATCAACACAGGACGGATACGGCTTCTGCCCGCTGCCTGCACCGCTTCGTTCAACTCCCAGCCGCGCTCACGCAGCAGGTCGATATAGTCAATCAGCACAATACCGTTCTTCACTACGATACCCACCAACATGATGACACCCAACGCACCAATCATATCCAACGAACTATTGGTCAGCCACAAGGCAAGTACCACACCCGAGAGGGCAAACGGAATGGTGAACATGATGACAAACGGCTTATGGAGCGACTCGAACTGGCTCGCCATCACGATATATACCAACATGATAATCAGCGCAATAAGTATTCCCATGTCAGCGAAGGTGTCCTGCTGGTCCTCGTAGTCGCCGGCGATACGTACCACCACGCCCTGCGGAATGTCCAGCGTCGGTATCACGTTCTGCTCCAGATATTGTGCCAACTCACCCAAAGAGGTGTTGTACGGGGTTACCTCCACCGTAACAATACGCTGACGGCTCTTGCGCTCGATGGTAGGCGGCGTCCAGTACTCGCCGATGGTGCATACCTCGCTCAGTTTCACGCTCTTGCCGGTCGGGGTCGGGATAGTCAGGTTGCTGATAGCCTCCACGGAGTTGCGGTCGCCCTCTTCCAGTCGGCAGATGATGTCGAACTCAGAACCTTCCTCTTTGAGGTAGCCGCAAGCCATACCGTTCACGCGGTTGCGCAGGTAGGAGGAAATCGTGGCTGTGGTCAGACCCAGACGCGATGCCTTCTCCTTGTCCACCTCAATCTTTATCTCCGGACGCTCGTCATCACGCGAGACTGTCGCATCGCGCGCACCGGGCACCTCGTGGTTACAGATGGCTTTGATTTGCTCGGCAAGGGCGGAAGTCTCATCGAAGTCGTAACCATAGATTTCTATATCCACCGAGTTTGAGGAACCGCCACCGCCACCTTTGGTACTTACCTGATAGTCAATAATCTCAGGATATTTCGCCATTTCTTGACGCAGCACCTCTGCCATATCGAAGATGGAGCGCTCGCGCTCGTACTTCTTGCTGGTACGGATGGTCATGGAGATAGTGTTGTTCATCGTGTTGGAGAACAGCGCACCCATACCGCTATCATCGTTGTTACCGGCGGAGGTACTAATCAACTGTATCTCAGGCACTAATTCCACGAAACGCGCCTCCAGCGTACGTGCGGTCTTCAAGGTCTCCTCGATACGGGTACCGCGCTGCAGTTTGACCGTAACGGACATACGTCCTTGGTCTTGCTGCTTCATAAAGTCCGTACCAATCTGCCCCGTAATCATAGGAATCATCGAGCAGCAGAAGAATGCCAGCAGAATCAGGAAGGTAACCGCCTTGTGGCGCAAGCACCAGCCGAGGGCCTTGGCGTACTTCTCGTCCACCCAGTCGAGGGCGCGCACTACGGTACGCTCGTACCAACCTTTCTTGCCTTTCTCATCATCAATGAGGTTACCCTCTGCGTCCACGTGCACCTTGCGCGGCTTGAGCAACTTACTTGCCAACATAGGCGTGAGCGAGATGGCCACAAGGGTAGAGGTACAAACGACGATGGTTACAATCCAGCCCAACTCCTTGAACATCACACCCGCCATACCGGTCAGGGTGGTCAGCGGCACGAATACCGCCACAATCACCAAGGTAGTGGCAATAACCGATACCCAAACCTCATTGGTCGCGTATATCGCCGCCTCACGCGGGTTCTCTCCGCGGTCAACGTGCTTCGTGATATTCTCCAAGACCACAATCGCATCGTCCACCACCATACCGATAGCCACCGTCAATGAACACATGGAGATGATATTCAGCGAAGAACCCACCATCTTCAGGTAGATGAATGCCACAATCAGGGCAATAGGAATGGTGATACCGATAATCAAAGTAGCACGCCACTTGCCGAGGAAGAAGAGCACCACCAAGACCACAAAGAGCAAGGCGTACATGATAGACTCCGTCAAGGAGTCAATAGAGTTCTGTATGTTCTCCGATGAGTCGTAAATCAACTTGAACTCCACATCCGAGGGCAAGGTCTTTTGAATCCGCGCAATCTCTTTGCGCACATCGCGGCAAATCTGCACGGTGTTCGCTCCGGTCTGCTTGGTAACCATCAGACGGGCGCACTCGCGACCATCGGCTTTCTCGTCCAGAGACAACTCCTTGATGGTATCTTTCACCGTGGCAATATCGCGCACAAACACCTGACGACCGTCCGCCGTGGTGGTTACCACGATGTTGTTTATCTCATCCGATGACGCATACTCCGAGCGCACCTCCATCTGGTATTGCTCTTTGGCAAGTTTCACCGTACCGGACGACATGTTGAGGTTGTTGGCGGAAATCATGTTGCCCACGCTCTCCACCGTCAGCCCGTAGGCGTCTAGTTTTTGTTGGTTGAGATAGACATAGACATATCGCTCCGGCGCACCCGACACCGTCAGGTTACCGATACCGTCCACGCGGTTCAACTGCGGGATAATCTCATCGTCCAGCATCTTGTCCAGCGCGGGATACGACTCGTTCGCCATCACGGCGTACTGAATCACAGGCATCATGCTCGTACTCAGACGCAGCACAATCGGGTTGGAGCAACCATCGGGCAGGTTATCCTTCACGATATCCACATACGTTCGCACATCGTTGAGCACCTCATCCAAATCGGTACCCCACTCGAACTCCATCGTTACAGAGGAGATATTATCCTTTGACTTGGAGGTCAGTTCTTTCAGGTGGTCCACCGAGTTGAGCGAGTTCTCCATCACTTTCGTTACATTGCTCTCCACCTCAGACGCGGAGGCACCCGGGTAGGTGGTCATCACCGTTACATACGGCGGGTCCATCTCGGGGAACTGGTCGATAGGCAACTGCACGTAGCAGAACACACCTATCACTATCACTGCCAAGAAGATAAGGGCAGTGGTAACGGGCTTTTGCACCGCTGTTTTATATATAGCCATCTTCGTTTAGAGTTTTAGGTTTTTCCTACCCGGAAAGGTTCGTTTTTTCCGGGATTTCTACTTTAATAACTGATTTTCACGCCGTCCACCAAGCGGGCCTCGCCCTTGGTTACGAGTTCTACACCGTCCACTATCTCAGGCGCGGTAATCTCCACGTCATCGCCGAAGCGCTGTCCCATCTCCACCGTCACGCGTTTGGCATAGCCGTTGTTGTTGATGAATACATAACGGTCGTTGGCTCCGATGAGTTTCAGCACCGTGGAATAAGGTGCCGCCATGATGGTGGCTTTGCCCAAGCCGATCGTGGTGTTCACGTACATACCCGGACGGAGCAGCCCCTCCTCGTTGTTCACCACCACTTTCACTTGGAAAGTATGGCTTGCGGCATCCACCGTCGGATAAACCACCTCGATGGTAGCGGGGAACACGCGGTCGGGATAGACCGATGTGCGGAGCGACAGGCGCATGCCGGCTTTCACCTGCGGGATATACGACTCAGGGATAGCCACCAGCGTCTTCAGTTTGTTGACCTGCGTCAGCACCACGATGGGTTGACCGCTGTACAACTCGCCGTCCTCGTAGTTCTTCGCGGAGATAACGCCCGTGAAGGGTGCCTGCACGTAGGTGTTGGTTTTCATAAATTTGTAACTCTCTTTCGTCTGGTCGAGCGAGAGTTTCATTTGGTCGTACTGCTGTTGCGAAACCGAACCCGTCTGAATCAAGCCCTCCATACGCTGCATTTCCGTCTCGAGGTTGGCAATGGTGTACGCCGTGGTCTTATACTGCTGCTGGTCCATACGCACCAACGAGTCGCCTTTGCACACTTTGTCGCCTACCTCCACGTAGATATGCTCTATCTTTCCCGTGAGCGAGGGGGCGATATTCACGGTTTCATAGCCCTGAAGGTTGGAGGAGACGGTTATCTCGCGCTGAATCTCGCGCGGGTGGAGCGTGGTGAGTTCCACTATCTCTACGCGTTCTCCTTCGCCACTACCACCCGTAGTAGCCTCTTGTTGCTTGCCGCAGCCAACCAATACCAAA
This sequence comes from Paludibacteraceae bacterium, assembly GCA_051878345.1. Taxonomy (GTDB): domain Bacteria; phylum Bacteroidota; class Bacteroidia; order Bacteroidales; family Paludibacteraceae; genus Colicola. Next base: position 25,380 of record JBJEJX010000091.1, on the reverse strand, counting down.
AGGGCTGCTGCCAAAATACTGATTTTCTTCATATTATTGTTTGGGTTTTAATTTACTTGTTCAGAAATTTCGATAGTTCAAGTTCTGCATTGACAAGGCTCAGCACGGCTTGTACATAGGTCGATTGTGCCGAAATCACGTCGTTGCTGGCGTTCACCAGTTCCAGATTGGAGGTCGCTCCGTACCGGTACTTGTTGGTCGTGGAGCGGAACACACGCTGCGTAACCTCCATGTTCTCCTTCTCGTTCATATAGGTCTCGAAGGCGTTTTGCAGGTTGAAGCGCAGTTGCTGGTTCTGTATGCCGAGTTGGTCGGTGGTCTCCGCCAGCGTGTTGCGGGCTTTCTCCAACGCAATCTTCTTCTCCGTCACGCCTGCGGCACGCTTGCCCGACGACCAGAGCGGCATGGACACGCTCAGCGCCACCACGTGCGGCGGCTGCATGTTAAACTGATAGCCGTCTTGCGGCGGGATGTTGCCTTTCTTCGAGAATTGGTAACCCAAGCCCACGGTCGGACCGTATTCCCATGCTGCCATTTGGACGTTCCTCTTGGCTAAATCCACGTTTTTCTCCAACTGACGGTAACTGACATTGTTCTCCAATATAAAATCCTCACCCAGCAGGTTGAGCACCTGCTCCGCCGAGAGCATATCGTCCAGCGTGGTGGTCAGCGTCAGTTGGGTCTCTACGGGCACGTCCAGCAGCACTTTCAGCGAGTTCTCCGCCAGCACCACGTTGCGCTTGTTGCTGTTGATACTGTTCTTCAAAGCGTTCACGCGCACCATGATTTGGTCGGCTGTGGTCTGCTCTGCGGCTCCCACATCTACGGATCGTTGCGTCATTTCTGCCAAACGCTGTACGTTCTGCAACGAACTGTCCAACAGCGTAACGATATCGCGCATAACCAGCACCGACGCATACGACGACACCACGTTGGCACGCAAGTCCAACTCGTTCTGCTCGTAGGCGAGTTTCTGCATGTCTATCGCCACGTTGTTCAGCAACGCACCGACTACGGCTTGCCCGTTGATACCGATCGAGGCGGAGATACCTATCGTGCTGTTAGGCATGCTCATGCTCTGACCGCCGAAATTCATTTTATAGACATTTCCAGCCGTATCGAGCATTGTCTGCAACTGCCACGAGAACTCAGCCTGCGGCAACATTTGCGCGATGGTCTGCCACCGTTGGGCGTATGCCTCCTGAATAGCCAAACTTGAATTGCGCAGCGACCGATTGGTCTCTACTGCATAGTTCTGTGCTTCCTCCACGCTCAGGCTCAACTCCGCCGGCACTTCCCGCTTCTCCGCAGGTCGTGTGGCTGCCATTACATGGTCTTCTGCCACTGCACTTGCGCTTACCACAAGCGCAAGCGTGAGTACTGAAAATAGTTTCTTCTTCATTGTTCTTTAAATAAGAATTTTATAGTTTGGGTTAGTATATTTTTCGTTGAATAGAGAATGAAAGACTAAATGGTTTTGTGTGGTCAAAAGGTTATAATCCTTTATCTTTCAGCGGTTTCTCACATAGCAAGGTTTTCAGTCCTTCTTGTGTAATCACGCCGCGCATGATGATTTCCATGGCTTGGCGGTTGATTTTCTGCACTTCGGGGCTCTGCTCCGGATGTTCTATCGAAGCATTCACCATGTTGTGGTGCACGTTCGCGATAAACATTGAGGTCAGAGGCACGTCTATATCCGCTCGGAAGAAACCTTCCTCTATCCCTTTGACGAACAGCCGTTCCAAGAACCGGCAGACCCATGTCCGCAGATAGTCTTGATGGCGGTCAAACTGCGCGGGATAGTACTTTCTCAGGTCGTAGAGCAACGGCGGGGTCTGGTGTATCTGTTCTTTCAGGAACGGAGCGGTGTGCATCCAACTCGCAACCAACTGCGCCGTCGTCTTCCCTTCGGAGGAACGCATGGCGGCGGTCGTCAACATTCGCTCCTGCCGCCTCAGTATGGCTTCCACCAACGCCTCTTTCGTCTCGAAATAAACGTAAAAGGTCTTCTTGCTGATGCCCAGCAGACGGCATATGTCATCTATCGACAAAGACCGGATTCCGACATCCTGCATCTTGTCAGCCGCCACTCGCAATATCTCTTCTTTCATATCTGTCATACCGCCTGTTTTATGACAATAACCGTGCCAAACTATGTTAAATAGCATAGAAAATGGAAACTTTATCACTTTTTAAGTTTCCAAGTGCGCTATTTTTCTTTTTTGGACAATTCTCGGCAAGGCGGTTGGCACAACCGGCGCGAGTCCGAAGGAAACCGCAACATGTCAGGGATATTTTTCCAAAAGGTTTGTCTTTTTGATTTTATGGTGATTTCTGAGCGAAGCGAAAGGGCTTGATGATTCTGTTCCCACTTGCCAATCGGGATATACCTAAGAAAATATATTCGGACGATTTTGTTGAAATAAAGCATGACCCGTTGCACGCGGTCTTCGCCGCTCCCTGTTCATACCCCGAAATGGTACGATTGTTAAGATTTCTCCGCGGCGACCTCTTCGCGTATCTGTCGCGGGTCGGTCGCGGGTCGGTCGCGGGTCGTCCCTGTGCCGAAAATGTACGATTGTTAAGATTTCCCCTTCCCGCCCCCCTGTAAAACGTACAAATTGAGACTTATGCCGAACTCCTGCCAACTGACTTCGGCGTAAAAACTTCTTTCGAGTCCACATTAACAAAGAAGAGACGCTGTCTCACGACACCGCCTCATCTCCTGTCAGCAGGGAAGAAAATGAATTGGAAAATCATTTTACTGTCCCTTGAATGCTAACCAATAAAAACCAAATCCAATTGTTAAGCTAAATTCAGTGGCAAAGATAGTGTTTTCCTACCGAATGCCCGTTCAATACTATTGTTTTTAACACCGAATTATACACATTTAACAAAATCACCCCGAAATTCGGGCTTGCAACTCGGTTTGCGACACGGGAGTTTGTTCGCCCGTAATCATATTTTTAAGCATTACCGTATTCGCCTCCATTTCGTTAGACCCGACGATGGCCACCCACGGGATGTCTTTGGCATTGGCATACGCCATTTGTTTCTTCATTTTGGCGGGTTCGGGATAGACCTCCACGCGCAAACCGTTTTGGCGCAGTTGCGACGCCCATTGGAGCGCGTACCGCAGTTCTTCCTCTCCAAAGACCGCAAAGAGCAGTTGCGTCGTCGTTCCGAGTTCCGCGGGGAAGAGGTTCCCTTCGGAGAGGACGTCATAGATACGGTCGGCGCCGAACGAGATACCCACGCCCGACATGTTCGGCATGCCGAAGATACCGGTCAGGTTGTCATAGCGTCCGCCGCCCGTGATGGAACCGATCTGCACATCCTGAGCCTTCACCTCGAAGATGGCTCCCGTATAGTAGTTGAGCCCGCGCGCGAGGGTCAGGTCTAACTCCACGGGCAGGCTGTCTTCATTGGAAACCGTGGACTGCAACAGCGAGAAGATGGTGCGCAGTTCGCTGACGCCCGCCATTCCCGTCTCCGACGCGGCAAGGATTTCCGCCAACTGCTCCAGTTTCTCGGTGTTGCTGCCGCTCAAGTGCAGGATAGGCTGTATCTTCTCCACCGATTCGGGGGTGAGCCCGCGGTCAATCAGTTCTTTGTTGACATTCTCAAGCCCTATCTTGTCCGACTTGTCGATAGCCGTCGTGATGTCAACCAGTTTGTCGGGTTGTCCGATTACTTCCGCTATTCCCGCCAACACCTTGCGGTTGTTGATATGCAGGCATACGCGGATACCGAGCCTGCGATAGACCTCTCGGACAATCTGTATGAGTTCGAGTTCGCAGGTGAGCGATGTGGTTCCCACCACATCCGCATCGCATTGGTAAAACTCGCGATAGCGCCCTTTCTGCGGACGGTCTGCCCGCCAGACGGGCTGTATCTGAAAACGCTTGAAGGGGAACTGTATCTCGTCCCTGTGTTGCACCACGTATCTGGCAAAGGGAACGGTCAGGTCATACCGCAGCCCTTTCTCCGGCGGCGTATTGGCCTTCTCGCCCGAGTTCTGGATACGGAAGAGCAGTTTGTCCCCCTCCTCGCCGTACTTGCCCATCAGCGTGGACATATTTTCCATCGCGGGTGTCTCTATCTGCTGAAAACCATAGAGCGAAAACACCGACTTGATGGTGTTGAAGATATAGTTGCGTCGAGCCGTCTCCACCGTGGAGAAATCGCGCGTACCTTTGGGAATAGAGACCATGTTGATTATGAGTTTTTGGTTTTGAAAAGGTCTTGATATATCTTGTCGGTTGCCCCGAGTTCAGACTCGACGTATTGTCGCGCTTTCAGCCCGATGGTGTCGGCATGGGCGAAAGCGTTGTCGAGCGCAGACTCGATCCGGCGGTAGTTGTTCACGGAGAATCCCGCCCCCGCCGCGATGAGCGCCTTGGCTTCTCGGAAATGCTGATACTTGGGACCGAAGACCACCGGCATGCCATAGACGGCGGCTTCGATGGTGTTGTGTATGCCTGCCCCGAACCCGCCGCCGACATACGCCACCTGCCCGTAGCGGTAGAGCCGCGAGAGCAACCCCATTTTGTCCACCACGACCACACGCGGAGCAAGCGCGATATGCGCATGGTTCTCCACCTCGCTCAGGCGGAGGTACCGGCCATGGAAAAGTTGGAAGATTTGGTGCAGACGGCTGTCGGTTATCTCGTGGGGCACGAGCAGGAGAGATATGTCCGGATGCGAATCGATGTACTGCGCGAGGAGCGCCTCGTCTTTCTGCCATGTGCTGCCCGCCACCAGCAACTTCGAGGACGGCACGAAAGGCAGCGTTATGCCCTGCGACGCCGCATGGGTTGCAAGGTAGTTGACACGGTCGAAACGCGTGTCGCCTGCCACGGAGCAATGCGCTATGCCGTGCGTTTGGAGCAGGCGGAGCGAGTCGCCGTCCTGCACAAAGATATGACGGAAACAGCGCAGCAAATCGAGATACGACTTCCCCCACGGGCGGAAGAAGAGTTGCGTCGAGCGAAAAATAGCGGATATGCTGTATGCGGGGATGTTTTTCTTCTTGAACAGGCGCAGGTAGGCAGGCCAAAACTCGTACTTGACGAAGATGGCCGTCTTGGGGCGTATGGTTTCGAGGAACCAATGGGCGTTGCGCCGCGTGGCAAACGGGAGATAGAGCACGATATCCGCTTTCTCATAGTGCTTGCGCATTTCGTAGCCCGACGGGGAGAAGAAGGTAAGGAGAATCTTCTGCCGCGGCTGCTCTGCCCGAAGCCGCTCTATGATGGGGCGTGCCTGCTCAAACTCACCCACGGAGGCGGCATGAAACCAGACACACCCTCTGCACATGGCGGGGTTCTCGCGCAGGCGTCGCCGTGTCTCGCGCTGACCTTGCACCAGCAAGCGCGCCTTGCGGTGCCCGAAGAAAGCGGCTATGTATATGAGAGAGAAGTATAGAAACATGAGTGGCACTCAAAAAACGGCGCAAAATTACAACTTTTTTTTCATATATCCAAAAAAAGTAGTAACTTTGCCGCCGATTTTACCCAAAAGTATGTTTTGCGCTTCGTTTGGCGTGTTTGTTTCGGATATGATTACCATTTTAGCAATAGAGTCAAGTTGCGACGACACTTCGGCTGCCGTGATACGCGATGGTGTTCTGCTCAGCAATGTCATTGCGAGCCAAAAGGTGCACGAGGAATACGGCGGCGTGGTGCCGGAGTTGGCAAGCCGTGCCCACCAGCAGAACATACTGCCGGTGGTGGATACGGCGCTGAAGCGGGCGGGCGTGGACAAGCGAGACTTGTCGGCGGTGGCTTTCACCCGCGGTCCGGGCTTGCTGGGCAGTCTGCTGGTGGGAACCTCTTTTGCCAAAGGGCTTGCCTTGTCGCTGGGGATTCCCTTGATAGAGGTGAACCACCTGCAAGGACATGTCTTGGCGCATTTCGTGCGCACGAAGGACGAGACCGGCAAACCTGTCCCCGGGTTCCCGTTCTTGTGCCTGCTGGTGAGCGGAGGCAACAGCCAGATAGTCTTGGTGAAAGCCTACAACGATATGCAAATCATAGGGCAGACGATAGACGACGCGGCGGGCGAGGCGTTCGACAAGTGCGCCAAGGTGCTGGGACTGCCCTATCCGGGAGGACCGTGGATAGACCGCTTGGCAAAGGAGGGGAACCCCGACGCCTACCCCTTCGCCAAGCCCAATCTGCCCGGCTACGATTATTCGTTCTCAGGTTTGAAAACCTCCTTCCTCTACACCCTGCGCGACATGCTCCGCGGGCACGGCGTCGGGAGCGTGGACGAGTTGGCGGAACGGGTGCCCCTGCTCAGAGAGGATATGTGTGCCTCGCTCCAAGCCACCGTGGTGGACATTCTGATGCGCAAACTCAAGAAAGCCGCGAAAGACTTGGGGGTGAAGCAGGTCGCCGTGGCAGGCGGAGTGAGTGCGAACAGCGGCTTGCGGCAGGCTTTTCTGGACTACGGCAAGCGCTACGGGTGGCAGGTGTTCATTCCCCCCTTCTCTTTCACCACCGACAACGCCGCGATGGTGTGTCAGGCGGCGTATTTCAAGTATCTGGACAAGGACTTCTGCAGCATAGACTTGGTGCCGTATGCTAAGACGCGAATATAAGGATATACTGGTCTTCGTGCTCACCCTGCTGGTCGCCAACTACGGCTGGAAGTGGTCGGTTACGGGCGACGAGGGCAGCACGCAGGTGTTGCTCTGGGGATTGTGGGACATTTCCTTGCCTTTTGAGGCCTTGGCGAAGCACATTGCAAAGGCTGTCTATGCCGTGGTGGCGCTGTTTCGGGACACGGTCTATATGACCGACGAGCATACCATTCGTTTCGCCGGCGGAAGCGCACTGCGGATAGTGTGGAGTTGTACGGCGTTGAAGCAGTCTTTTATTTGGCTCTGCCTGCTGCTGACGACTTATGGCGGATGGAAGCACAAGACATGGTTCATACCGTTCGGATGGCTTTGCATTTACCTTTTCAACATCGCCCGCATAGCCGCCATTGCCATGCTGATAGAGTTCCACCCCTCGTGGTTCGAGGTGCTCCACACCTATATCTTCAAGTATCTCTTCTACATTATGCTTTTCGGCTTGTGGCTCTGGTTCACGGAGAAGATACGAAAAATATAACCCAAAACACCTCTCCCCGTCCCGAAAAGCAGACCTCCTCGGCAGAGAAGGGAAATACCGTTGGTTAATAGTTTGGTGGTTACTGTTGCATTCACGCTTTACATCGCAAAAATAACCGCCGCGGTTGTCGGTCTGTGTAATTGATAAGCACTTTTAACAATTACCCCCCCCCGGCATAATCTTTGTTAAAAATGAGGATTTTTGCATTTTTCGGGAATAAATATTTGCATATTCGCCAAAATTGTAGTAATTTTGCACGATTTTTGAGAAACATAATGAAAACTATCGAAATAAAAATCCAAACAAGTTGAGCGTGTAGCCCTTTATTTGAAAGGAAAACGAAAGCAAAACTGCATAAACTCATACGCAATAGTGAAAGTCAGAAAGCGTCATATTTCCAATGTGAGCGTGGTATTGTTCATTCTATGTATCACCGCAATGTATGCGGGCATGCTTTATACTTATGTCCGTCATAGTTTCAAGACGGAAATGGTCTATGAAGACCGTCCGTGGGAGCAGGTTGTCAGTCCGGGCGGCATCGTCGTCCCGTCCTCTGTGGCACGGGGCGAAGCGCAGACCCCGTCCGTCTCTTCACCCCGTTACAGTTTCCGCTCCACGGGGGGCATGAGCATGTCGTCCGGCAGCGGCACCTACAGCATCCGCATCCCCTCCGGCGGGTCGGGGAGCGGCACGGGTCTCGGCAAGGCTGCCGGCGGGTCGTCCTTCAGCATAGGCAGCACCGCGGGCAGCGGCTATGCGCCTGTCCCCGGTAGCGGCTACGCACAGCCCGCGGGCGGCGCGTTCCTCACCTCCGGCGCCGTGACGCACTCCTACGGAGGCGGCACCTTCGGCGCCACGGCGGGCAGCGGCACGCAGCAGAACGCTGCCGCGCGGAACGCTGCGGGGCAGAGCGCTGTCCCTACCGGCACCCTCTCGACCACCCTCTCGCTGCCCACCTACACCCTCGCCTACACCCCCGCCGCAAGCCTCACCGCCGACCAAGACCAACAGGCGGCTGTCTATGCCGCCGTCGCCTCCGCGCAGTGGCAGCAGTACGGCAACCGCTTCGGCACGGGCTTCACCTCAGGCATCAGCAGTTCATATAACTCCGCCGACATAGCCTCCTACCTCTCCGCCGACGACTACCTCGCTTACGGACAAACAAGCATACCTCCCAAACGCAATGCCGCACCCTCCATAGGAGGGGGGGCTACTGCGGCATGGCTGAACTGGCTGCTCCAACAATGGGCAGACGGAAAGACCGACATCACTTTGGCGGAACTTCGTGCATTATACGATCAGATGCGCGCCGAAGACGGCGACTTTGCCAATACCTATACTTGGGAAGATTTCTACAACTGGTTCCTCAGCCAGCAGGGTAGTGACGACTTCAAATGGGCACTCCCCGTCGGGGACGGCACATGGGTAATGCTCACCCTTATCGCCCTGTATCTTTTGTACAAAACACTCGTCAATACACTAACAAATTAACCAAATACGATTATGGACAAACTATTTACTCGTTGGAGCATCGTGCTCCTTATGCTGTTTACCGCCACCTTTGTGCGGGCTCAATACGAAGATATACAGGGTATGTCATGTGAGAACCCGGCACCTGTAGCAGATGGCTTTTCGATGTACATACCGATTCCCGGCTCTTTTTGGTTTACTGCATACACCTATGACCTGCCTCTGCATGCACGGTTTACAGTAACAGGAGAACAATTTGAGCCCGTAAAAGCCTATGTGGATTTCGGATGTGTCACAGGGCAATACGGCGATGAGAAATTAGAGCGCGTGGTTACCACGGCAGACGGTTGGGGCGTGGCCGTACCTATGGAGTTCCCATTTGAGCGCACCTACAATGCCGAGACCGGCTACACCTATTACGACTTGGTTATCTCTGAATCGTATCGCGAGTTACTGGCGCAGTTTGGCATAACCTACAACGTAATGGCGTATGTGAATATCGTTACCCAACGTTTCGGTCAAGCCGATATCATCCCCGATGACAGTTTCCGTAGTTGCATAGAGCGCAGCAAATGGATGTATATGCCCGATACGGTTGTTATCTCCCAAAGTACCTTGGATTCTATTTTTACCTTTCCTTTTGCTAACTGGCAGAGCGATTCCGTGCGGCTCACATGGACGGGGGAAAAACAAAAGACCATTTTATACTTTGGCAACACATGCGATTTCCCGCTTGACCCGGCGGATATGAGCATCGTGGACACTTTGCATATTGCTCCCAATTCTTACCGCGACCTTTCGGCAGACTATATCTCTCGGCTGATTGACCTGAACGGCAAAGGCGGTATCTACTATGCCCGTATGCTCACCACCGACTCGGCAGCCCTCATCGTAGCCCCCAAGCCCATAGAAGGTCCGTTGGCGGACGCTATCCCGATGGAGAAAGATTTCACTTACCCCATTGCGGCAGACGACACCACGCAATACTACTATTTCCTCAAATCGTGGGAGGAGAAACCTTTGCGTTTCCATGCACCATCCTCCGACCCTATCACGGCTTTTTTCGGCACTACACCCGATTTCTATATCTCGTCGGCAGATTCTCGATACCTCGGCAGCAACACTTTCACGCTTGCCGAAGACGGGCAAGAACTGACTCTCTCGCTGCCGGAGTTGAAACAATACACCCGGCAAGGCGACATGGACTATACCTTTGTGCGTTTCCTGACCGCCACTCCCACCACCATCACGCCCTCTACATGGGCGACCAGCGACTGCGTAGGTAGCACCGTGCTGCTGGATACGAATGCCGTATTCGATATGTACAAGACGCAGGCATACCCCACCTACCGCATCAGGTATGCCGATTGGGTGCAACATGATATGGATTTCTGCCTGAACGGACTCACCAAGACCTACCTGTATGTGGGCGACACCTGCACTTTCACACTGGCATCCAACAACCTCCACGTGCTGTTCTATCAGAACTTCGCCGCCAAAGACACCCTGACCCTCACGCAAGACACGCTGCGCAGCATGGAGAGCCGCGTGGATGCAGACGGCTACCTGTATATCCAGTTCATGCAGGGGCAGACCACGGGCGAGATGCACGTCTTCCCGCACCCCAAGAAAGAAGGACCTGCCACGGCGGTAACCCACACAGCAGCGGACGGCGATATCCGCGTAGCCCATCTTGACCACGCATGGGCAATCACCACGCCGACGGCACAAACGCTCTATCTCTACAACAGTCTCGGTGCGCTGGTAGCCACTTGGCAGCAAGCCGCCAACGAGCCAAAGATACTCTCTGCACCCGCTTCGGGTATCTATATCTTGCGCGGAGAGAAAAAGGCTGTACTGCTGAAGAAATAACATGAAGCGCGGTGCCTACATATTGTTGTGTCTGCTTGCCTCCGTACCGCTATGGGGGCAGGCGGACTATGCAGGCATGGCGCGGGCGGAAACAGTTGCCGATACCGTCAACCGCGATGCAGAAGATTTTGTGATTGCCTCGCTTTTGGTGGCAGACCCGGGGACTGTGCTCTATTCCGTTTTGGGGCACGCTTGTATTCGTATGCAATGTCCCGCCTACGGATTAGACTATTGTTTCTCGTATGAGAGCGAGGCTGTGGAGCACCGGGTGGCGGATTTCTTGGCAGGCAGACTCTATATGGGGCTATTTGCTATCCCCGTGGAGAAGTATTGCGCCCCCTACCGAGAGGAAGGACGGGGAGTGTACGAGTACATCTTCAACCTGCCTGTAGAAGTAAAGCGGGAACTGTGGCGTATCTTGGACGAAGAGATGATGAAAGGCAGTATGCAACCCTACGACTACTACCACCGCGGCTGTGCTATCTCTTGCGTCCGTTTTATAGAGCAAGCAATGGATGACAGCGGTATCTCCATAAACTATCCGACCGGTTTGTACAACGAGCCTAAGAGTGCAAAAGAGATATTCGTTGCTCATACCCGGGAAAATTCGTGGAACCGATTTATACTATATTTTATCACCGGCAGCGAAGCCGAAAAAATGTTAGTCGGAGGGCAACAACTGCTTGTCCCCGCCGACTTGGTCTGCGCTTGGCAACAAGCAACATGCAATGGTGTCCCCGTATTGCAGCAAGAGAGACATACCTTAGTGGCAGGTACGCCGCAATATCCGCAAACCAAGTTTACACCAATGATGCTGGCAATACTGCTCCTGCTGATTGCTATTGCCAACCTCTTTTGGAAGAAACCATATATCGATTGGTGTTTCTTAGCCTTGCAAACCGCTGTAGGTCTGTGTATGACCTACCTCATCTTCATCTCCGACCTTTGTTGTACCTCATGGAATTGGCTGATTATTCCTTTCAATCCACTGCCCGCAGTCTTTTGGCATTGGCGGAGATATTGGGCATTGCCGTATGCTTTGCTTATAGCCGTTTGGTGCATCGTTATGACCATCGCACATTTATATTTCCACCTACTCTGCGATTGGATACACATTGTTTTAGTACTATCAATAATTATGCTATTGGCAAAACAACATGTTACTCATAGTCTGAACCTTCAAACCCAACCCTACAACTCATTATGAAAAAGGATAAATTTCACATTGGTACACACACCCGCACAAATTATGGTTCCATCGTATTTGTTATTGGTTTATTGCTCATTGCCTCAACACAAAATACGTTTGGTTACGACTCAACGGACTATGTCGAAGTTACTGCTACCGCAAGCTTTCCGCCTACAGGAGCGGGATTGGTATATATATCAAAAGGAAATCCTGTTGATGGAACTCCTAAATGGGAATCTTCGGCAACCAATAAGGCTAGCTGTGGAGGGTCTTCGGGAAATGCTGTGCATGATGGTGGTCAGATTTTCTATTTCTACGCAGAACAGCCGGGCGAAACGGATAACGAGTATAAATTTGATGCATGGTATGAAAATGGTGGTCGATTAGATGATTCATATTCGTATGAATACAAAAGAGCATTGGTAGCAGAGAGTCATACGTCTAATAATTCCGCACAGTCTACAACAACGACGGCAACATACACCTATGTGGCCAAATGGGTACAACCGCGTTTGGAAAATGGTGAAGACGGAACTATGAATTTAGGTACGGTAATAAGTCCAACAGACAACGAACTTTCCAAAGACATCGCCTGCAATGTATTAGATGTCATTTCGGAAACAGATATTGAAGCAACTTTTCCGTCAGAAGAACACAACTTTGCGGTTGGCAGCGGCACTTTAAACAGCGAAAAGACCACACAAACATGGAGTGTCACATACACTCCCACCGGGGTTCATGGTACTCATTCTTCCATTCTGACCATCTGCTCAAAGTATGGGACAAGTAGTACGGAATATAAACAGAAAAAGTACACCGTCTCGGTGACGGAAGACTATACCCCTACATTCAATCTCGCCAATTTGGCATTTGGGAACGTGAAATCCTCTGAGAGTAGCACCTTATCGGTTAGCCCTACGAGTACCGTATATGCCAGCAACAACGGCACTTGGAGCGCAGAGATTGGCGGTACCGATACAGATAATTTCCGTCTCAATAGTGTTGGAACAGACGGCGAATGTTCTGTTACCTTTGACCCAAAATCCAAAGACGGTGCTTATAAGGCTACGCTAACCCTCACTTGCACCTATGAAGATGCTTTGGGAGCCGAAATCACGCACTCTCAGACCATCGCATTGACAGGTACAGGCTATACCCCAAAAGAGACTCTGCTATCACTCAAGAACACCGCGGAGAACACGGGTGAATTTGTGGATTCAGACCCCTTGTTTGGCGGGAGCACCTATCGTTACCCTGACCAACTGGGTACTGCCGTCAAGACCGCACAGTTCAATGTATCTTACCAATACCTCAGCGACCCCACATTCAAATGGACGGACAACGATGATGATGTCTTCTCGCTGGAACAAGGCGACCCTGCCTTCGGAGAGAACGGCATAACCTATATCATGCCCATCACCATCAAAGCAGGTGTTTCTACGGCTGTTGCCACCTCAACCACCTACCAAGCTACACTAACCATATCCGGCACCAGCACCCTGGATGCGACCACGTTTACACAAACTTTGTTGGTATCTGTTACCATTTCCCCCAAGAAAGCCAACACGCTGAAATGGGGATTGGAGAAAACATCATCTTACTATGTGCTTTATACCGACCAGGCCAACCAACCGGCATTCAAAGACCGCAACAGCCCGGCACCCATCACGATTTCATCCTCTTACACATCTTTCGCTTCGTATGTTACCATTGACAACGATCTGTACACTCTGAGCCCTATTTCGGGAAAGACCATGACGTCCTCACGAAACATACATGCCGAGCAAGCCGAGTCCGATGAATACGAAGGCATCGTATTGGATACCGTGATGCAGGTTAGGAAGCATAACCTCGCTTTTACCTATCCGCAGGTTGACCCTACAAGAGGTAACGGTACACGTCTCTACCGCAATACACGTTACGACAAAATACTGAGTACCAACTCGATAGATGCAGGCGAAACAACCGGTTTCTTGGAGTTTAAGTATTTCGATGATACAGACGATGGCAAATACGGGCAGACCTTAATCGACAATGGCGACGGCACGTATGGTATGCAAACCGGCGACTTAATTACGCCTAGCCCGTATCTACGATTTGTAGCAAACATCCCTCCTACCACCAATTATTATGGGCGTGAGAACACAACAAATAGTGCAGTTTCCTTCCTCATTATCAAAGACCCGATACACGTGCCTACCGGTCCGGGTAGTTTGTCTATGTTTACTTCAGGTGCACACATAGGTGAGTACTACGGTTTGTGGCTTAACAACGCCTACGATATGTATGGCAGCACGTTCCGCGTAAGCGACTACAAAGCCACATGGATAGGCTATGATTGGGTCAAAAATGCAAGTGGTGTGTATGAATGGACCGGTACCAATACGGGGAGAACGGATTGGGCTGTAGATAGCAACGGAAAGACCGCCGGCTCTACCAATGCCTTTGCATTGGAGAATGGCGGCTCCGTAGTATTCCGTTTCCGGGGCGTACCTATGTACACCTACTTTGCAATGTATTTCCAAACCGCCACTTCAGACGGTACCGTAACCGTAGAAGAGAGTGCGGACGGCAGCACATGGACTGCTTGTACCAACAATAGTACATCTGCCACTTATCTATCCGCCCCTGGAGGAAAAGGCGTATGGATGAAGGGCAATAGCCGCTATATCCGTTTCTCCTATTCAGGGAACAATTATGTGGTTATCACAGGGACAAATATATATGAACATACCAATATCATAACAAGTTTCTCCAAAAATTACACGACGACCGCTGATACTATACCAAGTAATAAGAATCATAAGGAGCATATTGATGCCGACTATCATGAACTGCGCAAAAATTCCGATGGCACTTGGGGGATATTCGATTTTACCCTCAAAGTGGCCAACTGGGGCAAGAACGGCATACAATACACCATAGACAATCCCGACTTTGAACTCGTGATAGACGATGAAGGCTATCTCGCTGCGAACACAGGATTGGACGAGTACAAAGAGTTCCCCGCGCAAGTCAAGTATAGTGGCAGCAAGCTGACCGATCGTGCTACCATCAAACTCTTTACGCGCGATTTCTACAGCAAGACATCCACCGACACCCTGCGCAGTCTGACCTTCGCCGTGAATGCGATGGATTTCAATACGAATATGCCCTTGACTATCACCAATGCAACCAAGACCACCACCTATCTGACAGGCACGGTAGTTCCTTTTCCAAATACGATAGACGATATAACTAAAAAAGACCTTAGAAATACCATGTATAGTGCGACACATGGTGATAATCCCCATATCGGATTGAACAAACAGGATTTTTCATCATGTTTCGGAAGCGATGGTGTACCTCTCTTCGATGAATTGTACATTTTTGGTGTAACAACCAACGATGACAATGCCACCCAAAAACATACATACTCTTATTATGATGCAGAGGGTATGCAAAAAAGTACAACCGGCACATTCCCCTATATCCGCAAACCAGGTACGAATATTGTGTCTAATGCAGTAACCCCCTGCTATGTTTACAAAAAGACATCCGATGGAACAGGTTACGAGTTGACGAGTACCATTGACAATATGAATACTCCGGACAAGCCCATTGGAACATTCACAAGTAGTGGTAAATATTATTTTTCGGGACATTGCCCGTGTGGCTCCACAGGCTATACGCAAACTTCAGACGGAATCTTACACTTCAAGGGTAATAGTTCCACAAATGTGGATATCTATTTGGAAAATTGCTGGCTAATTTCTCGCGGGAAAAATCAGGATGGCAGTGTCCCCGGTGAAAGCGATGCACAGAAGGTTAACACTGGCAATAATGTTATGGGAAGCGGTGCTGTCATTGTTTTGCAATCAACATCCGCATCAGAAAGTAAGCAATTCGCACCGAATATACATGTCAAAGGTGATAACTATCTGCGGAGCAATACAGGGGTTTATATCAAAGTAGTTACTATTCTCGGAACAATGACGGCAAATCAATATTCCTCTCCCATCCATATCTATACTCCTGAAAAGACTGAATACACAAAACTCACTATAGATGACATTTGGCCCATATCTTCCGGCAGTACGGAGCACTGTAACGGCAGGCTTGTTCTACATCCGCTGAGTAATTCATGTCCTTCTATTGATATAGGAAACGAGTACTCTACTGTAATATTCAACGGAGGACGCATAAATCTAATGAACGGTTATCCAAATAGTTCAAACTATACCACGACAGAGGCTATTTCATGGAGGAAAAAAACCGTATTTTCTGCGTCAGTTTACGGAATGGGAGATGATACAGACGGCGGTACTATACGATTCTCAGACGGGTCAATCTCCGCCTTTCCCATCACCTTAACAGAAAAATATTCTAGTTATTACCGAGATAATATCTCATTGAAATGTCCTAGCGGCACGACCATAGACGGAGGCACATTTGATTGCTCCATTTGGGCATGTCCGACCCCAACAGATTTGGGAGAATCACCCAAGAATAGTGCTGAAACACCTGCTGCGCTTACCAAATATGAAGCAAAAGCCAAACTTCCCTATAAGGACAACGGACTGGTAGAGATAGATTTTCCCTATGACTTAACCAATAATAAAGAGGGGGATGCCAACTATGGTCAAACCTTGGAGGAATACTATAAAAGTGTCGGACTTACCTATAATATCAGCAGCATTTGTGCCAACGATACAGGTTATGTTGTACTAATGTTGCCCGCAGACTACACTGGAGGAAAAGTATTTGACAATGCGACGGTGAACCAATGGGCATTTGTATCCACGTCTATGGTCGCAAATGGAGGCATCAAAAAAGTAGAAATTGGCGGTGATGCAACCGTTCTTTCAGATAACAGCAACACAACATCACGTTTGCTGTGGAGTCAAATAGATTCCTACACACGCGATGCCGGTAATGATGATAATTACAAGACACCGGTATATAGCCAAACAGACGTGTCTGTAGCCCTAGAGATAAGCGATGAAGCATATGGAAATGTCTTGAACACTGAGGAGTACACTATTGAGAAAAAATTGTATGTTCTGATAGCAGTACAGGCGGATATTTGGACATCATTTATGGCCCCATTTGACATCTCTAACATCTATGTATTTGACACTTACGCTTACCACGAGCTGAAGAAGATGGGGCGTTCCGAGGCTCTCAAAAAGCAAGGAACAGAGAATGTCAATCTTGCCTATTTTATCGGAAACAACATTCAAGGTATGGGTGATGGGAAAAATGATTTATCCTCATATGTTGACATATTTTTGCACTATGGTTACGGACAAGATACCACTTCCGGTGTGTATCCAAAAGATGCCAATACCGATAAAAACGGTCTTCCTTATTATCCCACCAAATACACTGACGCAAAAGGCTATACCACCGACTATCGCGGGCAAAACAAAATAATCCCGTACGATGGCACTAATATCAATACCGCCCATTTCTTCCTATACCATTCTGCCAACAAGCAGTGGGGTTTCGACGGCACCAATTTCACCACCGATTGGGAATTGGTAACCCCCGTCAACAAGACCATCGGTGAGGAGGAGCGCAGTGTGCTGATGCAGCAAGGGGAGATATATGCCATGCAATTCCCCTACTGCCCGGGATGTGATAATGTGGCGGAGCGAGACTATTTCGACTACTGGACAGGCAAGTTTATATTGCTGGAAGGATATGGTCCGCAGGTACTGCACGGGAAGGACGCCCAGAGCGAACAGTTCAGTTCTTACACCGTTGCAAACAGCGGTACCCTGCGCGGCAACATAACCTTGGCGGAGATGCAGGTGCCCAACTATAGCGGAGCAAGCGGGCAACTTGACAATGCGTTCTTCCAGACAGACGGGAAAAACGTCTTTGAGCCGGCGCAAGACAAAGCATCCGGGCTTTTGGCTCCCACAGGCGTATTCCTCTTAGCGAACCCGGGGACCCGCTCAGCGGCAAGAATTGCTACTGTCAATGTTAGAAGCGGTGTGGTAACCTACGATACGGATGACACCCCCACAGGCGTGCCCACCCTCTCCAAAGGGCACACCCTATTGGTAGGAAGCGACCATCAGGGGCTTTATATCACTGCCATTGAATCACAACAAGTAATGGTATATAGTGCCGCCGGACAATTGGTAGCCTCTCAGTGGCTCAGCGGAGAATGGTACTTGCCTGTACCCCAAGGGTTATACATGGTTACCGGCAGCCAAGACAAAGCCAAAGCGATTGTGCAATAGACACCTGACAACCCATAACGCTCTTTGACATACTGAATTATCTGACTGTCGGCAAAAAAGTGCAGAAAAGTCTTGCGTATTTCACCTAATTTGTGTACCTTTGCAGCAAAATTCCCTTGAAAAAGTGTAGAGAACAGCATAAAATTCCCTCGAAAAAGTGTAAAGAATAGCTGATTTTTCCCTTGAGAAAGTGTAAAGAATAGCTGTAATACAAACAAATTCAGCACATTAACACTATGAAACGCAAGATTGAACAAGCAATAGCCTCATGGCAGGCACAGAAAGGACACAAACCTTTGGTCATAAAAGGCTGCCGCCAATGCGGAAAAACCTACTCGGTTTTGGCATACGTCAAGCAGCATTACCGCCATGTGGTTTATATCGATTTCCACCGCGAGGAGAACTACAAAGCCCTCTTCGAAGGTTCGTTGGAGATTCACGCGCTATTGATGAAGATTTCCACTATCCGGCCGAACATTGACTTCGTGCCCCATGAGACCTGCTTTGTGTTCGACGAGATACAGGAATGCCCCCGCGCAAGAGCAGCACTCAAGTATTTCTTTATGGACGGGCGGTTCGATTGTATCTGCACGGGGTCGCTCTTAGGCGTAAACGGCTACAATACTCCTGCCAAGGAAGATGACACCACTCCCGTTCCCGTCGGGTACGAATATATCGTGGAGATGTACCCCATGGATTTCGAGGAGTTTTTGTGGGCAAACGGTATCACACCGCAAGTGGTGCAGTATCTGCGCATGACCTTGGATAACCTCCGCCCCGTGGAAGAAGCCATCCACCTGCGTATGCGCGAACTGCTGTTGCAATATATAGTGGTTGGAGGTATGCCTAACGTGGTGAAAACCTTTGTGGAGAGCCGCAACCTCGGCGAGGTGCTCCGCCTGCAACAGAGCATTGTGGAGGAATACAAGAGCGACATGATCAAGTATGCCCCATCCGCCGATAAACCGAAGATACGCAAGTGTTTCGAATCAATCCCTGCACAACTCAGCCGTGAGAACAAGAAGTTCACCTACTCCGACATTCAATCAGGCGCACGCGCCAAAGACTACGACGGCAGTCTGCAATGGATAGAAGATGCGGGCATCATACGGCGGTGCCGCAACCTGAGAATCACCGAACTGCCGCTTGACGGCAACGCCATAGACAACGTATTCAAGGTGTATATGGCGGATACGGGACTTTTCATCAGCATGCTGGAAGAAGGGACGCAGACCGACATCATCTGCGGCAACCTGCTTGGTTACAAAGGAGCCATATTTGAAAACCTCGTGGCAGATATCTTTGGCAAGATGGGCAGACGGCTGTACTATTTCCGCAAAGATTCGGGTCTGGAGATAGATTTCGTCATCCGCTACCGCGGCAAGTGCGTCTTGGTGGAGTGCAAAGCCAACACGGGACATGCCAAGTCGGCGCGCACCATCCTGTCACACCCGGAAAAATACCATATAGAACAAGTCATCAAATTGGGCGACTACAACATCGGAAAGACCGACCAAATACTCACCTTGCCGCTATACATGACCTTCCTTTTGACAGACAGATAATTCAGTTCGATGAACTTTACACGGAACAAATATGTTCAAACATTGGTCAATATAACCCAATAAACCAAACAAACGTGAAACGAGTTTTATACATAGCATCTTTGTTACTCATTGCCGGCAGCGCGTTTGCCGAAACGATGGTTACCCGTACTTGCGAGGCATTGCGAAAGACTATGGGCTATCCCTACTACTATTGCTACTGCAAGGAAGAGAGCGAGACCTTTCTGTTTCCGCAAGACCGTGTCGTGAGCGATACAATGTGGTTCGATGCCTCGGTGGATGACCTTAAGAACGGCATCTCCGCCTTTTGGTTCGCCGAGTGTGCCGTAACGATGGACGTGTACGCCTTCTGCAGCAGCAAGGAGCCTACCATCTCCCTGACGGTAGGTCCAAACCGCATGAGCTCCAAAAGCGCGGAAGATATTAACAAAAAGTTGGAGGAGATGGGCGGATTGGCTGACCTCATGGGCAGCGTCCTCACGCCGCACATCCGCGTCTATCCCCACCAGAAAGGCAGCGGGCATGTCTATTGCTATCCTTTCGGACAGGGTCCCCACTCCACCTGCGACTCACTCCTGCCCGTGCGTAGCACGATGAAGTATATCAGCAGCCATGCCGATGATGTCTATGCGCTGGAACCGCAGACCATGCCCACCAGCGGGCTGATGTATGTCCATTGGATGGCAGAGGACAACCAACCCTGCACCCTCGAAGTAGCCTCCGACTGCCAAGGCGGCACCCTCTTCACCACCACCCTCTCCGACTCGCTGGAGGTTTATTGGGTGGATAGCACCCTGCTCCGCCGGAAGAAAGCCGCAGGCGAAACGCTCTATTTCCGCTTCACACACGAGGTTGACGCAGGGTGGATTCGTTTCACCTCCGACCCCGTCTGTCTGTCGGCGCTCCGCGACTCGGCGGTATGCGAAGGCAAAGCCGCTTGGAGTCCGCAGGACACCCTGCTCCTGACCGACACCCTCTGGTACGCCACCGACACCCTCTTGCAGCAGGGCTATCGCCTCATCATCCTGCCGCCCGACACGATTGCCGACACCCTCGCCGTGCCGCACAGCCTGTTGGAGACAGGCTACTACTACCAGCCCGCAGACACCATTCTGCGCGATACGGGCACCTATGTACTCACTATTGAAACGGAAGGAGAATGCACCTATATCCTGCACCTGACCGTACAGGAAACCGCCACTACGGCGCTGACCGATTCGTTACCGGACAACGGCCGCAGGACACTGCTCTGCATCGACCCGCGCCATGGTATTTATATCCTGCGCGACGGAAGGCGATATACGATTTTAGGGAACTTGATAAACTATTAAAAACCAATTGATATATGAAACGATTTTTACTAATCATGCTAACCGCCTTGCTGGCATTCCCCTCGTGGGCTGCCGGTAGCAGTAATGACGGTTCCACCCAAGCAAGAGCCATTGAGTTCGATTGGGAAAACGGTAACGAACAGACTGCGGGGTCTTATTGGTATGTAGTGGATTTATCTCCGCTCTACGATGATATTGAGAACCCGACGCTCGCGTTGTACCTCACCAACCTGTCCGAAAACGATGTAGATGTTACCATCACTGTTTCCCTGTTTGGCAATACCGAAGAGAGGACCTATACCATCGAAAGCAGGCAGAACAAGATTTGGTCGATTGCCGCAAGTATGTTAGTACAGACCAATACGCAGGATATTCATCTGTTACTCAAATCCTCCGGCACGATAGCATTGTCCGCCAATGTCTATGAGACCGAAGACGTGAAGGACGAAGGCTGCTTGAACGCCACCTATTTCTATGTGGATGAGATGGAGGAAGAAGATGGCATTGTGCAGCCTGCCAATACGAAAGTGTGGTATCAAGTGGACCTAACGGAAGCACTCCCCGGTGGACGTATGGAGACTAATGACATAGACATCACCATAAAGAACACCGGTTCTTCCACTGCCACTGTACAGGGCGCTTTGAGCATGGACTGCCCCGCTTCCGGTCTTTCGGAATACAGTCTGTCTATTCCCGCCGGCGGCACTGCCACCCGCACGCTGAAACGGGCAATGATAGAGATGCTCAAGAGCAACAATGTTTATATCCGTGTAAGCACTGACCAACCCGTCACTATCTTTACCTCACCGGGCGACGAGCCGGGCAGTACACCTGTCTTCACCAGCACCGGGGAGAATACCATTGCCGCCACCACGGATGTGGAGTACACGCTGACCTCCACGCAAATCTATAAGATTCACCTCGACTCGCTGCGCGGCAAGCGCGTGATGCCCGAGGTAACGGTTACCAACACGGGCTCGGCGTCCGCCACCATCACGGCTAAGATAGGTATGACCCCCGCGCCCAATAGCGTTATTGAGAAAACCGTGACACTCGGCGCAGGACAAAGCGTGGTGAAAGCCATCGAGAAAAACATGATAGACGGTATCAGCACCGCAGACGGCTATGTCTATGTGCAGATAACCACCACACAGCCTATCTCCTTCTCTGCTCGACTGAAACACGTGAACGAGGGCAATGCCTGCAAGAACAGCGTGAACTTCAACTGGACCACGGGGCATACCCAAGAAGCTGGCACCACTGTATGGTATGCCGTCAATATCGCGGATGCAAAAACCAATATACAAAACATCATTCTCAGTGTGCAGAACCTCGACGGAGAAACGGCTACGCTGACCGCGGAGGTGGCATTTGCATGCCCCTATATCGACCTGCAGTCCATCACCCGCACGCTCGCCGGCAATGCTACCCAAACGCAGACCATCGGCTACAGCCTCTTCGGCATGCTGACAACAGACGAAGTATATGTGGGGCTCACCACCGATAAAAAAGTAAAAGTTACCGCCTCCGTGCAGGACGTGGCAACAAATGAACCCGACGAAGCCTGCCTGAACGCCGTGGTATTCGATATGAACGAGGGCGGCAAACAGAAAGCAGACACGACCGTTTGGTACAAGGTAGGCATCAACAGCCTGCGTATGATTGACCAGCTGCCTTTCGTCAGCATACAGAACCGCGGAACGGCTCCCGTTACCATCCGCGGCGAACTCAGCCTCGACTGCCCCGACTCTATCCCCAACTCCACCCGCAGCCTGACCATCGGCGTGGGCGGCACCTACGAGAAACTTATCTCGCGCGACTTGCTTGACAACATAGACCGAGCCTACGACACCGTCTATGTCAAACTGACCGCCGACCAGCCTTTCTCGTTCCAAGTGCAGTTGCAAGAGGAGAACCCGGGTGCCAACTGCAAGTCCGCTATCCGTTTCAACTGGACGAGCGGCAACGACCAAGACGCCGACACCGACCTCTGGTATCTCGTGGACCTGACTGCAGCTAAAGCAGGAAAGAAAGATATCCAACTCAGCATTATCAACAAAGACAACGCCGCAGCCGTCATCTCAGCCGCTTTTGCATTCGACTGCCCCTGCGAGGTACCGCAGACCGAGAGCACGCGCTTGGGCGCATTGGCATACAAGACCACCACGCTGCCCTACTCCGCCCTGGAAACAGCCGGCGACACCGTATGGGTACGTCTCACCACCGACCGCACGGTACACTTTGAGGCACAGCTCAAAGACCCTGCACCGTTCGACACCATCCAATGTCCTGATGATGTAACACTCTTCGAGTGGAGCAGAACCTATTTGGAGAACGGCGGCACGGACACGGCATGGTACTATCTCGATGCCGAAGTGCTGCGCGCTATCAGCAATTCGACGGACTCCACCCCGCGTCTCACCCTGCGCAACACTTCCGGCTCCTCCAACACCATCCGTGCCAACATAACATACCACTGCCCCGTCACCTCCAGGATGATTAGCAAAGCCGTTACGTTGGGCAGCGGACAAGAGGTGTACAAACTCTTGGAACGCAGTTTCGCGGAACAGGTGGCAGGAAGAGACACCGTGATGGTACAGTTGATTGCCACCGGCAAATACGAGTTTATGGCAGAGTTGGTCAACCCGAACACGGGCGAAGACTGTCTGCATGCCCAACTCGTCAACCTGCCCGACACGCTCATCCAAGAAGCTGGCACCACGGCGTGGTACAAGCTGGATGTGGCTACGGTTGCCAACCTGAATAGCAAGATTACTTTCGGCGTCAAGAACACGGACGGCGTTGCCGGCACGCTCCATGCGGCTATCCACACCGCGTGCGACTCGGTTGCCATGCTGGAGCGCAACACCACCCTCGGCGCGGGCAAACAACTCACAGGCGAGTTCACCAGCGATATGTTCCGCGGATTGGGCACGCAATATGTGTACCTGCAAGTAACCCCCGCACAACAAATCATGGTCTTCGGCTATATCACCCCCTTGGATACACTCGTGCCGAACATCACCGCTTGCGAAGATGCTATGCCGGTGGCTCCCAACACGGTGTACACGCTCAATGCCGGCGACACGGCATGGTACGTGGTGAACATGGCAGACCTGCGCATCAACACCGCGGGCAACGGCTTACTCACTATCAAGAATCTGTCCTCCACCGACAAACTGACCGCCAAAGCCGAATGCAGTTGGACTTGCCCCGTAGTCTATCAGATGACCGACATCACTCGGTCTATCGCGGCCGGCGGACAATACACCCAAACGCTCGCCCGCAGTTCGATAGATGCTACTATCGACTCACTGCTCTACGTGCGCGTAACCACCAACCAACCGCTCTCGTTCCAACTGGATATCACCTATAGCAAAGGTGAAACTTGTGAGAACGCTATCGAGTTCGACTGGGTGAATGGTAATATCCACTCCGCCAACAAGCCCCTTTGGTATCGCGTAGGACTCTCGTCGGAGAAAGTGCCGGAAGGAAAAGACCTGATGCTCTTTGTCGAGAACCTTGTAGATACTGCCAACGGTGCAGGAGCGTCCCTCTTCATGGAGTGCGGCGGAAAACAGTTGGTTTACATGGATTACACATTGGGTGCTAAGCAGACCAAAACAAGTACCATTGACCGCAAACTTCTGGAAGGAGCGGGCTGGCCTGACCTCTTTATCTGCTACAACTCTAACAAGAACACCAAGATTTATACCGCACTGGCAGAACATCAAGAACGCCACGACACCACGTATGTCCGCATCTGCGAGGGCGAGGCTTGGACAAACCCCGTTACCGATACGGTTATCTTCTTCTATGGTCCGACCTCTGAGTTTGCAGATTTGTCTGCTCCGCTCCGTTGGAACGACACCGTGGAGGTTCGTGGCGGCAGCCTCAACTGCGACTCTGTCTATACCTTTATCGTTACCCCGTTGGCATTGCCGAGACCGTTCCAACTCGCAGCCGACACCTTGGCGAAATACAACGCCGTACCCGTACTGAAGCAGGGTATGGAGGTGTTCACCGACTCCTCTTGGCTGAATATCCAGCGCTATTTGGCACAAAACGACTCGGTAGTGCTGAATGTATCGCACTCCGGTTGGAGAGGTGTTCCGACAGGCATCCTCGCAAAGGGAACAGAAACGGTAACAATGACGCTCCATTTGGAAGACTCTTGCGAAACTGCTGTCAATTATCTCTATACTTTCCCCGTTGCTCCTTACCGCGTGGATAGCATAGAAACGAGTACAGCCGTTTGCACGGGTTCTGCGTTCACCACTCGTTTAGGCAACACCTATACGCTCCTGCAAGACACCATTTTGCGCGACACGGTACAAGACCTCATTACTGCCGACACCCTCAATTTGACACTGCATTACGACTCGGTGTATATCTACCGTCTGACCGTCAACCCGATTCTGACGGAGAGCATTGCTGCCACCATTTGCGAGGGAGAAACATACACCTTCGGTGCAAGGAACCTGACCGCAGCGGGAGACTATACAGATACTTTGGCTTCCGTGGTCACGGGATGCGACAGTATCGTTACGCTCACATTGACCGTCAACCCGATTCTGACTGAAAGCATTGCTGCCACCA
>JBJEJX010000090.1:0-21068 GCA_051878345.1 Paludibacteraceae bacterium | reverse complement strand
CGGTCTTCACCTACAAGTGCGACAACCTCTACCATCCCGAGGCGGACGGCGGACTCCTTTTGAGCGACCCCGAACTGAATATCGACTGGCAGGTGCCTGCTGAGAAGCGTATCTTGTCGGAGAAAGACCAAAAGCACCCGCTTTTGAAAGACCTTCCCGCGATATTCTGACCCTTTCGCGAGATAGTTCCGACCTCCCCCGCGCGATAGTTCCGACCTTCTCCGCGATATAGTTCCGACTTCTCCGCGATATAGTTCCGACCTCCCCCGCGAGATAGTTCCGACCTCCTCCGCGATATAGTTCCGACCTTCTCTGTGAGATAGTTCCGACCTCCCCCGCGAGATAGTTCCGACCTCCTCCGCGATATAGTTCCGACCTTCTCTGTGAGATAGTTCCGACCTCCCCCGCGAGATAATTTTGTCGCAGGTTTCCGCTACCCTCGCGCTACCCTCGCGCTACCCTCGCGCTACCCTCGCGCTACCCTCGCGCTACCCATGCGCTACCCTTAGGCTACCCTTAGGCTGACCGCAAGTGCAACGCGGGTGCGCGACGCGCTTATCGTTCATAACTTCTAATTAACAATTCGAATGCACATTCTTATCACCGGCGCAAATGGTCAGTTAGGTACCGAGATGCGCACTTTATCCGAGGCACATGCCGCCCATACCTATTTCTTTACCGATGTGGCGGAACTCGACATCACCAACCGAGAGGCGGTGCATACTTTCGTACACGACAATGCTATTGACCTGATAGTCAACTGCGCTGCCTACACCAACGTGGACAAAGCGGAGGAGGACGAACCTACCGCCCTGCGTATCAATGCCGACGCGGTGGAGAACCTCGCCACGGCCGGTGCGCGGGTGATACATGTCAGTACCGATTACGTCTTCTCAGGCGAGGGTTGGATTCCTTGTCGCGAGAGCGACCCCGTGGCGCCCCGCACAGCCTACGGTCGCACCAAACTGGCAGGCGAGGAGCGACTGCTTGCTCACCGCCCCGATGCGGTCATACTCCGCACCGCATGGCTCTACTCCCCCTACGGCAACAACTTCGTGAAGACCATGATTCGCTTGGGCTTGGAGCGCGATACCCTGGGCGTTGTCTTCGACCAGGTTGGTACACCCACATACGCGGCTGACCTTGCCTCGGCGATATTCACCGTTATCGAAGCGCCGGAGTGGCATGAGGGAATCTATCACTTCACCAATGAGGGCGTATGCTCGTGGTTTGACTTCACCGTGGAGATACATAGGCAGTACAATCTCCTGCACGACAACGCTATCTGCTGCCGGGTCAATCCTATCCTGAGCACCGCCTACCAATACAAGACCCCGCGTCCGCATTACAGCGTGCTCGACAAGTCGAAGTACAAGGAGACGTTTGGCGTGCCTGTACCCTACTGGACGGAGGCGCTCCACCGTTGCCTGACGAATCTATGACCATCGGGAACGCAGGCGAAACGCCTGCGGTAACCTACCACTGACCGCGAACTTATGCAATCTATCTTAGACTTTCTCTCTCAACTGGCGGTGCACAACGACCGCGAATGGTTCAACGCACACAAGGCGGAATACCAAGCCTGCCATAGTCTCTTCATGGACTTCTCTACGGCGTTCATTGCCCGTCTCGGCGAGTACGACCCCGCTCTCCGCGAATTACAGGCCAAAGACTGTGTTTGGCGTATCTACCGTGACACGCGTTTCTCTAAGGATAAGACGCCCTACAAGACATGGTTCGGTGTGTTTGTTGCGGAACAGGGCGGTCGCCACTCGCAGCGCGGGGGCTACTATGTGCACCTGCAACCGGGGCATTGCCTGTTTTCAGGCGGGATATGGAATCCGTCACCCGAACTGTTGAAAGCCTTGCGCAAAGAGATTGAGGCGAACTATGAGGAGGTGGAGAGTATCATGGCGGACACGCATTTCTCGCGCTATTTCACCGATTTTGATACCGATTGTATGCTCAAGCGTGTGCCTGCCGGATTTGACCCTGACTTTGTGCATGCCGATTGGCTCAAACGCAAGAGTTATACCTTCACGCACATGCTGTCCGACGCCGAGGTTTGTGCGCCCGATTTCTTGGACAAGGCAGTAGAAATAGCCCGTGCGGCTATCCTTATGAACAACTTTCTGAACTATACATTTGAAGAGTACGGCGAGTTTCCGCACGACTGCCCTTACCTTACCCGCTAAGTTGGCGGGTTAATGCGCTTCCAACCAGTTCTGCCCGACGCCGCAAGCCGCTACAAGGGGAATGGTCAATTCGGCGGCATGCTCCATTTCATAAACTACCAACTCGCGTACTTGTGCCGCCTCTGCTACGGGTACGTTGAAGTTCAGCTCGTCGTGCACCTGCATAATCATTTGGGTATGCAGGTGTTCTTGTTGTATGCGCTGATGGATACGGACCATTGCCCGCTTGATGATATCGGCGGCTGTTCCCTGTATGGGCGCATTTACCGCATTGCGCTCTGCAAACGCACGCACCGTGGCATTCTCAGACGCCATGCCGGGCAGATAGCGCTTCCTGCCGAATAGCGTGGTGGCATACCCGTGTTCCCGTGCATAGGCTTTCTGGGAGGCGATATAGGTTTTGACGCCGGGAAAGGCTACAAAATAGTCATCTATCAGTTGCTTGGCTTCTGTACGGGAGCACCCTAACTGCTGCGACAGCCCGAAGGCGGAGATCCCGTATATAATGCCGAAGTTGGCGGTCTTGGCGCGTCGGCGTTGCTCCGAAGTAACCTCCGACAAGGCTACATTGTATATCTTGGACGCCGTCCATACGTGGATGTCTTGCCCTGTACGAAAGGCATGGAGCAGGTGATCGTCCTGTGATAAGTGTGCCAACAAGCGAAGTTCTATCTGGGAATAGTCTGCCGATAGGAAAACGCACCCTTCGTCGGCAATTACGGCTTCGCGAATTAAACGCCCCCGCTCGGAGCGAATGGGGAGATTTTGCAGATTGGGATTGGAAGACGACAAGCGACCGGTAGCGGTGGTCGTCTGATGGTAGGTGGTGTGTATCTTGCCGGTGGCAGGATTGATATAGGTGGGCAGAGCCGCCACATACGTGGAAATCAGTTTCTTCAACTCTCGATAATCTAGTATGGCACCCACGACAGGGTGCTTGTCACGCAATCCTTGCAGTACCTCTTCGGATGTGCTATATTGCCCGCGGGACGACTTTTTCGCTTTCGAATCCAACTTCAAGTGCTCGAATAGCAACTCACCCACCTGCTTGGGAGAATTGATATTGAAGACGTAATCCGCCATTTTATAGATAGATTGCTCTATTTGATTGGCTTCTTGGGTCAGTTGCTCTTCTGCTTCCTTCAGTTTCCGACAATCTACACGCACGCCTGCCCGCTCCATATCGCGCAATACCGATACCAAAGGCAACTCTACCTCTTGATACAGTTTCCACAAGTCGGGGTCTGACTGCAATTGACGCAGCAGTTCCTCCAGAGGAATGTTGGGGTTGTACGCCACCTCAGGATTGAGCAAGTAGGACGCAATTGCACCCTCCTCGGAGGGAGACACTGCTTGAATGGTCTGTTCTCCCGTCGTGTTGGTGGTTTCTATGTCCTCTTGCGGAGTTTCTATCGTGCTGAACAAATCCAAAGTCTGCTCCACGGGCGCAGAACGCTTCTTGCTTTCTTTGGTACGAGGCTCCTGCGAGGGAGTGTTGGTTTTTGCTTTTTGCAGCAGGGAGCGGAACTCCAAACGCTCGTAGATTTGTTGCAAAGACGCCTCATCGGGTGATTGCACAAGCAAACTATTCTCGTCAAACGCAATGGGAACATCGGTGCAGATAGTCGCCAGGAAACGCGAGAAACGAATCTCGTCTGCATGAGTCTGCACCTTGCTTTGCAGTGCACCTCTCAGTTGGTCGGTATTGGCAAGCAGGTTCTCTATGTTTCCGAACTGCTGCAGCAGTGCAATGGCGGTCTTCTCGCCCACACCCTTGCAGCCGGGTATGTTGTCGCTGCTGTCGCCCATTAGTCCCAACAGGTCAATCACTTGGCTCGGCTGTGCTATGCCGTACTTGGCACATACCTCCGGCACTCCCATCTTCTCGAAACCGCCGCTATGACGGGGACGATACATGTAGATATGCTCATCCACCAATTGCCCGTAGTCTTTGTCCGGCGTTGCCATATACACCTCGAAGCCGGCGGCTTGTCCTTTCTTCGCCAGCGTCCCTATCACGTCATCCGCCTCATAACCCTCCGCTTCAAGGACGGGTATCCGCCTTGCCGCCAAGATTTCTTTTATGTAAGGCACGGCGAGGCGTATCTCTTCCGGTTGCGCTTCCCGTTGTGCCTTATACAATTCGTATGCGTCATGGCGGAATGTGTTACCATGAGGGTCAAAGACCACACCGATATGGGTGGGGCTTATGCGCTTGATTAGGTCATCCAGCGTGAGTAAAAAACCATAGATGGCAGACGTGTTCTCCCCGCGAGAGTTGATACGCGGAACACGGAGGAACGCATAGTACGCACGATAAATCATCGCGTATGCGTCTATGAGCAGTAGTGTCTTCATTACCAATCAATAGGGGGAATACCATGCTGCGTTAGATAGGTATTCGCTTTGGAGAAGTGTCCGCACCCGTCAAAGCCGCGATAGACAGACAAGGGGGACGGATGAGAACTCTCTAACACCAAGTGCCTCCTGCGATCAATAAACTGTCCCTTGCGTTGGGCGTAACTGCCCCACAGCATAAAAACAAGATGTTCTTTCTGCGTATTGAGTGCTTTGATAGCGGCATCGGTCAGTTCCTCCCAACCTTTCCCTTGGTGGCTGCCGGGGTGGTGTGCCTCCACGGTCAAGGTGGCGTTCAGCAGCAACACACCTTGTGCTGCCCACCGTTGCAAGTTGCCGGAAGCAGGAATAGGCTTGCCTAAGTCACGTTGAATCTCCCTGTATATATTCACGAGGGAGGGAGGTATTGCCACTCCGTCGTTCACGGAGAAACATAACCCGTGCGCCTGACCTACATCGTGATACGGGTCTTGCCCGATAATTACCACACGCACTTGGTCAAACGGACACGAGTCAAACGCATTGAATATCAAACGGGCAGGAGGGAAACACTGGCGCGTGGCATACTGCTGCCGCACAAATGTCGTCAGCAACTCGAAATAGGGCTTGTCAAACTCACTTTGTAATACCCTGCGCCAACTTCCTTCAATGCGTACGTTCATAGGCTCTTACCACTAATCTACAATCAACATTGCATCCCCGTAGTCTCCGAAACGATATCCTTCCTTCACGGCTTCGTTGTAGGCATTCATCACCTCCTCGTACCCTCCGAAAGAGGCCACCATCAGCAACTGGCTGGACTCCGGCATATAGAGGTTTACGAAGAAAGAGTTGGCAACCGTGAAGGAATAGGGTGGGTAGATAAACTTGTTTGTCCAACCGTCAAAGGCCTTGATTTGTCCCTCGGTATTCACCACATGCTCCAGTGCCCGCATAATCTCTGTGCCCACCGCACACACGCGTTTATTGCCTGTGTGCGCTTTGTCAACCGCCTCTACAAGGCGTTGAGGAATATGGAACTGCTCAGACTCACACTTTGCTTTTGTCAAGTCTTCGACGTCTATGGACTTGAAGTTCCCCAACGACATGTGCGATGTCATAAACTCACACTCAATGCCGCGTATCTCCATACGTTTCAGTAGCTGTTTGGAGAAGTGAAGGCAAGCGGCAGGTGCGGCAACAGCACCGACATGCTTTGCAAAAACCGACTGGTAGCGTGATAAGTCCATTTCCCGGATAGGCTCATCGTGAAATGCTTCTTCGTATGCTGCCTGCACCTCAGGAGACATCGGCCGCTGGATATAGCGCGGCAGTGGAGCATAACCCAAACTATACAATTTCGGGACAAACTCATCCACGGAATAGTCTGTCAGGAAACGGAATGTTCTGCCGCGCGACGTCGTGTTGTCAATCACTTCTGCCACAATGGCATCGTCTCCGTCAAAGTTCAACTTGTTTCCGATACGTATCTTGCGAGCAGGGTCCACCAGAACGTCCCAATACTTACTTTCGTGGTTCAACTCGCGAAGCAAAAAGACCTCAATGAGCGCTCTTGTTTTTTCCTTGTAAGCAAACAGACGTGCAGGATAAACTTTGGTGTCGTTGAAGATAAACAAATCGCCCTCGTCGAAATACTGAACTGTATCAGAGACAGATTTATGTTCTATGGCACCGGTCTTGCGGTGTAGCACTAATAAACGCGCATCATCTCGATACAGAGTGGGGAATTGGGCTATTTGCTCCTCAGGCAGTTTGTATCGAAACTGACTGAGCTTCATGTCGTTGTATTTATACATATCTTTGTAATACTGTGCGTTCTATTGTAATGTCTGTGCTTTGACGGATGCGATAAAATCTTCTATCTGGTAGCATTCTTCCACTCTCCTGTCTCCCACACGGGTGCGCCGCAACGCCATCAAATAGGCACCCGAGTCCAGGCGCTCACCTATATCACGTGCCAAAGCCCGAATATACGTACCTTTTGAGCATACTACTCGAATCGTCAACTGCATATGCTCTTCATCGAAGGATAGCACTTCTATCTCATCTATGACCAATAACTTGGGTTTCAGTTCTACGTTTTCTCCCTTTCGAGCAAACGTATAGGCACGTTTCCCATTCACGCTGACCGCTGAATAAACGGGAGGAATCTGCTGTTGCTCTCCCAAAAACGTCGGTATTGTTTGGTCTATCAACTCGCGTGTGATATGGGAGGTGGGATAATAGCAATCCACTTCGTGCTCCATATCGAAAGACGGGGTGGTTGCACCTAACTGCAGGGTGGCTACATATTCCTTTGTATCGTATTGCAGTTGGTCAATCAGTTTTGTCTTTTTTCCTGTACATACAACTACAACGCCTGTCGCCAACGGGTCCAACGTACCGCTATGTCCTACCTTTAGTTTCTTGATTCCCAACGCAGTGCATATGGTTCTGCGCACTTTGGCAACTAAATCAAAACTTGTCCAGTGTAGCGGCTTGTCAAACGATAGAATTTCTCCCTCAACAAAGTCCATAAACGATGGCAAAAATACCTACGGCGAGGCAGTAGATGGCAAAATAGATAAGTTTTTGTTTGCGTACGATACCTATCATAAACCGACACGCCAAACATCCTGTACCGAAAGCGGCAAGGAAACCTACTACCAAAGGAAGCCAACCGATAGCGGTGCTGACCTCCCCTTGCAACAAATCCAACAAATCGAGAAACGCCTCACCCAAGATAGGAATCAACACCATAAGGAAAGAGAACTGGGCTACCGATTCTTTCTTTACTCCGCAGAGCAACCCCGTTGCTATGGTCGTACCGCTGCGGCTCAATCCGGGCAATACGGCTACCGCTTGTGCCAAACCGATGATGATGGCATCGCGATATGTTACTTCATGCCCCTCACGATGTATCCGCTTGTTGAGGAACTCGCTCAACCATAGCAAGAGGGACGTGACAATAAGGCAAATCCCTACCAACAGCAACCCCTGCCCGAAGAAAGATTCCACTTGTTCCTTAAAGAACATTCCCACAATGAACACGGGAATCATGGAAACGAGTATCTTGGCGACATAATCTTTTTCTTGATTCCATCGGAGGGTGGTAAAGGTGCCTCGGAAGAGGTATGCAACCTCTTTCCATAGAACCACCAAGGTGGAGAGTACTGTTGCCGCATGAACTACCACGGCAAAAGTAAGGTTTTCTTCTCCGGCAGTCCCCAACAGCGCTTGACCTATCTCCAAGTGCCCGGACGAGGACACAGGCAAAAACTCTGTCAGTCCTTGAACAATACCCAATATAAGCGCTTCCCACCAACTCATTTCTTTTTCCCTTTCCAAAGAATAGATACTACCATACTTACGAACCCGAATAGTGCAAGCATCGGTCCTACCGTGATACGACGAAAAGAGAAGATATCGGGATTATAGGTCTCGCCGCTCGGCTCCCCTGCCATCAGTGCGAACCCCGCAATAATGATAAGGAAAGAAACGGCTATCAAAATGATATTCAGTTTAGGAAGATTTTGTTTCATAACTTGTTATATTTCATACATAGTATTGATATTCATGCGGATATACCGCCCTGTCGCCAGCAGTGAAGAGAATAGCGTAATCAGTATGCCGGCGACAAGGATAGTGCCCGCCACAAACGACATGGATTGCCATGTGAGTGGAAACAATACAATTCCGAGCACTATCTGCACATAGTAAACCCCGCCTGCTACTACGGCTATTGCCACCAACGCGCATAGTGTGCCCAATAGTACATATCGCCACACATACGGCGACTTGATAGTCCAAGACGTGGCACCTACCAGGGTCATTGTGTTTATCAAAAACCGTTTGGAATAGATTTGCAAACGGATGGTATTGATAATTAGGACACAAGCGATTAGCAGCAATACAATAGCGACTGCAAACAATATAATGGCAGCCTGAGATACATTACTGTTCAGCACCTTCACTAAGTTCTCTTGATAGAGAACCTTATCCACATAGGGCAGTGATGAGAACAGTTTGTCCAATACGGCAATGCTGTCGGGATGTGCATAACCTACAGAGGGGTGAATCTCATAGGATGCGCTCAACGGATTGTAACCTAAGAATAGGGAAGGGTCTTCGCCAAGGGTTTCAATGTGTTCTTTCAGTGCTTCTTCAGAGGATACGTAGCGATATGCACTACAACAGTCGGCTGCCGATAACATCGATTCAAAACGCTCGCAAGCCACGGTGTCGGCATCTTCTGTCAGCAGTACGGTCAAGGTAACGTTTTCTTTCATTCGTTTCAACAGCGTACCTGCCGATAACAAAAGCACGCACTCAAACCCCACCAAACATAACACCAACGCCACAGAAACTGCGGCGGTGATGTACATATTCCATAGGTGATGGCGATGAGACATAAGGGGAATGCGGCTATGCGCACGAAATAAAGCAGATTAGTAAGAAACCTTAATACTCCCACAAGTCCTGCTCAAAGGTGAGCAACTCGTTTTCGATGCGGGCCTGCTCTTTCTTGATGTCGCCCTCAGTCATCGAATAGTCGGGGATAAAGCGGTTGTACATGTTGCCCTCGCCCACAATATAGGAGGTATACAAGCGCTTTTGGAAAAAGTCATCGAACGTTACACGCTTTGTCTCGTTCTGAGAAGGGATAATATACTGCTTCGCCATGTAAGGACGCAATACATCAAACGGAATCCAAAACATAATAGACTGATGCAGCGCTTCCATCACGTCATTTTGATTTTGAATCATGTTGGGACAAAGAGGAGCAATAGCCACAATTTTGCTATGCAGGCGGGAGGTGTGTTTGTTGAAGAACACAACTTCCTGTATCAAATACTTAAGTTGGTTCTTGGCCAATGACTCAAAAGACTTCCGTTTCACCCATATCAAATCGTTTACACTATCATAATTAATCAACATAATATTAGATTCCGCAATATTATTGTCATGGGGATCATCGGAGGCTTTTTCCATGAGAAATTTTCGCGGTATTTCTTGTTTAGACAACGGAAACGTAACCTTAAAGTCGTCAGGCTTGATGGAATAACGGTTGCGTTCGTAGATAGGCATGCCATCCACTACTGCGTCTGCAATTACCAAGAGCAAATTCCGATAGTTTGGATCATCGGATTTCATGGGAAAATACAACTGATAGTTCTGCTTGTAGCGCATATCTATCACGCGGTAAATCACCCGTGACCAAATCACGTCATCCATACGGTGCTCTACGGCAACGGTGGTATCATGAGTGCCTAAATACTCCATGGTCTGGATCTTAGCCATACCCATTTCATCAAAAAACGAGTTCACTTGATGCTGTGCACGGACTGCCGTTATTCCTAACAGGAAACATGCAATGATACTAAATTTCTTCATTACGCTGAATATTAAATTAGTTCACAATGAGTGGAATAGCATTCAACCTTTTTTCTTCTCCACTCGGAGTTTTTGCTTGAATTTCAGTAATAACTATATGGGTTCCCCTTTTTAGTTGATCTAATAGCTCTAACTGCTTCTTAGTGAATTTATTACCCTTTGCCTCTAAATATGTACCACCCGCGTCTAACGAGAAAGAAATAACGGTGAACGGCACTTCCAACAATCCGTCAGGACCATAACTCGCTACGATAGTCGCGTTCTTATCAAGCAACGCATAACTTGATATCTTGCCTTCTTTGTATTCTTTCTCACCACTTTTGAAATAGGCATCAGGACTAGGAAGAGTTTTTACACGGTAATTGCGTTCACCCATCTTATGCATAGTACCTTCAATCTCTGCCATCACTTTTACAACGATATTTTGCGCTTGAGCATTTGGATTGATAATCCACAAACCGTTTTTCTGGGTGACGGAGGCACCACCTGTAACTTCCACCTTCAGCTGGTTGTCGCTCACGCCGGGAACGGAAATAGAGAAGGGATTATCATAGCCGCGATACATGATGTTCAAATCATTATGTGAGATGGTTACACTCGGCTCGCCCACCGTGTACTCGCTCTTGAAAGGCAAGTATTTCATCTCATTGGTCGCAGGGTCGGCGTAGGCTATTTGACCGGTATAACTCTTTTGACCGATGCCCGAAGCAACAACTTCGTAGATACCTTGGTCGTTGATACGCTGCCCGTTGATGTAGTATTCCGGTCTTCGAGTAGAGTCAATTCCTGCCAAAATAATCTGTGCGGAATACTTGTTACCCTCTATCACGTAATCCGATTTCGGTATCACATATGCATTCATTTTGTTCACACGCAAGTCGCCGGCATCCGTTTGGTCAAGCAGATACAAAATCATCTCGCTCTCAGTTGTACGCACGTCATTTTGTATCTTAGTCAATACCGTTATGCAAGCGCATACGGGCATACCCTCAAACAAACCAACTTCCCAAGACACCGAGTCCTTTTCGTGGTCGTTCCACATCTTTCCACACGAAAAGATATTATTAAACTCGCTTGCTAACTCAGGTTTCTTTTCCGCTAACTCTACGATATAATCGCGATACATTGCCATCATTTCTTTGAGTATGACACCATTTCCCTCATTGAGTGCGTACTGACCTGTGGCATCGGTGTTGTCTTGGCTTTCTATATTGCGCGTAGGGTCAATATTCGCAGCAATCTTTTGTTTGGCTGTTTTTCCGTCTGCGATAAGTACAATCTGAGTCTTGAAATCTTGAATATAATTGTACAAACTGTCTGCGCGTAGTTTCAGTTCTTCCGCCCTATTGTACCATTCTTGCATCTTCTTGGGATTCTGACGGGTTGCCTCCTCAAAATCACGATACATCTTGTCATTACGGCTGTTAGCGGCATCTATGGACTCATGCAGACTATCGTCCACCATCGTAAATCCATTCAAAATATCGGTACTCACATTCAGCGCCAACATGGCTGTCAGCACCAAATACATCATACCAATCATCTTTTGCCTCGGGGTCTCCGGACAATTCTTCGCTCCACTCATATCCTGTCTTTATGCTAATGCGTTGAGCATGTTTCCGTAAATTGCATTTAGGTCAGCCACCTGTGCGGCTAATTTCTTGCTGCCTGCTGCATAAGCCTCTTGGCTCTTTTGTGCATCCGCAGTATGGGTTTCCATCACCTGCAAGTTGCTCGATACCTTACCCAATGTGGCATTCTGCGTTTTTGCCAAATCCACCTGCTCTCTAAGGGTGTTGATTTGCAACTCATAGATAGAGTTAAGGGTACTGAGTTGTGCACCTACATTCTGCATATTGGCGGCAAACGCCTTGGTCGTGTCGGCGGCACCTTGCATATGGTTTTCCGCGGCTTTATAGGCCTCACTCAATTGGTTAGAGGTAGTCAGCAGACCGCTCTGGCTGGCTGCAAATTGCTCTGCGGCGTTGCCTGCGGCCTCCATCTTGCTGGCCAACTGGGTGGTAGCGGTAGCCACTTTGCCCAACTCGCTCAACTGGGTAGCGGTCTTTGCCAAGTCTGCAATACCGTTCTGCAACGATTCCAACTCTTTGTCGCTCAGCGCGGGGACGTGTGCAGAAGGAACTGCTGCCGGGGCAGAAACACCTGTCCCCACTGTTGCTGTTGCTGCTGAGCCGCTTGCGATAACGGGGATTTCACCGCCTTCCACGCCGGCACCCAATAGGGTAGGACGGGCTTGCTTAGCTTTTTCCGCCAAAATGGCAGGGTCTGTACCATGTTCCAATAACTGCGGGAATACATTGCTCCAATTAAACTCAGGGTGCGGCTTATCCAATGCACCCATAACAAAGAGAACCGCCTCGGTAAGCATACCGACCATAAGCATTTGTTTTGCTCCATCCATGTGTAGAATCTTGAACAAGGCACCTACAATCACCACTGCAGCACCTACGGAATAGACTATTCCTACCACCCGTTTACCCTGGTATGATTCATACCAATGCATGAATTTGTCCCAAGCATTCATCTTTTGTGCACCTTCTGTTGCTTTTTCTGCTTTTTTTGACTTAACCATAATGATTTGTATATGTAATTGACCTTAAGAAATTATTCTCCTATATAAGAGCGCACGCAACGAAAACCGATATATGGACGGCTTTCATACTGATATTCATATGTGCGGACACCACATTGTAAGAAATAACTGATGTCTTTCCAACTGCCACCCTTTACCACTTTACGTTTTAGCACATCAGGGTCTTTCTTTTTGGCATTGTACGAGAAATCAGAATTCATATCATGAATGTATGTATTGGCGGCTGGGTTATATGCACTATTTGTCCATTCGGCTACATTGCCTGCCATATCATACAAGCCGTAATCGTTGGGGCGGAATTGTCCCACTTTCATCGTAGCAGCCCCACCGCCGTTGAAATAACTGCCTCGATAAGGCTTGAAGTTCGCATAAAAACCACCGCAGGCATCGCGTGCATAGTTGTTCCCCCAAGGATACATCGCCATCGTACGTCCGCCGCGTGCAGCATACTCCCACTCTGCCTCCGTAGGCAGACGGTATGCTTGTGCCAGCTCTGCGCCATTGCCGAAATGATACGAACGCCAATTGCAAAAGGCATGAGCCTGCTCCCACGTAACACCCACGACAGGATATTCCGAGTACCCTCTGTGCGAGAAATACATGTGCAACATAGGCTCGTTGAAAGAGAATTGGAAATCACGTGTCCAAACCAGCGTATCGGGATAAACGCAAATGATTTTTTGGGTAATTAAATCTTTCGGTCCCCGCAATGGACGCTCTATTGTCTTGCATTGTATAGAGCCGTTATCATCTAACCAGAAAGAATCTACCTCCACCTCGGCATTCTCGGGATACGAACCGGTGGCTACGTCAAACTTGTTTTTGGGTAACGCTGCTTGGTCGTAGTTGTACCATTGATAGCGATAGTGCAACCTATGGGTACACAATGTTTTCGAGCCTTTAAAAAACATAGTATCTAATGGTTTAATCCCATTATCGTCCTCCTCATTATTCCATGGTATGGACTTTCTCATCCGCCAATTCAGCATGGTTGTTGTATCATCTTCGCTTTTTTCTGACCGAATGGCAAAATCCGTCATTCCGGCTTCTACCAGGCGAGTCATAGCGATGGAGTCGCGCACCCAATCAACGAACAACTTATATTGGCGATTGGTAATCTCGGTCTCATCCATCCAAAAGGCATCCACCGTAACCATTCTAATGTTGTCCGGTTGCTCAAAAACGGCAGACTGTGTGTTCGCACCCATCATGAATGCTCCGCGTTTTATAAATATCATACCCTTAGGGTATGCCTCTTGAAAACTTGTTTCACCCTTGCGAACCCAATCGTCGTTTGTCTTGCAACTCGTCACGATAGCCACGAGGACAGCCACAAATAGCATTTGTTTTAGTTTCATATTAAACATGATTTTAATTTACCTTATTCTTACAAATATCGTACACTTTTATAACGACTGGCGTGCTTGGGTTTCAGGATGTCGAAACTATACGCTAAATACAACTCATGTGAACCATAACTCTCGCGTAGCAGTTTGCTTGTCGGCAATTCGCAACTATACCCCAACTGTAACCCGGCAATGATATCAATGTTCACCAGTATATTCACGCTTCCCATGATACGATAGCCCAATCCCCATCTGTACTTGCCCTGATAGGCGCACATTAGCGTCAGGTCAATGTCCCAATCCCGAAAGTCGGTCATCAACATCGCGGAGGGTTGCAGTTGCCAATCTTTGTAGTTTTTCAGCCTGAAATGATAACCTCCTGCTACATACATCGTTCCTCTTAGGCGGAACTCGGTCTCTGTCTGGTCTGCCCAGATTACTCTCGGCTGCGTCAAGTGGCTGTAACTGCCGCCTACCCACCACGTGCCCGTCGTGTAATAGACACCAACACCCATGTCAAAGGTCATGCCCGATTTCTCGCCGCTGGGTATCGCCTCGTCGTTGCGGTCGAAATAGTCCGCCTCGCTCAGTTGGTCAAGATTCACGCTGTCTCCTTTGAAACCCACATTTACGAATCCTAAATCCACCCCCACACTCAGATATCCTTTCCCCAAGGGCTGCCTGTATGCGTATTGCGCGTAAAACGCCTGATTGCTGAATAGTCCGAATCGGTCATTCAAGAAGCGAACGCCTGCCCCGTGGCTTGTCTTGCCGATAACGAACGGGCTGCTAAATGAAAACCATGTCGTCATGGGGGCATTGTTGATACCTACGTATTGCATGCGATGTGCCCCATAGACCTTCATCATGTTTCCCTCGCCTACTGCGCCGGGGTTGTACGACGCCCCCATGTACATATATTGCCCCATCTGAGGGTCGAACTGAGCGTAGGCTCCCACCACCGGCGTGCAGAATAGCAATAGCGCGATATACCGTCTAAATCTCCGCAAAGTTGTACCTGTATGCAAACGGTTGGTTAGTACTCGTCTTCGTTGAAGAAAAAGTCTTCATCGTTGGTGGGGTAGTCCGGCCACAAATCCAAGATTCCGTCGTAAATCAAATCTTCATCATCTTCCAACTCGCTAAGGTTCTCTATTACTTCTGCCGGTGCACCGATACGATTCGCATAATCCAACAACTCATCCTTGGTCGCAGGCCAAGGAGCATCCTCTAATTTAGAAGCCAATTCCAATGTCCAATACATAATAGTTAAAAGTTTTAAGTTAGTGTCTAACCCTCTTATTATCAATCAACTATAAAAGCACAACCCGCCGTATGAAGACGACGAACCTGCTGATTGATAGGGGCTCTCTACCCAAAATGCCGCGCAAAATTAGTAAAAACTTTTGATATACGCAAGTTTTTTCTTGTTTTTTTGTGTTTTTTCTATTGTATTGGATTTTGGCACGCCTTTTGTATCAGAGGCGTCTTCTGCCTGTTAAATCATAGATTTTTTCTCCGCGGCGAATCAAGATTTCCCCGTTAAGCAATATCTTCTCACACCCCGTGGTGCCCTGCTCAAACCTTATCTCCGTCTCTTCAATACTTGCGGCGAAGTCGAACGACTGCTGCACTTCCGGCAGTTTCACCGTCTTGCCGGTGTATATCTTCACCTCTCCGGCATGCAGGCTCAGTGTCGTCTCGCCGGCTACGCTCGTCCCGCCGCCGTAATAGTCGTACCAAGTGCCTGCCGGCAGCGTGGCATCCTGTGCGGAGGCGGGGTCGAAATTGGCTACCACGAACACATCGCTCCCCCATTGTATCGTGCGAACGGCTTTCCCGCCGCTCACCGACACGGCGGTCGGGTTGCCCGCAAACACTTCCGGCAGCAGACGCGTGCGCAGTTGGCAGGCTTGTGCCACTTTGGCGTACTGTGCCATGCGGCGCGTATCCTTGAAGTAACCGCGATTCTCAGGACGGGGTTTCTTTGAGCAACGGTCGTCCTCTGAGGTTCCGTTGGGCTTGTCAAAACTGCTGTTGATGGAGAAGTCAAAGCCAATCTCTTCATATTGCCAAATCATGTGCGGACCGTTCAGCAGCACGTTGAACACCACGTTCTCCGCGATACGCCCCAAGCGCACGCTCTCATCGGTCTTGATAGCCCCGTTGCCCCATTGTTTGCACTTGTACTGCATACGCTCCTCGTCGTGGCTCTCGCAGTAACTCACGTAGCCGTCTTTGTTGGCTTCGGCAAAAGAGTCCCCGTCTTTGAGCCAACCCATTGCCGTCTGGCAGTAGGCGTTGTTGGTGTTCTGCCAGCAGAGCATGCCCGCGTCAATCAGTTTCGGACGGTCGCTACCCATGTTCGACCCCCAGTGCTCCAAAATGAAATACGCATCTTCCGACACGGCTTTCACGCCCTTCTCGTAGTAATCCGTGATATTGCTCACGGCGTTGTTCGTCGTGCCGCAGAGCCCGTGGCTCAAATCCATACGGTACCCGTCCACTTTGTACTCGCGCAACCAGTATTGCAGTGCGCGCGTGAACATCGTGTGCGCCGGCACGAAATCGTGGTTCCAGTCCTCATATACGTTGTCCGAGTGCGGAGGCGTAACGTTAAACCACGGGTTGTCTTTCAACTCCGTCCCGTACGGATAAAGTTTGTTCATCGGGTTCAAGCCCGTAGCGTGATTGAAAACCATATCCAGTATCACCGCCATGCCCCGCTTGTGGCACTCGTCCACAAACGCTTTCAGCATATCCGGCGACCCGTAGG
This sequence comes from Paludibacteraceae bacterium, assembly GCA_051878345.1. Lineage (GTDB taxonomy): Bacteria > Bacteroidota > Bacteroidia > Bacteroidales > Paludibacteraceae > Colicola. The sequence continues at coordinate 4,406 of JBJEJX010000090.1, read as the reverse complement.
CTTTGTCGAGTGCGAAATAGTGGTTGGGCGAGTAGCCCCAGTTGTAGTTGCCGTCGAACTCGCATACGGGCATCAACTCTATCGCGTTTACGCCCAGCATCTCCAAGTAGTCCAACCGCTCCGTCAGCGCAGGCAGCGAACGGAATGGCGTGTAGTCATATACCCACAACTCATAGATAATCAGGTTGTTCTTGTCCGGGCGTTTGAAGTTCAGCGTGGCTTCCGACCATGCGTAGGGCTCCCGTCCGGTCTGTATCACCGTGCAGTAGCCGTCTGCCTGCTTGGGATACGCTTTCAGCGTGCTGTCCACCGTCATCGGCTCGTATTGGTCATCGGGGTGCAGCACCTTCTCGGAGTACAAGTCCGATATACGCTTCACCGTGCCGTCCGCGCGCACCACCACATACTGATACGCATACTCCTCTTTCGGCGTCAGTCCTTCCAGTGTAATCCAGAAATACGCGCTGTCATTCGCCTGTTTCAGTTGGTACGCGTCGCTAATCGTCCAGTCGTTGAAGTCGCCTACCGCAAACACGTGCTTCGCCGCCTCGGTCTTGCTGCTTGCGTAGGTGCAGAGCGTAACTCTCGTGTCGTCCGTCGGGTCGTAATAGATACCGTTCAGTACGCCCGCGGGACGGTTCGCACGCTGCGGAGCCGCCGGCACGCAGGTGCTCATGCTCTCGCTCGCCGTCTCTGTCCCCGACACGCCGATACACTCGAACACATAGTCTCCCTCGTTGCTCAGCGTGGCAGTGTAGGAAATCTCTTTGCCCTCGCCGTTCTTCACTTCCGTCCCGTTCAGCAGCAGACGCAATTGGCATGTCTCGGTCGCCATTGCGGTAACTGTTACTTTCGCGCCTTTCTCGGAAATTTCGGGAATAGCCGACGTGAAAGCCACTGTGAATCCCGCTTCCACCAGGTCCACAAATATGTCGCCACCGCTCTCGGTCTTGCCCTCCTTGCTGCCGCTGGGACCATCGTTGAACACAAAGCACAGTTGTGTAACCACCACCGTATCGCTCACACCGTAGTAGGCGTTGATACTCGGCGTAATCTTCAGCTCCCAGTTGCCTGCGGCGTTCTTCGTCATCTTGTATTTCTCCTCGCCCCCGCGCCATGTCGGTGCGTGTTGCCACTGTTTGCCGTTGTAGGTGATACCTGTGTGCGCGTAACATGCCGTGGCGCCGACCATGCCTTTGTTACCCTCGTTCGGATTGAAAATAACGGTTACTTCGCCGTTGTATCCCTGTTGGATAATGGCGGGTTGCGTACTTACTTGTGCAAAGACAGCGGTAGAAAATACCCATACCGCGAGTGCAGAAAAAAGAAATGTTTTCTTCATGGTGTGTATTGTTGTTTAGGCGTAAACCCTTTTCGCCTGCAAAGGTACAAAAAATAATTGATATGTGCAAATATAATCTCAAAAAGAAGCACCGGAACATGTCTGACAAGTTCCTTTGCGGCAAATGCAATATAAGGATTATAGTTAATGATTAACTTAACGTGAGTTCGATATAAATCCCAACTTGTAAGTTTTATTTCGATACTCACGCTATTTTCTTGGAAAGCACTTTCCTCACAGCGTCTTTTTCAAAGGGGGTGCTTGCTATGTTGGTACATCCTTATCGTGCCGATCGGTACGGTTCGACGGCGGGGAAGAGAGGGAGCAGAGACCTCCCTGTCCCTCCCCAAACTCACCCCACTACGCGTTGCTTGTGGGGACTCCGAAAAGGGAGGGGAACCGACCAACGACAGGAGAGAGGGGAGAGAAAAGTGAGAGGAGAGAGGGAGGGTATGGGAGAGGCGAATCTTAATAATAGTACATTTTTCGGGCAGGTTTGCCTTGTGGTCGACCCGCGATAGACCTGCGACCGACCCGCGACAAACACGCGAAAAGGTCGCGGCGGGAGAAATCTTAAAAATCGTACTGTTTTGGGGTCTATAACAGGAACAACAAGTGGTTATTCTTTTACACCAGCCCTAAAAGTGTATGGTGCTGCGACAATGATCGTAAACTACGTGCAAGAAACAACTTATTCGTATGTGTATCTCCCCCAAACAATTATATACAAAGATGGACTTATATCAATGCAATCGGACAAATACTTTATGATAGACAATAGTGGAGATAGTCAGAAGATTTACGCAAAAAGTCTATCAACGACAAAAGGTATTGCCGGTAGCGGGGATTTGTATGTAAGCCAATCGTTTATTGATGCTTTCAAGGCTTTGTGCGATGAGTTAAATGAGTTCTTTCCGTCTGTTAGATCGATTGGTGATAACGCAACAAACGCCGATAATTGCATCACAAAAATAAAAGCAGTAAATATAAAATGCTGCAAGGGTACTGCTTTTTTCTCATATATGCAAATATCTATAGTGTAATTTTGTACTTTTTTGCTCAAAAGATTTATTTTAAACAAATCGTATTGTTGGAGAAAAAGCACTAATTTTACGCAAAAATTATTATACTGTGTCCGTTCAAAAAGAAATTAGAGAAAAAGGTGTCGCACTTGGTGATATGTGTGATAAGTTCAAACACAATCGGGAAAAAGGGAAACCAAAATCACTAAACAAACACCTTTCCGAGAAATAACTCAAAAATGTACGATTGTTAAAAAACGATATTCGAATACGTGTAAACTTTTTCAGTATAAAAAACTATCAGCATGCGCACTATCAGTAGTTTTTACACGAATACAGCATCACGCAGAGCATATTTGAGGAAAAGGAACTACTTGGACAACGCAGTCATGGAGAACTTTTTCGGACTGCAGAAGAACGAGTTTTTACTATATGAATCTTTTTAATAGACGAGAAAGGTCTTCTGCACCTGCTAATCGCGCACTTTTGTGCGTCGCTTGGTCTATACAAAGCCGCCCGACAAGTTGACTTGTCAGGCGGCTTCTCTTGCAAAGAGCAGTGTTTTGCTTAGAGCACGATATTCACAATCCGTCCGGGGACAACGATAACCTTCTTCGGTGTGCCGCCGTTGAGGTACTTTGCCGTCTGTTCATCGGCCATTACGAGACGCTCTACCTCCTCGCGTGGGGTGTCTTTCGCCACCTCAAGCGTGAAACGCACCTTGCCGTTGAACTGCACGGGGTACTTCTGCTTGTCCTCTATGAGGTAGGCTTCGTTGCACAGAGGCCACACTGCATCGCATACGCTGGTCGCATGCCCGCAGCGATGCCACATCTCCTCCGCCAAGTGGGGCGCATAGGGAGCCAGCAGGACAGCCACTTGCTCGAGGATAGCACGCTTGTGGCATTGGAGCGATGTCAGTTCATTCTGCGCAATCATAAACGCAGGGATAGAGGTATTGAACGAGAAGTTCTCTATATCCCATGTGATTTTCTTTATCAACTTGTGCAGGCTGCGTAGTTCTTCGGCGGTAGGATCGCTGTCTTCGATGGGTTCATAAAGGTTCCACAGACGTTTGAGGAAACGGTGTACACCGTCTATGCCGTTGGTATCCCACGGTTTGGACATCTCCAACGGACCGAGGAACATCTCGTAGAGGCGCAGCGTATCGGCACCGAACTTGGCAACAATGTCGTCGGGATTGACCACATTGAACATAGACTTCGACATCTTCTCTATCGCCCACCCGCAACGATATACGCCGTCTTCCAGCACAAACTCCGCGTCCTTGTACTCTGGCATCCAGTTGCGGAACGCCTCTACATCCAGGATGTCGTTGCTCACTATGTTCACATTGACATGGATGGGTTGCACATGCCCCTTGTACTCGGGGGTGTCGATAAGACCGTAGGAGATATAGGTGTTCGGGCTGCCAATCAAGCGATAGACGAAGTTCGAGCGTCCCTGAATCATACCTTGGTTGATGAGTTTCTTAAACGGCTCGTCCTCGCAGATATAGCCTAAGTCGTAGAGGAACTTGTTCCAGAAACGGCTGTAGATGAGGTGCCCTGTGGCGTGCTCGCTGCCGCCGAGGTAGAGGTCAACCTGCCGCCAGTATCGGTTCACTTCGGGGGCTACCAACGCCGTGTCGTTGTGGTTGTCCATATAGCGCAGGTAGTACGCTGATGAACCTGCGAATCCGGGCATGGTGCACAGTTCGAGCGGGAAGACCGTCCGGTTGTCTATCAACGCTTTGTCCACCACTTGTTGTTTCGACTCGTCCCATGCCCATTGTTGTGCGTGCCCCAGCGGCGGCTCGCCGGTCTCTGTAGGCTTGAAATCGCTTACCTCAGGCAGCAACAGCGGCAGGCACTCCTCCGGCAGGGTGTAGGGCATACCGTTCTTGTAGTAAATGGGGAACGGTTCGCCCCAATAGCGTTGGCGGCTGAAGACCGCATCGCGCAGACGGTAGTTCACCTTCACACGTCCGATACCCGTGTTGGTGATGTACTCTTTCATCTTCGCAATCGCCTCTTTCACTT
>JBJEJX010000089.1:0-4484 GCA_051878345.1 Paludibacteraceae bacterium | reverse complement strand
TTCTTGAGGCTCCACTCCTCGCGCGAGGCAGGGTCTTTGCGGAACATCCCCTCGCCGGAGCAGGGGGCGTCCACCAAGATACAATCGAACATGCTCCCGCACTTCTCCCCGTACTCGGCAGGCGTGTTGTGGGTTACAACGGTGTTGCCGTTGCCCCATTTCTGTATGTTCTCCGAGAGGATAAAGACGCGCTGGCGCACCACCTCGTTGCTCAGCAAGAGCCCTTTGTCGCCCAAATACTCGCTAATGAGCGTGCTTTTGCCGCCCGGCGCAGCACACAAATCCAGCACAATGCTGTCGGGCGCCACATACTGCTCCAGCGCCTGCTGCACAAACATCGAACTCGCCTCCTGCACATAGTAGCAGCCTGCATGGAAAAGCGGGTCGAGCGTGAAGGGCGGACGCTCCGAGAGGTAGTAACCGTCGATATGCCACGGCACCTCCTCCGTATCACAAGGGAAAGTCAGTACATCCATCTTGGTATTCAGCCGTATGCTCGTGGGCGCATCGCTCTCCAGCGCACGAAACAAATCGTCCGCCTCGGCACCCAACTGCCTGCGCATACTGTCTATGAAATCCAAGGGAAGCACTGTTTCAATTATGAATCATGAATAATGAGGGCGTTGCGAATTACGGATTAAGAACCACGGGTGCGCTGTACTGCACATCCTGTTTTCCAAAACGCCTACAAAGGTACTGCTTTTTTTTGAGATATGCAAGTTTTTCTTTGTTTTTAGAACAAAGAGCCGATGAGGTTGACCAAGAAAGCCACCACCCATGCCAACAGAATCGAGTGGAAGACGGTGAACCACGCCCAGCCTTTCCCCGCCTCGCGGCGCAGGGTGGCGATGGTGGCGATACAGGGGAAATAGAGCAGAGTGAAGAGCATGAATCCGTAGGCGGTAACGGGCGTGAACGCCGCCGTGGCAATATCGCCGCCGTAGAGTATCGCCATGGTGGAAACTATCGCCTCCTTGGCAGGCAGACCCGTCAGCAGGCAGACCGACATCTTCCAATCGAAGCCCAAAGGACTCAACACGGGTGCTATCGCCTTGCCAATCATCGCCAAGTAGGACTCTTCGAGGTTACCGACATCCTGCGTGGGGAAATACTCCAAAGCCCAGATGATAACCGATGCCCACAGGATGACCGTGGAAATCTTCTGCAAGTAGTCTTTCACGCGTTCCCATATATGCGCCCCCGTGGCACGCCACGTGGGCATGCGGAACGCAGGCAACTCGTTGACGCTGTCGTCCGCGGGCTTGCGGAACCACTTGGTGTGCTTCATTATCAGCGCAAAGAGAATGGAGAGTCCTATACCGACTACGTACATCGAGAGCATCACAAGCGCTTTGTAGCGCACGAAGAACGTGTCCACAAAGAGCATGTACACCGGCAGGCGGGCGGAGCAGGACATGAAAGGTACCATGAGCATAGTGAGCGTGCGGTCTTTGGGGTCTTTGATGTCGCGCGCCGCCATGATAGCCGGTACGTTGCAGCCGAAGCCGACCAACATGGGCATAAACGAGCGCCCGTGCAAGCCCACACGGTGCATGATACCGTCCATCAGGTACGCCATACGCGCCATGTAACCGCTGTCTTCCATCAGCGAAATGAAGAAGAACATGATGATAATGTTCGGCAGGAACGCCAGTACGGCACCCACGCCCTGTATCACACCGTCAATGAGCAGACTGCTCCACCATGCGACGGGCATCCATCCGCTGCACCATTCGCAGAGTGCGTCTATCCCCATCTGAATCCAGTCCTGCGGATAAGCACCGAGAGAGAAAGTGCACTGGAAGACAAGGAAGAGGATAAGTATCATCAGCGGGAAGCCTATCCATTTGTTGGTCAGTATCTTATCCGCCTTTTCCAGCGCGGTCTGCTCCTTGTCGTCCTCCGCATGGTGCAGACACTGGGTCAGTACGCCGTGCACATACGCCTCATAGGCATCTTCGTCGCGCAGGTCGCGCAAGTGGTAAATAGGGTGTGCGGTGGAGAGCGGCTTCTGCACCGTCTCGCTCAGCAGGCGGATAATGCTATCCAAGCCCAAGCCCGTCTCCACGGATACCAACTCCATCGGCACGCCGATAAGGGTGTGCATCTGCCGTATATCGAGCGAGTGGTCTGTCTGCAACAGGAGGTCGTAGCGGTTGAACGCCATCACTATCTTCTCATGCTCGTCAATGATATGCGGCGTGAGCATGAGGCTCTGCTCCAAGTGCACGCAGTCCACAACCTGCAAGACAACGGCAAACGCATGGGCATGCAAATCGTCAAGGTTGTGTATCTCGGTGAGTTGCAGCGGCATCCCCACCGTGTCTATCATGGTTTGCAGCCGCTCCGTGAGTGCCGACTTGCCGCTCTGCGGACTGCCCACAACGGCTATTCGTGTGATGTGTGTGTCGGGTTCCATATTATAAGTTTCCTATTGCAACGATACCGCAAGGTCGGTGCTTCTTTTTCCCAAGGGTAGCGCAAAGGTAGCGGAAAGGTAGCGCGAGGGTGGCGGAAAGGTAGTTGCGAAGACGCTGCAAAGTTACTGCTTTTTCAGCATATATACAATACCTATACATAGGTATTTGCATTTTTTATTTACGGCATGCAACGGAGGGTCAGCAGTGTGATTTCGGCGGGACAGTTGACGCGGACGGGCAGGGTACAGCCGACGCCGGAATTGATATAGAGGGCTTGTTGCTCTTCCTCTTGCTCTTCCTCTTGCTCTTCCTCTTGCTTTTCCTCTTGTTCTTCCCCTTGCTTTTCCTCTTGCTCTACCTCTTTCTTTTTATTCTCCTCCTCTTTCCCTTTTTTCTCTTTCTCCGTCTCCGTATCATTGAACGCAGGGTGGTAGTACCATCCTGCCGACTCTTGGAACAGCAAACCCGCAAGGGGGTGTCCGAAGACACGCAGTTGCCCCGAATGGGTATGTCCGCTGAGTGTGAGAGGTATATTCGTATGATTCCGCACCTCCGCCCGCCAGTGTGTGGGGTCGTGGGAGAGGAGGATACGGAAACCGCCGGTGTTGCGCATGGCGGCAGACAAGTCGCCGTGGTAAACGGAGCGGAAGCCCTGCCCCTCGCAAGAGCAGTTGTCCACGCCGAGGACGGTGAGCGTGTCAAAGGCAGAGAGGTCGCTTGCGGGCAGTTCGTCTCCGAGCATCTGCAGGTCAGACGCTTGCGCTCCCGACAGCGGGCGGACAATGGTGAAAGAGGTATCGCGGAGGACACGCCAGCCGAGGGAGTCTTGCTCGAACGCGACCAACTGACATACCTGCCGGATACGCTCTGCGTGGGGCAGGTCGCGGTAAATCATCAGGTCGTGGTTCCCCAATACGGAGAGGACGCCATCGCGGGCTTGGAGTTGCTGCAGAATGGCGGTGAAAGGCAATGCCTCTTCCACGCCGAGGGTTACTATATCGCCCGTGAAACAAATCAAGTCGGGCGTTTGGGCGTTAATGCTATCCACGACACGCTGCAGAGCGGAGGGACGGTCGGAGAAGGTGGTGAGGTGGAGGTCGCTAATGTGCACTATCTTGTAGCCATCAAAGGCTGCGGGCAGTTGCGAATGGGTGTAGGTAACGGGCTTCACTTCCACTTGGTAGCGTCCCACCCAATAGCCATAGGCAATGAGTACCCAACAGGATAGCGTGAGGGCAAGGGCTGTGTAGCAGAAAGGACGAACAGACACCCGCCTGCGGGCAAAGACATACACCAACAGTCTGATTAGCAGGTATATGATTAGTACCAGCAAGCAGATAAAGCATCCTGCGAACAACGCAAAGAGAGGGGTCATCAGGCTTAGGTTCATTTGGGATCAGGGATTAAGAATTATGAATGAAGAAGGTTTGCATTAGAGGATTTGTGCCGTATGGTTCTTGGTGTCCACTTTGTCAATAATGCGCGTGATGATACCCTGTTCGTCAATGACGAAAGTCTTGCGCAAAGTGCCGACACATGTCTTGCCACACATCTTCTTCTCTCCCCAAGCGCCAAAGGCTTGCAACATCTCGGTAGAGGGGTCGGAGAGCAGCGGGAAAGGCAGTTCGTATTTGCTACGGAAATTGAGGTGGGACTTTTGCGAATCCTTGCTAACGCCAAACACTTGGTAACCATTCGCCAAGAAGGAGTGGTAGTTATCCCGCAGATTGCACGCCTCTGCCGTGCAACCGGGGGTAGAGTCTTTGGGATAGAAATAGAGGACAGTCTTGCTGCCGAGAATCGTCTCGTGGGTTACGAGGTTGCCGTCTTGGTCTTGTACGGCAAAGGGAGGAACGTGGTCGCCGATATTCATAGTACTGTTAATTATGAGTTGTGAATAATGAGGGCATTTATACAGGTATATGTCCCCGCGTGTTCGGTTATTAAAGCGAGGAAGGAAGCGTTTACTTCCTTCCTCGTGTGGTCCCACAAGGGCTTGAACCTTGGACCCCCTGATTATGAGTCAGGTGCTACTAACCAACTGAGCTATGAGACCAATATCTG
>JBJEJX010000088.1:0-21404 GCA_051878345.1 Paludibacteraceae bacterium | reverse complement strand
AAACTATAATTCATTACATTACAAAGATTCCAGACTGCAAAATGACCTATACGCCCTCTTTTTCGGGACATTTCGGGGGTCTTCTTGCAGGAGGTTCAGACTATGAAAAACTCCTTGTGGGGATATTCAGACCATAGCAAACAGAACAACAGTAACAAACAAAACAACAATAATAAATAAAACACTAAAAAATTCAACAACCATGAAGAAGATTAAACTCTTTTCTTTAGTTGCTGCGGCATTGTTTGCCGGCAGCGCAATGGCAACAGCGACTACCGTTTTTGATGCGTCTGACGCAGGATGGACTGCAGACGGTGTAAATCTAGCTACCGGTACAACTACCGTTGGGGATGTAACTTGGTATGGTAGAAGTAGTGCTACAATTGCTACCGGTTCCAAAACTTTTGAAGATACTGTAAAATGGGATGCTCGTTTGAAATTTGGCGGTAAGAGCGAACTTTCTGAGTCAAAGATTACCGGTGTTTTCAGTTTCGATGTTACGGAAGCAGGTACAGTAAAAGTATATTGCGTAGGTGGTGGTAGTGGCACTCGTACCACTTATATTACCCAAAAAAGAACTTCTACTACTAATGATGTTAATGCCGCGTTAGGTTCTTTCGCCTCTGTAGATCAAGCGCTTGGAATCGCAACGGCAAAAGTTGAAACGGGAACTGTGTATGTGTGGGCAGACAATAATGTAGGTGTTTATGGAATTACATTTGAGGCAGCCGCTCCTGTTACAGAGCCGTGGGTGGAATTCTCGAAAGAGAGCGTTTCTCTCAAGGTTACTCCGTTTGCTGCCACTGCAGAGGCAGAACTGACGCTGAAAGGCGGCAACCTCACCGCAGGCACTTATAATTTCACATTACCGATTGTAACCGGTCTGACCGTTACCCCCACCAGCGTAACTGTAGCAGAAGATGGTACATTGGATGAGACCATTACATTGTCGTACACCAGCGAAGTGAATGTAGAGGCGGCAACTGCAGAACTCTCGTTAACAATCGGCGACTTGACTGAGAAAACCACTATCAACTACTCTGCTAATGTGGATAAACACACACAAACCATCGTTACCGACAGCACGACATGGGATTGGACGAAAGCAAGTACAACAGGGGAAATAAGACTTACTGCTGACACTAAGCCCTCGAAGAATGATACTATCTTGCTTGCAGACTATGAAGGTATAACCAATGACGAAACTTTCCGCTCGGATGCACTGGTAGTTTGCGGAGAGTATCTTATACGCGACAGCAAGTACTTCCAAGGAGGCTATATCTCTTTCAATGCAGACAAAAAAGGCTTCGTAGTCGTAAATTATTCCAATACCGGTAGTAATGCGGCACGCTCACTCGTTGTAAATGGTACCAAAGATGCTGCCGTTTCCTCGGATGCAAGTAGCGCAACGGTAACTTCCTCAAAAATGGCAGTCAATGCAGGTAAGGTAGTTGTTATGTTTGCAGAAACGGCAGATGATACCAACGCATCGAAATATGCACGAGTATATAGCATTACCTACACCGTAGATAAGTCGGGCGACATCGGTTCCGCCGTTGAGCAAGCACAAGCAGAGGTGAAAGCCGTGAAGGTTATCCGCGACGGACAACTGCTGATTATCCGTGAGGGCAAGACCTATACGGCACAGGGCGTGGAAGTGCGATAACGGCACGAAGCAAGTTGCAATAGCAGATTGCGATTTGTGAATCCTACAACACCCCTACGGGACAAAAGTCCGATTTATGAATTGTACTATCGTCCGTAGGGTGTGTGTCCCAGCCGCGGCGGTCGCGCGAGCGAGTGGGCGGTTGCAGATAAATAATTGATGTAAAAAATTTAGAACTTTTTGGAGAGAGCCCGTCGGGAGACGCGCTCTCTTGTTGTGTTGCGGCATTCTCCGAGGCGGAGGCGGAATCGGGAAAATTTTAAGAATAGTACTGTTTTGGGGAGGGGGGCAGGTGGTGCCGGTGGCGATGTGAAAGTGAACCACTGAACCAGTGAACCAGCAGTTCTAAAATACATGTGTGTACGCGCGCGGGTGTGTTTATGGAAACTGCTGGTTCACTGGTTCAGTGGTTCACCCGATTTCGTTTGCGGGGACTCCGATGGCGGGGAGGGGGAATTTGCACTGCGCACCACGCAGTTTTTCAAAACACCCGCAGAAGCCCCACGCAGTTTGTTCCAAACTGTCCGCAGAGAGCACCCCACCGCGCGTTGCTTGCGGGGAGGGGGAGTTTGCACAGAGCAACACGCAGTTTGTTCCAAACTGTCCGCAGGCGAGACGCCTGCGTCCCCAGTGGGCTGCGCAGCGGGCTTCGCTTCGGCGGCTGGTTCGGCGGGTTGTTCGGCGGCTATGACCCGCCGAACGGTGTCTAATCGGCGCCTCATTCGGCGCCCTGAAAAAAAGTTCGCCGAAACTGCATTTTCTTTGTAATACACTGAATAACAGTAGATAACAAAGCAGCCAAAACAGCCCGAAAACGCCGTAACTGACGCATTAACGGTGGTTTTTGCACAAGGCGCCGAAAATACGGCGCCCCCTTAATATATGAGAGCGCTTTTTCCGCGGCAACCCAACCTCCACAAGGACATATATGTACGGAAAATGTGGAAAAATGTATTTTTTGCTAAATAGATTTGGCAGTTTCAAAAAAAAACAGTAATTTTGTGCGATTTTTGGAATATAAGTGTTATGGACGAGCCGATACGCCATGAGGGGATAGTACTCGCCGTGAAAGACGGGAAAGCACTGGTGGAGATAGTGCAGACGAGTGCTTGCAGCGCCTGCAAGGCGCGCGGGATGTGCATGTCAGCCGAGAGCCAAGAGAAACGGATAGATGCCGTGATGACGGAGCCGATGAAAGCCGGAGACAAAGTGGAGGTGACGGTTACGGAGAAATTGGCATGGAAAGCGGTGCTGCTGGCATATATACTTCCGTTCGTGGTGATGATGGTGGTGATAGGGCTGATCGAACTATGGATAGAGAGCGAGGCTATCGCGGGGACGGTGGGACTGTGCGCCATTGCGCTGTACTACATTGTGCTATCGTTTTTCCGAGGCCGCTTGCAGAAAGAGTTTTCGTTTACGGCGAGGAAAGTGGGGTGAGGAAATCGGAGTAATCGGAGTAATCGGAATAATCAGAATAATCGGAGTAGTCGGAGTAATCGGAGTAATCAGAATAATCGGAGTAGTCGGAATAATCGGAGTAATCGGAGTAAGCAGAATAATCGGAATAATCGGGAGACTCTGCCAACCGTTTCTGACTGCGACTAACCACAGAAAGCAGGCGGGACGACGGGTGCCCTGCCAAAAATGACCACTGACAACTAATCAACAAAAACAAATATCATGAATTTAGTTCTAATTTCTTTGATCCTTTTGGGCGTAACGGGATTGGTGGCAGCCATGCTGCTCTATTTCATTGCCCAGAAGTTCAAGGTGGAAGAAGACCCCCGTATCGATGAGGTGCAGGAAGCGCTCCCCGGCGCCAACTGCGGCGGCTGCGGTTTTGCAGGTTGCCGTGCGCTGGCAGAGGCTTGCGTGAAAGCCGACTCGCTGGACGGTCTTTTCTGCCCTGTAGGCGGTGCACCCACGATGACGAAAGTGGGTGAAATCTTAGGAATGGCAGCCCCGGTGACAGAACCGAAAGTGGCTGTGGTACGCTGCAACGGCACATGTGCGGCGCGTCCCAAGACGAGTGAGTATAACGGCGAGCGCCATTGCGACATCATGCACAGCCTGTATGGTGGCGAGGCAGACTGCCGCTTCGGCTGCCTCGGTTGCGGCGACTGCACCCGTGCCTGCCAGTTCGGCGCGCTGTCCATGGACCCCGAGACTGGTCTGCCCGTGGTGGACGAAGAGAAATGTACCGCCTGCGGCAAGTGCGTACAAGCCTGCCCGCGCCACCTGATTGAGTTGCGCAAGAAAGGTCCGAAGAACCGCCGCATGGTCGTGCTCTGCCGCAACGAAGACAAGGGCGCCATCACCCGCAAGGTATGCCACAACGGCTGCATCGGCTGTGGCAAGTGCGCAAAGGAATGTCCGTTTGACGCTATCGTAGTGGAGAACAACGTGGCATATATTGATTTCGAGAAGTGCCGTCTGTGCCGCAAGTGCGAGGCTGTTTGTCCCACGAGTGCTATCCACGCCGTGAATTTCCCGCCGCGTCCGCAGAAACCCGCGGAGCCCGCAGTGAAGCCTGCGGCAGCAGCGGCTGCTGCTGCACCGAAAGCGGCTAAGCCTGCGGAGGTAGCCGAAACTGCTGCGCCTAAGGCGACCGAAACTGTTGCACCTGCTGCTGATGCAGCACCCGCAGGCGAAACGCCTGCGTCCCCGGTAAATGTAGAAAAGGAGGTAAAAGCATGAGTACGTTTCGTATAGGTGGAGTTCATCCACAGGAGAATAAAGAGTTTTCGGAGCACAAGCCCATCGTGGATTGCCCGCTGCCGAAGAAAGCGACCATCCTGCTCGCGCAGCACATCGGTGCACCCGCCGTGCCCGTAGTGGAGAAAGGCGACAAAGTGCTGGTGGGACAGTTGATTGCCAAAGCAAACGGTTTCGTCAGTTCCAACGTATGCTCGCCCGTGAGCGGCACGGTGGCGAAGATTGACTCTATCGTGGACGCAACGGGCTTCCGCGCACCGGCCATTATGATAGATGTGGAGGGCGATGAGTGGCTGCCGGAGATAGACCGCACGCCGGACATCAAACGCGAGTGCACGCTCGAACCCAAGGAAATCGTGGATAAGATTGCCGCAGCGGGTATCGTAGGTCTGGGCGGCGCATGCTTCCCCACGCAGGTGAAGTTGCTCCCACCCCCGGGCAAGAAAGCCGAAGTACTGATTGTCAACGGCGTAGAGTGCGAACCCTACCTCACCAACGACCACCAACTGATGCTCGAGCACGGCGAGGAAATCATGATTGGTATCCAAATCGTGATGAAAGCCCTCGGTATCAGCCGCGCCATCATCGGCATAGAGAAGAACAAGCCCGACGCCATCAAGCACATGCAGGAATTGGCAAGCAAGGTGCTGGGCGTGGAGGTGAAGCCGCTGAAAGTGAAATACCCGCAAGGCGGTGAGAAACAGTTGATAGACGCATGTATCCGTCGCCAAGTGCCCAGCGGCGCGCTGCCTATCGAAGTGGGTGCCGTGGTGGACAACGTGGCTACGCTGTACGCCGTCTATGAGGCAGTGCAGAAGAACAAGCCGCTGATTGACCGCGTGATGACCGTAACGGGCAAGCACATGGAGAAACCGGGCAACTACCGCGTGCGCTTCGGTACGCCGATTACGGAGATTATCGACTTCGCCGGTGGCATACCCGACCACTCAGGTCGTATCATCGCCGGCGGTCCGATGATGGGACGCGCCATCTCCAACCTTGAGGCGATGCCCGCCAACAAGCGTCTGTCGGCACTGCTCTTCATGCCGGAGGCTGAGAGCCGTCGCCACGAGCCGACCAACTGCATCCGCTGCGCGAAGTGCGTGGACGCCTGCCCGATGGGTCTGGAACCCTACCTGCTCGCGCAACTCAGTGCACGCCAAGACTGGGACACCATGGAGAAGCACGACGTGATGGATTGCATCGATTGCGGCTGCTGCCTCTTCACCTGCCCCAGCCATCGACCCTTGCTCGACTACATCCGTCTGGGCAAAGGCAAAGTAGGTGCCAACATCCGCGCTCGACAAGCGGCAAAGAAGTAAGAATAGATGTTAGACCGCGCTCTGCGCTGAACGACTAAAGATCGCTCACTTCGTTCGCTGTCAGACTGATATACTTAATTAGTGGTCAGTGGTCAGCGGTCAGTCAGCGAAACGGTCGGATAGCGAAAGCAGTCGGACAGCGAAGCGGTCTTTCAGTGAAACGGTCATAAAATCCTAACAAGAAATATGCAAAAGTTAATTGTATCTCCGGCACCGCACGTACACAACAACGATAGTGTTCGGAAAAATATGCTCCTTGTCATACTGGCTCTGCTGCCGGCATACGTGATGTCGGTCATTGAGTTCGGTTTGGGGGCTTTGATTACTGCGGCAATCAGCGTGGCAGCCTGCGTGCTGTTCGAGTGGCTGATTACGAAGTTCCTGCTCCGCGAGACTCCTATGATTGGAGACTTCTCGGCCGTATTGACAGGTCTGCTGCTGGCATTCAACCTGCCGAGCAACCTGCCTTGGTGGATAGTGCTGATTGGCGCACTGGTAGCCATCGGCGTTGGTAAGATGTCGTTCGGCGGACTGGGGCAAAACCCCTTCAACCCCGCGCTGGTGGGGCGTGTCTTCCTGCTCATCTCGTTCCCCGTACAGATGACCACTTGGCCGCGCCCGCTGGGTTTTGCAGGCAGTTACGTGGACGCCGAGACGGGTGCCACCCCGCTGGCGCTGCTCAAGCAGGGTCTGAAAGCGGGCGACGCATCCGTAGTGAGCCAACTGCCCGACCTGTGGGACGCCTTCCTCGGCGTGATGGGCGGTTCGCTCGGTGAGGTGAGCGCACTGCTCCTGCTCGTCGGCGGAATCTTCCTGATTGTTACACGCGTGATAACATGGCATATCCCCGTCAGCATACTGGCTACGGTGGCACTGTTTGCAGCCATCACGGGCTGGTGCGGCGCACTGCCCGAAGGGCTCACCACCGCACAGTATGTGGCAATGACGCTCTGCACCGGCGGTATCATGCTGGGTGCGTTCTTCATGGCGACAGACTATGTTACCTCGCCTATGACCGGTTGGGGAAAAATCATCTTCGGCGTGGGCATCGGTGTGATTGTGATGGTGATTCGTACATGGGGCGCTTACCCCGAAGGTATGTCGTTTGCCATTCTGATTATGAACGCTTGCGTTCCGTTGTTGAACCATATTCGTCCGAAACGCTTCGGCGAGAAAAAGAAATAAGGAGGGAACAACTATGGCAAAGTTAAAGAGTACATTTCTGAATATGACGCTATCGCTGACCTGCATTGCGTTGGTGGCAGCGGCGGCTTTGGCAGGTGTTTACCTGCTGACGCAAGAGAATATCAAGGCGCAGAAGATAGCCAAACAGGCGGCTGCCATCAGTGCCGTTCTTCCTTCGCACGACCGTATAGCCGACCCCGAGACCGTTCAGGGTCTGGTTGTGCACAAAGCCTATACGGGGGACACCTTCGCAGGGGCTGCCGTGGAGACCGAGTCGAACGGCTTCGGTGGCAAGATTCGCCTGATGGTGGGTTTTGACAACGACAGCCATATCACGGGCTATGAGGTGCTGGAGCAGGGAGAGACCCCGGGCTTGGGCACGCATATCGTAGAGTGGTTCAAGAACGCCGACAAGGCAGGGCAGAACATCATCGGGCGCAAGGCCGACGGTGCGATGACCGTGAGCAAGGACGGCGGCGACGTGGATGCCATCACGGCGGCCACCATCTCCAGCCGTGCTTTCCTGGAAGCCGTGAACAAGGCATACTCCGCCTACACCGAGGGTGAGGTTCAGGCAGCGTCCGGCGCCAGCCAGCAGGCAGAGCCGAAAGTGTCGGAAGACGGTGCGGCTGCGACCTGCGAGTGCGGCAAACCCGTTGAGGAATGCTGCAAGACCAAAGGTGCGGCATGCGAAGGTCAGTGCGGCAACTGCCAACACGAAGGCGAGCACCCGTGCAAACACTAATTGTAGAATTGTCAAAATTGTCTAACAGGCTATGAATAAGGCATTAAAAACACTAACCAACGGCATTCTGCGCGAGAACCCCACCTTTGCTCTCGTGCTGGGTATGTGCCCCACGCTGGCTACTACCACCTCTGCCATCAACGGTATGTCAATGGGTCTTGCCACCACGGCGGTGCTCATCTGCTCGAATATCGTTATCTCTCTCTTGAAGAACCTGATTCCCGATAAGGTGCGTATCCCCGCTTTCATCGTGGTGATTGCATCGTTCGTGACCATGGTGCAACTCCTGGTGCAGGCATACCTGCCCGCCATCTATGATGCACTCGGTCTGTTCATCCCGCTGATTGTGGTGAACTGTATCGTGCTGGGACGCGCAGAGGCATTTGCCGCGAAGAACAACGTAGGCCTCTCCGCACTGGACGGTATCGGTATGGGTCTCGGCTTCACGCTGGCGCTGACCATCCTCGGCGCCATCCGCGAACTGCTGGGCACGGGCAAGATTTTTGATTTCGCCATCTTCCCCGAGAACTACGGCATGCTCGTCTTCGTGCTGGCTCCGGGCGCGTTCATCGCACTGGCGTATGTAATGGCATTAGTTAACAAACTGAAAAAATAAGGATTAAGGAACAAGGATAAAAGGGTAAAAGACCGGATGGCCTCGACCCGGAAAACTCACAGAGGCGCGTAGCAAGTCTTTCTCCTTCGTCCTTCATCCTCTATCCATAAAAAACACAACTATGGTTTACCTATTGATATTTATTAGCGCTATCCTTGTAAACAACGTAGTGCTGTCGCAGTTCTTAGGTATCTGCCCGTTTTTGGGTGTTAGTAAGAAGATAGATACGGCGTTGGGTATGGGCGCCGCCGTTACTTTCGTGATGGCGCTCGCCACCCTGCTGACCTACCTGCTGCAGATGTTGCTCAACCGCTTCGGGCTGGGATTCCTGCAAACCATTGTCTTTATCCTTGTGATTGCGGCATTGGTGCAGATGATTGAGATTGTGCTCAAGAAAATCAGCCCCGCTCTGTATCAGGCGCTGGGTGTGTTCCTGCCCCTGATTACCACCAACTGCTGTATCCTCGGTGTGGCTATTATCGTGGCTACTCCCGAAATGTTGGTGAATAAGTTGCCCGGCGGCGCGGAGGCAAGCCTCTGGACGGGTCTGTGGTACGCAGTATGCACCGCCCTCGGCTTCGCGCTCGCCCTCGTGCTGTTCGCAGGTATCCGCGAGCAGTTGTCGATGAACAAAGTGCCGAAAGCAATGGAAGGCACGCCCATCGCACTGCTCACCGCCGGCTTGCTCGCCATGGCATTCATGGGCTTCAGCGGAGTGGTTGGTTAGAACCGGGAGCCGGAAGCCAAGAACCGGGAACAAGGACAAAATACTATCTATGAGACTATTTTGTCCTTGTTCTTTGTTTTTGTCCGTTGTTTGTACAAGGCATGGGACGACAAAGAACAGCCTCTTATTTGCACAGACAAAAAACAGCAGTCTCTTTGCACCGTGATTGCTATGCAATCCGCTGTCCTCATAATGCAACAGTTTAGGCGACCGCCTAAACTATTGTATTTTTTACGCCTATGTCCCTGCCGTTTTCAATCCTTTTCCGCGTCCGTTTAGACACTCGTCCAAACTATCCCCGCTACCATCACAAAACATTAATCATAATAATTCCGGCAAAACAAAAGCACAAAAAGACAACACTTTTCATACACTTTTTTTTGCATATCTCAAAAGAATGTATTAACTTTGCACCGTTGTTCCAAAACCGTGACCTATGCAGTGCGCAACCATACGCATTGCAAACCATACATTAACTAAAAATAATTTATAGAAAATGAAAACAAAAATTTTCCTGCTCTCGGCAGCAACCGCCATGGCAACACTCGCATTCACAGCATGCAATGAGACAGCGGGGGATCCGGGTTCCTCACAGGACAGAACCATTGCGTCGTCTGTCGTAGTGGCTACTATCGCCATCAGCAATGACTTTGTAAGCATTGGCGACATGCAACTGCTGCGAAACGGTGTTGTGGTAAAGAACTTCACTGCCAACGATACCGTCTGCACTTTAGCAGACACCATCACCGCATTCCCTGACTCATTGATTTACGTCCTTGATGGCAAACTGGATGAGACCAAGGTTGATACCACGCAAAAATACAGGCTATCAAGACGTTTTGAATATACCCTCACTTATTACAATGCCGCAGGCAAGAAAGTAAAAGTCGAAGGAGACTCTGCATCCGATAGTTTGTCAGTCAAGGGAGGGAAGATTGCAACATATTTTTCAAAAAACTTACCCAAAACCATTGGCACGGTAAGAGTTACCAATCAGTAGTGAATTTATGACTTCTCATCGTATCTTCGTTTTGCTGCTGGCGGGCATATGCTCGCTGGCAGCCGTTAATGCCCAATGGCGGCTGGGCGTAACCGCGGGTGCCGACCTCAACTGCTACACGCAGGAGAACACCTACGCCTACGACCGTGTGATCTCCCCCGGCTGGGGCGGCACCATGGGTATCACCGCACAGTATAATTTCTTCGACTGGCTCGGCTTGCGTCTCGACTGGACTATGGCGCAACGCAACTACACCTCCCGCTTCTATCTCCGCGATTGGACAGACCTTGATGGAGATATACAGCAAGAGCAGTATCAATATACCAATACCTACCACCTGCTGCCGATCACCCTCAGTTTCTCTTTCGGCGGCAAGTATGTGCGCGGCTATGCCGACATAGGCGGCTACGCGGGGCATTGGACATCCGGCAAATACACCGCACAGATGCAGGACGAGTACCACAAGCAATGGCTGGAAGACCTGCAAACACAGGGCTATGACACCTACGTGGTAGAAGAACCGTATGCTTTCGACAAGCGTCGCGACCGCCGTTTCGATGCCGGACTGGTGGGACGCGTCGGCATCACCTATACCACCCCCGTCCGCCTCTTCCTCGCCCTCGAAGGGGTCTGCTACTACGGTCTGGTCAACAACCACCTCACCGGCTCCGACCACTATCAGCAGCCCGGCTACCACACCACCGCCGCCCTGCAAATCGCCATCGGATATGTCTTCCCGCAAAAATAACACTCTACCGCTATGAAAAAGAATTACCTCTACATCCTTTTGGCGCTCTCGGCAGTCCTCTCCGCCTGCCGAGACCATAGTTCGGAGATATACAACCCCAATAGTGTTGTTACGTTAGATAAGTTCTCCAATACTTACGAAGAATTGTTTTACGGCTTGTGGCAGGGCATAGACCAGTCGTATATCTTTTGGGATATCGACACCGTGGACTGGGACGCCCGCTGGGAGGCTGTCCACCCTATGGTACAGCAGTTAGACCGCCAAGACAGCGTGTCAAACCAAGAGATTCAAGACGCCCTCCGAACCATGGCGCACGACATGATAGACGGACACCTGTCGATAGGGATATGGAACAAGACGAACCGATACTTGATCGAATATGGACCGCAAGATGAAAAAGTGGCGGCTCGCCCCGATTACCATAACCAAGTCAGTTACAAGATACAGATGCTGTCACTGTTTTCTATGCACGATGCAGGGCTACTGCGAGCAGACAAAGTGCAGCATAGTGTGCTAAATGGTACGGATTTCCTATCTGCCGTTATCGATGAAAGTATCCCTTACTTGCATTTCTCGGGATTTGCAATCTCTCAGGCACACGCTAAAGGCGATGAGGCGCTACATGCTTTCTTCCAAAGCGTAAAGACCTTACACGACCAAGGCAAACTCAAAGCCATCATCATCGACTGCCGCGACAACGTAGGCGGCGCGGTTGACGATGTGCACTACCTGTTCGGTTATTATCTATCCGAGGAAAAAGTCTTCAAGCGCCAGCGCAACAAGACAGGGCTCGGACATTACGACTTCGGCGCATGGCAAGAGTTTAGCATCATCCCGCAAACCGGCGACTCCTATTATGTGGGAGACCTCGGAGAGATACCCATCGTCTATCTGCAAAACATGCACTCTGTCAGCATGGCAGAAGTGAGCGCAAACTTCGTTTCCTCGCTGCCCAACGGCGTTACTATCGGTGAACGCTCTTTTGGAGGCACGGGTTGTCTCAACTCCGGTTTGTACGACAACACATGGACGGGACCCTTCAACTATCTGGGGAATTACCCGGAATATGACGACTACTATTACGCCTACACCTGCACCTGGCAAGTGGAACTGCCTGCGCCGGACGGCACTTTCCGCTCCCTGGAAGGATACGGGCATACCCCCGACATAGAGTGCCCGCTGGATGTAGATGCGTTGCTCAACAGCGGCGAAGACAACCAACTCCTCCGCGCACTCAAATACATCTATCAAGGCAAATAGCAAAGCCGATTGGCAGATATACATGATTGCGCAGAGCCATAAGTTTATGGCTCTGCGTGTGTGCAGGTCGCGGGTCTATCGCAACATTATCGCGGGTCTATCGCAACATTATCGCAGGTCGGTCGCAGGTCTATCGCGGGTCGGTCGCGGGTCGGTCGCGGGTCTCGACCTATCGGGAACGAGAAGAAAAGCCGCCCCATCTCACCGGCACAAGCCCCTGCCGTTAACGAAAAGCGACCGCCCGACAAATGTCAGACAGCCGCTCCTCAGTGGCACCGCAACGCGGTGCGGAAGGGAAGATTACTTCTTCTTGTAGCCGCACTTCGGGCAAACGCCGTTCTCGTCCAGCGAGATACCGCAGAGCGGGCAACGGTCGATCTCATGGCGAGCAGGGAACTCGGCAGATGCCGCATTCACACCGCTGGTGAAAGTAATCTTGGCAATGTTCAGTTTGTCCTTGAGCAGGTCATAGACAATCTTTATCATGCCTTCCACGGTCATGGTCTCCTTGGTTACCACCAGTCGGCAGTCGGGATAAGCCGTTGCCAACTCGGTGTGGAACGCTTCACCTTTCATGGTGTTGCGCGGGTGCCCGTTCTTAATGCCTTGCTTCTCATATACATCAAGAATAGCAGGCAGCAGCGGGTCGTCCTCGCGGAGGATGAGCGCGTGGTCAAAATTCTTCAACAGGCTCCATGCCACTTTCTGAATCTCGTTGCAGGGATATACCATGTTGACACCTTCGTTAATACTGTCCTCTACCTCAATCGTGAGGACACCGGTATGCCCGTGCAGGTACTGTGCTTCCCCTTGAAAACCGTAGAAACGGTGGGCATACTGCAAATCAAACGTCGTGATACTGCGCATAGTTAATTAGAAATTAAGGGTTAATGATTTAGTAGTTCTCCGCATGTACCTCAAAGTAGGCTTGTGCGTGCAGGCAAACGGGGCAAATCTCGGGAGCGGCATCGCCCACCATGATATGTCCGCAGTTGCGGCACTCCCATACTTTGACGGAAGATTTCTTGAACACTTCTTGTGCTTCCACATTGTGAAGCAGTGCGCGATAGCGCTCCTCGTGGTGTTTCTCCACCTCGGCTACCATGCGGAAACGGGCTGCCAACTCGGGAAATCCTTCCTTTTCCGCGGTCTCTGCAAACCCTGCGTACATATCCGTCCATTCGTAGTTCTCACCTTCGGCTGCTTTCAGCAGGCAGTCTGCGGTGTCGCCAATACCGTTGTGCAGTTCTTTGTACCATAGTTTGGCATGTTCTTTCTCGTTGTCAGCAGTCTTCAGAAAGAGAGCGGCAATCTGCTCAAAACCTTCTTTCTTCGCCTTGCTTGCAAAATAGGTGTACTTGTTGCGTGCTTGCGATTCGCCTGCGAATGCAATCTCCAGATTTTTCTCGGTCTGGGTACCGGCATACTTGTTTGCCATAGTCGTTGTTGTTAGTTTATTTGTTTGATTATCTTATTTGATGTTAGATTAAATCTAAATACTACGCAAAAGTACTGCTTTTTTATGATATACGCAAGTTTTTCCGCATTTTTTTTGTGTAAATCGTATTTTTTTTGTACCTTTGCGCAGAAATTAACCAAAGAAAGCAAGTTCATGATGGATAGCCGTGATTTTTTGGAGCGACACGGGATACAATACACTCGTGAGCGAGCCTACATCGTAGATTATCTGCTAAATCATCACACGCATCCCACGGCGGATGAGATATACAACGGTCTGCTGGACAAGAGGATATGTGTGGCGCGTGCCACGGTATTCAATACGCTCAAAAGTTTGACCTCCTGCGGCGCACTGGTTGCGTTGCAGATTACCGAAGGCACTACCCGATACGATATAGAGAAACACCGCCACGCCCATTTCCGTTGTATCAGATGCGGAAATATAGAGGACATGCCCCTGTCGGATGTGCGTGCTTTTTCTCTTCCCGAAGGCTATAAGTTGTTGCACGAAGACTGCTACCTCACCGGATTGTGCGCCTGCTGCCGCGGCGTGAAACGGGAGTGAGTGCCATTGGGCAGTTTTTTTACAAAGAAAAAAGATATTCCACGACTTCTCGGAGGTCGGAAGGCGAAACGGTTTCCGATACGGGTTCGCCAATGCGTTGCAGGAGGGTAAACCGCACACCCTCCGCGGTATTCTTTTTGTCCTGTCGCATGAGGTCGAGGAGGCGGGTTTGGTCTCGGCAGTCGCAGACGGGGCGGCCGTAGTAGCGGAGCATGGTCTGCTCAAGTTGGCGAAGCACCTCTCGCGGAAAGCCGCAACGCAGAACGCTGAGGTAGAGGGCGGCGACCATGCCCCAGACGACGCAGTAGCCGTGGGGCGCGGGCTGTCCGGCGGCGAGCATCTGCGCTTCGAGGGCGTGTCCAATGGTGTGCCCGAGGTTGAGTGCACGGCGGAGCCCCTGCTCGCGGGGGTCTGCCTGCACGATACGATCTTTCACCGCCCTCGAGCGTGCGATGAGAGGCATGAGGGCTTGCAGTCCCGTCTCCGTCTCGAGGTCGAGCCGAAGGAGGCAGTGCCAATGGTCGGGGGTGTCGAGCAGGGCGTGCTTGAGCATCTCGCCGTAGCCGCTGAACAGTTCGCGCGGGGGCAGGGAGGTGATGAGCGAGGGGAGGACGAGGGTGTCGAGAGGCGGCGCGTAGGTGCCTACGGCGTTCTTGATACCGCCGTAGTCGAAACCCGTCTTGCCGCCGGAAGCCGCATCGACCATGGCAAGGAGCGTGGTGGGGACATTGATATGGGGCATGCCGCGCTTGTAGGTGGAGGCGGCGAAGCCGCCGAGATCGCACACCACGCCGCCGCCCACGCAAATGAGGATATCCTCGCGCGTGGCGCGATGGTCAAGGAGGAACTGCCAGATACACTCGACGGTGGCGAGGGTCTTGTGCCGCTCGCCGTCGGGAATCTCCAAACGCGGGGAGTCCACCCACGGCAGCCCGTCGAAAGACGAGCGGCAGAGATGCCATATAGAAGAAGTGGTAAGGACGAAATACATGGTTCGGTAATCTTCAAAAAGTCGCGGTCTTCGGCTGCACCACGCAGCGCGGACGGAAACCCGCATATCATTCCGAGTGGCAAAGATACGAAAAATAATTGAGACATGCAAGCGAAAAAGGCGTTTTGGGGCGAATAATGGCAATTTTTAGGGCATTATGTTGCACAATTCATTTTTTTTGCGTACCTTTGCGGGCAAATTAAATCTTTGTAACACCATGAAGGTAATCAACTTGTCGGAGCAGAACTCGCTCCTGAACCAGTATCTGAAAGAGATACGCAGTATAGATATTCAGCACGACAGTCTTCGTTTCCGCCGTAACATCGAGCGCATCGGGGAGGTGATGGCGGTGGAGGTGAGCCGCGAACTGACCTACGCGCCGGAGCAGGTGCAGACACCACTGGATGTGGCAGAGGTGATGGTGCCGACCGACCAAGTGGTGCTGGCGACAGTGCTCCGCGCAGGGCTGCCGCTGCACCAAGGGTTCCTCAACATGTTCGACCGCGCGGAGAACGCCTTTCTGAGCGCATTCCGCCGCTGGGGACGCAACCGCTACGGCGAGGAGGAGATAGAGATAGTGGCGGAGTATCTGGCGGCTCCGCAGTTGGAGGGCAAGACGCTGATGCTGGTGGATCCGATGCTGGCGACGGGCATGTCGATGGAAGTGGCATACCGCGCCCTGCTGAGCCACGGCACCCCCGCAGCGACGCACCTCTGCTGCACCATCGGGACGACACAAGCCGTTCAGTACTTGCAAGACACGCTGGGCGACCAGCCGAACATCACGCTCTGGTGCGCCGCCATCGACCCCACGCTCAACGAACACAAGTACATCGTGCCCGGACTGGGCGACGCGGGCGACCTGTGCTTCGGGAAGAAATTGTGAGTCAGTGATTAGTGATTAGTGGTCAGTGATTAGTGGTCAGTGGTTAGTGGTTAGTGGTCAGCGGGAATAGAAGTGAATAAAGACTGCATCATCCATGAATAGTTGGCGGAAATATGCATGGTATTTACCGGCTGCGATAGTGGCGATAGTTATCGCGCTGCTCTCGCTGTGGGAACACCCTACTCTGCCGCCGCTGGTGCTCCGATGGAGCGACAAGACATGGCACACGCTGATGTACGTGGTGCAAGCGGTGGCGTTGCTGTTGCCCGTGGCGGCTCTCGGCAAGGAGAGGCGCAAGGGGCTGTGGGTGCATTATGCTGTGGCGTGGGTACTGACGGCGGGCTACGGCGGACTGATGGAGGTGCTGCAAGCCACCTGTACCCGCACGCGGACAGGCGACTGGATAGACTTCGTGGCGGATATGGTCGGCGCGACCATCGGACTGGCGCTGGTGGCGATATACCGCGTGGTGCGAAAACGGGTTCCCTCTTGCGAATAGTGTCTTATGTTGCTGTATCAGATTGCTTTCAGTTTACTGTTTGAGAAGCGGAATCGTGTGGCGCTGCAATGGCTTGAAAAATACGGTTCTGCGGAAGAGGCATGGCACCACCTGACGGAGAAAGGGATGGGGGATGCGTTGCAGCGGGCGGAGAAAGAGTTGGCGTTTGTGGAGAAACACCATATCATCACCTATTGGTGTCAGGACGAGGAGTATCCGTTTCGCTTGCGGCAATGTCCCGACCGACCGCTGTTGCTCTTCGGCAAGGGCAACCTGCGAGTGAACGAGGGGAAGATGGTGTCGGTGGTCGGTACGCGCAACGCCACCGACCGCGGGAAAGAGCTGACGCGGCAGTTGGTACTTGACCTTGCGCAACGGGTGCCCAACCTGACCATTGTCAGCGGATTAGCCTACGGCATTGATGTGGCGGCACACCGCGCGGCTATCGAAGCGGGTATCCCGACGATAGTGGTACTCGGGCACGGGCTGGACAGGGTCTATCCCGCATTGCACCGCAACGTGGCAGTCGCCTCGCTGGAGCACGGGGGGCTGCTGACGGAGTACGTGAGCGGCACACGCCCCGACCCGTGGCATTTCGTGGCACGCGACCGTATCATCGCAGGACTGGCAGATGCAGTGATTGTGGTGGAGTCGAAAGCCAAAGGCGGAGCACTCATCACCGCACAGATGGCGCTGGACTACGACCGCGACCTGTTCGCCTGCCCCGGGAGACCGACGGACGAGCAGTCGCAGGGCTGCAACGACCTGATTCGCAAGCAGAAAGCGCAACTCATCGGTGGCGCGGACGACCTCATAGAGGCTATGGGCTGGGCTACCCGAACGGCACCTGTGCAGACCGAGATAGTGGATTTCACCATGCCGCTGACGGATGTGCAGCGCACCCTGCTCGACAAGTTACACGAGCAGGAGGACGGGCTGCATATCAATATAGTTGTGATGGAGACGGGGTTGGACTATGCGCAGGTGGTGAACGAGTTGATGATGATGGAGATGGAAGGGCTGGTCAAGTCGCTGCCCGGCGGAATGGTTCGGGCGATGAAGTAAATAACTATGAGCACATAGCCAAACAACCGAACAGATTACCGCCAAACAACCGAACGAATTACCGCCAAATCACCGAACAGATTACCGCCAAACGACCGAACGGATTAGCGCCAAATGACCGAACGAAACGGGTAAAAATCAGTAAAAAGTGCTGATTTTTAATTATTTATTTGGTGGTATCATTTATTTTTTGTACCTTTGCACTCGGAATTGAAAATCGAACAAAAATTGCCATTGGAAACGGAGGACAAAATGGAGCAGAAAATAGAAGAAGAAGCGGGCATAAAAGCAGCCTACAAGAAGCGTATTGCGGATGCGGTGCTACAAGACCTGCTGGAGTCGTGCGGTGCGGTGCTGGTGAGAGGCAGCAAATGGTGCGGAAAGACCACTACCGCGGAGCAGGCAGCTGGCAGCGTGGTGTATATGGCAGACCCCGAGGAGGGTTTGCGCAACGTGCAGTATGCGCAGTCGAGCCCGAAGTTCTTCTTGCAGGGTGCCACTCCGAGGCTGATAGACGAGTGGCAGGTGGTGCCGAGGCTGTGGGATGCGGTGCGGTTTGAGGTGGACCACCGCCGCGATGTGGGGCAGTTCATCCTGACGGGGTCGGCTGTGCCGGTGAACAGTGACCAGATTATCCACTCCGGCATCGGCAGGATTGCGCCAATGACCATGCGTCCGATGTCGCTGTACGAGTCGGAGGACAGCAGCGGCGAAGTCAGCATAGCACAATTGTTTGATGCACCGGAGCAGATAGCCGGCAACGCGAAGATAGATATTGACCGGCTGGCGTTCCTGATATGCCGCGGCGGTTGGCCTTTTGCCGTGGACAGACCCACGGAGCGAACCGCACTCAATCAGGCAAAACTCTACTACAACGGCGTGGTGGGTTACGGCAACGGCGAGGAGTCGGATATCAGCCGAGCGGACAATGTGCGGCGCGACCCTGACCGCGTGGCGCGGCTGATGCGGAGCCTGAGCAGGAATCAGGGCTCACAAGCAACGCTATCGACCATTCGGCAGGACATGCTGGCGAACGACAGCGACTCGCTGGATGAAGATACCGTAGCATCGTATATCAGTGCGCTGAAGAAGATATTTGTGGTGGAAGACATGCCGGCGTGGAATCCCAACCTGCGGAGCAAGACGGCTATCCGATCGGCAGACACCCGTTATTTTGTAGATGCAAGCATTGCCACTGCGGCGCTGGGCTTAGGTCCGAAGGACTTGCAGCGCGACCTGAACACCTTCGGGCTGTTGTTCGAGACCATGGCGGTGCGCGACCTGCGCGTGTATGCCGAGGCGCAGGAAGGACAGGTGTATCACTACCGCGACAAGAACAACTTGGAGTGCGATGCGGTGATTCATTTGAGAAACGGACATTACGGACTGGTGGAGATAAAATTGGGCGGCGACGACAATATCGAAAGCGGCGTGAAGACGCTGATCTCGCTGGCAAGCAAGATAGATACCGACCGTATGCCCGCCCCCTCGTTTATGATGGTGCTGGTGGGTCTGGGCAGGTATGCCTATCGGCGCACTGATGGTGTGTATGTGGTGCCTATCGGGTGCTTGAAGCACTGAAAAATGCAAAAAAAACATGGAAGGTTTGCTTTTTTCAAAAAAAAGTCGTAACTTTGCAGCCGATTTGGGAAAACGAATAGGGCGTAATTCCCACGCAACTTTACACGGACTAATCTTATTATTCTAACACGATATGAACGCATTACTGAAAAACTTAGGCGTAATCATCCTTCTCGTGGGTGTCGCATTCCTGGTTGTTTACAATTTCGCCATGCAGACCAACTGGCTGCTGGTGGCAGGTTTGGCTACCGAGTTGGCAGGTATCCTGACCTACATCGTTGTAAACAAATTCGTTGAGTAATCCGCGCGTATGAGCGAGAATGCCTTCAATGATGCTGTGAAGTATCACTTGACGGGCATGTACCAAGACTGGTTCTTGGACTATGCTTCGTATGTGATACTGGAACGAGCCGTCCCCGCCATAGAGGACGGCTTGAAGCCCGTGCAACGCCGTATCCTGCACGCGATGAAGTGCGTGGACGACGGCAAGATGAACAAGGTGGCGAACATCGTGGGACAGACCATGCAGTACCACCCGCACGGCGATGCGAGCATCGGAGACGCACTCGTGCAATTAGGGCAGAAAGACCTGCTGATAGACTGTCAGGGAAACTGGGGGAATATCCTCACGGGCGACGGCGCGGCGGCACCCCGTTATATCGAGGCGCGGTTGAGCAAGTTTGCCCTCGATACGGTGTTCAACCCGAAGACGACGCACTGGATGCTGTCGTATGACGGGCGGAAGAAAGAGCCTATCCACCTGCCGATAAAGTTCCCGTTGCTGTTGGCACAGGGTGTGGAAGGCATTGCAGTAGGTCTGAACTCGAAGATACTGCCGCATAACTTCTGCGAGATATGCGATGCGGCGCTGGCGTACCTGCGCGGGGAGGAGTTCGTGCTCTATCCCGATTTCCCGACGGGCGGCGAGATAGACGTGAGCCGCTACAATGACGGCGAACGAGGCGGTACAGTGAAGATCCGGGCGAAGATACAGAAGGCAGACGACAACAAGACACTGGTTATCACCGAGATACCCTACGGCACCACGACAACGAAGATTATCGAGACCATCCTGCGGGCGAACCAAAAGGGGAAGATAAAAATCCGCAAGGTGGACGACTTCACGGCAGAGACGGCGCGTATCGTGGTACAGTTGGCACCCGGCTCTTCGTCGGACAAGGCGATAGACGCGCTCTATGCTTTCACCGACTGCGAGGTGAACATCTCGCCTAACTGCTGCGTGGTGCAGAACAAGAAGCCGATATTCACCACGGTGAGCAACCTGCTGCGGATGTCGGTGGACAACACGATGGCGTTGCTGAAATGGGAACTGGAGATAGAGAAAGCCGAACTGGAAGAGAAATACTTCTACACCTCGCTGGAGAAGATATTTATCGAGAACCGTATCTATAAGGAAGAGGGTTACGAGAACGCACCGAACAAAGAGAAACTGATTGCGTTTGTGGACAAGGCACTCACGCCGTGGAAAGCGCAACTGATACGCGAAGTAAGGCAAGAAGACATCGAGAAACTGTTTGAGATACGCATGATTCGTATCACGAAGTTCGACTCGAAGAAAGCGGACGAGTTGATGCGCGACCTCGACAAGCAGATAAAAGCCTGCCAGAAACATTTGGCACATCTGACCGACTACACGATAGACTGGTTTGAGATGCTCAAGCAGAAATACGGCGGCAAGTACCCGCGCAGGACGGAGGTGAGGAACTTTGCGAACATCAACGTGAAGACCGTGGTGGAAGCGAACGAGAAACTCTATATCAACCGCGCGGAAGGCTTTGTGGGAACGGGACTGAAGAAGGACGAGTTCCTATGCAACTGCTCGGATATAGACGACATCATCGTATTTCACAAAGACGGCAAATACAAGGTGCTGCGCGTGGCGGAGAAGCTGTTTATAGGGACGGACATACTGCATATCGCTATCTTCAAGCGCAATGATGACCGAACGATATACAACGTGGTGTATCGCGACGGGAAAGGCGGGGTGTATTATATGAAGCGGTTCAGCGTGACGGGTGTGTCGCGCGACAAAGAGTATGACCTCACGCAAGGCAAAGCAGGGAGCAAGGTGGTGTATTTCACCGCCAACCCGAACGGCGAGGCGGAGGTGATACGCATACAGTTGAAGCCCGCTCTACACTTGAAGAAGTTGGAGGTATGCAAAGACCTGAGCGAGTTGGCGGTGAAGAGCCGCACGGCGCGGGGCAACGTGCTGACGAAGTTTGAGGTGAAGAGTATCACGCTCAAGCAGAAAGGACACTCCACCCTCGGCGGACGCAAGGTATGGTTCGACCCTGATGTGCTGCGTATCAACTACGACGGGCAAGGCAACTACCTCGGCGAGTTCTGGG
>JBJEJX010000087.1:0-21456 GCA_051878345.1 Paludibacteraceae bacterium | reverse complement strand
CTTGCAGGTCTTTCTCTACAATCTGCTCAATGAAATTCAAACTTTTCTCTTCCATGATGATTAGTTTAGTGTTTAGTGTTGAGAGTTTAGTGTTGAGTGTTTTTAGTTGATTCCGCGTACTACGCCGCGCGGCGATGCTTTAATGAAGTCCACTATCAGGTCGCGTTCGGGCGTCTGCGGCAGGTTGGCGAGGATTTGTTCCAGCGCCTGCGACACATTCAGTCCGGACATGTAAATGAGGCGATAGGTGTCCTGTATGGACGCCACCTGCTCCTTGGTAAAGCCACGACGCCCCAAGCCGACGGAGTTGATTCCGCAATAGGAAACGGGGTCGCGCGCGGCGATAATGAAGGGGGGAATGTCTTTGTTGACGCGGGTTCCGCCCTGAATCATCACATGGGCACCAATATGGGTGAACTGGTGCACGAGCGTGCCGCCGCCGAGGATTGCCCAGTCGTCCACCTCCACTTCGCCCGCCAACTGTGTGGCGTTGGACATAATGATATGGTCGTGGAGGATACAGTCGTGCGCCACATGGCTGTACGCCATGATAAGGCAGTTGTTACCCACAATGGTCTTGCCCTTGCTGGCGGTGCCGCGGTGGACGGTGGCGCACTCGCGAATGGTGGTGTTGTCGCCAATGAAGACATAGGTCTTCTCGCCTTTGAACTTGAGGTCTTGGGGAATGGCGCCCACCACGGCGGAGGGGAAGATATGGCAGTTCTTGCCTATGCGCGTGCCCTCAAGAATGGTGGCGTTGGCGTCAATGACGGTGCCTGCCCCTATCTCCACATCTTTGTCAATGTACACGAAAGGACCGACCTGTACGGTGGGGTCCAGTTTGGCTTCGGGATGAATGTAGTTCATGTTGCTATGTTCCATATTGCTAATTATTATCCTTTTGGACTATTTTGAACCATTTGGCGACCTGCGACCGACCTGCGACCGACCCGCGACCGACCCGCGACAAACTCGCGGACAGGAATGTTCCTATTTTCTTATCCCAAA
This sequence comes from Paludibacteraceae bacterium, assembly GCA_051878345.1. Taxonomy (GTDB): domain Bacteria; phylum Bacteroidota; class Bacteroidia; order Bacteroidales; family Paludibacteraceae; genus Colicola. The sequence goes on along the minus strand of JBJEJX010000087.1, from coordinate 20,448 downwards.
AGGTGTATTTAGTATTGTTTCTTGCAGGTTTCAACTCAGCACCTTGTTGCGCAGTTGCCTGCAACATTGGGTGTTGAAGGTGTGCCCGGGACGGAGCGCAATGATACGCCCCCGTATGCGGCAGCCGAGCAGCGACATGTCGCCAATGAGGTCGAGCAACTTGTGGCGGGCGGGTTCGTTCTGGTAGTTGAGCGGCGAGAGGTAGCCGAGTTTGGTGGCGTCGAGCCGCGGCTGTCCGAGTTTGTCGGTCATGTAGTCCAGTCCCTCCTGCGACATGGGCGTTTCGTAAATGACCAGCGCGTTTTGGAGGTCGCCGCCCTTGATAAGCCCCATGCGCATGAGCGGCTCTATCTCGCGGACGAAACAGAAAGTGCGTGCCGCGGCTATCTCGCGGGGGTACTCAGCAAGGTCGCGCAACTCGGCGTGCTGCTCGCGGAGCAGTCCCGTGGGGTAAGTAATGGTAACCTCCGCCTCGAAGCGGTCGCAGGGGAGGAGTATCATCTTGTTGCCGTGTTCCGACTGATATTCAATAGGTTCCGTTACAACGAACACCTGTTGATCGGCGTCCTGCTCCTGCAAACCTGCTTCCTGTACGGCTTTGACGAAGAGTTTGGCGCTGCCGTCCAGTATCGGCAGTTCGGGTCCGTCCACCTCTATCCGGCAGTTGTCCACGCCCATGGCGTAGAGCGCGGAGAGCGCGTGCTCCACGGTGCTGATTTTCCACGCGCCACGCTCCAAGACGGTGCCTCGCTCGGTGGCGGACACATAGTCGGCGAGCGCCCGGTAAGCGGGCTTGCCCGGCAGGTCGGTGCGGCACAGTTGCACGCCCGTGTCCGCCTCCGCGGGGAGGAACGCAGCGTGGATAAACAGACCGGTATGCAGTCCTTTCCCCTCGAAGGAGAAAGACTTTTTCAGTGTATGCTGTTTCATAATTTCTTCTCTAATTCATTGATTTTCTTCATTATATCGGGCAGTTGCTTGAAACCGACGGAGGAACGCCGCCAGTTCATCGCGTCTATGGCAGGCGAACCCTGGTACATGCCCTGTTTGCGCACAGAACCAGCCACGCCGGCTTGCGCGCCGAAAACGCAGCGGTCGGCTATCTCAATGTGTCCTGCCACGCCCACCTGTCCTGCCAAGATACAATGGTGTCCGATTTTCGTGCTGCCAGCCACGCCCACTTGTGCGCACATGAAGGTTGATTCGCCCACTTCCACATTGTGCGCCACCTGCACGAGGTTGTCCAGTTTGGCGTTCTTGCGCACAATGGTCGAGCCCATCATGGCGCGGTCAATGGTGGTGTTCGCACCTATCTCCACATCGTCTTCGATAATCACATTGCCTATCTGCGGCACTTTGCGGTTGATACCCTGCGCGTCGGGCTCGAAACCGAAACCATCGGAACCGACCACCACGCCGGCATGCAAAATACAGTCGTTGCCCACCTTGCAGTTGGCATAGATTTTCACGCCCGCATAGAGCGTGGTGTTGTCGCCAATCTGCACATTATCACCGATATACGTCTGCGGGTAAATCTGTACGCCCTTGCCCAGCCGGACATTCTTGCCAATGTAGGCAAACGCGCCAATGTAGGCATCTTCGGGCACCTGCACGCCCTCGCTAATGAAGGCGGGTTGCTCCATGCCCTGCTTGCGCGGGTTCATCACTTCGGCGACCATCTGCAGCAGTTGCGCCATCGCCCCGCGGGCGTTCTCCACGGCAATGAGAGTGGCTTTCCCCTCGCGGGAGTCTGCCGTGGCAGCGTCAGGCAACAGGCTGCTCGTAACCAAGACGACAGAGGCGCCCGTGGTCTCCAAATGGGGCAGGTATTTCTCCTCGCAGACGAAGGACAAGCGCCCTTCGGCAGCGTTTTCGACAGGTGCCACATCGTGCACCGCGGCATTCGGGTTGCCGTATATCTTCCCGCCTAATACGGCGGCTATCTGTTGAGCGGTGAATTGCATATTTTGATAAAAGAGCAAAGACTGGTTAGTCCTGAGTTTTCGTTTTTAATGCTGCGTTTTTTCCGCCGTCAGGCGGTCTAACTGAAACACATACAGTTTCTGCGGCTTGCGGGTGAGGGCTTTCAGGTCAAGTATCTCGCTGGCGGCGGCTATGTCGCGCACCGAACCGTCCTGATAGAGTATATCAATGGAGTCGTCTTTCTCCGAGTAGGTGTTGGAGGTGGAGACATGCTCCACAAAGAAATACTCCGCCTCTTTTTCGCTGATATGCAGCAGATTAGCATAGTGTTCGCGCAGCATGGCTTTCTCCTCGTCCGTGAGCGGAGCGGTCAGCAGTTTGCCGCGGAAGAGTTGGCGATTGATAAAGCAACGGCTCAATGTGGCAAGCACAATATCATCCGCCGACATCCACACCTTAATGGCAGACAGCACGTCCGTATCGTCCAGCAACGCATATTGTTCCAGCGAGAAATCGTCCGCAGTGATATGGTTGTAGAGGAAATAGTGCAACGCGGGCGAGCAGAATAGTTGGACGCCCCGTTGCGCCAGTTCCTTCGCGCGCGTGAGTATTTTAATAAGGTGTTGCTCGGCTGCCACGGAGGTTTTGTGCAGATACACTTGCCAGTACATCAACCGCCGCGCCACCAAGAATTTCTCCACCGAGTAGATACCTTTCTGCTCAATCACCAGCCTGTCGTCCACCACATTGAGCATCTTCAGCAACCGCTCGCTCGCCACGCGCCCTTCCTGCACGCCCGTGAAGAACGAATCGCGGCAGAGGTAGTCCATCCTGTCCACATCCAACTGACTGGAAATCAACTGATGCAGGAAATGTCTCGGGTACTCGTCTTTGAAAATGGCAATCGCCTCCGCCAGCGGTCCCGTCCGATCGAAGGAGTCGGCAACATCCATTGCCAACTGCTGTTCGCGTGCGCCCAACTCGCGGTTGATACGCTCCATCATCAGCAGTGAGATCTCCTCGTGCGTGATGCCTTCTACGAGGGTATGCTCCAGCACATGCGAGAACGGACCGTGCCCCACGTCGTGCAGCAGGATGGCTATCAACGCACCCGTGGCTTCCTTCTCGCTGATATCCACACCTTTTCCGCGCAGCGAACCAATCGCTTCGCTCATCAGGTGCATCGCTCCCAGCGAGTGGGAGAAACGGCTGTGCATGGCACCCGGATAAACCAAATAAGAGAGACCCAACTGGCGAATACGTATCAATCGTTGCACCAACGGATGTTGCAATACATCATAGAGCAAATCGTTCGGAATACTCAAAAAACCGAAAACGGGGTCGTTGATAATCTTATGCTTATTCGCCATCTTTTTGTCTTGCAAATTCGGCGCAAAGGTACACTTTTTTTTCCATATACGCAAACAAATGTCCGATTTTTTCATTTTTCTTCACTATAATTTGCATATCTCGTATTTTTATGGTATCTTTGCACAAGATTGCGTTTGTTGATGCGGCGTGTGCCTGTTTGCAAGGAGCGTCTCAACAACATAACAACAAGGTATCTTGATATGAAACAGACAAAGATTGTAGCAAGCATTAGCGACCGCCGATGCGACGTCCCTTTCCTGCAAGGGCTGTATGATGCCGGTATGAACATTGTGCGTATCAACACGGCGCATGCCGATGAAGCGGGCATACGCGAAATCATCGAAAATACCCGTGCGGTGAGCCGACGGATAGGTATCCTTTTGGATACCAAAGGACCTGAAATTCGCACCACTTCCTGCGCCGAGCCCGTTGCTTATCACGCGGGCGACCGCGTGCGGATAACCGGTAATCCCGATATGCTGTGCACGCAAGGAGAAATTTATGTATCTTACCCTGCGTTTGCAAAGGATGTGCAGAAGGGATGCCATGTCCTGTTCGATGACGGAGTGCTGGATATGCAGGTGTGTGATATTCAGGGAGATACGGTGTTTGCCATCGTACAGAATGACGGCGTGTTAGGCGCGCGGAAGAGTGTGAATGTGCCGGGTATGCACATTGAGTTGCCGGCGCTCACCGAGAAGGATATTCGCAACATCCGATTCGCCGCGACGATGGATGTCGATTTTATTGCACACAGTTTCGTGCGCTCCGCGGCAGACGTGCAGGCTGTGCAAGCCGTCATCAACGAGACGGGGAAACCGATGCAGATTATCTCCAAGATTGAAAATCAAGAGGGTGTGGACAATATCGACGAGATTATTGCAGCCTCCTACGGCATTATGATAGCCCGCGGCGACCTCGGTATCGAGGTACCCATTGAGCGTATCCCGGGCATACAGCACGACATCATCCGTAAGTGTCGGCGAGCACGCAAACCCGTCATCGTGGCTACGCAGATGCTCCACTCCATGATTACCAACCCGCGTCCTACCCGAGCCGAGGTAACCGACATCGCCAACGCTATCTACAGCCGCACGGATGCCGTCATGCTCAGCGGGGAGACAGCCACGGGCAAGTATCCCGTCCAAGCGGTAAGCACAATGGCAAACATCGCGGAGCAGGCGGAGAAAGACCGTGACTACACGCCGGGGTTCGCGCTGGGAAAAGGCGCAGACCACCCAGAGCGTGAGTTCTTTGCGCAAGCGGCTATCAGAGCGGCAGAGCAGTTGAATATCAAGGCTATAGTGATAGACAGCGGCACGGGACAGATGGCACGCAACCTTGCTGCTTATCGTTGTACCACGCCTATTGTGGCTATTTGCTACAAAGAGCAGTTGGTGCGTACTCTCAACCTCAGTTTCGGGGTAAGCGCCACATTCGCACAAGAGGGAAAGACCAAGAAAGAACTTTTCCGAGAGGCGGTTTCGCGAATGGTACAGATGGGTGAGTTGACTCCTGCTGACACCATCGCTTATCTCACCGGCTCTTACCATGATGGCAATCTGCGTACTACTTTAGAGATTAGCACCGTACAAGAAGAACTGCTTTCGTAAACAGCATTGATTGCGAATAAAGACTGAAAAAAACTGTCTAACGAGCGAGTTAGACAGTTTTTTTGTAGAAGGGAGATGGTATTTTACTTACCAAGCAATGCGACCGCCTTTCTTATTCTTATTTTGGAAGGCTTTATTGCGTTTCTTGCTTACTTTCTTTTTGTATGCGCTTGCCTTCTTATTCACTGTATTTGCGCGAGCAAATGAGTTCCTATTAGCGTTTTTACTATTGCTGCCTTTTTGATATATTAATCTATTGTTTGTCGTCCGGGTATCGCCTACATTGAACGTGTATGCCACCCCGACGGTGAAATAGCCGTCCGTGAATTGTCCCCATGCGCTATTACCAGATTGTTCATACTTTATGCTGGAACTTGTGTATGTAAAATCGGCTTTATCTAATGCACCACGTCCCCATCCGTCCATATTATAGCCTATATTCGCATGCTTGCTATTCACATTTAGCAATGCATTATGCAATGAACCTTTCACGGTCAACGTGTGTCCGTCTTGCAAACGGAAACTATAACCCAACTCCCCTATTGCAACAGGAGTGATACAGGTGCGCCAATTGCCATTTTCAACAGGATTACGCAGTGCGTTTTCGAAAGCACACTTTACTGCGCCCAAATAGCAACCCACACCTACATAGATGTACAGCCCGCCTTCTGCATTTGGAATAGGATACCATTCTACACCAAAATCCAACTCCCCAAATCCGCTTTGGAAAGCACCAAGGCTGAATGTGTCGGCTGTTGCTTTAGGCACTTTACCTTTTGCAATCCAATCTTCAGACGATTCATCATAGACAGCACCACGTAAATATCCGCCAGATACTGTCGTACGCAGTCCCAATTGGGGTATTACTTGGTAGGTATAACTCAAATTTAGCCCTCCTCCCCAATTCTCTTTTCGTGGAGGAATTGACATCGGGTGATCTTTTACGGGACAAATATCGCCGTAGTAATACAGAGCATCTAAGCCCACTGTCAAACGATGTACCGAACCTCCTGCATAAGCAGGATTATACGATACCTGAGCACCTACACTCCCACTTATGCAAAGCGTTAGCATGGTAAACAATATTACCAGTGAATTGCGTCGTTTCATCACCGTGCGTTTTCTTGTACCGCGAGTGGGACTTGAACCCACACAGCCATTTCTGGCCAAAGGATTTTAAGTCCTTCGTGTCTACCGATTCCACCATCGCGGCGCGGCTATTCAAAAATCGGCTGCAAAGTTACAACATTATTTTGAATTATGCAAATTTTTATACCAAAAACTTTCACAATTCTTCATTTTAGGGTCTGACCGTAACATGAAAGCAAGCCTGACGCCATTCGTACTTGACAAAAATACGCCCCGCACGTTGGTGGTTAAGCAGCACCTGTCCCAGCACCAACTTCAAATTATCCTCCGTCATGTAGTTGTTTGTGCGCGTAACTTTGTCGTAACGATAATAGGCAATATCAAACGTCGTCCCATAGCAGTGGCATGATTGGTTGGTGGCATTGACATTTCCGCTGCGCTGCAGCAGGCGCACATCCTCCTGCGTCCGCAGTACGCTCGTAACATAAAAACGATAGTGCGGCAGTCCGTTGCGGGCTAAAATGTCCGCCCATTCCTCGCCTATCGCCTCTAACTCCGCTGCCGCTTTCGGCACAAGATACGGGATAGAGTGAGTCAGCGAATCCACAATGTAATTGCTCCCGCTCTCCACCTGCACTAACTGCCGTTTCATGCGCGAGGTTTCCTTGCGGTCGGCAGGCATACAAGGCAACCCGAGCGCTTGTGCAGCAGCCAATTGCCTGCGTTGGCTATCGTTGAACTTATCCTTGTAACTGAATGTCCGCCCGGGATACGACACGAGATGAGTCTCCGCCGGAGACTCATCTCGTCCATTATCGGAAGAACAAGCAATCAGACCTGCAAAAAACAAAGCGGCCACTATAACGGGCAGAAACTTCCTTATAGCGTCCATTCAAATCCGTCTTTAGTGTCTTTGATATTGAATCCGAGGGCAGTCAGTTCGTTGCGTATCTTGTCGCTCGTACCCCAATCTTTGTTGCGCTTGGCTTCCAGCCGCATGTTCAACAGCATATCCACAGCCCCGTGCAATGCCTGCGTCTGCGCCTCGTCGCCGCCTGCGCTCGCGCCTTCCAACTGCAAGCCGAGAATATCTATTGCGTAGGTCTTCCATACCTTGCGCAACTGCTCCAACTCCTCAGCCGAGATAGTCTCCTTGCCATCAAACACCGAGTTAATACGCTTGGCGGAGTCGAACAGCAGCGAAATTACTATCGGCGAGTTGAGGTCGTCATCCATCGCCTCTGCGCATTTTTCCGCCAGCACGGTGGCGGCGTCGGTAGTAGCGGCACCTGCAGTTACCTGTAGTTTCTGCAAGCGTTGGTATGCCTCTTGCAGGCGTGCAAACCCTTTCTCCGCTGCCTCCAGGGCTGCCGATGAGAAGTCCACCGTTGAGCGATAGTGCGCCATCAGGATGAAGAAACGTATCGTCATCGGTGAGAACGGCTTGGTCAGCAACTCGTGCTTGCCCGTAAAGAACTGCTCCAGCGTGATGAAGTTGTTGTAACTCTTGCCCATCTTCTTACCTGCGATAGTAATCATATTGTTGTGCATCCAGTAATGCACCGTGTCATGCCCCAGCGCGGCACACGACTGCGCTATCTCCGCCTCGTGGTGGGGGAACATCAAGTCCATACCGCCACCGTGAATATCAAACTCCTCGCCGAGGTATTTTGTCCCCATCGCCGAGCACTCCATGTGCCAACCGGGGAAACCTTCCGACCAGGGACTCGGCCAGTGCATGATATGCTCCGGCGATGCTTTCTTCCACAACGCGAAATCGTAACTGTGTTTTTTCTCCGCCTGCCCGTCCAACTCGCGAGTCTCGGTCTTAATGTCCTCCAAATTGCGCCCCGACAACTTCCCGTAGGGGAAGTCCTTGGCGTATTTCTCCACATCCATATACACGCTCCCGTTCGACACATAGGCGTAGCCGTGGTCGAGTATCTTCTGCACGAATGCCATCTGCTCAATGATATGTCCGCTCGCGTGCGGTTCTATTGATGGCGGCAGCACGTTCAGCAACTCCATGTCGCGATGATAGCGGTTGGTGTAGTACTGCACCACTTCCATCGGCTCCAACTGCTCCACACGTGCCTTCTTGGCTATCTTGTCTTCGCCCTCGTCGGCATCGTGCTCAAGGTGTCCCACATCGGTGATGTTGCGCACATAGCGCACTTGATAACCCAAGTGCCGCAGGTAGCGGTACAGCAGGTCAAAGGTGATAGCAGGGCGAGCATGCCCCAAATGCGCATCGCCATAAACGGTCGGTCCGCACACATACATCCCCACATGCCCCTCATGCAAAGGACGAAAATACTCTTTCTGACGAGTTAATGTATTATAGATTTGTAGCATAGTCAGTACCTGTTAGTCAGTACCTGTTAATCATTTCATGTTAATCATTTCATGTTGGGCATTGCATGTTAACGCGAAGAACCAACAGGAACTGACCAACACAACGTGATAAACAGGAACTGATCAACATGAAATGATAAACATTCTATCAAAGCAGGTTATTCTTCTCAATATCAAGGAAGTACTTGTATGTCCCCACTTTCAGTTCATCGCAAGCCGCCTCGTCGCATACGATGATACCGTGCTGGTGCATCTGCAGTGCCGAGATGGTCCACATGTGCGAGATTGGCTCCTCTACGGCATGTTGCAGCGCACGCGCTTTATTGTGCCCGTTCACCATAATCAGCACCTCTTTCGCGTCCATGATGGTGCCCACGCCCACGGTCAGTGCCGTCTTGGGCACTTTGTTTACATCGTTGTCGAAGAAGCGCGAGTTGGCGATGATGGTGTCGGTCGTTAATTCTTTCTTGCGGGTGCGCGAGGTCAGCGATGAGCCCGGCTCGTTGAATGCGATATGCCCGTCGGGACCGATGCCGCCGAGGAACAAATGTATGCCGCCGCAGTTCTTTATCTTCGCCTCATAGCGTGCACACTCGGCTGCGAGGTCGGGCGCATTACCGTTCAGGATATTCACGTTTTCGGGACGGATGTCGATATGGCTGAAGAAGTTCTTCCACATGAAAGAGTGGTAACTCTCGGGATGGTCTTCGGGAATACCCACATACTCGTCCATATTAAAGGTAATCACGTTGCGGAACGACACTTTCCCCGCCTCATACAGTTTGATAAGGTGCTTGTACATGCCCAGCGGCGAAGAACCCGTCGGCAGTCCCAATACGAAAGGCGTCCCTTCTTTCGGAGCAAACTCGTTGATACGCTCTGCCACGTAGTTGGCAGCCCACTGGCTCAGCAGGTCATAATTCGGTTCAATAATCAGTCTCATAATAGTATGTGTTTTTATGGTTAATAATCTCTTAATGCCTTTCTCAGCAAAAGATCGGGAGGATTCATCCCTTTTTACGAGCTCCCCCAAAAGGGCTCTCCAGTATGTCGGATAAATCCTTCATTTGCGGCGACAAAGTTACTGCTTTTTTTTCAATTATGCAAACAATTAGCGGAAAATACGAAAAAATACGACACGACATTGACTGTCTGTAAGTCGAACAGTGGATGTCGTGTCGTAAAATATCGGATAGAGTGTCTCTTACCGCTTGTAGTTCTCCCACTTTGTGTTGCGCATGTCGCCTGATTTGAGGAACTCCTCGTGCATGGCCAATGCACAACTCAGCGTGTGCGGCGTGTGGGCGGTTTTGCTCATCTCAAGGTACTCGTTGAGCAGGGGACGATACTGCGGGTCAACGCAGTGCTCAATGATCTCGTGCGCACGCTGGATGGGACTCTTTCCGCGCAGGTCGGCGATACCGTGCTCCGTGATAATAATCTTCACGCTGTGCTCCGAGTGGTCGAGGTGGCTGACCATAGGCACAAAGGCGGAGATACAACCACCCTTTGCTGTAGACGGCGTGGTATAGATACTGATGTACGCGTTGCGCGTGAAGTCGCCCGAACCGCCGATACCGTTCATCATCTTCGTGCCGCAGACATGCGTCGAGTTGATATTGCCGAAGATGTCGGCTTCCAGCGCCGTGTTGATGGTTATCAAGCCCAGTCGGCGTGCCACTTCGGGGTTGTTGCTTATCTCTTGCGGACGAAGCACTATCTTGTCGCGGAAGAAGTCGATATGGTCAATGATGTCTTGCAGTTTGTCTGCGCCCACCGTGAGCGAGCAACCGCTGGCGAACTTCACGCGACCCTCTTTCATCAAGCCCACCACCGAGTCCTGAATCACCTCCGTATACATCTCAAACGGCGGGATATGCTTGTTCTCGCCCAGCGCACCCAGCACAGCATTGGCGATGTTCCCCACGCCCGACTGGATAGGCAGGAACGAGGCAGGGATACGCCCCGCTCTCATCTCAGCTTCGAGGAATGCAGCCACATTAGCGCCAATCTTCGCCGTAGTCTCGTCCAGCGGTGAGAACTTACCCACTTCGTTCGGGCGATTGGTCTTCACCACTGCCACAATCTTGCCCGGATCCACTTTGATACAATCGGTGCCAATACGGTCAGAGGGCTTATAGACGGGTATCTCGCGACGAGCAGGCGGGTCGAGCGGCTCGTAGATATCATGCATACCGCGCATGGTGGCGGGCATTGCCTCGTTGAGTTCAACAATAATTTTCGGAGCCAATCGGCAGAAGGTAGGTATGTTCCCCACACCCGCTGTCGGCACTATCTCGCCGTCTTCCGTTACCTCGCACGCCTCAATGATGGCGAAGTCGGGGCGCGGCATGAAGCCGTAGCGCAAGTCTTGTGCCAACTCGCTCAAGTGCATATCGAAATAGTGTGCACCCTGTGCATTCAATTCAGTACGCAAGTCTTTGTTGCCCTGATAGGGTGTGCGGAATTCGATAGCGTGTGCGCGTGCCAAAGCACCGTCGCAACTGTCGCCTGTGCTCGCGCCAGTGTACATACCAATCTTGTACGGTTTGCCCTCGGCATGCAAGGCTTCCGCCATGTGTGCGATGGCTGTCGGAACATCTTTTGGCGCACCCGCAGGGGTGAAACCGCCCATACCAACAAAGGCTCCGTGAGGAACCAATCTCGCCGCCTCGTCAGCGGTCATAAAAGGAAGTGCCATGATTGTATTGTTGTTTTGTTATTTCTCCCAAAATCGACTGCAAAGTTACTGCTTTTTCCTGATATATGCAAGAAAAATCGTATCGTATAGGATAGTTTTACAGGGTACCTACCCACAACTCCCGTTTTATATCCGCATCAACCCCCGCGCTCCATGCCATTTTAACTTCTGTGGCACGAGTCTCTAACTCCTCTGTATCAAATAATAAACAAACGCCCTCGCAGGCTAAATGGTCTGAGAGGGCGTAACGTAACACCGCTATTTGCCGCGAGTGAGTAAAAACACGCAGACGCTAACAGGATGCTTGACTATAGTTAATGAGTAATTACACGGTAATATCTGTTGCCCGCACCCTTACTCTGCTTTGCCGTCGGAGCCGAGCACGTTGATGATTTTGTGCTTGTAGAGTTCGGTCATCAGGTCGCGAGCAGGACCGCAGTACTTGCGCGGGTCGAACTCACCCGGCTTCTCCCAGAACACTTTGCGAACGGCAGCGGTGAATGCCAGACGGCTGTCGCTGTCGATATTGATTTTGCAAACAGCGCTGGCAGCAGCCTTGCGCAGTTGCTCCTCGGGGATACCCACTGCGTCGGGTAACTTGCCGCCGTATTGGTTAATCATATCCACATACTCCTGAGGTACGCTGGACGAGCCGTGCAGTACGATAGGGAAGCCCGGCAGTTGCTCCATTACAGCGTCCAGCACATCGAATGCCAAAGGAGGAGGCACAAGACGGCCGGTCTGTGGGTCGCGGGTGCATTGTTCGGGAGTGAACTTGTATGCGCCATGGCTGGTACCGATAGAGATAGCCAGCGAGTCACAGCCGGTGCGGGTAGCGAAATCTACAACCTCTTCGGGCTTGGTGTAGTGGGATACCTCGGAGGCAACCTCATCCTCTACGCCAGCCAACACGCCCAACTCAGCCTCTACGGTTACATCAAACTGATGTGCGTAGTCCACTACCTTCTTGGTCAGGGCGATGTTCTCCTCATACGGGAGCGACGAAGCGTCAATCATCACGCTGGAGAAACCGAAGTCCACGCAACTCTTGCAGAGTTCGAAGGAGTCGCCGTGGTCGAGGTGCAAGCAAATCTGCGGGTTCTCCCAGCCGAGTTCCTTTGCATACTCCACAGCACCTTGTGCCATGTAGCGGAGCAGGGTTTGGTTGGCATAGTTGCGCGCACCTTTGGATACTTGGAGGATAACGGGACTCTTCGTCTCAGCCGAAGCCTTGATAATAGCCTGTAACTGCTCCATGTTGTTGAAGTTGAAGGCAGGAATAGCATATCCGCCTTTGATTGCCTTAGCGAACATCTCACGGGTGTTCACAAGACCGAGTTCCTTGTAATTTACCATAATGATACCTATTTATTGTGTTAATGTATGTTGGTCTCTATTTCACTCTCTTGCTTGCTACGGTGAAGTAAATGATCAAGGCGATGTAGGCGATCAGTCCCACTATGGCAGCCCAACCGCTGTTTGCCCATGCGGTGAGGTAACAGTCCGCACCGCAGAACTTAATCACCGCACTCACCACACCCATCAATGCACCGCCTGCAATGAATCCGCTGGCAATCAGCGTCCCTTTCTCGTTGCGCTTCTGCGCCAACTCCTCCGCCTGTTCGCCGTCTTTCGCACGCTTGCGACTGACGAACCACGAGATAGCACCGCCCACCAAGAGCGGTGTGTTCAGGCTCAGCGGGATGAACATACCCAAAGCAAACGCCAGTACAGGCACCCCCATGAAGTTGAGCACCAGCGCAAGGACGGCTCCCGCCAGATAGAGCATCCACGGCGCACCCTGTCCGCTCATCAGCGGCTCAATGACGGCTGCCATAGCGTTGGCCTGCGGTGCCACAAGAGCGTTCTCACCCGTGAAACCGTAAGTCTTGTTGAGAATAATCATCACTCCGCCGACCGTGGCTGCCGACACCAAGGTGCCGAGGAACTTCCATGTTTCCTGTTTCTTGGGTGTAGTTCCTATCCAGTAACCTATCTTGAGGTCGGTGATAAAGCCGCCTGCCATGGACAATGCCGTGCAGACCACGCCACCGATAACCATCGCACCCACCATGCCACTCTCGCCTTTCATACCCACAGCCACAAAGATAACCGAGGCAATGATAAGGGTCATCAGCGTCATACCGCTCACAGGGTTGCTCCCCACGATGGCAATCGCGTTCGCCGCCACCGTGGTAAAGAGGAAAGCAATAACCGCCACTACCACAAACGCCACCAGTGCCTGCCAGAAGTTGTGCAGTACACCCACCCAGAAAAACACCAGCGTGCAGAGGAGCGCCACCGCAATTGCGATGATAAGGAACTTCATACTCAGGTCGCGCTCCGTGCGCAACGAGGCTTGTGCCACGGCTTTGCCTTTGCCGCCCAACTCCTTGCCTGCCAAACCCACAGCGGACTTTATCACACCCCAACTCTTTACGATACCTATCATGCCCGCCATAGCAATCGCACCGATACCAATGTTGCGTCCATAATCGGTGAACATGGCCTGCGGGTCAGCCCCCTCCATACCGGGTACGCTCCCCAGCAGCGGAAGCAGCACCCACCATACGAAGAACGAGCCGGCGCATATCACCGCCGCATACTTCAGTCCGATAATGTATCCCAATCCCAAGACCGCGGCACTCGTGTTGATACTGAAAACGAGTTTGCACTTCGTGGCAAGCATCTCGCCCCATCCCATCATGCGGGTGCTGAGGCTCTCCGTCCACAGACCGAAGGTAGAGACCACGAAGTCGTACAGTCCGCCAATGCCAGCCGCCCAGATAAGCGGTTTTGCCTGGCTGCCTCCCTGTTCGCCCGACACCAGCACCTGCGTGGTGGCGGTTGCCTCGGGGAAAGGATACTCGCCGTGTTTCTCCTGCACAAAGTACTTACGGAAGGGAATCAGGAACAAGATACCCAAACAGCCGCCCAAGAGCGACGACATGAATATCTGCATGAAGTTCACCGTCATGCCCGGGTACTTGGCTTGCAGGATATAGAGTGCGGGCAGGGTGAAGATAGCCCCCGCCACAATCACGCCACTGGAAGCACCGATAGACTGAATGATGACATTCTCTCCCAGCGCGTTCTTGCGTTTGAGAGCGGACGACAAGCCCACGGCAATGATAGCGATAGGGATAGCCGCCTCAAACACCTGCCCCACTTTCAGTCCGAGATAAGCCGCAGCAGCGGAGAAGATAACCGCCATCAGCACACCCATCAGCACGCTGTAAGGCGTTACTTCGGGGTACTCCTGCCCGGGTTTCAAAACGGGTTCGTATTTCTCGCCTTTCTTGAGCGGGCGGTTGGCGTTCTCAGGGAGACGGGTAGTGGTGTCGGAAGTTTCGGGTTTCATGTTTCAAATATCGGGTTTCAGGTTTCATATCTCAAGTCTCAAGCGGGATTAGCCGATAACTATACCCGAAACTTGAAATCAGAAACTTGTAACTTTATTATTTAATGTATGAGGTTGTGGCCTGTCATCTCTGCGGGTTGTTGCAAGCCCAAGATATGGCAGAGCGAGGGTGCCACATCGGCAAGGATACCGTTCTCCAAGCGTGCGTCGAGGTGCTCGCGGCTGACATAGACGAAAGGCACGGGGTTGAGCGAGTGAGCCGTATTCGGTGTGCCGTCCGGGTTGATAGCATTATCACAGTTACCGTGATCGGCAATAATGATAATCTCATAGTCGTTGTTGAGTGCGGTATTCACCACCTTGTCCACGCACACATCTATCGTCTTTACAGCCTTTACGATAGCCTCGTATACGCCCGTGTGCCCCACCATGTCGCCGTTGGCGAAATTGAGGGTAATGTAATCGTATTTCTGCGTGTCGAGTGCCCTGCACAGCGCTTCGGTAACCTCCGGCGCGGACATCTCCGGCTGCAGGTCGTAGGTAGCCACCTTCGGCGAAGGAATCAAGATACGCTCCTCGCCGGGGTACTCCGCCTCACGGCCGCCGTTGAAGAAGAAGGTAACATGCGCAAACTTCTCCGTCTCGGCAATACGCAACTGCTTCATGCCCGCCTTCGACACGATTTCGCCCATGGTGTTCTGCACATTCTCTTTGGGGAACAGCACATGCAAGCCTTGGAACGAAGAGTCGTATGGCGTCATACAGTAGTAGTTCAAGCCGGGGATAGTGTGCATACCCTGTTCGGGCATGTCCTGTTGCGTGAGGGCAATGGTTATTTCCTTCGCGCGGTCGTTGCGGTAGTTGAAGAAGATAACCACATCGCCCTCACCGATAGTCGCGAGCGGTTGCCCGTTGCGCACATGGACAACGGGCTTCACAAACTCGTCCGTAACACCCGCATCGTAGGACGCCTGCATGGCTTCGTGCATGTTTTCGAAAGCAGCGCCCTGTCCGTTCACCAAGCAATCGTACGCCACCTTCACGCGTTCCCAGCGCTTGTCGCGATCCATAGCGTAGAAACGCCCTTGGATAGAGGCAATCTCTCCGCAGGTCTCCTGCAGGTGCGCCTCCAGTTGGTCAATGAAGCCGATACCCGACTTCGGGTCGGTGTCGCGTCCGTCCATGAAGCAATGCACGAAAGTGCGTCCGTCCAAGCCGTATTCCTTCGCGATAGCGGTGAGGTAGAAGAGGTGGTCGAGCGAAGAGTGCACGCCGCCGTTGGAGGTCAAGCCCATGATATGCAGTTTCTTACCCGTCTCTTTGGCGGCTGTGAAAGCACTGACTATCTCAGGGTTCTGCTTAATGGAACCGTCCTTGCAGGCGCGGTTAATCTTCACAAGGTCCTGATATACCACGCGACCGGCACCGATATTGAGGTGTCCCACCTCCGAGTTGCCCATCTGACCGTCGGGCAAGCCGACATTTTCGCCGCTGGCTTGCAACTGACTGTGAGGGTATTTTGCCAACAAAGCGTCCCAATGCGGGGTCGGTGTACTAAAAATGGCGTCGGCCTTCGAGTGGTTACCCAAACCCCATCCGTCCAGAATCATCAATAATGCCTTTTTCATAATCTTTCGTATACTTATTTCAAATCCGCCGCAAAGATACGACTTTTTTTTTAATTGTGCAAGAATTTTTGAAAAACTGCAAATTCCATTATGCAAAGGAAACGGGAGACAGCAAGCCGTGCACCATCCGTATCCCGCAGTATGTTGTATACCCTATGCACAATTCTCTCTTGTTAAGATTTTTGCCCTTTCTCCCCTACGCCAAAGGTAGCGCAAGGGTAGCGCAAAGGTAGCGCAAGGGTAGCGGAAACAGCCGTATCGGTCGGAATGTACTTTTGTTAAGATTTCTCCTTCAGCAGCGGGCGGAAACTATCGGTTTTTGTACATATCCTCGTAGTATTTCTCGTACTCGCCGGAGGTGATATTGTCCATCCATGCCTGGTTGTCGAGGTACCAGCGCACGGTCTTTTCAATACCTTCTTCGAATTGCAAGGAAGGTTCCCATCCGAGTTCGGCTTGCAGTTTGCGCGAGTCGATAGCATAGCGCAAGTCGTGTCCCGCGCGGTCGGTAACATAGGTAATGAGGTCCATGTCCTCGCCCTCTTTGCGCCCCAAGAGACGGTCAACGGTGTTAATGACCACCTTTATGATATCAATGTTCTTCCACTCGTTGAAACCGCCAATGTTGTAGGTCTCGGCGACGGTGCCTTTGTGGAAAATCAAGTCAATGGCGCGTGCGTGGTCCTCCACATACAGCCAGTCGCGCACATTCTCGCCCTTGCCATATACGGGCAACGGCTTGCGGTGGCGTATGTTGTTGATAAACAGCGGAATCAACTTCTCGGGGAACTGGTAGGGACCGTAGTTGTTGGAGCAGTTGGTGACGATAGTCGGCATGCCGTAGGTGTCGTGGAACGCCCGCACGAAATGGTCGGACGACGCTTTCGACGCAGAATAGGGCGAGTGGGGGTTGTACTTGGTGGTCTCCAAGAAGAACTCCTCGCCGTACGCCTCGTGGTGTGCCGAAGAGGCTTTGGTGGTGAAAGGCGGGGTAACACCTTCGGGGTGCGTCAGTTCCAACGCGCCATAGACCTCGTCGGTGGAGATATGGTAGAAGCGTTTGCCCTCGTACTTCTCCGGCAGCGACTCCCAGTAGAGTTTGGCAGCCTGCAACATAGAGAGCGTGCCCAGCACATTGGTGCGCGCGAAGGTGAAGGGGTCTTTAATGGAGCGGTCCACATGGCTCTCGGCGGCAAGGTGGATAACACCCGTGACATGCTCCTCCTGCATCAAGGCATATATGGTGTCGAAATCGCAAATGTCGGCTTTCACGAAACGGTAGTTGGGCTTGTCCTCTATGTCTTTGAGGTTTGCCAAGTTGCCCGCGTAGGTCAGTTTGTCCACATTGATAATTCTGTACTCAGGATATTTGTTTACAAATAGCCTAACAACATGGCTGCCGATAAATCCAGCACCACCGGTAATAATAATAGTTTTCGGACCCTCTAAATCTCCCTTAAAGGGAGACTTTGTTGTTTCATTAGTTGACATATTCAGTTTGTTTTTTATGGTTTCTATTGTTTGGTCTATATTGCACAGCACTTCTTCATTGGTAAACCGAAGGACGGTGTAGCCTTGTTTTTCCAGCCATGTTTGCCGAATGGCATCCGCTTCCGTTTGCTCTGCCGAGGCATGGTATCCTCCGTCTATTTCTATAATGAGCCTGCTTTCCCGAAAGAAGAAATCAACAATATATGTACCAATAATGTATTGTCTTCTACATTTCTCGCCCAGCCCGCTCCCCTTTGCTATTTCCCAAAAGACGGATTCCGCTTCCGTTAAATGATTTCTATTTGCTTTGGCATTTTCTTTTAGAATTTTATACTCTATGGTGTCTGCCATTTGCCATCTTCTGTTCTGCATAACATAACGCCTCTTTTTATAGGGAGGTTCAGGGGGCTAAACGATATACCGTATTTCTTTGAAGTGATACGCTTTGTGTGTGCCGTCCGCTTGCTCCAAGAGCAGTTCCCCTTCGGGGGTTATGCCCTCTATTCGGGCGAGGAAGCCGCCGGCTTCCGCCTCGGCGTTCATGGTGGGGGCGAGGGATACTTCGCGCTCTACGAACCGCCACCAACCTTCTCGGCGGTAGAGGTGCTGCATATAGGCTTCCCGCCACTCGGTTTGCGGTCTTTGTAACCACTCTTGCAGGTGTGCCATATAGCGTTCGAGCACCTCCTCCGGCGAGTACTCTTGTCCGCTAATCAAGCGCATGGAGGTCGGGTTAGGCGCATTGCCCGTCCATCGCTCTTGGTTGATATTCAGACCGATACCGATAATGCTATGGGTTATTCTTTTTTCGGACAGCGTGCTCTCTATCAGCATTCCCGCCAGTTTCTTATCACCCCAATACAAGTCGTTGGGCCACTTAATGGTCAGTTGCCCGTCTCCTATCGTCTCCGCCACCGTCTCCCACAGCACCACCGCCGCCAACATGGAAAGCATGAACTGCCCCTCCACCGCTACCTGCGGCTTGCGCAGCAACACCGAGAACAGCAGGTTCTGCCCCCGCTCGCTCTCCCATCCGTTGCCTGCCTGCCCGCGACCTGCTGTCTGAAAGCCCGTCCATACCACGGGTATGCGCTCCTCGCGCAGCCACGCCGCTTCCGCCGCCACGGCGGCTTTCAGCAGGTTGTTCGTGCTATCGGTTTCTTCAATATACATGGCAGGACGATATATCGTTTATAGGTTCAGCAGGTATCGTTCGATGATGGTCTGTATCTTTTTGGCTTTGCAGGGGGCACTGTTCACGAGCACCGCAAAGACCCATCGATCTCCGTTCGGGCAGTTGATATATCCCGCATAGTTCTTCGTGCCCGCTATCGTGCCGCTCTTTGCCTGCACGCGCCCTTGCAGCGAAGTGCCCGCCAAGAGGCTCCGCAGCGTCCCGCTCTCGCCGCTCACCGGCAACGAGGCAAGCCACACTTCGCGGTTCTTGCTCCCGTCCATGTAGGTGAGCAACTGCACCAGCGTCGCCGCACTCACGGCGTCTTGGGGTGCCAGTCCGCAACCGTCTTTAATGAGCGCATTGCCTATGTCCACGCCGCGCCGCTTCCAGAAATCGCGCACCACCTCACAGGAGTTGTGTACCGTGCCCGGCTTGCCGTAGTTCAGCCCGAGGTAGCGGAACAGCGCCTCCGCGAAGAGGTTGTTGCTGTGGATATTACACTCCGCTATCAGCACGCCCAGGGAGTCGGACTTGTGCTCGTAGAGCACGCACCTTGCGGGCAGCAGGGGGTTGTAGTCCGCCATGTAGGTCGCCGGCTCGCAAACCATGACTCCCCGTGCGTTCAACTCCCGTTGCAGGTGCTGCGCCAGCAGCAATCCCGGATTGGGCATATCGCTCCGCACGCCGAACACCCCGAGGTTGGAGGGGATAGAGCCCGTCAGGTATCGCTCTTTGCTGTACGGCAGTCCGTGGACGAATGCTCCGTCGTAGGTTATCTGCGTGCAACGGATATGGTTAATCAGTTGCAGGTCGGGGTAGTAAGGCTCTACCCGCGTTACCTCCGCCACGCTGCCTACCTCGCCGCTTTTCAGTACGATATTCAGGCTGTTGCCCAAGTAGTTGATACCGAAGACGCCAGGGGCGTAGTAGTTGCCCGCGTCTTCCCACAGCCACGCGGGGTTCACCGCGTCTCCGTCCAGCAGCGTCATGTCCGCCACCACGCGCCCTTCTATCCTCCGTATCCCCGCGTCCATCACGGCTTTCGCCCATTTGGCGAGGAAGGCGGTGGTGGTGTTCGGCACCGAGCCGTTGCCGCGTCCCCTGCCGAGGAGCAAGCCCAGCGAGGGGTCGCACGAGCCCTTGATATACAAGTCGCCTTTCAGCACCCCGTTCTCTATCGGTGCGGAGGTCTCCAGCGTGGTTACAAAGCGGAAATCCGCGCCCAGCAACTCCAATGCCGCACCCGTGGTCAGCAGTTTCATCACCGACGCCGGCGGCACCACATTCTCCTCACGGTAACTGTCTATCGTCTCCTGCGTGTCAATGTTTTTAACCAGCACGCTTATGTTCGCCTGCTCCGTCAGCGGGTTCTCCAACAGCACTCCCACCGACAGCATTATACTCAATAATAAATGCACAATCTTGTATCCTTACTTTCTTCCGTTTACAGTCTTTACTAATGTGTTGTTTGTTCAGCGCGCAAAGGTACTGCTTTTTTTTGAAATATGCAAATTTATCTCTACTTTTGTCCAAACAACCCATAACAACTCTCTTTTCCATATAAAATAAGAGACAGCCGCGGCTGTCTCTTATCATTGTATAATCCTAAGTTTCTTGTGCTTATTCCGGCAGCATGACTACCTCGAACATGCTGCCCGAAGCGGTGAGGCGTTGGAGCATCTGCTGTACGGTCTCTGCCGTGATGGCACGCACAGCGGGCGCGTAGTCGGTCAGGTAGT
>JBJEJX010000086.1:0-4551 GCA_051878345.1 Paludibacteraceae bacterium | reverse complement strand
CAACGAGCAGGAAGGCGCACGCCTGCGTATCGGCGGCATGACCACCGCCAATCAGCACCCGCGATGGTTTACCAGCGAGTATATCGCCTACGGCTTCGACGACAAACGCGTGAAAGGAGGAATCAATATCGTCCATTCCTTCCACGACAAGAAGTACCATCCCTATGAGTCCCTGCGCCACAACCTCTCGTTCCACCTCTCCTACGACCTCGAAGAACTCGGGCAGACCTACCGCGTCATCGACCGTGACCATATCTTGATGTCCATCAAGTTCAGTTATAACCCGAAGCCTATGCAGTATGTCGCCAAAGCACGTCTCCGCTACGAGAAAGAGTGGGCGAACCAACTGTCGGTTATCACCTTCGTGGACGTGATGAACAACCAGCCTAACGGCTCGTCGGGCTTCCTTCGGGGGACGGACACCGTCTGGCGCGCACCCCGCTACGGGCGCTCGCCACTGCTGTTGCAGTACAACAAACGCCTCGCCGACGGCTCGTATATGGAGCGCCCCTTCTACCACGAGGTGCTCTGGACGACCCAGTTACGCTACTCTCCGGGCGGTTTTATCTACAACGACCGACAGGGTATCGAGTCGCCCTTCAACCTGTGGAAGGACGCTCCTGTTTTCCGACTTACCAACGAGTTGGGCTATATCTGGGAAGACCGCTATTGGTTCGACCGCATACAGATTTCCGCAGAGAAGCGCTTTTGGCTCTCTGCGTTCGGACACCTTGACATCACGGTGGACGCAGGCTACATAGCGGGCAAAAAGGTTCCCTACACACGCCTCTTCGTACCCGTTTCCAACCAGTCCATACTCATGGATCCCAAGTCCTTCTCCCTGATGCAACCGGCTGAGTTTATGATGGATAGGTATGCTTCTCTCCACATGACCTACTACTTGAAGGGATGGCTCTTCAACCGTATCCCGGGGCTCAAACTGCTCAAACTGCGCGAAGTGGTCTCGTTCCACATGCTTGCCGGTTACCTCGGCGACCGCAACAATCCCGACATTACCGACGGACTGTACGACTTGCCTTACTCTTATTCCACGGAAGGCAAGTACTACAAATGCCGCACAAGTTTCCAAGACGGCTTGCGCGAAGACGGTACGTACAAATACGGATATATGCCCTATATGGAAATCACGGCGGGCATAGAGAATATCTTCAAGATTCTGCGTATCGAGTATGTGCGCCGCCTGACGCACCTCAACGCTCCCGATGGTACTAAACTCGGACCATGGCAGCGCAACGGCATCCGTATCACCCTCCGCGCCGCCATTTAGCAAAGGTTTCTGCTAACGAACGATGTCTTTCTGCTCGAACGTAAAGTGCACATAGCAACGTATGCGCACGGCTTTCTTTTTGTTCGACGCGGGACTCCATGCAGGGACGAACTGCAAGATACGCAGAGCGGCTTCGTCCAACGACTCGTTGCCCGTGCTTTGGACAATGGCAGGGTTGCTTATCTTGCCGTTTTTCTCTACATCAAACCGAGCAATACCGCTTCCCTCTATGCCGTTAGTCAATGCCTCTGCCGGGTATTGCGCATGGCTGTTCAGCGTCTTTATAAGGTCGTTGATACCGTTGATAGGGCGTGGTAATTGTTCAGGATTTACTTGCTCTGCTATCGGATTTCCTTCTTCATCTATCACGTTGTAGGTCAGTTTGCGAACAGCACGGAAGGTTTCGCCTTGTGCATTATCGGACAAAAAGAAAGTATAATCTCTCTCTATAACGTAATCCATTCCGTGTAGCAAATCCTCAGCAGGAGTCCATTTGGGCATTTTGCGTAAAGGACGCACAACGGCATCATCTAATATCTGGTGACCTGATGATTCGATAACACGCACTTCCTTGACATCGCCGGTAGGAGCGACTACTACCTTATACCGTACTGTTCCGCCTATGCGATGTGGCGGATAAACTATGTTATCGTTTAAGTATTTGTTGAATGCTTTATTGCCGCCGGGGAAAGTGGCGTAGTACGTGTGGGAGGTTTTTTCGGGCTGCGAGACCTTGGGTGTACCTTTTTCTGCTTTGGCTTCTACTACGGACGCCCAATGCAGTTCGTAACAGTTGAAGAAAGGCTTCTTCCCATAGGTTATTCCTTTGGGTAAGGTAACGTCTTTCAGAGATATGCAATCGGAGAAGGCGTAATCATCAATGTGCTGCAATTCGACAGGAATGCCCACATGGGTCAGCGAATAGTCTTGCCAGCACATGTTTTTGGGTATCACCCGCAAGGTGGAGGGAAGCCATATCGCTTGCAGTTGGTTGCATTGGGCAAAAGCATATGTGCCGATGCTATCAACAGATTTCGGTACTACCACTTGCCGAAGGCTAGCACACTTGCGAAAAGCCTCCTTCCCAATACTTTTTACGGTAGAAGGAATCGCAATACTATCTACGTAACTGAATCCAAGAAACGCACGTTTGCCTATCGTCTCCAAACCCTCAGGCAGCACGATGCTTCGAACGTATGCCGCCAATTCGCTGCATACACATCCGTCTTCCATAGCACCCTCACCTTCTATGGTGAGTATACCCGTTTGCGGACGCAGAGTCCACGTCAGTTGCTCGCCGCATGTGCCTTTGTACACTTTGCGCAGGTTCTGTTTGTGGCTAAGAAGGAAATCCCGCACATCCCATCCTACAAGCGTATCCTCCCCGTTGGCACGATATTGGAAGGCAATGCGGATAGTCTTCCCTTTGTACGTATCCAGCGGGATACTACCCGTGGGGACGAATATCCATTTCTGCCCATCCGGTATAGTGGGAATGGACAACTCCTGCCAATGCGCAGTCGGAACGGTAGAATCAATATCGGTGGTGATGAGCAGCCTGAAATGGGAAGACGCGTTGTCCGAGTAGCGCATGGCATGTATGAATTGCAAAGAACTGCCTTCCTCTCCGGGAATCGTGATGGACGGAGATACTGCCCAACTGACGATGGGGGACTTGGCGTTTGTAAAGATGGGGTCGTTCTCGTTGCTGGCAATCATCCCGTATCGTATATTGAAACGCCAAATCACTTCGTCCTCGCGCGGTTGCACTTCCTTAGGAAACTCTGTGAAGGTGGTAAACTGACCTAAAGAAGACATGAATGGCTCGTAATAGTCCAACTTCTCCTGCGCAAACAGCAAGCAACTAATGCAGGTGCTTAATAGTAAAATGTTTATTCTCTTCATAAATTAAGAAATATATCCGAACACGAAGCACTCAATGCTCAATTGTAGACAATCAACTCTCAACAAAAAAGAAGGATTGTCATCACGACAACCCAATCTTTACTTAACCTTAAAATCTAATACCATGAAAAACACGGTGCAAAAGTACTGCTTTTTCACGAAACCACCAAATGTTTTGTCGAAAAAATATGTTAAAAAGCATGTTTTTCTGCGTTTTGCAAACTGAACAATGCAAAATAGCGAATTTTGTTTGCGCGTTTCAAAAAAAAGTAGTATCTTTGTCGGCGCAAAACAACAACCAACCCAATATATGAAACAAACATTGAAACTCATTCAGTCTGACCCGTACTTGCAGCCTTATGAGGCGGCTATCCAAGGGCGTTACGACTATGCACTCCGCAAGGAGCAAGAGATTACGAACGGTGCCAAATTGGCAGAGTGGGCGGACGGATACCTGTATTTCGGTCTGCATCGCACGAAGAAAGGCTGGGTCTTCCGCGAGTGGGCACCCAACGCCACGGCCATCTACCTTATCGGCGATATGAACGGATGGCAGAAAGACGAGGCATATCGCTTGCAGCCCATCGATAACGGCAATTGGGAAGTCAATCTTCCCGCGCGTGCACTCAAGCATGAGCAGTTGTACAAATTGCTCGTGGAGTGGAACGGCGGGGCAGGCGAGCGCATCCCGTCGTATGCCAACCGCGTGGTGCAAGACGATGTTACCAAGATTTTCTCCTGTCAAGTATGGGATCCGAAGACGCCCTATGAGTGGAAACACAAGGGCAAGATAGCCAAAGCGAAGAAGGACGAGGCGTTGTACATATACGAGTGCCATATCGGTATGTCCTCCGCAGAGGAGAAGGTATCTACCTACGAGGAGTTCCGTCTGAATGTCCTCCCGCGTGTGGCAGAGTTGGGCTACAACTGCATACAAATCATGGCGATACAGGAACACCCCTACTACGGATCGTTCGGCTACCATGTCAGCAACTTCTTCGCCGCCTCCAGCCGTTTCGGCACGCCGGAGCAACTGAAAGCCCTGATTGACGATGCCCACGGACGCGGTCTGGCGGTTATTATGGACTTGGTGCACTCTCACGCGGTAAAGAACGAGTTGGAGGGATTGGGCAGGTTTGACGGCACGGGCTATCAGTACTTCCACGATGGCGGCCGCCGCGAGCACCCCGCATGGGACAGCCTCTGCTTCAACTACGGAAAGCCCCAAGTGCTCCATTTCCTGCTCTCCAACTGCAAGTACTGGCTCGATGAATACGACTTCGACGGTTTCCGTTTCGACGGTGTTACCTCCATGATTTACCTCAGCCACGGTTTGGGCGAGGACTTTAACGGCTATG
>JBJEJX010000085.1:0-21992 GCA_051878345.1 Paludibacteraceae bacterium | reverse complement strand
TGGGCGTCGGCATTGGCAATATCTTCCGCGTGGGCGAGGTGTATGCCGTCTGGCGACTGACCAACCGCCAAGACCTCACCTCCCCCACATGGGGCATACGCTTCCGACTCAAACTGGGAATGTAAGCAGAGAGGAATCTTAATAATCGTACATTCCCCCTTCTTACCATGAGGCGATTATAGTATGACAAAAACATTCTCCGTTGTTTTTGTCTTGGTTTTATGTTCCAAAAGACTTATTTCGAGTTCTCTTTGATTATCACCACAAAAAAGGCAAAGAAAATAGCCATTCCACTTGCATATTTGCAGAAAAAGTTGTAACTTTGCCGCAGATTTTGAGATAGTTACCGCGTTTTAAGGCGGGTCAGTTTAGACGGTCGTTTAAATTGACCCGCTTTTTGGTGTGTTTTCCCCTTGTTTACTGCCTCGTTAGTGAGTCAATTTAAACGACCGTCCAAATTGTTTCATAGCGGCAGTCGTTATAAACAATACGGTACACCACACTTATTCATAAAATAATCGTTTAACACTATAACCATTTAAATTTTACACATTATGAAAAAACACTTCTTTCTTTTTGTGCTCGCGCTGTGCTGTAGCATAGGCATGCGGGCAGAGAGCGGTACGATGGGAGCGAACCTGTCGTGGGAACTGAGCAACGGTACGCTGACCATCTCCGGCAGCGGAGCCATACCTAACTATTCGTCTTATACGAAATCTCCTTTCTACGAACTTCGCGAGAGCATTATCAAAGTGGTGTTGCCTGAGGGGCTGACCGCCATAGGGGACTACACTTTTTACGATTGCTCAAAAATTAAATCCATCACCATCCCCAATAGGGTAATAGCAATAGGTAAAAGTGCTTTCGAACGCTGCAGTGCGCTCACGAGCGTCAGCATCGGCAATTCAGTGGAGAGCATAGGGGAACGAGCATTTTACAATTGCTATTCATTAAGTGCTCCCACCCTGCCCGCTTCCCTCACTACTCTTGGGAGTTCGGCTTTTCGGTATTGTAACGCTATCGAGCAAATCACTATCCCCGGCAGCGTGGTAAATATCGGTTCTTACGCTTTCGGCGACTGCACAGGGTTAACCGATGTAACCATCCAACAAGGCGTGCAGACGATTGAATCCGATGCTTTCTTAAACTGTATCGTCCTAAACGCTCCGACCTTTCCTTCCTCGCTCACAAGCATAGGTAGTTCGGCTTTCTCCGGCTGCGATATGTTCTCCTCCATCACCATTCCGGGAAATGTAAAAAGTATTGGAGATAATGCTTTCCAAAGTTGTGATATGCTTTCTTCCGTAACCATTGAAGAAGGCGTTTTGAGTTTGGGGAGTTCCGCTTTCATTTCTTGTGCTGCACTGACTTCCGTTTCGCTGCCTAACTCCCTGACGGAGATAGGAGAGTCTGCCTTTATGTCTTGCACCCGCCTTACCAGCATCCGCATTCCCGACAAAATAACCACGATACCGTATCGAACTTTTTATGGCTGTTCCCAATTGGACACCGTGCAACTTCCCGAGGGATTGTTGAGCATTGATTATAATGCCTTTGAGGACTGTATCTGCTCTACGCTCAATCTGCCCAACTCAATAACCACCTTTGGTTCTTCTGCTTTCAGCGGTTGCAAAGGGATTCAATCCGTTACCATCCCTACGGCAATGAGCGTTATCGGCGAGCGTGCTTTTGCTGACTGCTCGAACCTGACCTCGCTGACGCTGCATAGTGGTGTAACAGAGATTGGCAACTATGCGTTCTACGGCTGCAACCTTGCCTCGCTGACCCTGCCCGCCTCGCTGACCTGCATTCGTAGTTATGCTTTCCAAAACAACACCGCCATATCCGGTCTTATCATCCCCAACAGCGTAACCACCATTGAGGGACATGCCTTCGAGGGACTGACCGCCCTCAAAAGTGTCGTTCTGGGCAGCAACCTGAGTACCATCGACAGTTATGCATTTTCGGGTTGCAGCACGCTGACGGATGTAACCTTCTTGGGCAACCAACTCACCGGCATAGGTGGTTACGCGTTTGCCAACTGCTCTTCGCTCAAGTCGTTCACCGTGCCCGCGAGCGTTACCACCCTGCCCGACCACTGCTTCGACAATTGCAGCAGTCTGCAAGAGGTGGTTCTGCCCGAGGGAATGACCACCATCGGCGAGTATGCGTTTGAATACTGCAACGCGCTCACCACTGTGGCTTTGCCATCCACCATCACGACGCTGGATGGTGCGTTCCGCAACGCAACGGGCTTGCTGCGCATGACGATTCCGCACGGGGTGTCGAGGCTCTACTACACCTTCAGCGGTTGCACCAATCTGAAAGAAATCAGCCTGCCGGCATCCGTCACCAACATTGATCTTTGTTGTTTTGAGAATTGCCGATCGCTGTTGCAACTCGCCATTCCTCAGGGCGTTACCAACATAGGTTATCAAGCCTTCTATGGTTGCAGTTCGCTCCGATCATTGACGCTCCCGCCATTGCTCAATAGTATCGAAACCTATGCATTTCAGAATTGCTCTTCGCTGCGCGAGATAGAGGTGCCCGGGACGGTCAACGAGTTGCCCCAGTATTGCTTTAGTGGTTGCTCGGCTTTGCAAACGGTTAGGCTCGGCGAAGGAGTAAGCAATTTAGGTTCTTGCGCTTTCATAAATTGCACCAATCTCCGTAGCATTGTGCTGCCCGAAGGGCTGACAACGATAGATGCGTCTTGCTTCCAAGCTTGCGATGCCCTGCGAAGCATGACGCTGCCGAGCACGGTAACCAAATTGGGGAGATCGATCTGGAATGATTGCGACGGGTTGACTTCCGTAACGGTACAATCCATCTTCCCGCCGAGTAGCGCTACCGGTAGTTCAGGTGCTTTTTACGGTATTTCCAACGCCATCACGGTCTTTGTGCCCTGCGAGTTTATGGAATACTACACCGATGACACCTATTGGAAGACTCTGCCTTTGGCAGGCAGCGCCGAGTCGGTGCTGCGCGTAGCGTCCTCTGACGAGCGCATGGGCGAGGTGCTTATCCTGCAACAGCCCACCTGCACGGATGTCAATGCGACTCTGCAAGCCGCTCCCGCCACCGGTTGTCAGTTCGTAGCATGGTCTGACGGGAACACCGACAACCCGCGCAGTGTGCAAGTTACCACCGACACCCTCTTCACCGCCGTCTTCAGCCCGATAGCGACCTACACTCTCCGCGCGGACTACGACAGCGAGATGGGCTATGTGGACGGTGCCGGTGAGTACTATGTAGGCACCGAGGCGACACTCACTGCGACCGCCCTGCCCGGACACCGCTTCCTGCAATGGAGCGACGGCGTGAGCAGCAACCCGAGGAAGGTAGTGGTTACACAAGATACCACACTGACCGCACAATTCATCTACGGCGACTACTGCGGCGATGATATCCTCTGGACGCTGGAGGAGGGTACCCTTGCGCTGAACGGAAAAGGCGAGATGTACAACCAAAGCGAGTTCGGCTGGCACCAACAAGCCGAAGAAGTGGAGTCTATCACACTAAGCAACAACATCACCTCTATCGGCACCAACGCCTTTATGGACCTGATGTTCGTGCCCGAAGTGAGCATTCCCGCCAGCGTACAGACCATCCACAAACGCGCGTTTGAGAACTGCCGCAGTCTCGGCAACATCACCTTCGCCGCCAACAGCCAACTGACCACCATCGGCGCATGGGCGTTCTTCCAGTGTATCAACCTGCAGACGCTCACCATCCCCGAGGGCGTAACCACTATCGGCAACGGCGCTTTCTACGGCTGCGCGTACCTGAAAGACCTCGTGCTGCCCTCTACGCTGGAGGATATAGACGACAACGGCTTTGCCCTCTGCGCCCAACTGCGCAAGATGACGGTGAACGCCGTAGAGCCACCCGCCGTGGACAGCAAGACCTTCGAGAGCGTAAACCGCGCCATCCCCGTGTATGTTCCCGACGGGTCGGGTACAAGATACCGTGCAGCGGCTGTTTGGCAGGAGTTCAACATCGTGGACGCAAGCGACCCGACCGGCTTGGAGCAAACGGCAGCGGCTGCCGACAGTCCGCGCAAGGTGGTTCGCGACGGACAAGTGCTGATTATCCGCGGCGACAAGACCTACGACATAATGGGACAAGAGGTGGAATAGACCTCTGCGTAGCACCCGATTAGGCAGGCATCCCGCCTGCTGAGATACACAACCGCCGAAACAGGCTGCCCGACCGGGCAGCCTGTTTCGGTAGTGAAGAAACGCAGAAATAGGAGATTTACACAGCAAAACAATGACCGATTTTTCAGACAAAATCGGCTATTTTCGACTACAATGACCGATTTTTCAGACAAAACAAATAACAAATTTGCATATATCAAAAGAAATGTGTAACTTTGTAGCGGTTTTTAGAAAACAGATAGTATGATAGATTATTTTATGACCAACGATGCGCTATTGCAATATGTAGGAAAACAAATGCGTCAGATGCGTATCAATGCCCAACTGAGTCAAAAGGATTTGGCGACGCAGTCGGGTGTAACACGCTCTACATTGGCAGCGTTGGAGAACGGGCATGGTGCAAAATTAGAAACGGTCATCAGTCTCTTGCGCACCATGCAAAAGTTAGAAATTCTAAATGGTTTTGAGACACAAGCATTGACCAGTCCGTTGCTGGTGGCTAAAAATGCCGGTCGCACTCCTAAACGGATTTACAAAAAGAGACAAAAATGATACAGTTCGCCAACATATACTTGTGGGACTACTTGATGGGAGCCATCACAGAAGACGAATCCGGCAGAATAACACTGGAATACACACCGGAGTTTGTGCGCAGCGGTTATAATCCATCCCCGTTGTTTGTAACCCCTGTCGAAGGTAAGAAATACAATTTCTCCCAACTCCCGTTCGAGACGTTCAAAGGTTTGCCCGGTTTCTTGGCAGATTGCTTGCCCGATAAGTTTGGTACTGCTATCATCAACCGATGGTTAGAGCAGTCAGGGCGCACGCGAGACAGTTACACTACGGTGGAACGACTGCTTTATCAGGGCTCCCGCTGCATGGGTGCACTGCGGTTCGAGCCACAGCAACGCAAAGACCTGAATGTGGATATGCAGATTGAGTTGGACAGTCTGGTACAAGCCGCAGCAGAGGTCTTGCAAGAACGCTCCGCACTACAAACCAACCTCACTACGGACGAAGAAGCACTATTGACCATACTGCGAGTGGGCACCTCTGCAGGAGGTGCACGAGCTAAGGCTGTTGTGGCATACAACCCGCAGACTCGGGACATTCGGTCAGGTCAGGTGGATGCGCCCGAGGGATATGAACATTACCTGCTCAAATTGGACGGTGTGGATAGTACACAACAAAACTTTGGTAGTCCTACCTACTATGGATGCTTGGAATATGCCTACTATCGAATGGCTTGTGCCTGCGGAGTGGAGATGATGGAGAGCATCTTGCTCGCAGACGGCGACAGACAGCATTTTATGACTAAACGATTTGACCGTATCGGCGGGGCACACAGACTACACATGGTTTCGCTCTGCGGGTTGGCACATTATGACTTCAACGAGCCCAATAGTTGGTCCTACGAACAGTTGTTCCGCGTCATGCGCGGGCTTCATTTACCTCAGCCGCAGATAGAGCAAGCCTTTCGGCGAATGGTGTTCAATGTCGTGGGCTGCAATCAAGACGACCATACAAAGAACTTTGCCTTCCTGTTAGACCAAGACAACGTGTGGCGACTAAGTCCCGCCTACGATATGACCTATGCCAAAGGAACAGGCTACACGCGACAACACCAAATGTCCGTTAATCAAAAGCGAATCCTCATCACCCGAGAAGATATATTGGCAGTAGCAGAACAAATAAACATATCTAAAAACAAGGCAAATGCAATAATCGATGAAGTAGTGAACACATTCAGGCATTTTGAAGATTACGTAGGGGAGATAGTGCCAGAACAAATGATAGACGAAATCAAACACAACTTGGTGCTTTATTAATTGTCCACCACTTGTTTGCATATATCAAAAAACTATCTAACCGTTTGCGGAGGGTTAGACAGTCTTTTTGTTAGTCCTTTCGGGGAAGCATCAAGTATCAAGTTCTCGGTTTCAAGTGTCAAGTTTCCGGTTGTCAGTCCTTCTTCAAGTACTGCGTGTAGCCGGAGAGGTAGCGGTGGACGGCGGCGGTGAGGGGACCGTAGTATTCGCCGCCCGCAGCGTTCATGTGTCCGCCGCCGTTGAAGAGTTCAGCCGCAAGGATATTCACCGGTCGGTCGCCCTGTGAGCGGAAGGAGATTTTCACCTTGGTCTTGCAACCGTCGTGCGCCGCCTGCTCCTCCGGGGTGGTCTTGTCCTCGCGCATGAAACAAGAGTAGTAGATATCCTTGCTCTGCAAGGGCATATTCACTATTCCCTCCGCGTCGCCCGATTGGAAATTGAATTTATACAACTCCTTGCGGCTCAGATAGATAAGCGACATGTGATACTCCGGGAACACACGCATCTTCAGCAACAGGCAGTGCCCCACCAGCCGCATGCGGTCCACGGAGTACTGGTTGAAGACATTATTGTATATCGCGTCCTTGTCCACTCCCCACTCTATCAGCGTCGCCACGATACGGTAGAGTTCGGGATTGCGTGAGTTGTAGGAGAAGTTGCCCGTATCGGTCATCAAGCCCGTGTAGATACAGGTGGAAACAGAGGACTCTCCCCTGCCCTCCCCACAAAGGGAGGGAGAGATATTCTCCGCCGTAATCAGTTCATAGACCAACTGGCAGGTGGCGGGCGCTTCGGGGACGGACACCACGACATCGGCAAAATCGGAGGGGTGCAGGTGGTGGTCAATCATCACTTTCGGGCACGCAGCCCTCTCCAGCGCAGGCGCCAACGCCCCCACGCGCTTCGGCTCGTTGAAATCGGTGCATATAACCAAGTCCGCCTCCGCCATGCGCTGCTCCGCCTCCTCGCGCTGCTTCTCGTGCACCAAACAGGTCTCCGCTCCGGGCAGCCACATCAGAAAATCCGGCGCCGCGGTAGGCAAGACCACGGTCAGCGACTGCAAGTCGGGACGACGGCAACGCAGCCAATGATACACAGCCATCGCACTGCCCATCGCGTCCCCGTCGGGCGACATGTGGGTGGTAATCACCACCCTTGTGGAACGGCTGACCAAACGATATATTTCCTCAAACTCCGTTCGCATAAATCAACTTCGTGTTTGAAACTTCGTGTACATAACTCCGCTTCGCTCCGTGTACAGCGCGTAGCGCTTTCTTACAGCCCCGTAGGGGCGTTCTACATTCACTTTCTTACAGCGCGAAGCGCTTCTCTACATTCACTTTCTTACAGCGCGAAGCGCTTTCTTACGCATAGTTTGGCGAAAATCTTTGCAAAAGTACGATTTTTTTTTGATATGTGCAAAAAAATACGTATCTTTGCGCAAAAATTAGACAAGCCACTATGTACAAACGCATTCTACTAAAACTATCGGGCGAGAGCCTTATGGGCGCGAAAGGCTACGGCATTGACGAGCAACGCCTTGCCGCCTATGCCCGCCAAATCAAAGAGATAGCCGACCTCGGTGTGCAGATAGGCATTGTTATCGGCGGCGGTAACATCTTCCGCGGGTTGAGCGGCAGCCAAAAAGGGTTCGACCGCGTGAAGGGCGACCAAATGGGCATGCTCGCTACGGTCATCAACTCGCTGGCGTTGCAGTCGGCACTGGAAGCCATCGGGCAGAAAGTGCGCGTGCTGACCTCCGTGCGTATGGAGCCCATCGGCGACTACTACAACAAAGCCAAAGCCCTCCGCCTGTTCGACAAAGGGAGCGTGGTGATAGTGGCAGGCGGCACTTCCAACCCCTATTTCACCACCGACACGGCGTCGGCGCTGCGTGCCATCGAGTTGGAAGCCGACATCATGTTCAAGGGTACGCGCGTGGACGGTATCTACACCGCCGACCCAGAGAAAGACCCAAACGCCAAGAAGTTCCGCGAGATAACCTATAATGATATACTCGCCAAAGGGTTGCGTATCATGGACCTGACCGCCATCACCCTGTGCATGGAGAACAAGATGCCCATCTATGTGTTCGACATGGACACCGAGGGCAACCTGCTCAAAGTGGTACAAGGAGAAGAGATAGGGACACTGGTTACTCCGTGATTAGTGGTCAGTGGTTAGTGGTCAGTGATTAGTGGTCAGTGGTTAGTGGTCAGTGGTTAGTGATCAGTGGTCAGTAGTCAGAGGCCTCCGATTACTCCGATTACTCGGACTATTCAGAGTATTCCGATAACCCCGCCCCCGTGCTCGTAATTCATAATTCGTAATTCATAATTCATATTCCCTATGATTGAAGTTAGCAAAATCCAAGCAGATGCGGAAGAGTCGATGCAATCTGCCATTCTGTTCCTCGATGATGCGTTGGCACACATCCGTGCAGGAAAAGCAAGTGCCCGTATATTAGACCCTATCCGTGTGGACTACTACGGTGCACCGTCGCCGTTGGCAAGCGTTTCCACCATCACCACCCCCGATGCGCGCACCATCCAGATTCAACCGTGGGAGAAGAAGATGCTCAGCGAGATAGAACGCGCCATCATCAACTCCAATATCGGACTCGCTCCCAACAACAACGGCGAGTGTATCCGCCTTATCCTGCCGCCGCTGACCGAGGAACGCCGCCAGCAACTTGCCAAGCAGTGCAAAGGTGAGGCAGAGAACGCCAAAGTGTCGGTGCGCAATGCCCGCCGCGACGCCATTGAGACCCTCAAGAAGCAGGTGAAGGAAGGGCTGCCCGAAGACGCCCAGAAGGACGCGGAGGAGAAGGTTCAGAAACTGCACGACAAGTACATCAAGCAGATAGACGAACTCTACGCCAAGAAAGAGAAAGAGATAATGACCGTATAGGATAAGGGCGCAAGGATAAAGGAAGGAATACTCGACAGTCCCGACGCCGACTCCATCGGCAACGGGCGCAACCGTTCTTTCTGCCTTTATCCGCCGAAACCATCCCGTCTTTTTATCTTTCCGCGAGCAAAGCGAGCGGTCTTTTATCCCTTATCCTCATGGGTTTAGTCATCAAGTCCACGGGTAGCAGTTACCTTGTATATTTCCCCAACGGAGATACCCTTGATTGCCATGTCAAGGGTAATTTCCGTATTAAGGGTATCCGTTCGACCAACCCCGTCGCCGTGGGCGACCATGTGGAGGTGCAGACCCTTGCCGACGGCACCAACTGGATTACCGCCGTGTGCGATCGCAAGAACTACATCATCCGTCGCTCCACCAACCTCAGCAAGGAATCGCATATCATAGCCGCCAACCTCGACCAGGCGGCGCTCATCGTTACCGTCAACCACCCCGTTACCTCCACCACTTTCATCGACCGTTTCCTCGCCACCTGCGAGGCATACCGCGTGCCCGCCACGCTTATCTTCAACAAGACCGACCTCCTCACCGCGGAGGAGGAACAGGCGTTGCAAGACCTGCGCACCCTGTACGAGTCGATCGGCTACCCCACCCACGCCATCTCCGCCCTCACGCAGTCGGGATTGGCGGAGGTGTCGTCCGTTTTCACGGGCAAGATTACTCTGCTCAGCGGGAATTCGGGCGTAGGCAAAAGCACGCTGCTCAACGCCATCTTCGGCAAAGAGTTGGCACGCACGGGCGCTATCTCCAGTGCCCACAACAAAGGCACACACACCACCACTTTCTCGGAAATGTATCCCCTGCCCGACCACAACGGTTGGATTATCGACACGCCGGGTATCAAAGGCTTCGGCACCATCGATATGCAGAAGGAAGAAGTGGGACACTACTTCCGCGAGATATTCCGCACCGCCCGCGCCTGCCGCTACAGCGACTGCACCCACACGGGGGAGCCCGGCTGCGCCGTGTATGAAGCCGCCCTCGACGGGCGTATCGCACCCACGCGCTACGAGTCGTACCTCTCCATGCTCGGCGACTGCAACGAGAGCAAGTACCGGTAGCATATCGGAGCCGTCGGAGCCGTCGGAGCCGTCGGAATCATCGGAATCATCGGAACAGCCCGAACAATCGGCACTTTCGGGACGCGCCGAGGAGCACCGAGAGTGTTAAAAGTGTATAAAAATTACCCCCCCCCTCCCGTATTTTGAACAATCGTTCGGCACATTTTTTGTACCTTTGTCGGTGAATTTAGCTTAACAATTGGATTTGGTTTTTATTGGTCAGCGTTCTTGGAGCGGCTTAATGGTTCTCTAAACGATTTTCCGTTCCGCTGACCGGAAGGTAAGGCATTGTCGGGAGACAGTGCCTGCTTTTTTGCTCCGGCTTGCCCTGCCGAAAGCGGGGGAGAGGGCGGAGTTCGGATTTTGCAAAACGAAAATAGCATAATGTAAAAAAACACACATATTGTAGGCAAAAGTTTGCGTAATTCAGAGTTTTTTTGTAATTTTGCACTCGCTTTTCGGGGGTGAAACACGGGTTGCGGGACTCATAATGTATAATTAGCGTGCGATTATCCGTCCGTAGAACCTGCCCCTTCACTTCCCGCCGGCACACACAGCGAATCATCACAACAATTCAAAATAAACAACAAACACTATGACAAAAGTAGGTATTAACGGCTTCGGCCGTATCGGACGCTTCGTTTTCCGCGCCGCACAAACTCGTAACGACATTGAAATCGTTGGTATCAACGACCTCTGCCCTGTTGATTACTTGGCATACATGCTCAAGTACGACACGATGCACGGTCAGTTCGAGGGCACCATCGAGGCGGATGTAGAGAACAGCAAGTTGATTGTAAACGGCAAGGCTATCCGCGTAACCGCTTGCAAAGACCCCAACGAGTTGGCATGGAACGAGGTAGGCGCAGAGTATGTGGTAGAGTCCACCGGTCTGTTCCTGACCAAAGAAAAAGCACAGGCACACATCAACGCGGGTGCAAAGTATGTGGTTATGTCCGCTCCCTCCAAGGACGACACTCCCATGTTCGTTTGCGGCGTGAACTTCGACAAGTACGAGAAGGGCACTCAGTTTGTATCTAACGCAAGTTGCACCACCAACTGCTTGGCTCCCATCGCCAAGGTGCTGAACGACAAATTCGGTATCGTAAACGGCTTGATGACCACCGTACACTCCACTACCGCTACTCAGAAGACCGTTGACGGTCCGTCGTTGAAAGACTGGCGTGGCGGTCGCGCAGCAAGCGGCAACATCATTCCTTCCAGCACCGGCGCCGCTAAGGCAGTAGGCAAAGTTATCCCCGAACTGAACGGCAAACTGACCGGTATCTCCATGCGTGTTCCGACTTTGGATGTATCGGTGGTTGACCTGACCGCTAACTTGGCTAAGCCCGCAACCAAAGAGGCTATCTGCGCTGCCATGAAAGAGGCTGCAGAGGGCGAGTTGAAGGGTGTACTCGGCTACACGGAGGACGCAGTCGTTTCCAGCGACTTCCTCGGCTGCACGCTGACCTCTATCTTCGACGCTAACGCAGGCGTTTACCTCACCGACACCTTCGTTAAGGTTATCTCTTGGTACGACAATGAGATTGGCTACTCCAACAAAGTGCTCGACCTCATCGCACACATGGCAAAGGTAAACGGCTAATCCGCAAGCGATTAACCAACCAAAAAGAATCCCGATACATACCGTATCGGGATTTCTTTTGTTATGGCTGTGCCTCATTAGCGAGGTGTTGCACAGCGCAGGGCAGGTATCGTGCCCCCTGTCTCCCATTAGGGGTGCGGGGCTATGCGCACCCTTACGGGATGCGCATAGCCAAGGTTAATCTTTTATAAATCTTGAACCAAACGGACGGCTCGCCCGAGGTAGCGATCGTCGTCGTTCCAGTCGGCTCCACCCGAGTAGAAGTACAGGTAGATGGCGCTGCCCGAGCCGTAGGGCGTAGCAGACCAGTAGTAGCCGCCGTACCGCACAAGGTAGACACCCGACCCGTCGCGGCCACCCGAAGCAGGCAAGAAGACGGCTCCTGCTGCCTCCAATTTCTCCCACTGCTCGAGGGTGAAGGTCTGGTAATCAGCGTAGGCTTGTATGCCATACTCGCTCGCAAAACCCGACTTGAAGGTAACATCCTCGGGGCAAGTCCAAGTATCAGGCAAGAGGATGAGCCCGTTGACGTAGGTGGTGCCTGCCTCGTCAAGGTTGATACGCGCCACACCCATCAAACTTGCTGCATTGGCACGACCGCTGCGCAGGTATGTCCACTCATCGTGGGTCAAGGTTCTCCAAGTGGTGCCATCGTCAATATTCTGCCCCCAATCGGCAAAGTCGCCGGAATAATCATTGCTGTCATCAGAGGTGCTGATGCCCCATTTAGCAGTCGCTGTGCTGCCGCTCCAACCGAAGAGGTCGATTTTGTCTGCCAAGGCACTGTTTTCCACATTGGCAGTACCTATCATATCATACTGATTGGCGGCAAAAGCCCATGTGTTGGTGCTTTGGGTATATTGCAGGTTGCCTTTGGAGAAGTTCACTTGTTTGTCTGCCGACACGGAGAACACGCCTGCCAAAGGTGCATAGGGGTCGGGAGGGCATTGGTAAATGGTGTCGTGCACCTCTACAATCACCTCTTTTATCACCGTGTCGTGCACGATAATCGTGCGGGGAAGGATAAGGTGCAGCGTGTCGGAAGACTCCAACTCGGCGGCGAAGGTAATGCTATCCACCGTCGGAATAGGGCTGCCGTACATCACTTTGCCGTTTTGCCAAATCACTTGGTTCTGCTGCGCCGTGGCGCAGAGGGTTGCTGCCAACAGGGCAGCGAAGAGAAATAGTTTTTTCATAATGAGTTAATTTTGTTTTTAGTTGATAATATATATGTTTTTTTATTAAGTTATGTCGCCCTTACAGGGGAGACCCTCTAAATCCCCGGAAAGAGACCCTCTAAATCCCCCAAAATCACCCCAAAAATCAGAGATTTTTCGGGGACCCCGGAAAGGGGGACTTTTTTTCAAAGTGGGACTTTTTGCGGGCGGGGACGGTGGGGGTTTTCTCAAACAGTTTGTTCCAAACTACTTGTGTCTGCAATGCCTCACTGGGGACGCGGGCGTCCCGCCCATGGGGTCCCCGCAAGCAACGCGCAGTGGGGTGTTCTCTGCGGTCAGTTTGGGACAAACTGTTTGTGTCTGCAATGCTTTCACCGTCAAGGCTTCCGCCTTGCCCGCAGGCGAGACGCCTGCGTCCCCGGTAAGCATTTACTCCTTTATAATCTTGAATGCTTCGCCGTTGCAGAGGAGGAGGTAGGTGCCCGCCGGCAACCCGCTGACATCCAGCGTGGTGCGCCCTTCGCCGACAACAGCCGACTGCACCAACTGCCCTTGTTGGTTGTAGAGGCGTGCCTGAGCATCCGCATCCTGCACACCCTCCAATACCAAACTCTCTGCCGCGGGGTTGGGATAGACGCGCAGGCGTGTGGCGTCGGATTGGACATCTTCCATGCCCGTGGTGGGGTCGCCGCCCTCGGAGTAGGTGAGTTGTTGCACTTTGGCGAGTTGCTCCTTATAGAGCACCGTGCCGAAACTGTCGTAGAGGTAGAGCGAGTCGCCGTGATAGACCACCTTGCCAATGGTAGCCAACTCGCGACGATAGTCCGTACCTGACAGGGGTTTGACCACAAGGTTAGTCGCCATTGCCTGTGTTACAAAGGCAACAGCCATCCAACAAAGAAATAGCCATTTCTTCATAATCGTTTGTATTTCCATGAATTGCAAGCACCTGACAACTCGGTGAATGGAAACAAAAAAGCGTGGTGCTACTATTCGCCCATTCTACAACTACGAGGTTCTGCAAAACCTTTACACAAGAATAAACAATTTGTA
Organism: Paludibacteraceae bacterium; assembly: GCA_051878345.1. GTDB lineage: Bacteria > Bacteroidota > Bacteroidia > Bacteroidales > Paludibacteraceae > Colicola. The sequence continues at coordinate 8,174 of JBJEJX010000085.1, read as the reverse complement.
CGCCCACGCCGAATATGATAATCTTCGTCGTGGACGAAAGGACTAATCATATCCTACGGGCGTCCATTGTCAATCTTGCTTTGGGTGTATGAAAATTGCAGATTTCGTAGTACCAAAACAAGCGCCAATAAACGCTTTTATCAAAATATATAATGAAACCTCAATGCTCGGCGTGTGCGGACTTGCGCTTGTTCGCTACTTGGTCGTATCGGTTCGGCGTGAGCCCCACCCGCAGCCCCATCTTCGGTTTCAAGGGACAAAGGTACTGCTTTTTGGGGAAATATGCAAATGTTTCGGACAGAAAAAACGGGTTTTGTGCTGCAAAACACATTTTCCCGCCCGCAAATTTTTCGCGAGTCTATCGCGGATCTATCGGAACATTACCGCAGGTCGGTCGCAAGTCGATCGCAGGTCGGTCGCAGGTCGATCGCAGGTCGGTCGCAGGTCAATCGCAGGTCGTCTCCTGCCGTAGAACCATAACACATTAAGACTCTACACTCACGACCGACCCGCGACAGACCCGCGACAGACCCGCGAAAATTGTGCTTGTTCGTAATGCAGAAGAGTGCACCGGTGAACCGGTGAACCGGTGAACCGGCAGTTTCCATAAATACACACGCGCGCGTACGCATATATGTTTTAGAAAAGTGCTGGTTCACTGGTTCACCGGTTCACTTCCCCGCCCCCGCGAGGGTAGCGGAAAGGTAGCGGACACTTTCGGGATGATTCGGGGAGGGTTTAGGGGGGCGCAGGAGGGGACGGAGAGAGGAGGGAAAGGAGATAAAAAGAAAGGAGCAGACTGCGGTGTCTGCTCCCGTGTTCCTTGACGGAGAAAGAGAAACGGGGCTATTCCTTCACTGCCTTGAAGGACATGTCGAGCCCCTTGACGGAATGCGTGAGTGCGCCTACGGAGATGAAGTCCACACCGCAGAGGGCATAGTCGCGCAGCGTGTCGATGGTGATACCGCCCGACGACTCTATCTCCATGTGCCGCCCCGCGGTCTTCTCCCAGTCGCGTATGATCGCCACGGCTTGTTTGGTGCGGGCTGGGGTGAAATTGTCGAGCATGATGCGGTCGGGGATATCGGTCGCCAGCGCCTCGCGTATCTCGTCTTCGTTGCGGGTCTCAATCTCGATGCGCAGGTCTTTCCCCTTGTCGCGGCAATAGTCGCGGGCACGGGTGAGCGCGTTGGTGATACCGCCGGCGAAGTCCACATGGTTGTCTTTGAGGAGAATCATGTCGAAGAGCCCGATACGGTGGTTCATACCGCCGCCAATCTTCACCGCCTCCTTCTCGAGGTAGCGCAGTCCGGGCGTGGTCTTGCGCGTGTCGAGGACATGGCAACCCGTGTCGTCAATGAGGGACTGGTAGCGGCGGGTGGTGGTGGCGATGCCGGACATGCGCTGCATGATGTTGAGCATGGTGCGCTCAATCTGCAAGAGCGACAGTTCCTTGCCATAGACGCGGAACGCCACATCGCCGGGTTTCACCGCGGCGCCGTCTTCGAGGAACTGCTCTATGCGGCAGTCGGGGTCGAAATAGCGGATAATCTCTTTCGCTACCTCCACGCCTGCCAAGATACCTTGTTCCTTGATAATCAACTGCTGGCAACCCATCTGCGTAGCGGGGATACAACTGAGCGAGGTGTGGTCACCGTCGCGTATGTCTTCTTCAAACCAAAGCGCAATCAGTTTGCGCAAGTCTTCTGTTTGCATAGATTTAACTTTGTGTATTTAACTTTGTGTGTTTAACTTCGCTTCGCTCCGTGTAAAAAACTTCGTGTGTCTAACTTCGTGTGTCTAACTTCGTGTATGAAACTTCGTGTACGGCGCGTAGCGCTTTTTTGACAGCCTCGGAGAGGCTTGCTTACACGAAAGTTTTGTTTCTCACAGCCCGTTAGGGCTTCCCTGCACGGAGTTTCTTATAAACTATCTTGCCGACATAGTAGAGCACCACGAGTCCCAAGAGAGCCAAGATGATGATACTCAATTCGTGGCTGTATTGGTTGATGAGGTCTGCCTGCCCGTGGGCAATATAGCCGAGCAACGCCAAGACGGAGTTCCAAAGGAAGGCTCCCAAGAAGGTGTAGAGAACGAACTGCCCGAAGTGCATCTTCGCCAAGCCCGCGGGGATACTGATGAGTTGGCGTATGCCCGGAATAAGACGCCCGATGAAGGTGCTCACCTTGCCGTGGTCGTTGAAGTAGTTCTCCGCCTTCTGCACTTTCTCGCTGCTGAGCAGAAGCAAGTGCCCCACGCGGCTGTCGGCGAACTTATAGATGATAGGGCGTCCGAGCCACATGGAGAGGAAATAGTTGATGACCGCCCCGAGCATCGCGCCCAGCGTGCCGAAAAGCACTATCAGCACCACATCCACGGGGTAAGTGCCCGTAACGCAGAGCGCACTGGCAGGGTCGGACGCCACATAGACGGCGGGCGGAATAACCACCTCGCTGGGGAAAGGTATAAACGACGACTCGATGGTCATCAGCGCCGTGATAGAGGCATAGTTCATGTGCGCCGCATACCACGCTGTTACTGTTTCTACAAAAGTCATAAATCAAAATGAACCGAGAGCAAGGAACCCGAAACCAAGACGAACCACCCGCGACTATGCGATACCATTCAGTCCTTCATCCCCGCTCCTTTATCCGAATAATTATCTTCTCAGCCAGCCGCCCCATCGGCGCTGGGTATTCTCCTCCGCGGGTTTGGCGGGAGCGGACTCGTCGTCCTCTACATGTATCACCACTTCGTCCGCCGTGGGTGTGTTGCCCCATCGGGAAGCGGCGGGGTTTGTCCCGACAGCACCTTCGCCCACGGTTTGCAGGGTGTCGGCAAGGTCTATCGTAACGGCTTTCTCGTCCTCCTTGGGTTTGTCGGGGCTATCGTAGTTCTGGCGGATGGCGTCCTGTATGGACTGCTCCTCGTCGTCGCCGTCAATGGTCGGCAGTCCGTCCACCTCATAGCCCGTGGCGATAATGGTTACGCGCACATCCTCGCCGAGCGACTCATCGAGGGCGGCACCCCACTGCACCTCCACCTCATCTCCTATCTCGTCCACGAAAGCGTTTATCTGGTCTATCTCCTGCATCTGGATGGCATGCTCGGTGGAGCAATAGAGTTGGAGCAGGAGGCGCTTGGCACCGTGCACATCGTTGGTATTCACGAGCGGGGAGTTGAGCGCATCGTTGATGGCATCGGCTATACGGGTCTCGCCGCTGGCACGCCCCACATTCATGATTGCCACGCCGCCGTCTTTGAGGGTGTTGTACACATCGGCAAAGTCGGTGTTGACGATACCCGGCAGGGTGATTATTTCCGCAATGGCGCGCGCCGCGTTCGCCACCACATCATTGGACTTCTCGAAGGCGTTGAGGAAAGAGAAGTCGGGGTAGATGTCCTTGAGTTTCTCGTTGTTGATGATGAGCAGCGCGTCCACATGCTTCGCCAATTTCGCCACGCCGACCATCGCTTTGTGTATCTTCTGCCCTTTCTCGAACTTGAAGGGTATGGTTACGATGCCGACGGTGAGTATGCCCATCTCCTGCGCCACCTCCGCCACGATGGGCGAAGCGCCCGTTCCCGTGCCGCCGCCCATACCCGCCGCCACGAAGAGCATCTTCGTGCCGTCGCTGAGGGCGGTCTTGATGTCCTCGCGCGACTGCTCGGCATACCCGCAGGCTACTTCGGGCTTGCCGCCCGCCCCCAGTCCGGGACCCAACTGCAGTTTGGCAGGGACGGACAACTTGCCCATCGCCTGCTTGTCGGTATTGCATACAAGGAAAGTAACATCCTTTATTCCCTGCCGATACAGGTAGTTGACCGCGTTGCCGCCGCCACCACCTACGCCCACCACTTTGATGAGGCTGTCTTCCACAATCTCCAACGGGAGGGTTATCAAATCTTCGTTCATAGTGTATGTAATTGAGACCCCCTCCACCTCGCCCTGCAAAAGGGGAGAGCAGAGAAATGAGTCTTAATGGTTAATGTATCATTTTATTCTCTCTCCTTTCGCTGAGAGGGTTGGGTCGGGTACTCCTGTTCGGAGAAGAGGTCTATCAGTTTCTTTCTGCCTTCTTCGATGATGCTCGCTTTGATGACGCGGTCTTGGTGCCGGTCGCGGTAGTCCTGCCCGAGGAGTATGGTGCCGACGAGGGACGCGTAGGTGGGCTCCAGGTACTTCTCCGGCGTGTCGGCGGTCAGGAGCAGGTCGTGCCCGCCATATTGCACCGTGATGGCAGTGCGCCGCCGGATATAGTCGTCCACGCCGCGCAGCATGCTGCCGCCGCCCGTGATGTAGAGCGTGCGGATACGCCCGGCATAGGTGTTCAACTTCGCCAGCAGCGGGCTGAGTATCTCATCTAACTTCTGCGCAATGGTCTCCGCCAGTTGCTCGCTCGTCAGCGAGAAATAGCCGCCCAACTCCGGCGCGGCGGGAATACGCATGGTGATGTTCTTCTCCACCTGTTCGGGCGAGGCGTAGCCGTATCGGGTCTTCAGCAGTTCGGCGGTCTTCTCGCTCACGCCCTGCTGCTGCAAGAAACGGGTGATATGCGCTCCGCCTTGGGGCACCACCTTGTTGCAGATATATTCGTTCTCCTTATAGACCGTCAGCGTGGTGGTCTGGTGCCCCATGTCCAGCACGGCGCAGCCTTCGTCCAGTATCTGACTGCCGTCTTCGGCGGCAAAGAGCGAGAGCAACACATCAGGGCGCGGGAAGGTGCTTTCCAACACTTTCTTCGCTTGCAGGAAACTCTTGCGGAGGTTGGCGTCTATTGCTTTGTTGCCGTAGAACGCATTGTAGTGTCCCTCCAGCACGGTGGCGCTCTGTTTGTCAGGCACTTCTTCCTGCCGCACGCCGTCCAGCACATAGAAGCCCGGCACGATACCCAGCACCGCCAACTGCGGATACTTGTTCTCTATCTTCTGCTTGCATTCCTCCTCCAATGACTCGATCAGTGTAGCGGGTATCTCGCGTCGGCGCACTTGGTCGCGCTTCGCCAGCACCTCCACGACCCCCATCGACTGCCCGCCCACGGAGCAGAAGGCACTCGGTATCTCCTCCACGCCTATGCGGTTCGCCAGCAGGGCAAGCGCCTTGCTGATGGCAAAACCCGTATCGACCGACTGGCGCACCACGCCCGCCTCCACCGCACGCGGCTTCTCGTTGCACTCCTCCACACCCAATATCTGAAAGAGCCCGTCGCCCACACGCCACGCCGCCATAGCCCGCACGCCATTGCTACCCACATCCACCGCCACCAAAGGCAGTTCGGTCGCTTTCTGATATTTGTTTCCTCGTTTTGCCATATGCTCGGCTCCTTGTTCTTGGTTCCCGATTCTTGATTCTTTGTTTTTGGCTCATTATCTCACCGCCACCACCTGCTTCCGATACCTGAGGTCGAGGGCGCGGTAACGGGGTTTCTCCACACTTGCCGTGCGGCGGTAGAAGAGCGCGGCTTTCTGCAGTTTGCCCTCGTAGTCGGTGAGGTCGCCCAACACCAAGTCTTCCTGTTTGCCTTTCTGCTTAATGTATATCTGCTTGGGGGAGCGCACATCTATCGCACTGACACGCGCACGCCAGTAGTCGTCTTCCAGCACCCACTCGGCGAAGTCCGCGAGGACGGTCGAAGCCGTCTCGAAGCCCACTCTGCCGACGGCTTGCGGCACGGTGTCCTGTATGCTTGCCCGCATGGGCATCTTGCGGCGGTCGGTGTCGATATAGTACGCCTCGTCCGCGGTAACCACTTTGAGCAGCGGCACCCGCTGCGTGATACGGATACGCGCCGTACCGTCCTCGGCGGTGTAGCACTCGGCGGTACGCACCATGGGATGCTGACGGATAATGTTCTCCATGTGCTGCAGGTTGATTCGGTGCAGGTACTCGCCTACGGGATAGGCGTTGTGCTGTTTGAGGAGCGTGAACAACTCCTGCTCGCTCACGTAGGAGCGCTCGTCCTTATCGGCTATCTTGCATACCAACTCCTTGCAGCGTTCCTCCCGGTCTTTGTTCCTGCTCATTCCCACAGCCACCGCCAGCAGGGCTATCAACCCCACCACGACTACCGTTTTGGCTATGAGTGCTTTCAGATTCATAAGACCCGACCTCCCTGCAAGGGAAGGAGATGGTTTGTCAGTTTTGTATGGACGGGAGTATCCGTCTTTTATCCTTTATCTTCCGGCTAACGAAGCGATTGGTCTCTTGTCCAGCAGCGCTTCCGCTATCGGCTCCACCAGTCGGTCGATGTCGCCTGCGCCGAGGGTGATGACCACCGAGGGTTGCTGCTCCCGTGCCTTCTGCCGCACAAAATCCGACAGTTCTTCTTTGGTAACCAGCCACCTGTCCGCACAGGTGAGCCGCTCCAGCAACATACAGGACGACACCCCCGGAATGGGCTCTTCCCGCGCGGGATAAATCGGCAGCAGCACCACCTCGTCCAGCGTGGAGAGCACCTCGGCAAAGCGGTCGGCGAAATCGCGCGTACGCGAGTAGAGATGCGGCTGGAACACGCCTATCAGGTGCCGCTTGGGGAACAGACGGCGTATCGAATCTATCGCCATGCGTATCTCTTCGGGGTGGTGGGCATAGTCGTCTATGTACGCCACCTCCGGCGTGTTCACATGAAGGTTGAAACGGCGATACACCCCGCTGTACGAGTCTATGCCGTGGCGCAGTTCGTCCACGCGCACGCCGTTGAGCCACGCCGCCGCCATTGCCGCCACGGCATTCTCTATGTTCACCCACACGGGCACGCCCAAGTGCATGTCCACGATGGTCTCCGTCGGCGTATGGAAATCAAACCGTATATGCCCGTCTGCCACGCGGATATTGTCGGCGTAGAAGTCCGCCTCCTCCGTCGCGCTGTACGAATAGACCTTCACCCCTTTCTTCGTTTTCGGATGCAAAGAAATGCCTTTCTTCACAATAAGCGTATTCTTCACCAGCGCACTAAACTCCTGAAAAGCAGACAGATATGCCTCTTCCGTGCCGTAGATGTCGAGGTGGTCTGGGTCGGAGGAGGTGATGATGGCCATGTAAGGCGTCAGTTGCAGGAACGAGCGGTCATACTCGTCCGCCTCCACCACCACATAACTCGTGTCTTTCTGCATTAAGACGTTGGAGTTGTAGTTGTTGCTGATACCTCCCAGGAACGCGTTGGCGCCTATCTCCGATTGGAACATGATATGCGCCAGCATGGTGGATGTCGTCGTCTTGCCGTGCGTGCCGGCGACGCACAGCGCCCGCATCTGCTTTGTAACCATCCCCAGCACCTCCGCGCGTTTCTGTATCGAGAAACCGCCGTGGAGCAGATACTGATAGATGGCGCAGTCGTCGTGTACGGCAGGCGTACGCACCACCAGCGTGTGCTTCGGCGTCAGTTCCACGCGCTGCACGAGGTCGGGGCGGTCGGTATAGTGCACCTCTATGCCCTCTTTCTCCAACTCTTTGGTCAGCGGCGACGGCGTCCGGTCGTAGCCCATAACCACAAAGCCCTGTGCCTTGAAATAGCGCGCCAGCGCACTCATGCCGATGCCGCCGATACCCAAGAAGTAAAGAGATTGTATATCTTTATAATCAATCATATATGTTGACGATAAGTCTTCCGTTTGACAATAGCAATCTATTGGTTGGTAAGTACATTGGATTTTCAGCCTGCAAAGATACAGCTTTTTTTTGGAATACACAAGGGTTCCTCTAATTTTTTATGCCGCCCCTCTTTTTTGCCCGCTCCTCCCCCTCGGCAAAAATGTACGATTATTAAGACGGCTTTCCTGAGAGTCTGTAAAGACTCTATCGCAACATTATCGCAACATTATCGTAACATTATCGCAACATAAGCGAGCCCCTGCCGAGACTCTCTGCTGACATCAAAATATCCGATTGTTAAGATTTTGCCGAGAATGGGGTACCGCTACACGGACAAAAAGGCGGGAAAAGCGCTGTTTCACACTGATTTTCTGCAAAGAAGAAAGGTTTCTCTAAAAATTACGCCGCAGCAACCACTTTGGCACAAAGTTTGTATGTAACGGATAGTGGTTTTATCGTCAAGAACATAATAAATACAACATATCAATGGAAACAACAGTAGATATTCGTTCGCTTCAGGAGCGTATAGAGCGCGAGAGTTCGTTTGTAGAGGCGCTGACGATGGGCATGAACCAAGTGATTG
>JBJEJX010000084.1:0-4646 GCA_051878345.1 Paludibacteraceae bacterium | reverse complement strand
CTGACGGTGCCGGACAAGAAGTCCAAGTTGAATATCTCCTACATCGGCTACAAGACGCAGGTTATAACCGTCGGCAGCGACATCAACTTCTTGGTAACGCTGCAGGAGGACAACGAGTTGCTGGACGAGGTGGTGGTAGTAGGTTACGGAAACCAGAAGAAACTGTCCGTCATCGGTAGTATTCAGACGCTGGAGCCCCAGCAGTTGCAGGTGGGTAGCACGCGTTCGATGAGTAACAACCTTGCGGGTCAGTTGGCGGGTGTGATAGCGGTGCAACCGTCGGGTGAACCGGGTTACGACAACTCCGATTTCTGGATTCGTGGTATTGCATCCTTCTCTGGCAACACCTCTCCGCTGGTGCTGGTGGATGGTGTGGAGCGTTCGCTCAACGACATTGACCCTGCCGAAATCGAGGCGTTCTCCGTATTGAAAGATGCGTCTGCATCGGCGATGTACGGTGTGCGTGGTGCGAACGGCGTGATACTGATTAACACGAAGCGCGGTTCAGTGGCACCGCCGAGCATAGACATCCGTGTGGAGCAGGCGTTCTCCACGCCGACCAAGTTGCCGCAGTTTATCGGTGCGGCGGAGTATATGGACTTGCTCAACGACCTCTGCACCGACCCCAACCGCCGTCCGTTCACGAAAGACCAAATCTTGAAAACATACTACGGCTACGACCCTGACCTGTACCCGGATGTGGACTGGATAGACGCTATCACGAACGATGTAGCCAACTCCACGCGCGTGAACTTGAATGTGTCGGGTGGTAGCGAGCGTCTGCGCTATGCGCTGACGGGCTCGTACTACCGCGAGAAAGGTATCATGGCGGTGGACGAGACTTTGCCTTACAGCACGGCATCGAATTTGAATCGTTTCAACCTGCGTGCGAACGTGGACTTGGACGTAACGAAGACCACGGTGCTGCGCTTCAACGTGGGCGGCAACTTGCAGATGTTGCGCAAGAGCAACTCGGGTACGGACGAGGTGTTTGAGAAAGCGTTTGAGACTCCCCCGTTTGTGCACCCGGCTATCTACTCTGACGGTACTATTCCGTTGGCTTCTGCCAACCGCTACAACCCGTGGGCGATGAGTACGCAGAACGGTTACTACCGCAGTACAAGCGGTAAGATAGAGAGTTTGTTTGCGATAGAGCAGGACTTGAAGTTTATCACGCCGGGTTTGCGCGCGAAGGTAACTTTCTCGTACGACTACTACTCGCAGACCTATGTTACGCGCGGCAAGACGCCGGACTACTACAGCACGGCCACCACTCGCGATGATGAGGGCAACTTGGTGCACTCTATCTTGAAATACGGTTCGGAGTTCTTGGGGCATAGCAATAGTGCGGACTACGGCAGCAACAGTCTGTATTTTGAGGGTACGATAACGTATAACCAGACGTTTGGGGGCAAGCATGCGGTGGATGCGTTGTTGCTGTACAACCTGCGTTCGTATGACAATGGTGGCACGCAGCCTTATCGCAACCAAGGTATAGCGGGTCGTGCGTCCTACACCTACGACAGGCGTTATGTGTTGGAGTTCAACTTCGGTTACAACGGTTCGGAGAACTTTGCAAAGGGGCAGCGTTTCGGTTTCTTCCCTTCGGGCGCAATAGGTTGGTTGTTGTCGGAGGAGCACTGGATGGAGCCTGCGCGTGAGGTGCTGAGCAAGTTGAAGTTGCGCGGCAGTATAGGTCTGGTGGGTAATGACAACATCGGCGGTTCGCGTCGGTTTGCGTACTTGACGACCATTAACGCGGGTGCGAACGGGTACAACTGGGGTTACAAAGGCGATGTCTATTACACGGGTGTGCAGGAAGGAGAAGTGGGTGTTACCGACTTGACGTGGGAGACGAGCCGCAAGGCGAATGTGGGCTTTGAGTTGGGTTTGTACAACGACTTAGACCTGCAGGTGGATTTCTTCCAGGAGTTGCGTAGCAACATCTTCATGCAGCGCAATACGATTCCCACACAGGCTGGTTTTATCACTACGCCGTATGCGAACTTCGGCAAGGTGGACAACCGCGGTGTGGACCTCTCGGCGACGTATAACCACCGTTTCAAATGCGGATTGCAGTTGTCGTTGCGTGGTACGTTCACCTATGCAAAGAACACTATTCTCGAGATAGACGAGCCGGAGAGCATCAAGGGGACGTACCGTAGTCAGACGGGTCAGAGTATCAACACGCTGTACGGCTATTTTGCCGACGGGTTGTACACATACGATGATTTTGATGCGGACGGCAACCTGGTGTCCTCGCTGCCCACGCCGGAGTTGGGTGCCGTGGTGCGCCCGGGCGATATCAAGTATATCGACATGAACGGCGACGGTAAGATCAACGAGGAGGACAAAGGCTACATAGGCGGCACGAACGACCCCCGTATCGTATATGGATTTGGCGGTAATGTGTCGTGGCACGGTGTGGACATCAATGTGTTCTTCCAGGGAACGGGGGACACATGGCGTATCATAGGCGGTAGCAACTACTTTATCCCGGGTTCGGGACAGGGTGTGCTGGGCAATGTGTATGCCAACTACACCGACCGTTGGACGGAAGAAAACCCGTCGCAGGACGTGTTCTGGCCTCGGTTGAGCGAATCGACGAATACGAACAACAATGTGGCGAGCACATGGTGGAAGAAAGACATGAGTTTCCTGCGTCTGAAGACGCTGGAGATAGGCTACTCGCTGCCGCAGAAAGCCTTGGAGGCGATGCACGCGAAGAAGTTCCGTATCTCGCTGTCGGGGAACAACCTGTTCTGCTTCTCGAAGTTCAAGATGTGGGACCCCGAGTTGCGCACGAACGATGGTTTGCGTTATCCGACGATGCGTTCGGGTATGATAAGTTTGGAGGTGGGATGGTAAGATGGGGAAGACCCTCTGAATCTCTCTTAAATGGAGACATATTGATATGTATTGTATAACTAAAACTAATCTCTCTACTCTCTCCCCTTTTGTAGGGGGGAGTCGGAAGGGGTCCTCTTGTATGAAAAAGTATATTTATATGTTTTTGATTGGCTTTGCGTTCATGTTGCCTGTAGGAGGTTGCAGTTTTTTGGACAAGGAGCCGGATACGGAACTGACGCTGGAGATGGTGTTTGAAGACAAAACCCGTATGATGGGGTGGTTGGCCGGTGTGTATTCGAATATCCCCGACCCCTATTTCGGTTACGGTAGGTATCTCGGTTGGGACATTCTCGGCGATGAGATGAGTCCGAGCGAGCGCTGGCGTCAATGGAACTGGAAAGTGATACCGTATATCTTGGGCGAGTGGACGCCGTCAAGCGAGTGGGACGGCGACTATTGGGCATCGCTGCCTCAGCGTATCCGCGAGGCGTATATCTTCATCGAGAATGTACACGCGCTGCCCGACCAGGGTATCTCGCAGACGGAGGTGGAGTATATGAAGGCGGAGTGCGAGTTCCTGATAGCCTATTATCAATATCTATTGGTGAACACCTACGGGGCTATCCCCTTCACGCCGGGTGTGCTGTACAGCACGGATATGCCTGTGGAGGACTTGCAGGTGGGGCAGTCGCCTTACTACGAGGTGATAGACTGGTGCGACTCGGCATTGCTGGCGGCATCGGAGAAATTGCCTGCCGTGTATTCGAGTGCGCAGAAATATGGTCGTGCTACGAGCGTGATGGCGCTGGCTGTTCGTGCGCGTATGTTGCTGTTTGCGGCATCGCCTTTGGTGAACGGCAACAGCGACTACGCGGGCTATGTGAACGACAAGGGCGAGGAGATATTTGCGCAGCAGTACGATGCGGAGCGTTGGCGCAAGGCGGCGGATGCCGGCCGTCTGCTGATAGAGACAGCGGAGGCGGCGGGCTATGAGCTGTACACCGAGACGACGGCATCGGGCGATATAGACCCGTATATGTCGGTGCAGAACATGCTCTTCACTACCTTTGACCAAGGCAACAAAGAGATACTGTTTGCGCGTCCGGGTGGCTGCGACTACACGGAGTATGAGAAGCACATTACGCCTGCCAACTCGGGTGGTTCGGGAGGTTACAGCGTAACGCAGCAGTTGGTGGACGCCTTCTTCATGGAGAATGGTCTGCCCATTACTGACCCCGCTTCGGGCTATGAGGCGGAAGGGTTCGAGGAGAGCCGTATCACGGATGACGGAACGGAGTGGGACGAGCAGATAAACGGCGGGGCTGTTACCTACGAGCATACCTACAAGATGTACTGCCATCGCGAGCCGCGTTTCTATGTGGCGGTGTCGTTCCACAACTCGTATTTCACGCAGGAGGAGCGTTGCTTCGATTTCCGGAATGGCGGCGAGGATAATATCCATACGCACGATGCACCTCAGAACGGCTATCTGCTGCGCAAGAAAGTGCACCCGAAGACCAATGTGAAAGAGGGTAACTTCCAGTATCGTCCGGGCGTGCTGTATCGTTTGGGCGAGGCGTATCTGAACTACGCGGAGGCGCTGAACGAATGCGACCCCGGCAATGCGGAGATATTGGAGTACGTGAACCGTATCCGCGAGCGTGCAGGCGTGCGCGGTTATACTACGGGAGCGACCAACGACAAGTATATCCATGTGGACAATACGCAGGAGGCAATGCGTGAGATTATCCGCCACGAGCGTAATGTGGAACTCTGCTGCGAGGGCTTGCGCTACG
>JBJEJX010000083.1:0-4776 GCA_051878345.1 Paludibacteraceae bacterium | reverse complement strand
TCGCCCCACGCCTGTTTCGCCCATACCGCCCCGCAGAGCATGCCTATCAGCAGCAGGCACGAAGAGGTCTGCAACAAGCCCGTCAGCAAGTGCTGTATCTTCGAGTCGTCCCATTTGCCGATTTTCAGATTGACGAGCAGCACTATTCCCAGCACCGAGGCAACTGCGAGCAGCGAGTAGGCTATCATGTACACGCCGATATGAGGAATGAACCACGCGCTGCGAAGCGCGGGCATCAGGGTACCGAAATTGATTTTGGCGAGCGTAATGACGGTGAAGACCACGGTTACCACACCCACTATCAGCCACCACCACCATCTTGCTTTCCATTGCCGCGTCATCTGCCAGCACGCGCCGACCGCCAGCAGGGCAATACCTATCCATACGAGGGGTATCCACGGGTCGCGCACCACTTTCAGCACGCTGTACTCGCCCCGCACGGGGTCGTAGTTGCTCTGGTAGAAATGGTAGCCGCGATAGGAGCAAGGGTGATTCACCGCGGTGGTCAAGGTCGCAGCGGCATCCACCCGCCCAATCTCACAAAGGGTGAAGCGAGTGGTGAACTGCTTGGGACTGCGCCCGTCTTCATAGTAATCGATATAGAACGTATCTATCTGTAAATCAAAAGGTAGCGGCAGCATGTCGCCATTGCTTTGGTAGGCGATATGGGTCGGCGTACCGTATTCGAGCAAGACCTGTCCGTCCTCTCTGTCGGGTGCACCGAAGAACCCGCCGAACAAGACGAGGAAGATACCCGTATGCAGGAGCAGGAAAGGCATCTTCTGCATCCATTGTTGCACACGATCTTTGCGCGAGGGCAGGCAGAGCGTCTTGCTCGCGGTTTTCTTCCACTTGTGGGTAATTGCCAGCCCCAACGAGAGCAACAGGAGCACCACAATGACATACATCGCCCATGTGTGTTGCAGACCGAGCGCCCACGTGCCTTCTATGCCGTTCACTATCGCAAACACCACCAGCAGAAACGCCGCCGTCATAGGGTGGCGGCACGCACTCATCCTGTTCCACGAAGAGAAGGTGGATAACGCAATGATAATCAGCAGCGCGAGGGCTAATAACAGAGATATGGGAAAAGAAAGATTCATGTTGAGTTTAGTGGTTAGTGGTCAGTGGTTAGTGGTTAGTGGTCAGTGGTTAGTGGTCAGTGGTTAGTGATCAGTGGTTAGTGGTTAGTGGTTAGTGGTTAGTGGTCAGTGGTCAGTGGTTAGTGGTTAGTGGTTAGTGGTTAGTGGTTAGTGATTAGTGGTTAGTTGCTCCACCACTTTCGGCAGCAACTTTTGTTCCGCGGCTTGCACGCGTAATGCCAACCGTGCAGGAGTGTCCCCCGACAGCACCGGCACCCGCGCCTGAGCAATAATGTCCCCGCCGTCCACCGTGCCGCTCACATAGTGCACCGTGCAGCCCGTCTCCCGCTCGCCTGCCGCCAGCACCGCCTCGTGCACCCGCATGCCGTACATCCCTTTGCCGCCGAACTTGGGCAGCAGCGAGGGGTGGGTGTTGATTATCCTGCCCGCCCACTGATTGCACACCTGTTCGGGAATGATAGCCAAATAGCCTGCCAGCACGATTAGCCCGATACCTGTCTCCTGCAACCGCCCCGTTATCTCCGCCCAGTCGCGACTCAGCAGGGCAGAGACACCCGCTTTCACCGCGCGCTCCAACGCCCTGCACTCCCTGTTCGCCACCACCAGCGACACCCGATAGCGGCACGCCTGTTGATTGTCCAAGAGGGCTTGCAGCGTCGTCCCTTCGCCCGATACGAAAACGGCGATATGTACGGTGGTTACATTCATAACAAAAGCCGCGGCAAAGATACTGCTTTTATTTGGATTATGCAAGAAAATTCGTCTTTCTTTTGAATAAATATTTATCCCTGTTGAACACAACAAACTGCCTAAGTCCGCTTAGGCAGTTTGTTGTCACTGATGGTTAGGAGTAGGAGGTGAATCGCTTATTTGCTTTTCGTGTCGGGGAAATTGAAATGATAGGTCAGTTTGATACCGGCATCGAAATATCCCAACTTGGACGCATAAGTATCGGTCGCGGAAAGGATGTCCACCGATGCCACACTATTGACCGAAGGCGGCGTTATGCTGATTACGGATTGGCCGGCCGCGGTGTTCTTGAACGCATTCCACAGTCCGTAGTTGGCGTATATACCGAGTGCAAACGCATCTTTGTTCTTCAATTTCCATTCATAACCGAGGTCGGCGGTCAACGTGATGTTCACCTTGAACAGGTTGGCATTGGTCCCTTTGCTGTACAGTTGGTCCTTGGTAACCAGTCCTGTAATCACCTCGTTGGTTACGTGCACCCCTTCCGTTTGGAAATACGCATCCACATTGGGGTTGGTGATGGATTGCCGATAAGGTGTATAGACAGGGAGAAGGAACTTCGGACCCACGTTGAAGAAGAAACCATTGTCCATCGTGAGGCTGAACATAATGGGAATTTCCAACTGTATCTGCCCGTCGTTCTCCGTGATACGGTCTGCAGAAAGGGTGTAATCGATGTCCCCGTCGTCGGTGGTTACGGTGAACTGTTCGTTAATTCCCAATTGCATGCTCGATTGCGTGTAGCCTACAGACAGACCGGTGAGAATACCGAAGTCGTACCCGCGTCCGAACTCTGTCCAATAGTATGCGTACTGCAAGTCGAGGAGTGCATTGAATCCGCAGTTCCATTTGCCGGTCTCGGTTTTGTGCATCAGCGAGGCGGCACCACCGCGTATGCCGATGGAGAAACGATGGTAGTTCAGTTCTTTTGGTTGTTCCGTAATGAAAAAAGCAGGGTCGGTGAGGGTTTGTGCAGGTTCTTCTACCAGAGGTTTATCCGTTTGGGACAGTTCCTGAGATATGCTATCCTCAGGCAGGGCTATCGCAGAATCTGCTTTGATAACGGTAGCACCGAAGGCTTCTGCCTGCTGTTCCACCAAGGCCTTTTGAAGTTCGTTGAGGTCTTCCGCCTCCTGAACACGCTCTACTACCTGCTGCATCGCCTCTTTCTGCTGCTGCTCCGCTTGCTGACGAGCTACGGAATCCGTGCGTTCAGCAGCCGTTTGCAGAACCAGTCCCGACGGGGACACCCACGAGAGGATACCCCCTAACAAAATACCATCCGGCCATTGCTTGGTTCCTACCTGCATAACGGGGTGGGAAACATAGTAAACCCATGTACTCATACGCTCGCCGGTGAGGTAATGCGTACACTCCTTCTTGATGATGATGGTGTCGCCGACCTGATATTGGAAAGCGGTCGTGTCGGTGGTTTGGTTTTGTGCACTTGCGCCCACGGTCGCCAAAAGGAGCGTGCATGCCAACATCCACTTGGCGGTAAGATGAATCATATTTTTTGTCGTTTTCATTGTCAGTCCTCCTTATTTTACGATGTAACGAAGTGTAGTCTTTTGTTCATCCGTCTGAACATCCACCATGTAGAAACCTTGCCGGCTTGCCGCGTGAATGAGGAACTGCTCAGCCTCGGTGGAGGTATAGGTGTGGAGCAGGTTACCCTCTATATCGTACACGCGAATCTCTGTTTGCAAAAGCGGGTTAAGGTTCATGATGTAGATGTCCTGTTCGGGGTTGACCATAGTAGGTTGCAGTGCGGGTGCGGCAGCACCGTTGTTTGCACAAACGAGGAGAGTGGTGACTGCATGTTGCTCGCAATCGGATGCCTCTACCTTCAAGTGCTCAATCAGTGCATAATACTCGCCGACGAGCGGTTGACCGGTGGTATAGTAGAATCCTTCGCCCACCTTGGTGTCAGCTTCTGCATCGTCAGGATAGAGCGGATCGGCTTGTCCTGCCACTTTGTACCATGCCACATCCTTCTCCTCGAGCGTCCAACCCAGTTCTTGTTGGATGGCGTTGAGGTTAATCATCAGCAGGTAGTTATTGTACTTGCTCAACGCAGGCAGGTTTGCCATCTCTTCGCTATTGGTAGGAGCCGGCATCTCCACGCTCACCGTAACCGGTTCGCTTGTATTGGTGCCGCAGTCGGAACTGATGACATAACGCAGGGCAATGGTTTGAATATCACCTGCGATGGCATCTGCGCTCAGCGGTTGCCATTGGTTATTCTCCTGTTGCTCCCATGCAATCTGTGCATTGGGGGCATACAGCGGTTCCGCATCAATGGCATTTCGGATAATGTCGTCGGCGGTCGTGATATCCACTGCCTTGCCGCAGACAGCCAAGATGTCGCTTGCCTCGATGTCGGGCATGGTGGTGAGGAAGACACGGATATTGTAATGGTAGGTAGAATCAATGTCTCCGTTCACGGCATCGCGTAAGAACACCTGCTCATCCCAAATGGTATCTCGGGTGATAACAACGGTCTGCGTGCGACTTTCCCATGCCGTACCTGCGCATACGGTATCCGTAATGGTTGTTTCTCCCGTAACGGGTGCATTCACCGTGAGTTGCAACTCATAGTATATGCTGTCGCAGCCGGTGGTGTAGTATGCCGTATCGCGGTAGGTACCCGTCTCGCCCAATACGAGATTGCGCCATGTATAGGTCGTACCGGCAGGAATAATCATCGTTTCAACATTTGCATCGGTAGGTGCCTGTACTGTGAGTGTGAGTGTAACGATACTATCGCAGCCCGTAACCTCGGAAGAGAATGTTTTGGTGTATACGCCCGTCTCTGTGAGGTTATCAGTTCCGAACGTATAGGAATCTCCTTGGCAAATGGTGGCAGCAATGTTCTCAGTCAGAATCGGGTTGACGGTCAATGTGAGCGTAACGATACTGT
>JBJEJX010000082.1:0-4883 GCA_051878345.1 Paludibacteraceae bacterium | reverse complement strand
ACAATGCCAGCCCCGAACTGAGCCGTATCCGCCGCGAGATGGCGGCGGCGCAAGGATCCGTCAGCCGCGCACTCCACCAGATTCTGCGGCAGGCGCAGGCAGAGGGGTTGCTCGACAAAGACGCAGCCCCTACCATGCGCGAAGGGAGGCTCGTCATCCCCGTGCCGCCCGCCTACAAACGCAAAATCGGCGGTATCGTCCATGACGAGTCCGCCACAGGCAAGACCGTTTTCGTAGAGCCTCAGCAGGTAGTGGAGGCAAACAACCATATCCGCGAACTCGAAGGCGCAGAGCGCCGCGAGCGCATACGGATTTTGCAGGACATCACCACCCGCCTGCGCCCCTGCCTGCCCGACATACTGGCATCCGAGCAAGCCTTGGCACATATCGACTTCCTCCGCGCTAAAGCCCAATACGCACAGGCACTCCTTGCCATCCGCCCGACGCTCCGCGACACGCCCATGCTTGATTGGAGGCAAGCCCGACATCCTATTCTCTACCTAAAATTTCGCCAGCAAGGCAAGACGCTTGTCCCCCTCACGCTGCGCCTCAAGGAGAACCGCATACTCATCATCAGCGGTCCCAATGCCGGCGGCAAGTCGGTGTGTCTCAAGACAGTAGCGCTTCTCCAATACATGCTCCAATGCGGCTTGCTCGTGCCCCTTGATGAGGGAAGCGAGATGGGACTTTTCGGGAATATACTCGTGGACATAGGCGATGAACAGTCGATAGAGGACGACCTCTCCACCTACTCGGGGCACCTCAGAAACATGAAGGACTTCCTCCGCCAAGCCGACTCGCGCACGCTCCTGCTCATCGACGAGTTCGGCTCCGGCACCGAACCCCTTATCGGCGGAGCCATAGCCGAAGCCATCCTCACCCAACTCGTGGCACAGGGGGCTTTCGGGGTAATCACCACCCACTACACCAACCTCAAACACTTTGCCGAGCAGACCCCCGCCGTGGTCAACGGTGCCATGCTCTACGACCGCGGACAGATGCGCCCGCTCTTCCAACTCTCCATCGGACAGGCAGGCAGCAGTTTCGCTGTAGAGATAGCCCGCAATATCGGTCTGCCGGAGAATATCATCGCCCATGCCACCGACCTTGTCGGCGAAGAGCATATCGACTACGACAAGCAACTGCAAGACATCGCCCGCGACAAACGCTATTGGGAGAACAAACGCCAGAATATCCGCCGGCGCGAGAAAGACCTCGAAGAGCGTATTGCCTTCTACGAGCAGGAGATAGCGGGGCTCAAAGCCAAGAAGAAAGTGGTCATGGACGAAGCGAAACAGCAAGCCGCCGACCTCTTGCAGCAGAGCAACGCCACCATCGAGCGCACCATCCGCGAAATCAAGGAAGCCCAAGCCGACAAAGCCCGCACCCGACAAGCCCGCGCCCGCGTGGAGGCAATGAAAGAGAAAGTCGGCCTCTCTCCCACCCTCCCGACAAAGGAAGGAGTTAATAAAGCGCCTTCGTCCATAGAAACAAGTCGTACCCCCGCCCTTAGCAAGGAGGGACGGGGAGGGTCTGTCCTCCGCGACTTCGCCTCGCTCCGCCATCTCACCCTCACCGACGATGGTCCCACCCGTCTCCCCAAAGAGAAATCCGCCAAATCATCGGGGACGCAGGCGTCTCGCCCGCGGTCTCTCAACGCCACCGCCTCGCAGGCGGGGCGGGCGTCAGGAGGCGGGGTTATCAACTACCAACTCAAGCGCAAAGCCGACTTCACGCCTTACCTCGACCTGCGCGGCATGCGCGTAGATGAGGCGTTGGAGACCTTTATCCGCTTCATGGACGATGCGGTGATGGTCAGCGCCG
The DNA here is from genome assembly GCA_051878345.1 of Paludibacteraceae bacterium. Classification (GTDB taxonomy): domain Bacteria; phylum Bacteroidota; class Bacteroidia; order Bacteroidales; family Paludibacteraceae; genus Colicola. The sequence continues at coordinate 3,059 of JBJEJX010000082.1, read as the reverse complement.
GCGAGGTAACGGTCTTGCACGGCACGGGCACGGGAGCCCTCAAACAACTCGTCCGAGACTACCTAAACGGGCAGAACGCCCAACGCGCCAAGTACCGCCGTTCGCTCTTCACCTTCCGCGACGGCGACCCCGACAGAGGCGGCGCCGGTATCACAATAATCAATGTATAACGGGGAACTCAAGGGCTGCATGCTCTGACCACCAATCACCAACCACTGACCACCAACCACTGCCCATGCAAACAAAACATCTCTTACCATTTCTGTTTTTGTTTTTCGCTCCCTTTGGCACACCGCTGCTCCTTGGGGCAAATAACACCTTCCCTTGCGGGGAGGGTCGGGACGGGGCATACTCCCTCGAAGTCTCCGCCGAGTACGCCTACAACCGCACCTACGCGCATTTCGCCAATATCAACCTCCGCGCGTTCATGCCCATCAATCCCCATTTCGAGATGCAGGCAAACGTCCGCCTCTCGTCCGCCAATGTCTATACGGGTGCGGTGCTCGTCCGTCCCAAGTTCCCGCTCCCCGTGGGCGACCTCTTCCTGGAGACAGACCTCTACTACACGGCGTTTACCCGCAACCGCGCCAACGATTTCTGCGCCGCCATCGCTTTCGGTTACCGCATGGACTATGTCTCCGTGCGTGTCGGTATGTTCGGGCGTGTGATGAACGGATGGAAGACCGAGTACCATTCTGCGGCGGCTTATGTCTGCGAGCCCTTCAACCTGCTCTACGAACTCCAAGTCGGTTGCCGTCCGAATGACTGCCCGTGGAATATCTGGGTGGCGGTGTCCAATATCGACGACTTCCAGATGGAGCGCATGTGGCAACCCATCTTCCGCCTCGGGGGGCGCTACGACATCGATGCCCATTGGCGCACCATCCTTGAGGGCGAAATCAAACCCACCGGCATGTTCCACCTCGATGCCACCCTCTACTCCGCCTACCTCCGCGCAGGATTTGCTTATAGATTTTGAGATAATGACGAGTGCCAACACCCCGAATTATCACCCCGATAACCACTAACCACTGACCACTGATATGAAACTTTCGCATTTTCCCATTTTCATATTCTCATATTTGCTTCTCTTCCTCTTCTCCGCCTGCAATCCCAACTACGACATGGCGGGTATGTTCAACGGCTCCAGCCCTGAGGTCAGCACCCGTTTCGAGCAGTCGATGGCGTTCAACGACAGTGTCGGTGTCCATACGGTGGTCGTCCCTGCGGCGGATTATCGCGTCTATGTCTGCACCGACTCGCATATCGATTCCGTGCCGACCAACCTCACCACTTTCGTACAAGCAGCCGCTGCCGACACGCTGTGTCCGCTTGCCCTCCACCTCGGCGACCTCATCAACGCCCAAGACCATATGCCCTACGCCGTTTCGCTGCTGCAAGGGGTCAGCAATCTCAACTCCCCTACCCTTTCCGGACAAGGGGCAGGGGGCGGAGCACAGGCCACTTATCTCGCCATCACTCCGGGCAACCATGACCTGTATTTCAAACAGTGGGAAGAGTGGCGCAGCTATTTCGCATCCTCGGTCTATTGGTTCTACACCATGCTCCCCGACAGCACTGTCCTTGACCGTTTCATCTGCCTCGACTCCGCCGAAGGCACTCTCGGCACCGCCCAAATCCAATGGCTGCGCGAACTGCTGACCACTGACCACCCCTTCCGCCACACCGTCGTCTTCACCCACACCCACCTCTTCAAGCGTGATAACTCGCAGGGGCACACCTCCAACTATGCCATCGAGGAGACCTACGAACTTACCTCCCTGCTGCGACAAGGCGGCGTGGAGATGTACTGGTGCGGGCACGACCACAGCCGCGAGATAACCGACTATGCGGGCTTCACTTCCATCATCGTGGATGCCATAGAAGACCACTATCCCCCTGCCTATTACATGATAGCCGACTTCTCCGACCAAATCAACTATCGGTTTATCCAACTGCCCTAACCGTTTTGTTTCCCATAGCCTGCTCGTCCGAGGGGTATAAACCCCTCGATATCTCCCAAAAGCCACCCAAAAAATCAGAGATTTTTCGGGGACTCCGAAACTCGTATTAATAATCGTACATTTTGGGGGCAGAGACCCTCCCCATCCCTCCCTTAAAGGGAGGGGGATAGACCTGCGACCGACCTGCGATAGACCTGCGAAAAATACACGATAAGATGGCGACGGGGAAATCTTAATAATCGTACTATTTTAGGAGCAAGGACCCTTGCAGACGACCCGCGACCGACCCGCGATAGACTCGCGAAAAACTCGCGATAAGGTGGCGGCGGGGAAATCTTAATAATCGTACTGTTTTAGGGCAAAGACCCTCCCCGTCCCTCCACAAACTCACCCCACTGCGCGTTGCTTGTGGGGACCCCGAAAAGGGAGGGGGATAGACCTGCGGGCGACCCGCGATAGACCTACTATAGACCCGCAAAAAACTGAACCAGTGAACCAGCACTTTTCTAAAACATATATGCGTGTACGCGCGCGGGTGTATTTATGGAAACTGCCGGTTCGCTGGTTCACTGGTTCAGCGGTTCAGTTTCCCGCTTATAGGTAGATGGGGCGGCAAAGGCATAGATTAGCACTGACCACCAACCACCATTTGTTAATTTTTTATGAAAATATGTTCTTTTATTTGCATATGTGAAAAATAAGTAGTATCTTTGCACCGTAATCCGAAAGCAGTCTGCTATCCCCATAGTGCAACAGTTTGGACGACCGTCTAAATTGTTGCATTGTTTATGCCCTTTTCCCTATTGTTTTCAGCCCTTTCTCGCGTCAGTTTAGACGGTCGTCTAAACTGACCTACACCGACAAAAGTATCCTATCCAAGTAAACAAATACCAGCATGCATCTTTGCTACATGTACATATTTAGTTATCAAGGGAAAATCCAAAACACGGGGTTGACTTTCAATCCCAACTACGAGTTTTCCTTTGACGCTGCCAACAATACGCTAACCATACGCAAGAGCGACAGACCATTACCCAAAGACTTTTGGGGCGAGGGTATCTATTCCGTAACAGCGTTGTTGGGTAACAACGGTGC
>JBJEJX010000081.1:0-23785 GCA_051878345.1 Paludibacteraceae bacterium | reverse complement strand
TGCTGTCGCTGGGGCATGTGGGACGCTACAAAGCGAAATCATGCGGCGAGACGATTCCTTCGTTGCAGGTGCGTATCGCGTCGTCCGACCCCGAGAACGTTCCGGGGGAGTTTCAGGTGAAAGGCGAGTGCGTGTTTGCCGGCTACTACAAGAACCCCGAAGCCACAGCGGAGGCGTTCACCGAAGACGGCTGGTTCCGCACGGGCGACCTCGGCACGCTGGACAAGGACAGCACGCTCTTCCTTGTGGGACGCAGCAAGAACATGTTGCTGTCGTCCAACGGGCAGAACATCTACCCCGAGGAGATAGAGGTGCTGCTGAACAGCCTGCACTGCGTGCAAGAATCGGTGGTGGTGCAACGCGAGCACCTGCTGCATGCGATTATCGTGCCGAAGGAGTACGAACAAGTCTCAGGTTCCAAGTCCCAAGTTTCAGGTGCGTCCCCCGTAGCACAACGGCTGAACGCAATTATGGAAGAGAACCTGCAACGCCTCAACAACCGCCTGCCGCAGTACGCACAGGTGAAGACCTTTGAACTACGCTTCGAGCCCTTCGCCAAAACCCCGAAAGGGAGTATCAAGAGATATATGTATCAATAAGACCGCTCAATGCGTTCGCCAAAAGGACAAAGAGCAAAGAACCAAGACTAATCACATACGACTATAAGAAACTTTTAGTCTTTGTTCCTTAATCCAAAGACAGAAATGAAACGAGTAGTAATAACAGGCCTTGGGGCGATAAGCCCCATCGGGAATACCGCCGCCGAGACGTGGGCAGCAGCCATCGCGGGCAAGTGCGGCATTGAGCCCATCCGGGGCTTTGAAGACGAGGTTCTGCCCATCTACGTGGCAGGACAAGTGAAGAACTTTGACCCTATTGCAGCCGGACTGACGGCGCAGGAGATACGCCATTACGACCTCTTCTGCCAGTTTGCCGTGGCGGCGTCCTTGGAAGCCGTGCAGCAGAGCGGATTGGTCAGCGGCGAGAACATCGCGCCTGAACGTTTGGGAGTCTATCTGGGTTCCGGCATAGGCGGCTTGCAGACCTTCGTGGCACAGACCAAGAACTACCTTGACCGCGGAGCGAAAGGGGTGTCGCCGCTGTTTATCCCCATGCTGATTGCCAACATGGGCGGCGGAAACACGGCAATACGCCTCAACGCGCAAGGTCCTAACCTGACTTCCGTGGCGGCTTGTGCCACGAGCACGAATACTATCGGCGAGGCGTTCCTGGCTATTCAGGCAGGACGCGCAGACGCTATCGTGGCAGGCGGTGCCGAGGCGGCTATCCACCCGCTGGCAATAGGCGGTTTCGCCAATGCGCGTGCGCTGAGCACCGTGGAAGACCCCGCTATGGCGTGTCTGCCGTTCGACAGCCGCCGCAAGGGATTTGTGATGGCGGAAGGTGCCGGCGTGATGGTGCTGGAGGAGATGGAGCATGCCGTCGCCCGCGGAGCACATATCATCGCCGAGGTATGCGGCTACGGGCATACCTGCGACGCACACCACTACACCGCACCGCGTCCCGACGGCACGGTTACCGCACGCTGTATCCGCGAGGCATTGGAGCAGGCGGGATACCAAAGCGGCGAGACACTCTATATCAACGCACACGGCACGGGTACTTCCATGAACGACTCGGCAGAGACCAAGGCTATCAAGATTGCTTTGGGCGAGGAGGACGCACGCCGTGCCCTTATCAGTTCCACCAAGTCAATGACCGGACACATGCTCGGCGCAGCAGGCGGACTGGAGTTGGTGCTGACGGCATTGGCAGTGAAGAACGGCATCGTGCCGCCCACCATAGGGCTGACGGAGCAAGACCCCGTCTGCGACCTCTACTACACCCCGCTGCACGCAGAGGAGCACAAGATAGACATCGCTATCTCCAACTCCCTCGGCTTCGGCGGACACAACGCAACGGTGGCGATACGAAAGATATGATCCACCCCCTACCCTCCCTGCAAAGGGAGGGAGTAAATAAAATTACTTTTGTATAACTAAAACTAATCTTCCACCCTCCCTTTTGGTTGGGGGAGACGGAGGAGGTCTTATGAACCGAGAAGAAATCAAGCAGGTCATCCCCCATCGCGAGCCGATGTTACTGGTGGATGAGGCGGAGGTGGCAGACGGCATAGCCACTGCACGATACACCATCCGCGAGAATGAGTTTTTCACGCAAGGACATTTCCCCGGCAACCCTATCGTGCCGGGGGTTATCCTATGCGAGATGATGGCGCAAGGGAGTGCCTTGCTGCTCCAAGACGACTTAGACGGCAAGTTGGCACTCTATGCCGGCTTGAACGATGTGCGTTTCAAGCGTCAAGTGCGCCCGGGCGACACCGTGGTTACCCACTCCACTATCACGGGCAAGAAAGGTCCGCTGGTGGTGGTAGATGCCGAAGCCACCGTCGATGGCGTGATGTGCTGCAAAGGGAGACTGTCGTTCATGCTGACTGAACGACCCACCCCGACCCTCCCTGCAGAGGGAGGGAGTAAGTGATTTTGCACTCGACTACTGAAAACTAATCTTTCTACTCTCCTCTTTTGAAGGGAGTTGAAAGGGGCTTATTATGAAACTATTAGACGGAAAAACAGCCCTTATCACGGGCGGAAGTCGCGGCATAGGTCGCGCTATTGTGCTGGCGATGGCTGCCGAGGGAGCAGACATCGCTTTCACCTATCTGCACCGCAAAGACAGTGCGGACGAGGTGGTGCACGAGGTAGAGAACATGGGACGCCGCTGCATGGCGGTACAGGCAGACGCATCCGACTACCACACCACCGAACAGGTTGTGAGCAGCGTCTTGGGGACCTACGGGCAGATAGACATACTCGTCAATAACGCCGGTATCACACGCGACAGCCTGCTCATGCGCATGGACGAGAGCCAGTGGGACACGGTTATCACCGCCAACCTCAAGGCGGCGTTCAACTTCTGCAAGTTGGTCTCCACCCACATGATGCGCCGCCGCAGCGGGTCTATCATCAATATCTCATCGGTGGTGGGCTTGTTCGGCAACGCCGGTCAGTGCAACTACGCGGCGTCCAAAGGCGCCCTCATCTCGCTCACCAAATCGCTGTCGAAAGAGATTGGTCCGCGCGGGGTACGGGTGAACAGTATCGCGCCGGGCTTTATCATGACCGAGATGACGCAGGCGTTGCCCGACGAGGTGCGCGACCAATGGATACAGGACATTGCCCTGCGCCGTGCCGGACAGCCTGAGGATGTCGCCAACGTGGCAGTATTCCTCGCCTCCGACAAAGCAGGCTATATCACCGGCGAAGTCATTAACGTCAGCGGAAATATAAAGAGTTAGGGAGGTCCCTGCGGGGCTGTATAAAACTGCGTGTAAGAAAGCCCTATCGGGCTGTAAAGAACTGCGTGTAAAAAGCCCCTGCGGGGCTGTAAAAAAGTAAATGTACAGAAGCCCTATGGGCTGTACATCAAGCAAAGCGGAGTTCCCTACACGAAGTTATTTACACGAAGTTCCCTACACAAAGTTATTTACACGAAGCAAAGCGAAGTTAAATCATGTATAATCTCTTAAAAGGTAAGCGTGGCATTATCACGGGGGCACTGAATGATATGTCCATCGCATGGAAAGTGGCGGAGAGAGCCGCCGAAGAAGGTGCCGAGTTAGTATTGACCAACACACCGGTGTCTATCCGTTTGGGTACGCTGAACCAACTGGCAGAGCAGACGGGCAGCCTCGTCATCCCTGCTGATGCCACCTCCGTGGAGGACTTGGAGGCACTCGTTGATGGCACGATGGCGCATTTCGGAGGACAATTCGATTTCGTCCTCCACTCTATCGGTATGTCGCCCAATATCCGCAAGGGTATTCCCTACACCGACCTCAACTACGAATTCTTCCGCAAGACGGTGGACATATCCGCCATGTCGCTCCATAAGTTGCTCCAGACGCTCTACAAGAAAGACGCGCTGCGCCGCGGCGGGTCGGTGGTAGCGCTCACTTATATCGCCGGCGACCGTGCTATGGCAGGCTATGGCGATATGGCAGACGCCAAAGCGATGTTGCAGTCTATTACCCGCAATTTCGGGCTTATCATGGGACGCGAGAAAGGCGTGCGCGTGAACACCGTCAGCCAGTCGCCCACCATAACCACCGCCGGACAGGGTATCGCAGGCATGGATAAGATGATTGGCTATGTGGATAAGGTGTCCACGCTGGGCAACGCCACGGCGGACGACTGCGCCGACTATATCCTCACGCTCTTCTCCGACCTCACCCGCAAGATTACCATGCAGAACCTCTACAACGACGGAGGCTATTCCAACATCCTTCCCTGCCCGATAGATTAAACCGCTCGCTATGCTCAGTAGAGGATAACAGAACGGTGATCTTTATCGATGAATTTTCGAGACTAATGCGCCTTTCCTCCTTTATCCCGTTATGAAATACTCCGTAGCCCGTTTTCAGACCTCTTTTGCCGAAGAATGGCAAGCCGATGTGTTCGCACAGGCACTGTGCGACATTGGTTTCGACACAATAGACAATACTCCCTCCCTTTGTAGGGAGGGTTGGAGAGGGTCATCCCTAAGCGCCTACATTCCTACGGCTCAGTTGGATACGAGTGCCTTGCAGGCGTTGGTGGAGCAGACGGAGGGTGTGTCGCTGCTATCGGTGGAAGACTGCCCCGACGAGAACTGGAACGCCGTCTGGGAGAGCGAGCACGCAGCGGAGGAGTTGCCAATGGGGGTAGTTATCGTGCCGCATTGTGCGTTTGGCGCGGGGCACCACGAGACCACGGGAATGATGATAGACGCCCTAATGGAGCGCGACCTAACGGGCTGCCGCGTGCTGGACAACGGCTGCGGAACGGGCGTACTGGGGATATTCGCTGCCAAGCGAGGTGCCGAGAGCGTGCTTGCAATAGACATTGACGACAAGAGCGTGATGAATACGCAGGAGAACGCCGCCCGCAACGGCGTGGCAATAGAGGCAAGGCAGGGAACATTGGAAGCCGTTTTCTCCAACGTATCGGCGAAAGAACAATTTGACCTCATCCTCTCCAATATCCACCGCAACATCCTGCTCGCACAGATGCCTCTATACGCCCGTTTGGGCAAGGAGGTATGGCTCAGCGGTTTCTACGCGGAAGACGCTCCTTCCCTAATAACCGCAGCAGAAGAGGCGGGTTTCCGCCTAATCCGCCAACGCACCCGCAACAACTGGTGCATGCTCCAACTATCAATATGATAAACAGTGAATTTACAGATTGCATTTGGTCTTTTTTGGTCGAAAAATCGGTTTTATTAGGGAAAATATACCATTTTATTTGCATATTCGGATTATTTATTGTACCTTTGCGACCGTAAATCGGATGAGAGACTATTCGGGAAGAAAGGATGTGGTTAGTGATTAGCGGTTAGTGGAGAATGGGCGGATGGAATAGTCTGTTGTCCTTAAAACAAAATACTAATGGGAAAAAGAAAACCGTATGTTGATGCCGAGGGCAATGCGTTGCCCTACCCGTGGCTAATCAACTTTGCACTTTGGTTGGTGGGAGGAAGTCAGCGAGTTCGTTTGAACTATTGGAGTAGGCAGCCAAAGCATGCAGCAGAGAAAACGTTGCGCGACATTCTGAATATCTCGCGTGACACAGTGTATGGCAAGGAGCATCATTTTGATGATATCCTGAAAGCGACCAACGCAGAAGACCTCTTTCGTTTGTATCGGGAGTATGTGCCCGTGAACGACAGTTTCGAGAGTCTTCGTCCGTATGTGGAGCGGCATAAGCACGGCGAGGAGAACGTGTTGTTCCCCGGCAAGCCGGATATGTACGCGACTACGAGCGGCACCACCGCCGAGCCGAAATGGGTGCCCATGACGCACAAGTACATCAAGGACGTGTACGGCAAGATGACGCATGTGTGGATTTGGAACTTCATCACCCACCGCAGTCGCACTTTCGGCGGTCATCTCTTCCAGACAGTAGGCAAAGAGTGTGAGGGTTATGCCCCTGACGGGACGCTGTTCGGCTCCGTCAGCGGCGTGCTGGTGCGTGATGTGCCGGCGATTATCAAGAAGCACTATACCCAACCGCCGAGCGTAGTATCAATATCCGATTACAATGCGCGTAACTACACGCTGGTGCGCTTGGCTATTCAGCACCGCGATGTTACCCTCTGGGCAACCGCCAACCCCTCCACCATATTGGAGATGTTGCGCGTGGTGGACGAACATGCAGACCTGTTGATAGACGATATTGAGCACGGTACTCTGACCAACGACTTCGACGTGTCGCCCTATATCCGCGAGGAGTTGGAGGCGTATATGTCGCCCAAGCCGGAGCGCGCAGCGGAGTTGCGCAAGATTCTCGCCGAAAAAGGACGGCTCGACCCCAAGGACTTCTGGCCGTGGTTGCAGTTTATGTCCACATGGAAATGCGGCAATACGAAGATATACATGGAGAAGTACATGGACCGCTTCAACTGGGAGCAGACCTATTACCAAGAGTTGGGCTATATCGCTACGGAGTGCCGCTTCGGCTTTGCGGTGGACGAGACCAACGAGTCGGTCATGTTCCCCCATCTGCACTACTATGAGTTTGTGGAGGAGAGCGAGATAGACAGTCCTAACAAACACTTCCTGCAACTCTACGAACTGGAGCAAGGTAAGCGCTATTGCGCCTATGTAACCACCTATGCGGGGCTCTTCCGCTACAATATGAACGACCTCATCGAGGTGGGCGGCAAGTTCTACAACACACCGACCATCCACATGGTATCGAAGATAAACGGTATTGTGTCCATGACGGGCGAGAAACTCTACGAGCCGCAGTTCATAGAGGCGGTGCACGAAGCAGAGGAGGAGACCGGCATCAAGACCAAGTTCTTCGTAGGCTTCGCCGACGTCAAGGAAAGCCGCTACCACTTCTACTTCGAGTTTACGGACGAGAAGATAGACCAAAAGACAGCGGACAATTTCGGCAAAGTGGTGGATAAGAAACTGCAAAGTATCAATATCGAGTATGAGTCGAAACGGCAGTCGTTCCGCTTGCACGACCCGCAAACGCATATCCTGCTGAGCAATGCCTACGCACGCTTCAAAGCCGCCTGCCTGAAAGACGGACTGCGCGACGGACAATTCAAGTTCAACCTGCTCATGCAGGACGAGAAACGGCAGAAGAAGTTCAGCCTTATCGAGCGTTTGGCAGAGGGCTACAACAACTGGACGGAACGCGTGATGGAGCAAGCCAACGAGATGGACGACCGTATGCGCGAGCGTCAGAAAGAGCGTCTCCAACGCCGCAAAGCGCGCGAGACAAGGCGTGAGGCCCGCCGCGAAGAGAGGAGAACAAAACGGAAATGACCCTCCCCGACCCTCCCCGCAAAGGGGAAGTAGGCCCCACCCCTGCCCTCCTACGAGGGAGGAAGAAAGAAAATTACTATTGTCTAACTAAAACTAATCTCCTTGCTCTCCCCTTTGCAGGGGAAGTTGGAGAGGTTTATCATGACTATTCCTGACGGCATACGAGCAGTGGTGCTGGATTTGGACGGCACACTATACGACAAGCGCGGTATCGCGCGTCGTATGGTGGTCGGGCAGTTGGGGTCGCTCTCGGTGCTGGCTGCCGAACAGCAGAGCAAGAAAGCCCTGCGAGGGCACTATTTCGGCACGGAGCAGGCGTTCTACGAGCAGTTCTTCAAGGTAATGTCGCGCGGGCATTTGTACAACGCACGGGTGGCACGGTGGTGGTATTTCCATATCTACATGCCGCTAATGGTGCTGGTATTGCGCCTTCGGCACAAGCCAAGACCATGGGTAAAGCCTTTGATTGAGGACTGCCACCGCCGCGGTATCTACCTTGCCGTCTATTCCGACTACGGCTTTGTCCACGAGAAACTGCGCGCTTTGGGACTCAATACCGACGACTTCTGCTACTTGGTTTCCGCGCCTGAGTTGGGCGGGCTCAAGCCTGCCAAGCAGTGCGCGGAGAAAGTGCTCAAGACCTTGGGCGTAGCCCCCCAAGAGACCCTCTTCATAGGCGACCGCGACGACACCGACGGCGAGAGCGCACGCGCCGTGGGGGCACAGTTTCTATGGATTAAGGATTAAGGGCACAGGATAGAAGACCAAACAGTTCCGATTACGAGCAACTCGGAAACGGTCGTATCGGGTGTTTCTTCCTTCCCCCAAAAGAAGCGAGCCCGTCTTGCTTCCTTCACCCAAAGAAACGAATCAGTCTTTCATTCTTCATCCTTTATCCTTTCCCCTAATAAAGACTATGGATAACGCAAGATACAATAACATGCAGGTGGCAGAGGGGACGTACATCCCCGAGGTGGGTATCGACTACCCTACCGACGACCCCTATGCACGGCTCTACAAGCCTGTTTATGACCGCAACGTGGTGGTGGACGAACACTACCCTTACGTGGACGACTCTTTCAAAGCCCGTTTCCTCAACTGGTCAATGTACGGACTGCTGCTCAAGACGGGTCTGCGCATCATGCTCACCGTGAAGATGGGCTTGCGTTACAAAGGGCGTGAGAACCTGAAGAAGTACAAGAAAGAACTGGCAGGCGGGGCTATCACCATCGCCAACCACTGTTTCCGTCTGGACTGCCCGTGCGTGCTACTCGCGTGCCGCACCAAGTACACCACGCGCATACCAATGTTCGCGCCCAATTTCTCCACCAAAGACAATTTCTTCCTGCGCGTGGTAGGCGGCATACCCATCCCCGATTCCGACAAGGGCATGGCGGCTATCAAGAAGTTTAACGATGCTTTCGACGAGTTCCACCGCCGAGGCTATTGGTTTCATATCTTCCCCGAAGCGGCACGCTGGGACTTCTACAAGCCTCTGCGTCCCTTCCAAAAAGGGGCTTTCACCATGTCGTACAAGTACGGCATGCCCCTGCTGCCCTGCGTAATCACCTACCGCGAGCGGACAGGCATCTACCGTCTCTTCGCAAAGAAAGAGATACCCCTGCTGCAAGTGGAGATAGGCGAGCCCATCTTCCCCGACAAGACGCAGCCCCGCGGGCAGGAAGTGGAGCGCCTGCGCACCGAGGCGCACCTGCGCATGGAGCGTATGGCAGGCATCACCCACAACCCGTGGCCGGTGGCTTCGGGCAATGCGTGAGCGGAGCGAAATCATTTTATTCGGCAAGCACCTTCATGCCGAACAACTAACAAAGAGGCTGTCTAACAAGTTTAGTTAGGCAGCCTCTTTTTGTTTGCGGGGGATTGTTTGGGAAAGACAAACATCCACACAAGAATCTTTCGTCTTTGCTCCCAAACGCCCTAAAGAAGCCCCCGCCCCCTTACTCCCTCCACCGACGAGTCGGAGGGCGGGAGCGTTTGCATAGCGTATCCAAACAGTTTGTCCCAAACTGTCCGCAGGCGAGACGCCTGCGTCCCCAGCGGCTGCGCATCACGGAGTTTGTCAGGCAGTCTCCTGCGTGTAGGCAGAGGATTGCCTAAGGGTAGCGCAAAGGTAGCGCAAAGGTAGCGCGAGGGTAGCGCGAGGGTAGCGGAAAGTGGCGGATTGTTTCGGGAGTGCTTTGTACTGAAAAAAGATTGATTGTGTTCGGATATCGTTCCCTAATAAATAAATAAATAAATAAATAGATAGACATCATCAATTTATTTTCTAAAAAGTTTGACACAAGCCGAACTGGGATGGGTAGAATGAGAGGATTAAGAACTTTTTCCGTACCAAGAGCGATAATTACAATGTAGATTCATAAAAATAACAGAGACTACCATCAACCAACGGCAGTCTCTATCTTACTTATATCCTTTTTGCCTCACTTATATCCTTTTTGCTTCACTTATATCCTTTTTGCCTCACTTATATCCTTTTTGCCCTCAAGACTCAACCATGCACAAGTCTTTCTCTATCTGCTCGCGCAATTCCTCCAGAGTATTGAACTTCTGTTCTCCGCGAATGAAACGCTCCAACTCAAAGCATAGCCTCTGACCATACAAATCGCCCTCAAATCCCGCCAAATATCCTTCCACAGTAAGCTTCCGATTGCCTACGGTCGGATTGGTGCCGATATTCACAAGTGCAGGGTAATCGGTCTCTCCCGCCACGCATTTACCAGCATACACTCCTGCCGGAGGAAGCAACTTATGGGGCGCGTAATCGAGGTTGGCCGTGGGAAAACCGATAGTGCGACCAATGGCATTTCCGCGTACTACCTCACCGCTGATAGAATAGGTATAACCCAACATCCGATTAGCGGTTTCTACATCACTTGCCAGCAATGCACGACGTACGGAAGAACTGCTCACGTGTCCCAAACCTTCTTCTGCCAATTCCTTTGCCAATACCACCTCTATCCCCGTCTCGCTGCCGATTCGGACATAGTCGCGGAAATCCGTCAGAAGGTCAGAGCCGAAGTGGTGGTCATAGCCCATCAACAGCATACTTACCCCCTCTTCGTGCAGTCGGTGCATGAACGCCGCAGCAGTCAAACTCCGTATCTCAGCGAAAGAAAGCACATGCACCTCTCCCTCTTGTTCCAATAGCCGAAAACGCTCGTCGGGGATGGTCAGCAGAGGAGGACAGACGCCGCTCACCACCTCTTTCGGATGTTCATAAAACGTGTAGATAGCCGGCGTGAGTCCATGCTCCGCAGCCCATTGGCGCAACTGTCCAAACAGACACCGGTGCCCCCGATGCACGCCGTCGAAATAACCTATGGTCGCTATCTTGCTTGTCATCTATATGCTTTTGTGTGCTTCACCCGCCGGGGCTTGTTGTGCACACTGCCACTTTTCAACAATTTCTCACTACCTATCGGGGAAGGGACGGAGTGTGTCTCCTCCTTTCCGCCCCGCAAAGGTACTGCTTTTTTGCCGAATACGCAAATTTTCTTGCGAAAGGTTTGCGTATCTCGCGTTTTTTAACTAATTTTGCACCCCGAATGAAGTGCCGTCGTCCCATACTGCTGTGCCTCCTGCTTGCATTGTGCGCTCCCTGCGTGCGTGCAGAAGATACCCGACCTCTCTCCCTCGACTGTCGCGCTATGCTCCGTGCGGGGGCTATCATGCCCGACGGAAAAGTGGATGTAATGGTGGGTGACAAAGGGGCATGGACGGGTCCGAGCATAGGCGCTGACCTCTCCGTAACCTTTTACCCGCAGTGGCAAGCTTTGGACGATTGGTCTATTTCGTTCAAGAAACGGACAGACCGCCACGGCAATCCCGTCATTCATCGCAGGGCAGGTATGGGCGTAGGGCTCAGTTATTGGTGTTTCGGACAGAACGCACTCCTCGGACATGCCGTGGCGCCTTATCTCTATTTGGATATACCTCTCGTCAGCCTGCCGCATTTTGTCTTGGGCTTGCGCCCGGGTATCGGGCTCGGATTCCTCACCAAGACCTATCGCAACACCGTCCCCGAAGGGCACATGTTTCAAGACTTGGTGGATGCCAACCGCTGTGTCGGTAGTGTTACCAACTTTCATTTTCCCGAAGCCTTATACATGGAGTTCCCCATCCGCAACGGCTGGAGCGTGGCTGTAGAAGGCGGCTGGTATCATTTCAGCAACGGCTCCACTGTCCAACCCAACTCCGGCTATAATGTCTTCGCCGCCTCCCTCGGTGCCCGCAAGACAATAAATGCCATTCCGGGAGGGAACTCGCAAAGAGAAGGAAAAGATAATTTACTCCCTTCCACAGATACTAATCTTTCTGCTTCCTCCCTTGCGGAGAAGGCAGGGGCGGGTTCAAGGTTACGCGGTAAACGCTGGTCTGTCGAGTTCGCTCTCGCCGCAGGTGCACGCCAAGTCTATTACCGCGACCAAGCCACATTTGCCGTGGGTGAGTTCCAAGCGGCTGCCTACTGGCTTGCACATCCCATTTTTCGCCTCGGAGGAGGACTCGACCTCTTCTACGACGGTGCCTATAAGCAACGAGATACCTATTTCGGCAAAACTAATCTTGCAGCGGCAAAACCCTCCGACTGCTGGCGGTTGGGCATGAGCCTTCAGCCTGAGTTCGTAGTGGGGAATTTCACTGCGGGCTTCCATGTGGGATTCTATCTGCTTGACCCCGTGAAAGAGCTGGAGCCTGCAGACGAAGCCAAGGCCTCATCCACGGGAAGGATAGCAAACAAGGGTATCTTCTATGCCTACGACCTTCTCAATGCAGGCAGCGCAGGCTATCCCGACGGTTGGCTCTACACGCAGATAGTCCTCCGCTACCGCTTGCCTTACCATCTCTTTATCCAAGCCAACATGAAAGCCCACATCACCAAAGTCGAGTTCGTCTCTCTCGGCATCGGTGCATGGCTATAGTTTTTCTATATAAAAATGGGAGTTGTTAAGCCCGCAACAGTTGGTCTTCCATCAGGTAAATTTGCTCTACGGGTATGCCTTTCTCCAATAGGAAATGCCTGTCGGGGCGGAACAATGCAAAGAACTCTTTGGCGGATTTGCATTTGCTGCGTGCCTCGCGGTAGTTCTCGTATGCCAGCATACGGTCGCCGCGCACGAAGCAACAATGCCCGTAGTTGATATAGTCGATAGGTGCGGCTTGTTCGGAGCAGAGGCGTTGCGTGAGCCAGCCCTCCGCCATGTCGAGGTTGTCCCACAGCATATCCATCTTCCCTACTGACAGGTAGATAAGTGCAATCTTCTCTTCACGTTCAGGGCTATCCCCCACGATGACGGCATACACCCATGTGTCGGGCAGGATAGCCGTGATACCTGCCATATACTCGTTCTCCGATGCCGGCATCCACGATTGGATAGACTCTATATCGGGAGTCTCGCCGGTGCTGCCAAGCAGGTCTTTGAGTGCATCGGGCAGGTCTTCGAAAGAGAGTTGTCCCGATGCCAGCACATCGCGGAGATTCATTTTGGTGGAGCGTATGATGGCACCCATAGTCTCGAAAGCGCGTGTGCCGTCGCCCAACGGCTCCATGAAAGCATCTTGTATGTTCGGGAAGAAATCGATGCGCACATCGTAATGGGCAAGGAGCAAGATAAGGTTGGCGAGCGCTTGGTCTGCCACCAACCCGTTGTCTGAGTTCGCCACATCGATGAGCGTCAGCATAGCCGCCTCGTTGAAGCACTCGCGCAGGTTTTGTGCCAATGCCGCTGAGGCGGCAATAGCGATGGCGGAAGAATGCTCGTATTGTGCGGCCTGCTGGAGCCATTGCAAGTCTTCGGGCTGCAGTTGCACGCACGAACTGAAATAGTGCATTACGCTCTGCGGGTTGCCGGGATTGAATCCGTGCATATCGGGCGACATACCGCGCTTGATACGGAGTGCCGCATAGACTTCATCGGTGATACGATATGCCTCGCCGGTCATCTTGTCCAGCAACGCTTCGCGGTCAGGGTCTTCGGTAGAGAGGTAGTAGTCGAAGACATAGCGATAGTTCTGCTCCAGTTGGTCTATACGGTTGGTTAATATCTCATCGCCCAACTCGGTTGCCCATTGGCGCACAATCACCATCGCATGAGTAATCATGCGTTCGCCTAAAGCACGCTCTACGGTATTTACCTGCTCGGAGAGTTTCATAATTTCGAGTTGATTAGCCGATATGTTTACGGATTATGTGCAGTATTTATGGATTGATATGCTCCTCAGTCCATCAACCCACAAAACCCCTTAATCACTCATAATCCCATAAACTTATAAACAACGCAAGGGTTAGGTATCTTTATATTCTTTTCCCTATCAGGTAGTTGTTGCGCTCGCCGGAGTTGCGGATGATGAGTTCTCCCAAGAAGCCCGCGAGGAACAGCATGCAACCGAGTATCATCATCAGTATGGCGATGTGGAAATACGGATTAACGCCCACCAGCATGGCGGGGATTCCTTGCGAGAGCGCATGCAGTTTCATTCCTGCCACCACAATGACTGCCACCAATCCGATGAAGAACATCAGACTGCCGATAAGCCCGAAGAAGTGCATGGGTTGCTTGCCGAACTTGTTGAGGAACCACAGCGTGAGCAGGTCGAGATAGCCGTTCACGAAGCGGCTCATTCCGAATTTCGACACCCCGAACTCGCGCTTGCGGTGTTGCACCACTTTCTCGCCAATCTTGGTAAAACCGGCGTTCTTAGCCAGATAAGGAATATAGCGGTGCATCTCCGAGAAGACCTCAATGTTCTTCACCACCTCTTGCCGATAGGCTTTCAGCCCGCAGTTCATGTCGTGCAGTTGAATCCCCGTAACGCGGCGTGCCGTCGCGTTGAAGAGTTTGCTGGGCAGGTTCTTGGTCAGTTTGTTGTCAAAGCGTTTCTGCTTCCAGCCGCTTACGAGGTCGAAACCGTCTTCGATAATCATACGGTAGAGTTCGGGTATCTCGTCGGGGGAGTCTTGCAGGTCGGCATCCATCGTGATGACCACATCGCCTTGTGCGGCTTGGAAACCGCAATAGAGTGCTGCCGACTTGCCGTAGTTGCGGCGGAAAGAGATACCGTGTACGGTGTTTTCCGGCGCCGACTTGGCAAGGTCTTCCACCACGCGCCACGACTCATCCGTACTGCCGTCATTCACGAACAGTATCTCATAAGTGTACCCGTGCTCTTTCATCACGCGTACTATCCATTCATGGAGTTTTGGCAGCGACTCTGCCTCGTTGTACAGGGGAACAATGATTGATATATCCATAGTCTGATTTGTTTCAAGTGTGCAAAGGTACTGCTTTTTTTCGATATTTGCAAAGAAACGACTGTTTTTCTGCCAATTATATCTCTTAAAGGCTGTTCACGGCGTCCCGCAGTCGCTCCAAGGCTTGTTGGAGAACAGCCCGCGGGCAACCTACATTGAGCCGCATATAGCCTTCACCGCCCTGTCCGAACATCTCGCCGTCGTTGAGCGCGAGGCGGGCACGGTTGACGAACAAATCTGTCAGCGCCTCATGCGACAAGCCCAACGCCCTGCAGTCGAGCCACACGAGGAAGGAAGCTTCCGGACGGACGGCTTTCACTTGAGGCAAGTGTTGCGCCAAAAACTGCTCGGTGAAGAGGATGTTCTGCTCGATGTATTGTATGAGTTGCTGCCGCCACGGCTCGCCCTTTCGGTAGGCGGCGATGGTGGCAATCGGTGCGAAGATGTTCGGCTCGCTCAACTCGTTGGTGTCGAGCCACGAGTAATAGCGTTCGCGGATGGCGGGATTGGGGATGACGCTGTATGCACTAATGATACCCGCCATGTTAAAGGTCTTGGTGGGTGCCATGAAGGTGATACTGTTCATCGCCGCCTCTTCCGACACGCTGGCGAAGGGGATATGCTTATGCCCGAAGAGGGCGAGGTCGGCGTGTATCTCATCGCTGATAACGAGGATATGGTGCTCGTAGCAGTAATGCGCCAATTCCTGCAACCACTCCCGCGACCAACAGATGCCGATAGGGTTGTGCGGATTGGAGAGGAGCAAAACGGACAATGACCCTCCCTGTCCCTCCCTACGAAGGGAGGGGGTAGAATTACCTTCTATAGTCGATAGTAATTCACCTACACTCCCCCTTTGTAGGGGGAGTTGGAGGGGGATCACCGTCCGCCCGTTTCCTTCAATCACCTGTCGGAAGATATGATAAACGGGCTCCATGATAACCACGCCGTCGCCGGGTCGGGTGAAGAAGTTGAGGGCGGTGCCGATACCTTTGACCACGCCGGGTATATACGAAATCCAGTCGGGTTGTATCTGCCAGTCGTGGTGCGAGTGCACCCAGTCCATGATGGCGGGTCGGTAGTCATTGGGCTCGATGGTGTAGCCCAAGACAGGGTGTTCCAAGCGTTGGCGAATGGCATCAAGGATGAAATCGGGCGTAGCAAAGTCCATGTCTGCCACCCACATCGGCAACAAGTCGCCCTTGCCGTTCTCATCCCGATACATCGGGAACCGTTCCCGCAGGGCATCGGTCTTCAGAGCCCCCGTCCCCCGGCGGTCTATGATGGTATCAAACGAAGTCTGCATATGTACATCCCGATAGTCTCTATCCCTCCTTATCCTTTCTCTGCCGCCTGCCGAATATCCTCAAAGATATCCTCCGTGTCCTCCAGCCCGATAGAAAGCCTTATCACGGTATCGCGCACGTCCATCTCCCGTCTGCGTTCGGCAGTGAACGGTCCGAAAATGGTGCTGGCGGGGTGTATGGCGAGCGAGCGGTTGTCGAAGAGGTTTGTCGCGCGTTTGATGAGTTGCAGGCGGTTGATGAAGCGGAAGCAAGCCTCTTGGCTCTCCAACTCGATGGTCATCATCGCGCCTGCGGTCTGCCCGAACTGCGCTGCGGCAAGGTCGTAATACGGGTTGTCTTCCAGCCCGATGTAGTTCACCTTCACGCCCTCCACTTCGTTGCGGAGCCGTTGTGCCACTGCCAGCGCGGAGCCCGCCTGCTGCCGATAGCGCACGGCGAGGGTCTCCAACCCCAGCGTCTGCATATAGGCGGCATGCGGCGTCATATACGCCCCGAGGCAGTAGAGCATATCCGTCTTCACTGTCTTGCCGAAGGCGGGCACCGTCCCGTAGTCGATGACCAGCCCGCCGAGCGAGGTCGCTCCGCCGGAAAGGTACTTGGTGGACGACACCACCTCTATATCTACGCCCAACGCGTGTGCCGAGAACTCCGTGAAAGGGATCATCGTTGTGTCTGCCACGAGGGAAGTCCCTTTGCGGTGGCATATCTCCGCCAGCATGCGCAGGTCTGCCACTTCCAGTTGCGGATTGGTGATTATCTCTACGAACAGGCACGCCGTCTGCTCGTCCACCGCCTGTTCCACCTCTTCGGGCTTGGTCAGGTCGCAGATATGTGCCTCCACGCCGAAACGCGGCAGCATGTCGGCAATCAGTTGATAGGTGTTGCCGAAGAGGTGCCGCGAGCACACGATGTTCTTCCCTTGTCCGGCGAGGGCAAAGAGCGTGGCGGAGATGGCCGCCATACCCGAATTGAGGGCAATAACATTGGCGGCACCTGTCAGCGCTTTCACCTTGTCTTCAAGACAAGTTACGGTCGGGTTTATCACGCGCGAGTAATCGGGTGCAATGACGCGCCCGCAAAACACGTCGCTCATGGTGGCGGCGTCCTCGAACTCGAAGGCAACACTGTGATACACAGGCATGGAGAGCGCTCCCCAAGCGTCTTGCCGTTGGTACGGCGTCTGGATAGCGAGTGTGGTAGGAGACATTATTATTTACGATTTACGAATTAGCCCCGATGTGTAGGGACATACTGATAATATGGCTAAAAAACGCCTGCAAAGTTACTGCTTTTTCGTGAGATATGCAAGAAATAGTCGATTTTTTCAACGACAAACACGCCGCTCTATGTAACAATCATGCACTCTATATGCTGTCAATCACATAAGATACACGTAGGAAATATACATTAGGAAAAACATGGAATAGATGGAGTGTCCATTCGAAAACACAATTTTTTCTTATAGTGTGGTTTACTTAAAAACATAAAAAAAAGCAAATTTATTTTGGTAGTTTGCTTTTTTTTTAGTACCTTTGTCGCGGTTTTCGGTTTAGACCGAGCAAAAACACTACTGCATGGAAAAAATATACTCGATTGATTTTTTCAACGACCTGCTGTTTATCATGTTTGTCATCGGTTTGGTCGTATTTGTTACCCTTTATTTTGTGGATGCCGGCTACGGCAAAATGCGTACGGAGAAATGGGGACCCGCCATCAACAACAAGATAGGCTGGTTCTTAATGGAAGCACCGGTGTTCCTTGTGGTGCTGTACCTTTATGCAACCTCCGTGGGCGAGTTCGGCGGAATTACCATGAAAGCACCTTACTGGGTGTTCTTCCTGCTGTTTGAATTGCACTATTTCCAGCGTTCGTTCGTGTTTCCTTTCCTCCTGAAAGGCAACAGCAAAATGCCCGTGGTTATCATGGCGCTGTCCGTGCTGTGGAACTTGATTAACGGCTATATCCAAGGCTTTTGGCTGTTCCATCTTGCGCCGCAGTACTACCCCGAAATGTACACGCCGGCGTGGCTGATTGACCCGCGGTTTATCATCGGCACCATCATCTTCTTTACGGGAATGGTGATTAACCTGCACTCCGACTACGTGGTGCGCCACCTGCGCAAGCCCGGCGACACCAACCACTACCTGCCGAAGAAGGGAATGTACAAGTACGTAACGAGCGCAAACTACCTCGGCGAGATTACCGAGTGGGCGGGTTTTGCACTCCTGACATGGTCGCTCGCGGGACTGCTGTTCTTCTGGTTCTCGTGCTGCAACCTTGTGCCCCGCGCAAACTCCATCTACCACAAGTACGCAGAGGAGTTCCCCGACGAGTTTGACAAGAAGAGACTGAAACGAATTATACCGTTTATTTATTGAGGATTGCAGACCGATTGCCGCGATCGCTAACAGATAGAGGATAAAAGACTGAATACCTTGATCATACAAGCGTATGTATGTCGCCCCGTTGTTTCGGTATTGAGTTATATCGCCCTTTCAGGACTTATCCGAAGGAGAGAACTCATAGCAAGGGCAAGCCCCACGCTGATTTATACCGCTCCTTCGGGGTTGCATCGGGAAACGACCGTTTCAGGTTCACTCCCGTCTCCATCACCAAACAATCTTGTACTATATCCTTTATCCGAAGAGACGAATCGGTCTTTCATCCTTCATCCATTATTTTTATCCAAACAAGACTATGGAATCCAAACTATTTACTCCCTATCAATTAGGACCTATCACGCTGCGGAACCGGTTTATCCGTTCGGCAGCGTTTGAAAACATGTGCCATAGCAACACCCCCTCGCAGGAGTTGCACGACTATCATGTGAGCGTGGCACACGGCGGCGTAGGCATGACCACTGTGGCATACTGCGCAGTCGATTTGAGCGGTGTGAGTTTTGACGGACAAATCTATGTGCGCGAAGAGGCGCTGCCCGGCTTGAAGAAACTGACTGACGCCGTGCATGCCGAGGGCGCGAAAGCAAGTATCCAACTGGGGCACTGCGGCAACATGACGCATTTCTACTCCTGCCACTGCATGCCCGTGAGCGCGAGCAACGGCTTCAACCTCTATTCGCCCACCATCCATCGCCGCCTGCGCGTGAGCGAGATAAAGGCGCTGGTGAAGAAGTTCGGCGAGGCAGTGGATTTCTGCCGCGAGGCGGGTTTCGACTGCGTGGAGATACACGCGGGGCACGCTTACCTGATTTCGCAGTTCATCAGCCGCCGCACCAACCGCCGCCACGACGAGTACGGAGGCAGTTTCGAGAACCGCGTGCGCTTCCTCAACGAGGTGCTGGACGAGGTAATGCTGCATGCGAAAGACGATATGGCGGTGGTGGTGAAGACCAACATGTGGGACGACTGCTGGCGCGGCACCGACATGGAAGAAGGGCTGCGCGTGGCACGCGAGATACTGAAACACAAAGTGCACGGCATCGTGCTCTCGGGCGGTACGGTGAGCGCCAGCCCTATGACGATTTTGGGCGGCGCCATGCCCTATAAGACCTTGGCGCACTACATGCCAATGAAATCGTTCTGGTGGCTCAAAGCCGCGCTTAACATCCCCGGAGTAGCCCCCTTAATGATGCCTACCGTGCCTTTCAAGGAACTCTATTTCATGGAGCAAGCCAAGCGCTTCCAAACGGAGTTGAAGGACGAGTTGGGCGACACCCAACTGATTTACGTGGGCGGCGTGCAGTCGGGCGACAACTGCCAGACGATTATGGACGAGGGCTTTGAACTCTTCCAGTTGGCGCACGTGCTGATAAAAGACCCCGACTTCGTGAAACACGTGCAGGAAAATCCCCACTACCACGCCGGTTGCGGACGGTCGAACTACTGCGTAGGGCGCATGTACACCAAGGACATGAAGTGCCACGAGTGCGTGGAACGCGACGGCGAGAAGATACCCGCATGTCTGAAAAAAGAGATTGCAAAACTGGAGATAAAGACCCCCTCCAACTCCTCCCACAAAGGGGGAGAGAAGTAACCCTCAATTCCTAATTCATAATTAACGAACCGTGCTTTCATTAGTAACAGGCGCAAGCAGTGGCATCGGGTTGCAGTATGCCACGCAGTTGGCTCGCGATTATCATAGCGACATACTCTTAGTCAGCAACCAACAGGCAGAGTTGCAGCAAGTGGCAGAGCAACTGCACAACGACTACGGGGTGCATACCATTCCCCACTACGCCGACTTGAGTCTGCCCACGGCGGCAGAAGACTTGTTCGACTACTGCCAACAAAACAACCTGCAAGTGGACGTGCTCATCAACAACGCAGGCGTGTTCTTCTTCAACCCCTACTGCGAGACGAGCATGAAGCGCATCGACCTCATGCTCCAACTGCACGTGGTTACGGTCGCCAAACTCTGCCGTCTGTTCGGCGAGGAAATGGCGAAACGCGAACAGAACATCCCCGGCTGCAAGCACAAAGGCTATATCCTCAACATGTCTTCCATGTCCGCATGGATGGCAATGCCCGGTATCCAGACCTACAACGCGACG
The DNA here is from genome assembly GCA_051878345.1 of Paludibacteraceae bacterium. GTDB lineage: Bacteria > Bacteroidota > Bacteroidia > Bacteroidales > Paludibacteraceae > Colicola. Next base: position 3,356 of record JBJEJX010000081.1, on the reverse strand, counting down.
AAGGCGTTTATCTACAATTTCTCCAAGTCGCTTTGGTACGAAATGAAGCCCAAAGGCGTGGGTATCACCGTGATGACGCCGGGGGCGGTGGATACGGCGTTGTTCGGCTTGTCGCCCTATTGGCGCCGCGTGGCGGTGAACCTGACGGTGTCTATCCCGCCTGAGAAACTGGTGAAGCGGGCGCTGAAGAAGATGTTCGCCGGCAAGAAAGCCGACATGCCGGGCGTGATTAACCATCTCATCACCCCGCTGCTGAAGCATACGCCCGACTGGCTCGTCTTCCTCGCCATCAAGTACATCGGGCAGTTCCAGAAGTAAGCAGTACGATTGTTAAGATTTTCCCTTCGCGACCTTCCCGTGTGTTTTTAGCGGGTCTACCGCGGGTCTCCCGCGGGTCGAAGGTATGTCCGTGCCTCCCCAGAAATGTACTTTTGTTAAGATTCACTTATCCGCTCCAAATGAATCGGTGAACCAGTGAACCAGTGAACCAGCACTTTTCTAAAACATATATGCGTGTACGCGCGCGGGTGTATTTATGGAAACTGCCGGTTCGCTGGTTCACTGGTTCACCGGTTCGGTTTCCCGCTTATAGGTAGATGGGACGGCAAAGATTAGCACGGCCCACTAATCACTGACCACTAACCACTGACCACTAACCACTGACCACTAACCACTAACCACTGACCACTAACCAGCATTTGTTAATTTTTTATGAAAATATGTTCTTTTATTTGCGTATGTGAAAAATAAGTAGTATCTTTGCACCGTAATCCGAAAGCAGTCCGCTATCCCCATAGTGCAACAGTTTAGACGACCGTCTAAACTGTTGCATTGTTTGTGCCCGTTTCCCTACTATTTTCTTCCCTTTTTCGCGTCAGTTTAGACGGTCGTTTATTTTGTCCACTTATCCTATTCCCAATACGATTAAACAAAACAAGACCAGCCCCAACGGGGCGACATAACTAAACAATCCTTATTAACCATTAAAAACAAAACATCCTATGAGTTCTATTCAAGAAAAAAAATAAAAGTCTGGTATAAACAAGACCACGGTCATGACAAGGACAGAGAATTATTGTATGCTATCGTTTTGGAAACCTTGAATCATCGTTGCAGTCCCGAAGATTTCGAGTCGGTAATTAGAGGAAAGAACAAAGCGTTGAATGCGTATAGACTTTACGAGCATTTGCATACTTTTTATTTTTACTTAAAAAAGGAAGGAAAACTACTATGAAAGTACCATCTTATTCCATAGAAGAATGCGCTACAGGACAATACAAGATTAGATATTGGGATTCTGGTTTAGAAAGTTGGCAAGATTATTATGATACTATTTATTTCTCTCGTCAAGAAGCAAAGGCGGAAGTGCGAAAAATTATGAACAAGAGAACTGATGAGGAGAAATATCACGAAATCCCAGATTAAGTATATAAACAACTAACTTTCAAAAACAAATTATGAAAAAAATTACTTTTTTATTGTCTATCATGCTATTGGCATGCACGACAAGTTTGTGGGCTGGGAAAATTACCACCGTTGATGGTATCACTTCCGGTAAGAAGTACTACATTGGTGCTACCACGAGTTCTTCCGACTATTATCTCAAAGTAGATGGTTCAAGTACATCTACATCAACTGCAGGAACGGCTGTTACTGACAAGACAACGGCTGCCGTGTTCACTTTTACACAAAGCGGAGATGCTTGGACTATCCAATTTGAGAATGGTAATTATCTCTCGTTAAGTTCTGAAAAGGCAAATGGTAAAGTGGTGGTAAGTAGTGATGCAAGCACATTTACTATCTCGAATACAACTAAAAATCTTTTGAGGATTGCTATCAATGATAGCTATTCCATCCAAAAGAATAGTTCCACTACAAATTTTGGTTCATACGGGAATACGCAAACCGATGTTTGGTTGGAGGAATATGTAGAGGGAGTTTCTGTTTCCTCCATTGCTATTTCAGGGAACGCTACTAAAACTACATACAAAGATGGCGAGGCTTTTGATGTAACAGGCTTGACCGTAACCGCTACCAAATCTGATGCTTCGACCGAAGATGTTACCAATGCAGTAGAATGGACTATTTCTCCTGAAGTATTAACAGTAGGTGTTACTTCAGTATCGGTTAAAGCAACTTGTGCCGGCAAAGAAGCCTCCACAACTGTCAATGTTACCGTTCTTTCATTGCAAGAATTAGCACTTTCGGGTGAGCCGAAAAATATGACCTACTACCTCGGTGAAACTTTCAATCCCGATGGACTTGTCGTAACAGGTACATACTCCGATGGAACTACCACAGCAGATGTTACCGACAAAGTTTCTTGGGAGATAGACCCTGAAACTTTCACCACATTGGGTACTGTCAGTGTAGAGGTTATGGCATTTATTGGTGAGTCCTTAATGAGCAATGTACTCACTATCAATAATGTGCAAGTAGTGGATGTAGATAAATATGCCAAGGTAACATCTGCCGAGCAACTGGCTGATGGGCTGCATATCATCATCGTAGATAAAGACACGACTGCCGCATTAAGCACAAAGCAAAATGACAACAATCGTTCTTCAACTACCGTTAAAGCAACAGAAAGCGGTTTAATTGTTCCCTCTTCTTCAGTTGAAATAATCACGCTGAACGCAAAAGAAGCAAAGTGGGAATTGCAGGTCAGTGCAGGTTACTTGTATGCTATATACGGCAATAACTATATTCGTACACAAACAACAAATTCTGATGCCAGTTTGTGGACGATAACATATACCGAAGCAGGAGCAGTTACTATTTCTACAGCAGTATCAAATTCAACAAAGTCAGAAACTCGTTATATCAAGAAAAATAACTCTTCTGCCCTGTTCTCGTGCTATACCGGCGGTCAAAAAGACATCGCTATCTTCGCTCGCCAATACACTGTTACCGTAGTTTCCAACGATGAGAATATGGGTACTGTAACAGGTAGCGGCAACTATTTCGAGAACAATGTCGCAACCCTCGTTGCTACGCCCAAAGAGGGCTACAAGTTTACAGGTTGGAGCAACAACGCAGAACTTTCCGCTGCAACCCAAGACTTGACCGTAACAGCAAACATTACAGTCACCGCCAACTTTGCAAAGGGTGAGACCGCTATCGAAAGCGCAGCCGTTGAAACGCCTGCCATCAAGACCATCGAAAACGGACAACTTGTTATCATCCGCGATGGCGTGAAGTACAACGCAATGGGTGTACGCCTCTAATTATGCAATAATTTTTCCATACGCTTGAAACCGCGTCTCAAGCGTATGGAATGCCATATAACACCCCTTTGCAGCGATGGTCAATTTGCAGGTTGCGGTTTGCGGATGGTCTGTCGTCCGTCAGGTGAT
>JBJEJX010000080.1:0-23928 GCA_051878345.1 Paludibacteraceae bacterium | reverse complement strand
CAGTCTCTATATACTCCTATTCCTGTTGTTGTTTTCTCCCTTGTTAGCAGGGGGCGACGGTTGTGCGGTGAGTGCACAGAGTCGTCCTCCGTTGGTGCCGTCGCTGCGTAACGACCGGCGTATGGCAGAAGAGGCACGGCGACAGGCTATGGACTCGTCTTTCGTGGAGCGTCCGACAGCGGGAGGCGAGCAGCCCCGCCCGACCCCCTCTGCGGCTCCTGCCGCGGGCGAGACGCCCGCGTCCCCGACGAGGGACTCGCTGGTGTTCAATCCAAACGACTCGGCGTACTGGGCACCCACGCAGGTGAAACAGTTGGGGGCGGACGACTACGAAGCGTTGTCGTCGCCGCAGAGCAGTCTTGACCTGCGCGACCCCGGGAACATACAGACGGAAGTGGAGTATCAGCCGGAGACGGGCTACTACGTGATTCACACGAAGATAGGCGACGTGGATATAGCCACGCCGTATCTGATGACGCAGTCGGAGTATGCGTCGTACAGCGAACAGCAGTTGATGCACCAATACTGGCAGCAGAAAGTAGGCGAAGTGGAGCACAACAACGAGAAGAAGTTCGACATCACCGACATGAAATTCAACATCGGTCCCGCGGACAAAGTGTTCGGACCCGGCGGGGTGCAGTTGAAGATGCAAGGGTCGGCGGAACTGCTGTTCGGCTTCAAACACCAATACATTGAAAATCCGAGCCTTACGGAGCGATCAAGGAACAACAACATCTTCGATTTTGATGAGAAGATACAGGTAAGCGTGAACGGCAAAGTGGGCGACAAGTTGAACTTCAACCTGTCGTACAACACGGAGGCATCGTTCTCGTTTGACCAGCAAAACCTGAAACTGGCGTACAAAGGCAAGGAAGATGACATCATCCAGAGCATAGAGGCGGGCAACGTGAGCATGGACCTGAACTCGAGCCTGATACGAGGCAGTCAGGCGCTGTTCGGTGTGAAGACCAATCTGCAATTCGGGAAACTGAAAGTGCAGGCGTTGATAAGTCAGCAGAACTCCGAGAGCCAGTCGGTGAGCAGCAAAGGCGGCGCACAGATGACCAACTTCGAGGTGTCGGGCGACAGTTATGATGAGAACCGGCATTTCTTCCTCGGCTATTTCTTCCGCGACCAGTACGAGCAGGCCATGTCGTCGGTGCCGTACATCGCGAGCGGGGTTACCATCAACAAGATAGAAGTATGGGTAACGAACAAGAAAGGGAACTACGACGAGGCGCGTAACATAGTGGCATTCACGGACTTAGGCGAGCCCGCCACGCATACGCTGAACAGCGGATGGCCGGGAACGACGCAGATGGTGCCTGACAACAAGACCAACGGGCTATACAACGAAGTCCGCGGCATTGCGGGCATCCGCGACATCCAGCAGACGAGCAGCGTGCTGCAAGGCTACAAAGGGATGGACGGCGGCGAAGACTACGAGAAAGTGGAGTCGGCGCGCCTGCTGGCGAGCAGCGAGTACACGCTGAACAGCGCACTGGGCTTTATCTCGCTGAAACAGGCGTTGAACCAAGACGAGGTGCTGGCGGTTGCCTACGAGTACACCTACGGCGGGCAGGTCTATCAGGTGGGCGAGTTCTCCACTGATGCCAGCGAGGAACTGCGCGCACCTAACACGCTGATACTCAAACTGTTGAAGAGCACCAACAACGCGCCTATCAAGAAGGGTGCGGGCACATGGGATTTGATGATGAAGAACATCTACTCGCTGGGGGCGAGCAGCATATCGCAAGAGAAATTCGAACTCTATATCCAGTACCGCAACGACTCGGTGGGGACGGAGATGCAGTACCTGACGGAGGGCGCGATAAAAGGCAAGCAGTTGCTTCGCGTGATGAACCTCGACCGCCTCGACAGCCGCAACAACCCCTACCCCGACGGGAAATTCGACTTCGTGGAGGGGCTGACGGTGTATGCGAGCAACGGGCGCGTCATCTTCCCCGTGCTGGAGCCGTTCGGCAGCCACCTCAAACAGGCGATAGGCGACCCTGCGATTGCAGAGAAATATATCTTCCAAGAGTTGTACGACTCCACGCTGGTGGTGGCGCAGGAGATGACGGAGAAGAACAAGTTCTACCTGACGGGAAAGTACAAAGGTACCAGCGGGAGCGAGATACGGCTCAACGCGATGAATATCCCGCGGGGAAGCGTTACGGTAACCGCAGGCGGCGCGACACTGATAGAGAACGTGGACTACACGGTGGACTACATGATGGGAACGGTAACCATTCTCAACCAGTCCATCCTGGAGTCGGGGACGAACGTGGACGTGAAGTTGGAGAACCAGTCCACCTTCTCGCTGCAACGGAAGTCGCTCTTCGGTGCGCATATCGAGTATGAGTTCACACCCGAATTGGTGATAGGCGGAACCATCATGCACCTGCGCGAGCGCCCGCTGACGACGAAAGTGAACACCGGCAGCGAGCCGCTGGCGAACACCATCTGGGGCGTGAACGGCAGTTGGAAAACCGATATGCAATGGCTGACGAACGCGATAGACAAGATACCGTGGATAAGCGCGACTGCACCTTCGAGTTTCCAGATAAACGCGGAGTTCGCCCACCTGATACCAGGGCACACGAACGACGTGGGGTCGGTGGGGACAGCGTATATCGATGACTTTGAGGCAACGACCACCAATATCGATGTGCACTACCCGTCCTACTGGTTCCTCGCTTCGACGCCTGCGGTGTACGAGGAGTCGAAACTGTCGAACAACATAGAGTACGGCAAGAACCGCGCACTGCTGGCATGGTACACGGTGGATCCCATCTTCGGTTATCCGCAGACGAACACCCCCACGCATATCAAGAATGATGTGCAGGTGATGTCCGACCACAGGACGCGTATCGTCTATGAGACGGAGATATACCCGAGCAAGGAGCAAGTGGCGAACGCCGATGCGAAGTTGAGCGTGCTGAACCTGAGTTTCTACCCCGAAGAGCGCGGTCCGTACAACATCGTGGCGAGCGAGATAGGCGCAGACGGCAAACTGACCAACCCCAAGCAACGCTGGGGCGGCATGATGCGCAAACTGGACAACACCGACTTCGAGAAATCGAACATAGAGTATATCGAGTTCTGGCTGATGGACCCCGCACTGACCAACCCCGACGGCTACGAGGGCGAGATGTATATCAACCTCGGCGACATCTCGGAGGATATCCTGCGAGACGGCAAGAAATCGTTTGAGCACGGTCTGCCCATCTCCGACGAGGACACGGGACGCACCGACTCCACAATATGGGGGCGCGTGCCGAAGACGACCTCCACGGTAACCGCCTTCTCCAACGAGACGGGCGCGCGCAAGAAACAGGACGTGGGTCTGAACGGACTGAGCACCGAGGACGAGTTCCGCTTCACCTTCAACGGACAACGCCCGTACCAAGACTATGTGGACGCCCTGCGCAACACGGTGAGCCAAGCGGTGCTGGCGGAGTGGATGGCAGACCCGTTCTCGCCGCTGAACGACCCCGCGGGCGACAACTTCCACTACTACCGCGGCACCGACTTTGATGAGCAGGAGATGCCCGTGCTGGCACGCTACAAACACTACAACGGCACCGAGGGCAACTCGCCCGCCACGGAAGACCAGACGGAGACCTACGGCACGGCATCCACCCTGTCGCCGGACATAGAGGATATCAACAAAGACAACACGCTGAACGAGTACGAGAAATACTTCCAGTACAAAGTTATCCTGCGCCCCGACATGATGGAGGTGGGACGCCAGCACATCACCGAGAAGAAAGTGGCGAAAGTAACGCTGCGCAACGGCGAGACGCAAGAGGTAACATGGTATCAGTTCAAGATACCTCTCCGCGGGGACAGCGCCACCGTGCAGACCGTGGGATCGATACGCAACTTCAAGTCCATCCGCTTCATGCGCCTCTACCTGACGGGCTTCAGCCACGAGACCCACCTGCGTCTCGCCACGCTCGACTTGGTACGCGGCGAGTGGCGCAACTACAACAAAGACCTCTACCCGCTGGGGGCAGTGGTGAACACAGGCGCACAACTGAACGTGCAGGCGGTGAACATCGAGGAGAACTCCAGCCGCACGCCCGTCAACTACGTGCTGCCGCCGGGCGTGAGCCGCCAGACCGACCCCGGACAAGCCCAACTCATCGCACAGAACGAACAGGCGATGGTGCTGCGCGTGCAGAACCTCAGCCCGAAAGACGCACGCGCCGTGTATAAGAATACCGGCTACGACATGCGCAACTACAAGCGCCTGCAAATGTTCGTCCATGCCGAGCAGATAGCATCGCTCGACCCCGAACTGAAAGACGGCGACCTGTCGTGCTTCATCCGCCTGGGTACCGACCTGAAGAACAACTACTACGAGTACGAGATACCGCTTGCGCTGACCCCCGCCGGACTGTACAGCAACGACAACGAGGCAGACCGCCGCATCGTATGGCCTGATGCGAACATGTTTGACTTCCCCTTTACCGTGTTCACCAACGCCAAGACGGCACGCAACAAAGCCCGCCGCGCCGGCAATACGGACGTGGGAACGACTATTCCGTATGTTATTTATGATGATGAAAACGGCAAGCCGCAGAACAAAATCACCGTGCTGGGCAACCCCACGCTGGAGGACGTGGAGTGTATCCTGATAGGTATCCGCAACACGGGATCGCACGAGGCGACGGGCGAGGTGTGGGTGAACGAGTTGCGCCTGAGCGAGTTCAACGAGCAGGGCGGCGTGGCAGCCATGGCGAACGCTTCGCTGGCAGTGAGCGACATCGCGCAACTGAACGTGGCGGGACGGCTGGAGACGGCAGGCTACGGATCCATAGAGAGCAACGTGCTCGACCGCAACATGGACAATACCTATCAGTTGTCGGTATCCGCCGCCCTCGAAGCAGGACGACTCTTCCCGGAGAAAGCCAAGATACAGATGCCGCTCTACGTGTCGTACAGCAACGAGACCCTCTCGCCCGACTACGACCCGCTCGACACGGATATAAAACTGCAAGAGACACTCGACTCCTACGAGACCAAGGAAGAGCGCGATTCCGTCAAGCGCATGTCGAACACCGTGCAGGAGAGTACCTCGTTCTCGGTAACGAACATGAAGGTGAACATCAAGTCGAAGAAACGCGACATGTTCTACGACCCCGCCAACTTCTCCATCTCCGCGTCATACAACAAGCAGGAGGAGCGCACTCCCGAAATGGAGCGCAACATCACCACCGACCACAAGGGTTCGTTCAACTACGCCTACAACTTCAATCCGCAGCCGTGGGAGCCTTTCAAGAACGCCAAGAAGGTGCAGAAAGTGAAGTTCCTCAAAGAGATGAACTTCTACTACCTGCCGCAGTCGTGGGCGTTCAACACGAATATGCACCGCACCTTCAGCCACATGAAGATGCGCGACCTGACCGCCACCGCGGGCAGCGACATGGATTTGACCTTCTCCAAGGACTTCACATGGGACAGAAACTTCGACTTCAAGTACGACCTGACCAAGAATATGAAGTTCTCTTTCCAATCCGCCTACAACGCCACCATTGACGAGGGCTATTATGCGCCGGAGATACTGCGCGACTACGCCTTCACCAACGACTACTATGAGGCATGGAAAGACACCATCCAACGATCGTTGGGCAAGTGGGGCACGCCCTACACCTACCAGCAGGTGTTCACCATGTCGTGGAACGTGCCGTTCAACCGCATCCCGTACCTCGAAGCACTGAGCGCCAACGCGTCCTACAACGGCACCTACAACTGGGCACGCACCGCCCAATCGACCTCGCAGACCACCGACCTCGGCAACACTATCTCATCGCTGCGCTCGTGGCAAGTGGACGGCGGTATCAACTTCGAGACGCTCTACGGCAAGTCGAAATACTGGAAACAGATGACCCAACTGTACAGCCGGCGCACCTCGCCCAAGAAATTCAAGGCGAAGACCTACACCGAGACCATCCGTGCGGAGAAGGGCAAGAGCGTGGAGATAACCCACCGCCTCAACTCCGAGACGCTGGTCGTTACCGCCGCCGACTCGCTGGGACACCGCGTACCCGTAACCTTCAAGTCCGAAAGCAACACCAAGATAAGCGTTACGCCGAAAGCCGACTGCGAGGCAATGACGATCACCATCACCACCAAAGACCCGAACCAGCGCACGGCGGCGCAGGTTACCGGCGACATGTTCGCCTATGTGGGGACGATGATTCGCCGCGTGCAGGTAACCTACCGAGAGACCAACTCCATGACCGTGCCGGGCTTCTCGCCAATGGCGAACTTCATGGGCAACGAGCGCGTGAACGATTACTACGCGCCGGGCTTCGACTTCACATTCGGTTTCTTCCAGAACGACTTTGTAGAACAAGCCAAAGCCCGCGGGTGGCTCTCGGGCGACACCACCGTCGTGCAACCCGCCACACGCGCCAACACCTCCGACTTCGACATCAAAGTTACCCTTGAGCCCCTCCCCGGGCTGAAGATACAACTGAACGGCAAGCGCTATCAGGCGCAATCGACATCCATCATCTACTCCTACGAGCAACTGCAAGAGAACATGACGGGGTCGTTCAACATCACACAAGTCGCCATCGGGACGGCGTTCAGCAAGATTGGCACACAGGAAGAGAACTTCAGCAACTCGGCTTATAATCAGTTTATCGAGAATATCGGCGTGCTGCAACAGCGCGTGCAGGCGCAGTACGAAGGGGTGTACTATCCCACCACGGGCTTTATGAAAGGGGTGCTCCCGGGCGGACAACTCTATGACAAGAGCAAAGGCGAGGTGGCACGGAACTCCGCTGATGTGCTCGTGCCCGCGTTCCTCGCCGCCTACACGGGTAAGGACGCCAACCGCGTGAGCCTCAACCCCATCCTCTCCATCCTCTCGGTGCTGCCCAACTGGTCGGTTACCTTCGACGGACTGGGCAAACTGCCGTGGATGCGCGACAACTTCCGATCCATCACGCTCACCCACGCCTACACCTGCAAGTATGCCATCGGTTCCTATGGTTCCTACTCCACATGGGTACCGCTCGACGGGCAGAGCGATAACAAGCAGGTAGGTTTCGTGCGAGACGTTACCACCGACATGCCTATCCCCTCCTCGGCATACGACATCAGCAACGTATCCATCACCGAATCGTTCTCTCCGCTCATCGGACTGAACATGACAATGAAGAATTCGCTCTCGTGCAAGTTCGAGTACCGCAAGCAGCGCAACCTCGCTCTGAACGTTACCAGCGTGCAACTCACCGAGGGACACTCCGACGAGTTCGTGGTCGGCGCAGGCTATACCGTCAAGAACCTCAACTTTATCACAAAGAAGAAGGACGGCGGACAGAAGAAAGTAAGCAACGACCTCAAACTGAACGTGGATGTATCGTACAAGGATATCAAGACCCTGCTCCGCAAGGTGGAGGAGGGACTGACGCAGGCATCCAGCGGCAACAAGGTGTTCGCACTGAAAATCAGCGCCGACTACGTGCTCTCGCAGAAGATAAACCTCCAACTCTTCTACGACCACCAATCGACTATCCCTCTCATCTCCACCTCCTACCCCATCAAAGCGGACAACATCGGTATCAATATCAAACTGATGCTCACGAGGTAATCCGAAGTTCGTCGCGGGTTTTTCGCGGGTCGGTCGCGGGTCGGTCGCGGGTCGGTCGCGGGTCTATCGCGGGTCGGTCGCGGGTCGGTCGCGGGTCGGCAGAGGACAGCCTAAGGGTAGCGCGAGGGTAGCGCGAGGGTAGCGCGAGGGTAGCGCGAAGGTAGCGCGGGTCTGACCACTAATAAGTAACCATTAACAACCATGTTCAAAGTAGGTATCATAGGTCCCGAATCCACGGGCAAGAGCAGTCTCGGGAAGTACTTCGCCAAGCGCTACGGAGCGACATACATTCCCGAATACGCCCGCGACTACGTCGCCGCCCTCCGCCGAGCCTACACCTACGAAGACGTGTGCAATATCGCCCGCAAACAGATAGAGCAGATAAAGGGAGTGGTCAGTGGTCAGTGGTCAGTGGTTAGTGGTCAGGGGGCAGGGGGCAGTGATCAGTGGGCAGTGGGTAGTGAGCAGGGGTTAGCGGACAGCGGACAGTTGTCAGTGGTTAGTGGTCAGGGAGTAGTGGTCAGTGATCAGTTGTCAGTGGTTAGTGGGCAGAGGGCGGATAGTGATGTGATTTTCTTCGATACGGAACTCATCGTAACCCGCGTGTGGTTCGACTATGTTTATGGTGCGGCACCCGATTGGCTGCTGAGCGCCATGCAGCAGTACAAAATGGACGCCTACCTGCTCACCTATCCCGACATCCCGTGGATACCCGACCCCACGCGAGAGAACGGCAGCGACGAAATGCGCCTGCAACTCTTCCGACGCTACGAACAGGAAATCCAAGCCCTCGATGTTCCCTACTATATCATCAGGCACACCGACAACCCGGAGTGCCCGCAGGGGTCTGAATAATCCGAATGGTCTGAATAATCCGAATGGTCTGAATAATCTGAATAATCTGAATAATCTGAATAATCTGAATGGCCTGAATTATCTGAATAGTCTGAATAGTCTGAACAGTCTGAATAATCTGAGTAATCTGAATTATCCGAATAGTCTAAATTATCAAAACAGTCTCATAATCTCAACATGAAACAAGAAACTAAAAACTCACTCTTCGGCGTGCTCTTCATCGCCGTTCTGTCCGTCGCCGCATGGTTCATTGCGGAGATTCCCGCCGTGAAAGCCCTGTCTTTCTCTTCCCTCATCGTAGGTATCCTGCTCGGTATGGTCTATGCCAACCTGCCTGAGAAAGCCCATGTGCCCGCCTCGTGGGGTTCGGGCATGAAAATCTGCTCGAAAACCCTGCTGCGCACGGGTATCGTGCTCTACGGCTTCCGCCTGACCTTCCAAGACATCGTGGCGGTGGGTCTGCCCGCAGTAGTGATTGATATTATTGTGGTAACGGTAACCATTTTCTTGGGTATCTGGCTGGGCAAACTGCTGAAAATGGACAGCGAGACCACCCTGCTGACCGCCACGGGCAGCGCCATCTGCGGCGCCGCCGCCGTGCTGGGCGCAGAGGCAGTGGTCAAGCCCGAAAGCCACAAGACAGCGGTGGCGGTCTCCACCGTGGTTATCTTCGGCACCATCGCCATGTTCCTCTACCCCATCGCCTACCGCGCCGGATGGATGGTAGGGCTGGACGAACAGCAAGTGGGTATCTACACCGGTGCGACGCTGCATGAGGTGGCGCACGTAGTGGGCGCGGGCAACGCCATGGCATCGGATGCCATCGCCGCCACCGCCCTCATCGTGAAGATGGTGCGGGTTATCCTACTCGTCTTTGTCCTCCTCATCATGTCGTGGGCACTGGGCAGACGCAAACAGACGGCGCAAGCGGTGGATACCGGCAGCACCGACGCACAGACAGCGAAACGGTCTAAAATCACCATTCCGTGGTTTGCATTTCTCTTCCTGATAATGATAGGCGTGAACAGCCTGATGGTCGCCTACCTGCCTGCGTCGTTCATGGCGCCGTTCGGCAAGGCGATGAACATCATCTCCACCTTCCTGCTGACCATGGCCATGACGGCTTTGGGAGCCGACACATCGTTTAAGAAATTCAAGCAAGCGGGCGCCAAACCCTTCGCCCTCGCGGCACTGCTCTGGCTCTGGCTTATCGTCGGCGGTTACCTGATGGCGCGCTATCTCGTGCCGCTGTTCTAACCGTTTCCGACAGGCGAATCCTGCCGCTGCCAAGTCCGTTGCCCTTTCCTTCCCGGCACGCCTCAATCAAAGAGTGTCGTCTGTACGGGAGCAGCGGGTTTGGCGGCGGGTTCTTTTGGTGTCGCCACTGCGGTTGGTTCCGGGGAGTGCGCGGCCGTCGGCTGCTCCGGCTGCGCAGCAGGGATTGGTTTCGGGTGGCGCACTTGGTCTATCAGTCGGCGGGTAGGATCGGCACAGTTCTTCAACACCCAGTCGAGGTAGCCTGCTTCCGCCTGCTGCACCTGCTCTATCGTCTCCCCCTTGTGTTTGCCCTGCGCAAACACCTTCTTCCCGTCGCGTACCGCCAAGAAGCCGTCCACGGAAATGAAGTCGAAGTCCGGTCGGTTGAACTCCTGCGGGTCTTCGGAGGTCTCTTGCTGCGCCTTGAAGACGGCTATCGTGGCGCGCACATCCGCCAGCGAGTTGTGGGCGTCGTCAAACTCCTTCCCGTAGTAGCGGCGATAGACATCCGTCAGGCGGCGCGAGGTGCGTGCCATCTCAATCAGGTAGGCATCGTAGAAACGGTAGTCGTCGTAGTCTATCGCCAGCCCCTCGCGTTGCAGGTTGTAGTAGAGGATACGCGCGTCGAATCCGTTGCCGTTGTAGGAGAGTATGTCGCAGCCTTGCAGGAACGCCATCATCTGCGGGTAGATGTCGCGCAGGAGCACCCCCTCGCGCTCCAATGTCTCGCGCGTGATATGGTGCACCGCCTGCGCATCGGGAGCAATCGTATAAGCCCCCGAAGGTTTTATGTACCAATCGCATGCCCCCACCTCCTCAAAGGTGCGGGCGTCCACTTTCACCAGCGACAACTGGATAATCCAATCGTGCTGCACATCGAGACCCGTCGTCTCGGTATCAAAACATACAAGATAAGGTTTCATCGGAAAAACTGGTGGGAATATCTATGACTCTATTTCCCGCAAGAGGAAATCTTGCAGAACTGTTTTATCGGGTAAGGAAAGCATATAAGTAGAAACAAAAAGATGGTTATCCATGCCAGCCAATGCGTACTCCACCATCTTCTCGCCCTTCCGCGTACAGAGCAAGATTCCGACCGGAGGGTTATCTCCTTCATTCATTTCATTCTCTTTGAAATAGGAGACATAAGCATTGAGTTGGCCAAGGTCTGAATGCTTAAACTCATCATCTTTCAGTTCTATAATCACATTGCAATGCAAAATCCGATTATAGAATACAAGGTCAGCAAAATAGTACTCGTCGTCTATAATCATTCGTTTTTGCCTTGCTTCAAAGCAGAACCCTTTGCCCATCTCAAGGAGGAACTCCTGCAGATGGTCAATAAGCGCATTTTCCAAATCGCTTTCAGTAAAGTTCTCCGGTCTAAGATTAAGGAACTCAAATGTGAAGGGGTCTTTAACGGACAACACCGGCGAGACATGATGCGGAGTCGTTTGCACCAGTGCTTCGGGATTTTTTGATACCCCTGCCCGAAAATAAAGATTCGTAGAGATTTGTCTTCTCAGTTCTTTCACACTCCAACAGCAGCGTATTGCCTCCGTTTCATAGAAGAAGCGCGCTAACGGATCTTCAACAGTCATAATTTCAACAAGGTGAGAGAAAGAGAGTTGTGATATGAGTTGTTCCGGAGAGGTAGTGAACGAGTCCGATGGTGTCGGACTTATTTGCGGAGAAAAGTCCGATGGTGTCGGACTATTTCCTTCAAGGTACTTCCGTATATTCGGATAAAGGGAATAAAATCGTCTGCAGTTTTTGAGGAGAGTGGTGTTGATGCCTTTCGTATTGACTTGCTCAACGAGTTTATTCAGCAGTCTTTCTCCATATTTTGCTCTGTCTTTACCATTTTGCTCGTACTCTACAATATAGTATCCGATAATGTAATTTCTGACGGTGGCAAACCTATTGACCGCCTTGACAGAAGCAGCATAAGCAGACTTATGCAAATTGATTACAACCTCAGACAAGCGGGTGAAAGAAAAGTTTGTTTCCTTATTCCAGTTATCAGGAAGATTGTATTTGACGGCTATTTCGTTGGGCGTGTGCATATCAATATCTATTCGGATTTACGGGCATTTGCTTGCAGGATTTGACTATACAGAGATTTCCCCTTATTCCACATACAGCACCAGCCCTTTCAGGTACTCGCCTTCGGGGTGGCAGATATCGACGGGGTGGTCTTGGGGTTGGTGGAGTTGGTGGAGGATACGCACCCGCCGCCCGACCTGCGCCGCAGCAGAGAAGACAGCCAAACGGAACATCTCCTTGTCTATCGCCTGCGAGCAGGAGAAAGTGAACAGGATACCGCCGTGGCGTATCTGCTCTATCGCCTTTGCGTTGATACGCCGGTAGCCGCGCAGGGCGTTTCGGATAGCGTCGCGGTGCTTGGCAAACGCAGGCGGGTCGAGGATAATGAGGTCGTAGGGGCGTTCTCCCCGCGCCGACTTGCATTTCTCGTCGAGGAAAGCAAACGCCTCCTCGGCATAGGCATGATGGCGGGTGCAACGGGGGAAATTGCGCTCCACATTGGCATTCACCAGCGCGACGGCTTTCTCCGACACATCCACGGAGTCCACCGTCCGCGCCCCGCCGCGCAGGGCGTAGAGCGAGAAACCACCCGTGTAGCAGAACATGTTGAGCACATCTTTCCCGCGTGCGTAGCGCTCCACGAGGGCACGGTTCTCGCGTTGGTCTATGAAGAAACCCGTCTTCTGCCCGCGGAGCCAGTCAATGCGGAAATCCAGTCCGTTCTCCCGTGCCCAGAACTCCTCTTCCGTGCCTTCGCCAATGAGGTAGCCCGTCTTCTCCCCCTCAATGGGGGCTTTGAACGGGAGTGTGTCGTCGGACTTGTAATAGACGCGCTCCACCTGCGGCACCTCCTTCACTATCGCCTCGGCTATCTCCTGCCGCACGAGGTGCATGCCCACCGAGTGCGCCTGCACCACCGCCGTGTCGGCATAGACATCCACTATCAACCCCGGCAGGAAATCGCCCTCGCCGTGGACGAGGCGGAAAGTGTTGTTGTCCTGTTGTTTCCCGCTCTCCGGGCGCACCAGCCCGATAGCCTCGCGCAGGCGGTAGGCGGCAGCGATACGCTCGCTCCAAAAGTCCGCAGGGAGGCTATCCGCGCCGAACGCAAGTATGCGCACGGCGATACTGCCCACTTGGTAGTGCCCCACGCCCAGCACCTCGCCCTGCGCGCTCTCCACGCGCACCAACTCGCCCTCGCGGGGCGTATCGAACGGGTAGTGCTTGTCCAGCACCACTTTGGCTATCGCACCGGAGAACACCCACGGGTGAAAACGACGGAGCGACTCCTCTTTTTTCGGTTTTAAGATGATAGTATTCACAATATATAAAAGTTTAAGAAGGCATTGTTACTCTACCCCGTTGGTTATCTCGTGGTAGGCGTGGAGGGAGAGGTTGTCGCTCACATGCTTTATGGCGCGGAGACGGGTGAAGCCCATACCGGCGATAAACGCCAACTCCATGTCGAACACACAGTCGCGGTAGTCGGAACGTAGCACGAAGTCGGTGTTGGTGTAGCACCGCGCCTGCAACAGCCGCGCCGGCTCCTGACAAGATTCCGACCGATAAGAATCGGCAGGGATAAGTTCTCCGCCCGTCAGCAGGTGCATCTCCGGCTCGGGATAGGTAACATTCGGGTGGTTCAGGCATACCTCCGTAACCTCCACCAGCGAGCCGACCTCGAAGTTCGCACTGCCCGCATAGCCGATATTCAGCACCTCGGTGTCGCGCGGCACATCGCGCAGGGCACGCAGCACATTCAGCGCCCCCACACCCGTTATCAACACCTCGTACTCCGCCAGCAGACTCTCTATGCCCAAGCGATCGCCGACCTCGCGAATGAGTTTGCGCTCGCCCTCTTCGGCTAACAATAGTAATTTTCGCATATTCCTTCTTTTTTTCAGCGTGCAAAGATACTGCTTTTTTCGGGGAAATACAAGTTTTTTTGCCCACAAAAGCACTTTTTTCCGCAAAAAATTTGCGTATATCAAAAAAAAGCAGTACCTTTGCACCCGCTTTACGATAATGGTCGGTTGCCCGAGTGGTTAGGGACCGGTCTGCAAAACCGGGGACAGCGGTTCGAATCTGCTACCGACCTCCCAAGGAACCGCCCTTGCAAGGGCGGTTCCTTATTTAACAGAAACCACGGGAAAACCATACTTCCCACGAAAGACAACAAAAAAACATACACCCTATGCCCAACGAAATCCTGCACGACATAACCGGTCAAGACTACAAATACGGCTTCACGACGGATGTGGAGACCGATATTCTTGCCCACGGGCTGAACGAGGAGGTTATCCGCACCATCTCCGCCAAGAAGCAGGAGCCGGCGTGGTTGCTGGAGTTCCGGCTCAGAGCCTATCGCAAGTGGTGCACGATGAAAGTGCCCACATGGGCGCACCTCGACATTCCGGAGATTGATTTTCAGGCTATCTCCTACTACGCCGCGCCCAAGACGCACGCCAACGAGGAGAAGAAAGAGATAGACCCCGAGATAATGAAGACCTTTGACAAACTGGGAATCCCCCTCGAGGAGCGTGCCGCGCTGGCGGGCAACATGGCGATAGACGCCGTGATGGACTCGGTGTCGGTGAAGACCACCTTCCGCGAGACGCTGGCGGAGAAAGGTATCATCTTCTGCTCCATCTCCGAGGCGGTGCGCGAGTACCCCGAACTGGTGCGCGAATACCTGGGGTCGGTGGTGCCCTACACGGACAATTTCTACGCCGCCCTGAACTCGGCGGTGTTCTCCGACGGGTCGTTCGTATATGTGCCGAAAGGCGTGCGCTGTCCGATGGAGTTGAGCACCTATTTCCGTATCAACGCGGGCAACACGGGGCAGTTTGAGCGCACGCTGCTCATTGCCGACGAGGGGGCGTATCTGAGTTATTTGGAGGGCTGTACGGCGCCCATGCGCGACGAGAACCAACTGCATGCCGCCATCGTGGAGATAGTGGTGCGCAAGGACGCCGAGGTCAAGTACTCCACCGTGCAGAACTGGTATCCGGGCGACAAAGACGGCAAGGGCGGAATCTACAACTTCGTTACCAAGCGGGGTATCACCTACGAGAACGCGCGCCTGAGTTGGACGCAGGTGGAGACGGGCAGCGCCATCACATGGAAGTATCCGAGTTGTATCCTGCGCGGCGACAACTCCTCGGCGGAGTTCTACTCCGTGGCGGTTACCAACAACTACCAGCAGGCGGACACGGGGACGAAGATGATTCACCTCGGCAAGAACACGCGTTCGCGTATCGTGAGCAAGGGTATCAGCGCGGGGCACAGCCAGAACGCCTACCGCGGGCTGGTGAAGGTGGCGGCCAACGCGACCAACGCCCGCAACTACAGCCAGTGCGACTCGCTGCTCTTGGGCGACCGGTGCGGCGCACACACCTTCCCCGACATGCAGATAGCCAACCCCACCGCCACCATCGAGCACGAGGCGACGACCAGCAAGATAAACGAAGACCAACTCTTCTACTGCCGGCAGCGCGGTATAGGGCCGGAAGATGCCGTGGGGCTGATTGTGAACGGCTATGCCAAAGAGGTGATGGACAAGTTGCCGATGGAGTTCGCCGTAGAGGCACAGAAACTGCTGCAAGTGTCGCTGGAGGGCAGCGTGGGATAGTGTGTCCGCGGGACATCTTTCATCGTGCAGGTAGTCGTTTTTTCTTCGCGAAACACCCCGTTTTTCACTCTTTTTCGCCTAAAAACGCATTTTTTTGCGAAATTATTTGCACATATCAAAAAAAAGTCGTACCTTTGCAGTCGATTTCCGAAGTAGCCTCCACAACAATACTTATAGGAGGACTGGCAGAGCGGTTTGGAAGAGAGCCAAAAACCTAATGACTGACCGTAATGCTGAGAGAGCGCTGATGATAGGTATCGTTGCGAACAGGCGAGGTCGGAGATATTTCTGGCGCGGAGTAGAGCAGTGGCAGCTCGTCAGGCTCATAACCTGAAGGTCGGTGGTTCGATCCCATCCTCCGCAACACAAGAAGAGACTGTTTGACAAGAATGTCGGACAGTCTTTCTTTTTTACCGACAGGTCAAAATCCCCCCGAAAACGCAAACCCCAACAGAAACCCCTCGAAAAACCCGCACTTATCCGCACTACCTTTCCGCTAACCTTGCACTCAACATACAAACTTTTCGGATTTGGGCGGAAGCATTTTGCCGCAAAATATGTTGCATAACATATTTATGCCTTATACACCTTCCAAGATACAATAAACGATACATTTTTTTACGATTTTATTTGCACATATCAACAAAAAGCAGTAATTTTGTACTCGCTTCGTGACAAAGTGCCTCCCTAAATGAACCTAATTCAACAACCAAAATAAACTAACTAACAAAACTTAATTATCATGAAAAAACTATTTACTTTATGTATCGCATTCCTTTGCGGTATCGTTAGCATCTCTGCTAAGACCCTCTATTGTAAGATGGAGTACAGTTGGTGGACAGCGGACGGCGCAGCCATTGCTGCCTATGCGTGGAACAGCACGGACAACACCAAGAATGCAGACTGGCCGGGTGTTCTCATGACCCATCCTGAAAATGATGTTACGGTCTGGACTACTGATATTGACACTAAATTCGACAAAATTATTTTTGTCCGTGTAAGTTCTACAGGAGGAGATTGGGGAGCAAAATCGGCAGACCAAACTATCCCGACAGATGAGAAGGATTTGTTCACAATAACCTCTGATACAGCTGTTTGGGGAAATCCCGGCTGTACCGGAGAGTGGTCTGTATATGTTGCTCCCGCAGAGCCGATTAAAAATGTCTATACCGTTGCGGGTGTAACAGCGATATTAGGTTCTGAATGGAGTGCAACGGACACCAGCAACGACATGACCGAGCAAGAAGACGGCACCTATAAGTTGGAAAAAACGGATGTCCTTCTGAACGCAGGCGAGTATCAATTTAAGATTGTCGTTAATCACTCTTGGAGTACTTATTTAATGGATAACCAGACGCTGACCGTAGAAACGGCAGGATATCATACGCTGACCTTTACCTACGACGCAAGCACCAATGTAGCCAATGCGACCGCTACACTGACAAAAGAAGAAGAGGTTGACCCCGTTATCCAAATAAAAGGTCAGTTTGACAATGATGATGCTACCAATTGGGTTATAAAAGACTTAACTCTGGCTGCGGACAAGAAGACTGCTTCCACCACGCTCACTTTGACGGCACGCACCATTGAGATGGGTATCCTGCTGGATGGCAACTGGAACTCCAACGGAAAAGAGATAAAGCCCAGCAGCAATTCCATTACCTTGACCGACGAAGGTACGGGTAACATAAAACTCTACGCTTCCGAAGAGGGTGAATATACCTTCACCTACACTATTGAGAGCAAGACATTAGAAGTTACCTTCCCCGCGGGGGCTACCGACCCTCTACCTGTACTAAACCTCTTCGGTTCATGGGATGAATGGAAAGCAGGTACGCCTTTCACCCCCGCAGCAGACGGACTGACCGCTACCGCTAAACTCACATTGTCTGTTGGCAACTATACTTTCAAGATTACCAAAGATGGTACTTGGATGACCAATGACCTCTCCGGCACCATGGAGCGCGACAACAGTACAAATTGGCCATTCGTTGATGGAGCAGGTAAAAATGCTACAGGTTTGAAAGCCGATGCACAGGGCGAATATACTTTCACATGGACATATGAGGGCGACAAACTGAGTGTTACTTTCCCTGCGGCTACGGCAACAGACCTTATCGGTGCAGATACCGGTAGTGCTGCGGTGAAACTTATCCGCAACGGGCAAGTGCTGATTGTTCGCGATGGCGTAACCTACAACATAGTGGGACAAGCTATCCGATAACGGTCAAAACACAGATAACCACAAACACCCTTTCCTAACATTTTAGGGAAGGGTGTTTGCCGTTATGAGGGCATTGGTATAGCGGATTGGCAGGACGACTCAGCGGTTTCTGAGGCGGAGGAAGGGAAATGCAGACAACAACGATACAGCAACAAAAAAAAGATTGTCTGACCTTAGAGTCAGACAATCTTCCAATCATATGAGTTTTTTACTCTTTTCTATGTGGTGCCAACGGGAATCGAACCAGTGACACAAGGATTTTCAGTCCTTTGCTCTACCAACTGAGCTATGGCACCTTGGTGCTTCTCTTATCCATACCCGAATGGGTTATCGGCGAAAAGCGAGTGCAAAGGTACTGCTTTTTTTTGACACCACCAAATTTTTTGGAGGAAAAATGCAAAAAAAGTGTATTTTCCTTGCTGATATGGTCAAAAAGCAGTACCTTTGCAGCATGAAAAAGCTTGAACTGGATATTATCGCTCATGCGCACAACGGGTTTCGAGATAAGTTCGGCATTCCACGCCAGCCGCAGCCGGCTTCGCATATCGAAACTCGGATAGTCTTCACGCCGCAGTATCGCGTGCGGGAGGCGCTACGGGGGATAGAGGGCTTCTCGCACTTGTGGCTGATATGGGGGTTCTCGGAGAACATGGAGGGGGTCTCCGGCTCCTCCTCAACAGAGACTCTCTCCGGCTCCCCCATGAAAGGGGAGAGGTTGGAATGGTCACCTACGGTGCGACCTCCGAGGCTGGGCGGGAACAAGCGCATGGGAGTGTTTGCCACGCGGTCGCCTTTCCGCCCCAATCCCATAGGGCTGAGCAGCGTGCGGCTGCTGCGGGTGGAAGAGACAGAGAACGAGGGAGTAGTGCTTGTGGTAGCAGGAGCAGACCTGATGGACGGCACACCGATATACGATATCAAGCCTTATCTGGCGTACGCCGACGCACACGCCGACGCCTGCAACGGGTTTGCCGAAGAGACAAAAGACTATCGACTGGAAGTGGAGTGGAAGGAGGGCATTGCACTGCCGAACGATGTGCGCAGGGCATTGGAGGAAATTCTTGCGCAAGACCCGCGGCCGGCGTACCAACACGACCCGCAACGGGTGTACCGATTGGAGTTTGGCGGTATGCGGGTACATTTTGCAGTATCCGACCAAGTAGTGCAGGTGCAGAAAGTGGAAAAAATAGCAGATTATTAAGAAAACACTTGCATATGTTAAATAATATGCGTACCTTTGTGCACTCGTTCGGCTCCAACCGAGATACCACGGGCTTGGGCAAGGACAGGTACCCGTACAGAATAGACATCACTTAATATCATTATACCATGAAGAAACTTTCCTTATCTTTACTCTTTTGCTTGTTGGCGTCGGTCTTTTCTTCCCACGCCCGCACGTTGTACCTCAACCCCGGCGGCAGTGAACTCTGGGAACAAGGCAATGCACAGTTTGCTGCTTGGTATTGGACTGACGGAGGCGGTGAAGGACAGTTTAGTTCGTTTTTTGTCAAAGACAGTATTTCGGGCTATTATTGCTCGGACGTATCCGACGGCAGCAATCGCATTATCTTTCTTCGCTTTTCAAGCACGGCCACGGAACCCTCTTGGACGGAGTCCGATATCTGGAACAAGACAGGCGATTTAGTTTTAGGCACGGAAAACTTGTTTACCATCACCGGTTGGGGAAGCGGTATCGGCGCATTGTGCGACGGTGTTTGGAGCACCTATACACCTGCCGAGGAACCCGAAGAGCCGAATCCTGACGACCCCAATCCCGACGAACCGAATCCCGACGAACCCAATCCTGACGAACCGAATCCCGATGAACCGAACCCGGAAGAGCCTGACCCTGACCAACCCTACGAGCCCGCGACGCCCGACCTGCCGCAGGATTGCACCTCGGCAGTGCCGAGCCAATGCGGGGATGTGATGTTGCAAGCGTTCTACTGGGACTCGAACGGCGGCGGCACCTTCGGCGATACCAAATGGAGCACGCTGCAAGGGCAGAGTTCGGAGATAAACGCCTATTTTGACATGGTATGGCTGCCGCCCTCGGCGAAGTCGTCGGGCGGCGTAGGCTACCACCCTGCGCAATACTGTAACCAGAACTCGGCATGGGGCAGCCGTGCGGAGTTGGAGCAACTGATAGCCTCTTTCCACGCGGCGGGCACGAAGGTGGTGGCAGATATCGTAATCAACCACGCAGCGAACAAATCGTCGTGGTGTGATTTCTACACGGAAGACTTCGGTTCCTATGGCAAGTTCAACCCCGACGCGTCGTGGATATGCAAGACCGACGAAGTGAACAGCGACTCGGAAGCCGGCAGTTGCAAGGGCAAAGCCACGGGAGCGACCGATGACGGCTACGGCAGCGAAGCCAACTACGGCGCAGCCCGCGACTGGGACCACCAGAACGAGAAAGTGCGCGAGATGTTCCGCGCGTATGCGAAATGGATGAAATACGAAATGAAGTACGACGGCTTCCGCTACGACTACTGCAAGGGATTCCACAACTCGCATATCAACGACTATAACAGCGCGGCGCAGACCTATTTCTCGGTGATGGAGTACTGGGACGGCGATGCCAACGCGCTGATTAGCCGCTTGAACGATGCGGGCTACAACACGCTGACGTTTGATTTCGCAACCAAATACACGGCATTCAACAACAACCTCGCGAGCGGTTCGTTTGCCGGTTTCAAAGGCTGCGGTTTGCTCGGAAAGGGCAAAGGCAAGTATGCCGTTACCTTTGTGGACAACCACGATACGCACAACCGCGACGGCAACGAGTTCTGCGGCAAGGGTAACTCGATGACAGCAGCGAACAAGTCGAAGACGATACAAGCCAACGCGTTCATTCTCTCCATGCCCGGTGTGCCCTGCGTGTTCTACCCCCACTGGAAGACATGGAAGAGCGAGATAGGTCCGATGATACTGGCTCGCAAAGCAGTGGGTGTGCACTCGGAGAGTACCGTTCAAGACGAGGGCGACGCTTCGGGCTATCGCGCTACGGTAACGGGAACGAACGGCACACTGATAGCAGAGTTCGGCAACCGCGTATCAACATCGCAACCGGGCTACACCAAAGCCGCTTCGGGGACGGGCTATGTGATTTGGACGAAGTTGACCACCCCCGTGCCGCCGCAACTGATAATCAGCCACGGCAGTTGTACCTACAAGACCGAGACACTGAGCGTCAGCATGCGTACCGTAGGCGGCAGCGAGGCGGCTACTATCTACTACACGCTGGACGGCACCGACCCGCGCACGTCCACCACGCGCCTCTCCTACTCCGCCCCGCTGACTATCGAGGGCAATGTAACGCTGACGGCATATGCCACCACGGAAAACACCCAAACAGACGTGCAACAGTGCATTTATACCTACAAGGCTCCGCAGACGACTCCCATCATCGTGGCGTTCTACAAGCCCTCTTCGTGGAGCAAGGCGAACCTGTACGCGTGGGTGAAAGAGGGGAGCAAGACGACGGAGTTGTGTGGTGCATGGCCCGGCACGGCGATGACGGTGAAGAATAGCGAGGGCTATTTCTACCATCAGTTTGATGCCGATATCAAGGAAGTGAACTTTATCTTCAACAACGGCAGCGACCAAACGGCAGACCTGTGGACGGATGAGGATGTGTGCTACACATGGACAAACGGCGCGGAAGTGTTGGTGCCCGACTGTGCCACCCCGATGGCTGTCGGGCAAGTCAAAGACGACGAGACGCCCGCCCTCGACCTCAATCAACCGATGTACAATGTATTGGGGCAACCCGTCGGGAGCGATTATCAGGGCATAGTGATTCAAAACGCCCACAAGTATCTGCGATAATTCAACCGACTGATACGCCTGCAAGGCTGTCTAACGAGTCAGTTAGACAGCCTTTTTTCGTTTGCGGGGAGATATAGCCACGTATCTGTTGAGGTGCCTTATTTGGACAGTGTTAGTAACTCCGATCAGTTGTATGCATGTTCTTTGTATGTATGTCCGTTGTATGGTTGTTCATATAGGTTTGTCTGTATTGGACAGGACTCATATTTAACGTGAGTTCGAAATAATTTTAGAAGAAACAAAGTTGATTTGTTTGTTCAAACTCAATATTTAGAGATGGTTTTTTCGGGAAATACGAATAAGCAGCCAAAGCAGCAAATGTGTTGCGCAGGAAATTAGCGATTGACCTATGGCGTGAAGTGTTCCACTTGCGCCATATTTTTCAGTTCGTCATTGACGGACTCTATCAAAACCCAATATCTCAAGATAACTTTATCCGCCTGACTCATCAACATATTCTTCATGTTTTTTTTAATTTGATTATCAGTTGGATGCCTCCCATAAACAAGTTCTCAAACAACGACTGACTGATATAGCCATTATCACCACATAGCTTGTCGGTTATTTTCTCAACAAAGGTAGGATTGCACAATAGCTGTCTGTCATCCACATCCCCCGGCGTGAGGGCAAAGTTGATAATCTCACCTTTATCGTTGATAATCAGGTGCAACTTAAATCTATAAAACCATCCCATTGAGCATTTATCTCTTGCCGCTATCCCAGCAAAAGTCTTGTGGGTAAGAATCCGTTGGTTCTTATACACCCGCAAAGGAGTGGAATCCACAAAAGAGATACCCGTACATTCGGCGAGCAAACATAACTTGACAAACATAGCCATCTCCAACATGACATCTCTTTCCTATCCCACAAATCGGTTGTAAGATGCTACTTGCAGAAACAAATGGCGGCAATGAACGCAGATACAGTTGACGTAATAGTGCTTAAGACATTTGTAACCACCCATATGGGACATAATCATTATCAGGATTACCTCGGCATCACTCAGTCTATGGGGCTTATTACGATGACTTTTTCCATCCTAAATGGAGTTTTTGACTCAATTTTAGAAGATTCTTTACAAAAATCATTCAGAATACAAAAAAATTCTGTAACTTTGCACTCGTCTCGTACTTGCCATAGTGTTTGGAATTTTTAGTGTGACTTTTTGTCTTTTCAACTACAAAGTTACTAAAAATTTCACACATATGCAAGTATTTTATTATGTTATTTCATGTTTATTTTATTGGTTATCAGTCTCTTAGCTTTTATGGTTATATCGAACTCACGTTATTATTAAGATTCACCTCCCCTCCCTACTATCCTCCTACACCCTCCCAGTCTCCCTTTGTAGGGAAGAAACAGAGCGGTTTTGCACCTCCATCGCAGATAAAAAGCCCCTCCCAACAAGAACAAAACCTTTCGAAACATTACGAAATCAACATTCCGTTCCTCTCAACGAACGACAGACAGATTGATATAGTGCCATCCTAATAAAAAAAGAGAGACCTTTTTGACAAAGTCTCCCTTCGGTGATTAAGTTCGTTTTCTCACTGAATATCCTCGGTTGCAGCGGCAAGTTGTGCTTCGTTTTCAAGGCGAAGTTCCTCATAGAATGCCGCACGAGCGGTGCTCCACCATGGCAGAATCCAAAGCCATGCTATACCCAAGGTCAAGACGCCCAACAAGAAGAGCAAGATAAACGGTACATCCAACTTAAAGAGTTGCCACTTGTGCCCCTCCATCATTTCCATACTTTTGTCTATGGCATCCTCTGCACAAATTTCTTTGTCGTCGAACAAAATATAACTTGCCATAGCATACGAATAATACTTGACAATGCCGGGAACCAAAAACAACAGGCTCCAACAAGCAGCATAGAGTTCTACCCAAAAAACGGTTGAGAACACACGACCAAAATCAGCGTAGCCGGTACCTAACAATCGCAGCGAAAAAGCATTCTTCCCGCGCAAGCGAGATAGAAAAGCAACTTCAAAAGACCATCTCATCGGTATAAACAGCAGAGCGAGTACCACACTTATCAAAAGCAATACCAAGACTACTGAGGTTCTGCTAAAATGACCCGTATAGGTTTCAGCCAGACTCTGCTCAACATAATAGGGAAGCCTGACAAGGAAATACAGCACACCAACAACAAGTACAAACAACACTGCCGATGCCCAATGACCCGAAAGCGCAGCCTTGGCACTCTTGCGAAGAACAGAATTTTGTTTCATACGAAATAACTCTTTTAGTTAATTTTTATTTTTCAAGGCGCAAAGATACATATAATTTTTGATATATGCAAATAAATATTACTTTTTCTAAACTATCTACTATTATATTCAGATAATCCCACACAAAACCAAGCATCACAAGAAGGACAACAATAAATATAAACAAAGAGCCCTTCATCGTTAGTGATGAAGGGCTCTGAAAGCGGCGGCTACCTACTCTCCCACAACAAGTGCA
>JBJEJX010000079.1:0-23970 GCA_051878345.1 Paludibacteraceae bacterium | reverse complement strand
GCCAAACTGCGTCGCTACCAAGACCTGATAGACGTGCATATCGCGCCCGAGATGAATCCGCTTATGCAGGCCATTATGCAAACCAACGGTTTTATGCAGCCCTGCAATGGCGACAGCATCTTCCCTGTGCTGAACATGCTCAATATGAAGTATGCTATCGTACCGCTGCAAAACGGCAGTCAGATACCAGTGCAGAATCCCTATGCGATGGGCAACTGCTGGTTTGTGGACAGCCTACTCGTAGTGGATAACGCCAACGATGAGATAGTTGCCCTTAATCAGATAGATTTGCATACCACAGCGGTGGTAGATAAGGCGTTTGCGGATGTACTGAGGACCCCCTCAAACTCCCCCCTAAAGGGGGAGACGGAGAGTGTCTCACTTACCCAATATACTCCGCGCTACATAGACTATCGTGCGGAAACGAATCAAGACAGGATTGCCGTCTTCTCGGAGATTTACTATCCCCATGGGTGGAAACTTTATTTGCTGGACGAGGACGGCAAAGAGGAAAAGGAATTGTCCCTCGCTCGCGTGAACTACATGTTGCGGGCGGCCGTTATCCCTGTCGGCACCCACAGTCTGCGCATGGTTTTCGCGCCAGAAAGCGTCCGCAAAGGAAATATCATCTCTTTGGTATGCTTTGCGATAATGCTGCTAACCCTCTGCGGAGTAGTAGGCTACGAAATACATACCCACCGCCGCAAAAAAGCATAATGTGTTTTATTGGCAAAATAAATTCCAAGAAATCATAAAAATGATAATCAATCCATTTTTATTTACAAAGTAAACTCCGGGAAATAAGAATCTACCACAATGTGCGGCATAAATCCATAGCAGCACCCATCGCGACATCCATGTTATAGTACTCCCAATCGGCGAAACGACCAGTAAAATAGAAATGTAGAGGAGAGAGTGTACGTTTCAGTTGTTGTATCATATCTCTAGTTGATGCCGATTGAATAGGATAAGTACAAGGAGAATAATGGTGGGCAATATACCTCGGCCGAAATGGTAACAATGGCAGTTGAAGTAAGATTTGCTCTTTGGAAATTTCATCTGTAAACTCAATGGTTGCAGTCGTTTTATACTCTGCGTTATTGGTAGGTGAGAAGTTGCCTGTACAAATAATACGATGTGCACTATGTGCAGATGTTGGGAGATACACCCAACTGTAAGGATTGGCATCTATTTCACAAAAAACAGATGTTGTGCCGTGTGATTCTAATCTTTCTATCGGTAAAATAAAGTCCTGGATGGTATTGCCGAGCAAGGTGGGCAATTGTTTGATATTACCACAAAAAATAATTGTATCAAACACTTCATTATCAATATACCATAAACCACTTTGGTATGAGAGCGAGGATATAAAAGTATTATATCTAATATTTATTCCTTCGGACAATCTATTTGCAAGGAATTGTGAGCCGCCGCATTTCTCATAATAGAAAGACGAATGTACAAATTGTTTCTCTTCCACATGGTTTGCATTGTTAAAACGCATCTCTTGGATAGTGGGCATTGGCAACTTTCCCTCTAACCACGACAATGGCACTGTAGATAAGTCTCTACGCCATATTTTTTCATTGTAGGGGCGAAAATAGAGTTGATACAGCGTCTCTCCAAATGTCTTTTTAAGGAATTCTTCAAAGTTTGTCGGTGGCAGAGATGCTCTCTCTTCCATCTTTTGTAAATCAGAGTAGAATTTCGCTTGTATATCTTCATTGAGCCGCCAAACATTATTCTCGATGGGATATGGTATCATCTGTTCTCCCAACTCGATGACAGAGCGTCTTGTGGCAGATACAAATTCTGTTTGCTTGTCAAATTGTTTCCAGAACCAATCTAACACATCTTGCCGTCTGGAGTTGAAAACGTGTCCGCCGCATAAGTGAAACAGCGATCCATTGATACGTTGGCAACGAATCAGTCCTCCGGGCATGGATTCTTGCTCGAAAACAACGACATGATGTTGCTTTTCTTGTAATAGCCGTGCCGTTGTTAAGCCGGAGACTCCGGCGCCTATAACTGCAATCTTCCTCATTATATTTTAGTTAGGATGTTTTTTAATTGCTCTGCAACAACCGATGTATAGTGATGTTGCAGGTAGTTACTATATTTTTCCATGTCCACTTGTCTTTTCCTTGCGGCATCTAATTGGTTCTCAAACTCCTCGTATGATTGGATACTTGGGGCGAATGAGGACAATTGGTAAAAAGCAGTATCCGCGTTGGAAACATACCTCAGGAGAGGGAAACAGCCTGCTGCAATAATTTCCAGAAATCGCGGAGTAACTTGACTGAATCCATGTGTATGAACTGCACCATCTATACCCGGTACAGCATACATACATGCCCGTGCCTGACGCAAAAGTCGCACATAAATCTCCCTTGAGTCGGTATCGGATACACACTCGCCACTTTGATTAAAATACTGCGAAATTCCATTACGCAACTCGCGGCGCACAAAAGTGGTCTCCGGGTGACGCGTTAGATACTCCCTAAAAAAGCCTGCTAATACCGAATTTTGGCGCCCGGCAATGAACAAGTCGTATTTCTTCTCAAATACAGTATCTTTCGATATGCGGTACTTATCCGACAAAGATAAGGGTAAATGGTAAATTCTCTTGAGATGCATTTCGTTCGTCAGATAATCATATACCTCTTTAGAAGAAACACATATAGCAGGATTCCGCCAGTAGGAATAATACCACAACTTAACTTTCCAAGGACTACGAATGTAAAAATCTATAATGCAGGGAACAATGTTGCTCTTATTGTTTCCATTATGTCTATAAGTGCACATCTTCATAAGCGAATGCCGGTTTGTCCGTTTGCAGCCAATTCAACAAAAACGGAATATACTTTGAATATCGTTCATTCTTTAGTCTATGGTTATACGCTAGAGGGACATCAAGAAGAGAACATAGTTTATCCTCCCATTCATACACCAAACTATTAGCAGGATGCTCATCAATCTTTCTATTGGATACGATACATTGGATATTCATATTTTCTTTATCATTTTATGTTTCAATTTCTTGGGCCAGCCAGCGATGCGCTGTGGAACCTTGATAAGCCAACGAACGAAGAAGTTTGCTGCGAATGCAACCTCATCTTTGGTTGTAAAGATAGGTCTTTGCCGATGCACAAGTGCATATGATTCATCTATGATGGTATCTATGCGCGCTTTTTGTTTCCCCGCATTGGGTTGCCAATGCTTAACGATGAAAGACGGTACGGAGTAGAATCGTGCCAGCCATGTGTGGCGGCATATTTCTTCCCCTTGTGGTGTATAGAGGATGGTTGTCCAACCATCGGCGTGGAGCGTGGAAGGAAGATACAAGGTACGTGTATGGTACGCTTGCCATAAGAAAAAGGGGTAGTAAGGTTCATAGTTTGTATTATCAAAGTTATAACTCCTCCCCTCATACAACATTTTTTTGGGATAGTTTGCCTCCATCTGCTGTTTGCATGCCGCATAGTCGAACGATTTGACAGCTTGCTTGCTGTATTTTTCACGCAGTAGTTTGAGGTTGAGGATGCTAAAAAACGGGTTGGTAACCAACGGATTTCCACCGCGCGGTACCCATCCGCCCCCATCGGGGCAGCCGATATTAGCAATGTCGTTTTCCACGGCATAGTCCACTAATGTAAGGACGGCATCCGTGTTGGTCAGGAAGCAGTCTTCGTCCACATTGACGGCAATATCGCAGTCCGTGTCTTGGAGCATGGTATGGAAGTAGCCGTCCGCCGTTTGGTCGGTGAGTCGCACACAAGGGTAGCCCAACGACTCATATAAGCCTTTGGATAGACGGTATAGCCGCAAATCAAATGAGCGACAGAAGAATTTGATACGATAGTGGCTATGCATAACAGAAGCTACAAACTTTTTATATAGTCTGTGAGAGAGGTAATGATTACTTTTTTGAAATATACCCAATATATCGTCCAACGATAGTCGGATAGCAGGCGATGCGATTTGGCGAAAGCGAGCATGGCTTGGAAAGCCTTACGTTTCTCTCCGCCGCGCCATACCCGCCGCTTATGGCTGATGGAGTCTGCATGAATCACATAGTGATAGAACGGTTCATCGGATTGTGCGATACGCTCGGCTACCAAATAGCACTGCCCCATGAAACTGCTGTCCTCCCCGCTCCGCGTAGCAGGGAAACATAGGTTGTTGTCCAATAGCCATTCACGGCGATATATCATGCTATAGAAATTGCTTATATAGTGACGCAAGAGAAAGCCTTTTTGGGAACTATTGAGTACTCCTGTTCCAACATGAGGATTTACGGCAACAGTATGCTGACCATTCGGATAATCCCATGATGTGGCACCTGCACTTAAATCCGCATTGATTGATTTGGCCTCATTATAGAGTACTTCAAACATCGTAGGTTCTACCCAATCATCTGCATCCACAAAAGCAATGTATTTCCCTTTTGCCTCTTGAATCCCCCTATTGCGAGCCAGCCCGGGTCCGCCGTTTTCCGTCATGGAGATAATATGCCAGTGGTCTTGCAAGGTGTGTGCAACGATATAGTTGCGGATTATCTTCACACTGTTATCCGTTCCTTTATCATCTATAAACAGCACTTCTATGTCATTTAGCGTCTGCATGCGCAATGAATCCATACAACGCTCAACGTATCGAGATACGTTATATACAGGGGATATGACAGAAATCTTGGGCATATTCAGTCGTCAGTGGGTAGCGTTAATTATTTCAATAGTGCCAACATCTGTTGCATGCGTTGGGTAAAAGTGTGGTGTTGTAGTATGATGTCGTGTGCTGCTCGGGCATGAGCAGACATATCGTGCGTGAGGGCATAGTCTATGAGAGTGTACAGTTCTTGTTCGTTGTGGTACAGTCCTACTTCGCCGTTGGGAAACAACTGTTCAATATAGGGATTGGCATCACAAATCTGGTATGCACCTGAGGCGGCAATCTCATAGACCTTGGGGTTGGCACCATTGCGCTGTTGCTCATGGTGTATATTGAGTACGACACGCGAACAGTTATATGCCTGATTGAGTGTTGCGGCTGAGGCGTTGCTATTGGTATAAACATCTCTTCTTTCGCGTGTCAGCCACAGCCACGGGTTCTTGAACCAGGGTTTATAAATACCCCATACCCGCAAACGTTTGTTGGGATAGCGTTGTACCACCTGCTGAATAATCTGCCTCCGTTTAGTGCTATGGAAAATGTCGCCGGCAAATACGATGTCCCACGTCTTGTTTTCAGCCGCAGCAGTCGGGTAATACAAGGTTTCGTCCACCGCCTGCGGCAGAAAAGCCGCGGCTATATCGTGGTGCGTTTTGAGCAAGGCGATGTCTTCCTGTTCATAGCAAAACACCTGGTGTGCGAACGGCAGATTAGGTCTGCAATCCGGCATACGGGTGATACTGTCAAACAGCCATATTCCCACCCTGCTATGCTTGGAGAAATCGGTTACCGTTTCCGGCAACAAGTTGTCGCCATTGATGATAAACGTAACATGGGGTTGGAAATCCACAAAAACTTGTTCTATCCACGGCTTATATCGCTCGCGCGATTGTTGTTTGAGCGTCTGCTTGTCCGCCGCCAGTTTGTACCGAATGGTGTTGATACGATTATACGGATGGATGGGATTGTCATAAGGGCAGACCTTTACCTCCCATCCTAATGTGCGAAATGCTCGCGCGGTGGAGGGCAGGAAGTAGTGGAAATTGGGACCTATGAGAAGGAGACGATTCATATCTCAAAACATTGAATTGAAAAATAGTTGAAATCCACTATTTGCCATCATATGAGCCTTTTGATATTTTTCTTCCGTATCATAGTCAATAGGCTGGGTAAGCAAATCGGCAAATTGCTTCAACGCTTTTGACATATCTCTTTTGGAAGAAAAAATATTTGTAATATCTACCTTGTATTTTTTTAATTCTAAAATATCCAATAAGCCCTCTATTTTATGTTCGTAATTGAGCGCAATGAAGGGACGAGCATTGTTAATTGCAAAAACAATAGAATGGTATCTTGCTCCCACCACTAATGAGGCACCGTGTATGATGGTTTGTTGTTCATCAGAGCCACATGTATCAGGAATAATCTCAATCTGTCGGGAATGCTGACTTCGGTTGCGTAAATGTACAAAATAATAATAGTCGCTATTTTTATTTCCAAACGTCGAACTTGTTTGCGGTAACATGATAACCCTATGATTCGGATATTGTGCAAGTAGTTGCGATAAGATGGACAAATAAAAGTCATCTATTATTTCTTGTGCATAATGTCTATAGGCATAATGCCATGTCAGTTTGTTCGGAACAAATACAATATAATTATCTTTCTGTTTCATTATAGAAGACGCGACAGAAGGTCGTTCCAAAAAAGCCGCATCTATAGATGGAATATACGGGATATGCATTTCATCTGCCAATGCCATTGTTTTTTTATCACGAATGGATAATTTGCAAAAATAATGCAGTAGTTCGATGGATTTCTTCTTGAATTGCTTATTTTGCCATGTCTTGGTCGGGAATGGTCCAAAGGAACGAGAGTAATAACCCAAAGGCCTATGGTATGTTTTTGCCATCTCAAGAAAGAATAAATGTACCCAATCTTGAAATCCTCCCATGCAGATTCCACCGGGGGCACATAACACTAAATCCGCAGACAGATAATATGATTTTAATTTATGCAATATAGGATGGATTGTAGCAATCACTTTAAGACTGCAACCACATCTCATTGCGCCCTCGCCAAAACCCTTTGCAAAATAATCATGAGGGACTCCCAAATTTATATAATTATTGTTGGGATGATCAACGATAAATTCGTCAACATATTTTTGTGGAGCACCAATCCAAACTATATCAATATGAGCCTGGGGGAAGGCATTGTTCAGACTTCGTACGAATGCACGATGTGCGGCCTCATCTCCACGATTGCCCAATGGCTGATTGATGATTAAGATAGATTTAAGCATAGCTCAATGGTATACATTTGTAATACGTATGTTTTTGCGGTATGATTCAGCCACATTAAAGCTTTCCAACAAATTACCTACTCCGACAATACAAATTAGAGCCTCTTCTTTTGGTATGTGAAACATCGTTTTTATTTTACTTAACTTATTATGGTAAAAACCTAAAGATAAAGGAATAGTACCTAAACCTAAGTAATGTAGTGCATTTATGAGGTTCATTGCATATAGTCCTCCATCTACATAACATTGCATGGGTTCATATGAAAGGAATGCTCTCATATCCGCCGAAATAACAATCGAACAGGGTATTTCGTCTTCAAAACCATTACATCCGCCTTGCATACGCAACAATTGGTGGCTTTGTTCGCCAAAGTATATATGTGTTTTCCAGCTTTGACGATTGCAAGCAGAGGGAGTCTGTTGCGCCAAAATTAGTGCCTTTTCTATGATGCTCTTATCGGGTAAATCTTTTGCAAAATAACGTATAGAGTGTCTCGAATAAAGTAAATCTTCAAACGAACCTCCATTGTTTTCCAAAATATCTTTTTTGTTTATTCGTTTTACACCACCACATGTAACTAATTGATCACTATGTATATTAGTATAAGTAAGTAACGTTTCAAATAGGTGCTTAATAGTGGGGATGCTTACTCCGTTGGCTTCTGTGTATGCGATGTAGTTCTTTATTGTGGATAGTGGATATATTAAAAAATCTTTATCTTCAATACCATATAAATCATAGTATTTCCGCAATCTATGCAGAAGTGCAATTACTTTTTGTTGACCGAAACCTCTTTTGGGCGTGCGCATAGACATACCTTTTTCAATAACATGATTTTCACGCAACAAAGTATATTGCATTTTCTTGATATCACGATTTGTACGTATGGATGCATTATATCTCAACAAACATACAGTGTAATGCAGTGCCTCCGTTTCTAATTTGAGAATACAAATAATTTTTTCACATAGTTCACGTAACATAATTTTTTAGTAGTATTTAAGGCGTATTTTCGTATGTTATTCTATAAATTTACATTTATAGTTTTGGGACGTTTGTTTACGTTCCGGTCATAAAAAAGGATTTTTAATTGTTTATACGTTTTTCGAGTACAAAATAATCATCCCTTTTAAAGATGTCGGTCGCGGTAACTGGGAGGGGAAGATGAAGTGGTTTTTGGGCGCTTTATCCATCCTCGGCGCAGTGTGTCTCGTTTTGGGAATAAAAATCTATTTTGAAAAATGCTTTTTAATAAGTTCGCTCATAAATCCTCCTTGTAGGTTATTTTTCGGTTGGATTCTTCGCCTGTTACGATGTGTATGGGATGGGTGGGGAGGTAATGGTGGAGTATGCCGCAGTCGTCTGTTGCTTGGAGGGAGGGATCTTGGAGGGCGAGAGCGTAGGCGCGGGCTATCAGGGGGAGGCGGAAGGCCTGCGGGGTCTGGGCGCGCATGAGGGTATCACGCGGCGGGAT
This sequence comes from Paludibacteraceae bacterium, assembly GCA_051878345.1. Lineage (GTDB taxonomy): Bacteria > Bacteroidota > Bacteroidia > Bacteroidales > Paludibacteraceae > Colicola. The sequence goes on along the minus strand of JBJEJX010000079.1, from coordinate 15,519 downwards.
GGATTGAATGACCCTCCCATCCTCCCTTAAAGGGAGGTGTGAAAGCCCCTCCTGCCCTCCCTTAAAGGGAGAAGTTGAGGGGTGAGAGTTGAGGGTGGGCATTACTATGTACATCGTGTCAGTGGCGGGGATGGCCACTGTAACGGCTTCGTTGGCATCTAAAGCACGGCAGACGTTGGCGATAATAGTCTGACTCACAAAAGGTCGTGCGGCATCGTGCAGCAGGATATTGGTTTGGGGCAGGTCTTCTTTGGGCAACTCCGATTCATATAATCGGATAGCATTCACGCTTGATTCCCAGCGTTCCTTGCCGCCGGCTATGATATGCTTCACTTTCTGCCAGCCGTTGCGTAGCAGTGCCTGTTCGGCAAAACTAATGTAATCAGGGTGCATCACTATGCAGACCTCATCTATGCAGTCGGCTTGCTCAAACGCTTCCACAGCATGCTCCAGCACACTCCTGCCGTCCGTCAAGGGCAGCAACTGTTTGGGCATGCTGCCTCCGACCCGTGCGCCAATGCCTCCTGCTAATATAACGGCTATGTTCTTCATTTTGTCAGCATTTGGTACAATAAACCACCTTTGAGAGTCAATAAGTACTTTTGTTTGGGGTGATTCGGCGAGGTGGGATAAAGCATTTTTATTATCTTGGCGTTTAGGGCGGGAGCGAGGTAATAGTCCTCGAAATTAGCCCTATCCTTTAAGTCAAGCGCAGCCATCATCTCTTTTTTGGACATCTGAGCAGAAGCCAGAGCGAGTATCAACTTCTTTACGGATTCGCTTTGCTTTTGCAGTTCCTCCTGCAATTTGTCCATTGAAGTTGAAGGGGTAGTTGAAGGGGTAGTTGAGGGGGTAGTTGAGGGGGTAGTTGAGGGGGTACTTGAGGGGGTAAGTTGAGGGGGTATAGGTTCATTTATCGGCTCATTTATCGGCTCATGCTGTTTTAGTGCTTTCTCGGCTTGCTTCCAGTCGACATGCTCGTAGCGTTTCTTTAGTTCGTTTTGCTCTCCATAGAGTACGTTTCGCAAGAACAATTCCAAGAACTCGGTGGTTTCCTCAATGCCTTTCTCATAGTTCTGATAATTGGCGCGCACCAGCGCGTTGCGAAAATACTTGGCATACTCGGCAAAAGGCTCGTTAGTCAAGTTAAAGCCCAACTTGCGCAAGTACTTTATCAGGAAAATCGCCGTTGTGCGCGTGTTGCCTTCTCGGAAAGGGTGAATCTGCCAAATTCCTGCTATGAACTGTGCAATATGTGCCACCATCTGCTCGCGGGTAAGATGCTTGTAGGTGAAACGGCGTTCTTGCTCAAAATCGTAAGCCAGTGTGTCGGAGATGGCGTCAAAAGAGGCGTATAAGACCGTATCGCCGTTCAGCACCCACTCTTTTTTCGTGAAATTCACTTCGCGGTAACGCCCTGCATGCGGTAGCACTCCCGTGAAAAGGCGGCGGTGGATATTGGCTAATTCGGCAGGCGAGAAAGTGAACGTTTTCTCCGATAGCAGTTGCGTGATATGCAGCGAGACCTTGTCCGCTTCCTCTTCCTCATCGCTTCGTTGCACCGCGGGAAGGGTCTCGTAGTAGGTGTTCACCAGTCGTTTGGCTTCTTCGTAACTTACCCGCCCCTCTATATGCTTCTGCGCTGTTTCCAGCAAGTAAGCCGACGGCTTTAGATCGTCTACATCTTGCAGACCGATGGCGACTGCCCAAGCCTCGGCTTTTTCGCGTTGGCTTGGCTCTCCGTGCTGTATGTAGTAGTTAAAATCAAGCATATAATCTACCTGTCGCGGAGTATCTTGTCTGCCAGTTCCCGGATAGCACCGTGTCCGCCGGGAGTTTGGAGGTGGAGAATGCCCGATACGGACAGTATTTCGGGACGAGCGTTGGGCGGGCAGGCAGGGAGTCCTACGGCTTGGAGCAGGTCAAGATCGTTGATGTCATCACCTACGAAACATACATCTTCCAATGTTATACCCAACTCGCGGCATATCTCCTCCGCCGCCTGCAACTTGGTTTGGACTCCTTTGTGCATAGGGTTGCCTACGCCCATGCGGAGGTACTGCAAGTGCAGTTTCTCGGCTCTCCGTGCCACAATAGAGGTCTCCTCGCTGGTGAGTATGCCGCAAGGGATACCGGCTTTCTGCAAACGGACGATACCCATGCCGTCATAGACGCAGAAACGCTTCATCTCCTCGCCGTTGGCACCATAGTACATACCGCCGTCCGTCAGACAGCCATCCACATCCGTCAAAAAGAGTTTGATAGGTTTCATAATCGGGCACAAAGTTAGCCAAAAAAAACGAAATAAGCAAACCTGTGGCATATTTTTTGCGCATTTTTTGCATATATCGAAAAAAAGCCGTACCTTTGTCAGCAGTAATCATCTTGAACCGGGAGCAAGGAGCAAAAAACAAAGACAAATAGTGTCGTAGTCGTATGTAACCGTTAGGTTCTTGAATCTTAGTTTTTGGATATTATGAAACGCCGTTTATTGTTCAAATGGAATATGTTATTAGGCTCTCTGAGCCTGTTGTTAGCCGGCTGTGGCAGTACGCAGAAAGCCGGTAAGAGTATGCCGTCGGAGCACCAGATAATGGCACTCTACGGGGTACCCATGGAGCAATTTCAACCATTGCCTGCCGATGCAGATACTGTCAGCAACAGCCCTGCCCAGGCTCCCGCAGAATCAACACCCGAAGTGCAAAACGATAGTACCACGCAACGCGACCCGCACATCATGGTCAAGTACGGTGTGCCTTTCCCCCGCAATTAGTTGAAAGATGAAGCATTTTATGTGCAGAGATCAGAAACCAGAATATCGAATTATCCTTTTGGACTATTTTGAACTGTTTGGCGACCCGCGATAGACCCGCGATAGACCCGCGACCGGGAATGTTCCGATTTTCTTGTTCCAAAAGGCGTATTATTAAAACAAAATTATTATGAGAAAATCTACTTTTTATATTGCTTTGTGTGCAATAGCATTTATGTTTGTCGGATGCAAAGAACATCAGACGCCGGAAACAGATAATACCGAGTTGTGGCCGGCATATGACACTGTTGCCGAACGGTGGGGATTTATCAATGCCAAAGGTGATTTTGTTATTCCTGCGATTTATAGGGATGTCTGCAATTTCTCTTGCGGGTATGCCCGTGTGTGGTTTGGTTACGATGCGTCTCCCATGTTTATCGATAAGAAAGGCAGACTGCAGCAGGGTACTTATGACACGGCGGGGGATTTCTACTACAAGTATGCGCGTATCCGTTTGAATGACAATTATGGCTTAATGACGACTTCTTTTGATTTCTCGTGCCAACCTATCTACTACTACCTCGGGAAAATGTCCGAGGACGGCTTGGCAGCGGCTTGCTTGACACCTAAATATAAATTCGGGTATGTCAATGCAAAAGGCGACCAAAAGATAGCAGGCGTTTATGATTACGCATCGGATTTTGAAGATGGCTTGGCCATTGTGCTGTTAGGCGACAAGTTGGGAGCCATCAATACCGACGGTACCTTTGTTATTCAACCTTTCTATAATGAACTTATCCACGGAGGAAACGGGTTGGTGTTTTTTGAACAAAACATGAAAGTGGGTGCCATGGATAAAAGCGGAGAGGTGGTTATTCAGCCTCTTTATGAAGATTTAGGGTATTGTTTTGACAATAAACTGGTGCCGGCACGTATGAATGACAAATACGGATATATCAGCAAGAGCGGAGCAATCAAGATAGCCTTTTTGTACGACGATGCCTCTTCTTTCAGCGAAGGATATGCCGAAGTCTTTATTGATGGACAATGTCAAGTGATTGACACAAAAGGCAAAGTACACATAGTCCTCGGTGAAAATGAGAGTCTCTGCACCCTTTTCCACAACGGCATGGCATTAGTGTATGGTAACAATACTTACAAGTACATTACCACAGACAATCGCGTTGTTTATTCTTGGAAAAATGCAAGTTTTTACCCGAATCCATTGGGAAAGAAATCGTCTCAGCCGAGTATGGAGGACATTTTGGAGCAGACCATCCATTTCGACTCCAGAAAACTATAGCCTAATCAAATCTGATCATAGTGTTTTTTCGTCTTCGTCTTGCGCTGCGGCTGGAGCAGTTGCGGCGCAGAAATATGAAAGTGTTACACCCTTTGCAGCAACTCTTTTGGGAGAGTACGTTGCGGTGTAACGTCCATTGTCTGCACTGCGGCAGCGATTGCGTCTCCTCAGTTACGCAGCCGGATATGCCTGCCGCCGATTTCTTGAAAGTGATAGACGAGCAAATCACGCCGCATGTGAACCCGCATGAGGTGATGATTATCATCTCCGGCGGGGAGCCGCTGATGCGCAAAGACTTGGAAGAAGTGGGGCGCGCATTGTACGACCGTGGTTATCCGTGGGGAATGGTAACCAACGGCTTGGCACTTACCCAAGAGCGTTTTGCGGCTTTGCGCAAGGCGGGGCTGCGCTCGCTCACCATCAGTTGCGATGGCTTGGAAGCAGACCATATATGGCTGCGGCAACATCCTTTGGCTTTTGAGGGAGCCACCCGCGCCATTCGTCTTGCGGCGGCAGACAAAGGGCTGACATGGGATGTGGTAACTTGCGCCAATCAGCGCAACTACTCCCACCTCAAGGAGATACGCGAGATGTTGTGGGCGATGGGGGTGCGCCACTGGCGCGTGTTCGGCATAGACCCTATGGGACGCGCCGCCTCCAACCCCGAACTGCTGCTGACCGATGAGCAGTTTCGCGGTTTGATGGATTTTATTGCCGCCGAGCGGGAGCAGGGCAGGCATGTGTCGTATTCCTGCGAGGGCTACTTGGGCGACTATGAAGGGCGTGTGCGCGACCATTTGTATCATTGTGCGGCGGGTATTTCGATTGCTTCTATCCTGATTGACGGCAGTATATCCGCTTGCACCAGCATACGCGGCAAGTACTATCAGGGCAATATCTACCGCGATGCGTTTTGGGAAGTGTGGGAGCATGGATTCAAGCCCTATCGCGACCGCACATGGATGAAACAACAAACGCCTTGCAAGGGCTGCAAAGCGTTTGCATTCTGCGAGGGCAACGGCATGCACCTTCGCCGCGAAGACGGATCGCTTATGCTTTGCCATTTAGAGCGATTGGGGGAAAGGAAATAGCGGAAGACGCGGCTTATTCGTTGTTGTACCATTGCTCCAGACGCCGGTTGAAACTGCGGCGGTCGAGGGTATTTTCCGCCCAATGTTTCACCTCGGCAGTCATCTCTACGCACTCTATCTTCACTTTCCGCCGCAGGCGCAAGCGTTTCGGGTGCAGTTTGCTCCATAGACTGTCCTGCAAGCCGGTGGTGCGTACCAAGATTATCTCGGTATCAGCGGGTAAATCCCGGCATACTTCATAAGCCAGACGGCGGTTGCCAATCACCTCGCGGGGCTCCAACGCCACATGCCCCGAAGGGTAGAAAATAACGTCTTTGCCTGCCCGCAATGATTGTAGGGCTATGGTGGTTAATTGTTGCGCTTGCGCCACATCCTCACGGCGGCGGCTTTTCTCCAAATCGGGTACTACCACCGAGTCTAACATTTGCAATACGGGCAGAAAGAGCCTGTTGCGGAAAAAACGCTCATCCACCATCGGGCACAACGCTACGTCCCAGCACTCGGCAAAGAGCAGCAAAGGGTCGATGAAAGCGGGATGATTGGGCATTACGAGATGCACTTTTTTATCATGTAAATACTTCAAACCTTTTATCTCCACATCATAATGTGTGTGGAACACCGCCCGCGCAAAGCGAGCAAAACGAAAACGGTTCATAAGTGGTCAGAGTTTTCGGAGTTATCCGTGGTATGTGAAATCGTTAATTGCTTTTTGTCTTTCTATCTCGCTTTGCAGAGGGCGAAAACGGAGTAGCGGGAGCCCCGGCAAGGGCGGAGGGCTTGCATACATGCCCGCATGGTGGAGCCTGTGGTGATAAGGTCGTCCACCAAGAGGATATGCTTGCGATAGAGTTCCTCGGGGTGGTTTACCTCAAACGCATTCATCATATTGTTTTTTCGCTCCTCCCCTTGTAGCAAAGCTTGCTGGGCAGTATGCTTCCGACGCGTCAATAGCGTCGTATTCATCGGGATTTTGGTTACCTCACTCAGTGCCCGTGCGATATACTCCGCTTGGTTGAAGCCTCGCTCGCGCAAGCGTTTGGGGTGGAGAGGGATGGGGATGATGATGTCTATTCCCTCGAAGAAATCCGTTTGCAGAAAGTCATATGCTGCCTCTTTGGCAAGCAGGGTGGCTATCTCGGGTTGCTCATGGAACTTCATGCTGTGGATAGCCTTTCGGATAGGGTGTCCCTTGTCGTAATAGAGGAACGCTGCACCCCGTTGAAACCGAGCGAAATCGGAGGAGAAGAGTTGCTCGGTGAGGTTATCTCGCCGGATGGCTTGCTCCGTGCGAGGCAGCGTCCGTATGCACTCATCACAGATGGGGTTCTCTTCGTCTATCACTCGCCCGCACATCGGGCAGCAGCGGGGATAGATGAGTTGGAGGATACTATGGAGGAAGGGCAGTCGCAAGTGGTTAGTGGTTAGAGTGCGGCAAAGGTACTGCTTTTTTGGAATATATGCAAGGGTTGCAGTAAAAAAATGCCGCAAAAATCAAAAGATTCTGCGGCATTCTTCGTTGTTTGGAGCGTCATTTTACAGTGTTACGCCCGTTTTGAAGATGGCTATCTCGTGGTAGCCGTTGCGCTCGTTGTTGGTGAGAGTGCCGTTGGCTACGGAGATGACATAGTCGGTGAAACGCTTTGCCACCTCCTCCATGGGTTCTCCCTCGGCAATCACGCCTGCGTTGAAATCAATCCACTGCGGTTTGTTGCGGTAGAGGTTGCTGTTGGTGGACACCTTCATGGTGGGCACATAGGTGCCGAAAGGCGTGCCTCGTCCCGTGGTGAAGAGGACGATATGGCAGCCCGCGGACGCGAGTGCGGTGGCGGCCACGAGGTCATTGCCCGGTGCGGAGAGCAGGTTGAGTCCCTTCACCTGCAAGCGTTCGCCGTAGGGTAACACGCCGCGTACGAGCGACTTGCCGCATTTCTGCGTGCAACCGAGGGCTTTGTCCTCCAGCGTGGAGATACCGCCTGCCTTGTTTCCCGGCGAGGGGTTTTCGCCCACAGGCTCGCCATGGGAGAGGAAATAGTCCTTGAAATCGTTGATAAGCGACACCGTTTGGTCGAAGAGTTGTCGGTTGGCGCAGCGGTCCATAAGTATGGTTTCTGCTCCGAACATCTCAGGCACCTCAGTGAGGATGGTAGTGCCGCCTTGTGCTACGAGGTAGTCGGAGAAGACGCCGAGCAGCGGGTTGGCGGTGATACCGGAGAAGCCGTCCGATCCTCCGCATTTCAGTCCTACCCGCAGTTCGGAGAGCGGGCACTCGGTGCGTTGGTCTTGCAGGGTGAGTGCATAGAGTTCGCGCAGGATAGGCATGCAGTATTCCACCTCGTCGCCCTCTATCTTCTGGCTGACGACGAAACGCACGCGCTCGTGGTCGTAGTCGCCGCAGAACTGCTCGAAAATGTCGGGTTGGTTGTTCTCGCATCCGAGTCCTACCACCAACACGGCGCCGGCATTGGGATGGTGCACCATGTCGCGGAGGATTTTCTTGGTGTTCTCGTGGTCATCACCCAACTGTGAGCAGCCGTAGTTGTGAGGGAAAGCGAAGATATTGTTCGCTCCCGTCTCGCGGCGGAGTTGCTCTGCCAAGCGGCTGACGATACCGTTTACACAGCCTACGGTCGGGATAATCCAAACCTCGTTGCGGATACCCACCTGTCCGTCTTTGCGGCGGTAGCCCATGAAGGTGCGGTGGTCGTCCGGGATGTTGAGCACCACCTCTTGAGGATGGTACTCGTAGGAGAGGAGTCCTGCGAGGTTGGTCTTGATATTATTCTCGTTCATCCATGCGCCGGCTTTCTTGTCCTCGCGGGCATGTCCGATGGGGAATCCGTACTTGATGACGTTCTCGCCTGCTTTGATGTCGGCAATGGCAATCTTATGCCCTGCGGGAACATCTTCCGATAGCGTGATTTGTTTGCCGTCCACTTCTATAACGGCACCTGCCGACAGGGGCTGTATGGCTACAACCACGTTGTCGGCAGGGTTAATTTTCAGGATATCAGTCATGATTCTACTTCGTGTTTTTCATTTCATGTTGTTACTGTTGACTAACAAGAAATGACTAACATAAGATGATTAACATGTAATTTACAAGATGCTCTTTACGGTTTCTACCATACCCTTGTCTTGGATGTCGCGCAAGAAACCTTCTACCATATCGGTCAAGCCGGGGATGGTGTTGAGGTCTTGCTTGCTCTCTTTCCAGATAACATCGGTAGCGCCGAGCACACCTTCTGCCACTTTGCGCAGGTCGCCCGTAGCCCAGAGTTGGCTGAGCAGGTCCATGATTTCCTGTGCATCGTTGGGTTGGATGGGTGCTCCATCAGCGCGTGTGCCGCCCTTGTAGTAGGTGATGATAGCGGCGAGTCCGAGTACCAATCCCTTAGGCAGTTCGCCTTTGCGCTCCAGGTAGGTCTTCAAGCCCGGCAGGTCGCGTGTCTCGAACTTCGGGAAGGAGTTGAGCATGATGCTGGTTACTTGGTGGTCCACATAGGGGTTGTTGAAGCGCTCCAACACATCGCTTGCGAACTGACGTAGTTCGTCCATCGGCAGGTTGAGCGTTTCCATGAGTTCCTCGAATTGTACCTTGTGGATATACTGTCCGATAACGGGGTCGTTGCAAGCGTCGCGCACGATGTTGATACCGCTGAGGTATGCCACGGGCGAGAGCACGGTGTGAGGACCGTTGAGCAGGGTAACTTTGCGCTCGTGGTAAGGTTTCTCAGACTCGGCGATGAGCACGTGCAGCCCTGCTTTCTCTGCGGGGAACTCTTCGCGGAGTTGTTCAATGGTCATGTTTTCGGGTTTCTCGATGACCCAGAGGTGGAATATCTCGGCTTGTACCACGAGGTTGTCGTTGTAGCCCACTTTCTCTTGGATAGCGGCGATATCTTTGCGGGGGAAGCCCGGCACGATACGGTCCACAAGGGTAGCGCACACGTAGTTGTACTTGGTGAACCACTCTTTGAAACCCTCGTAGTCAGCCCCGAGGTCTTCTTTCCAGAGTTCGATATACTGGTAGATGCACTCTTTGAGGTGGTGTCCGTTGAGGAAAATCAACTCGCAGGGCATAAGAATCAGTCCTTTGGACGGGCAGCCGTTGAAGGTCTTGTAGCGGCGGTAGAGCAGTTGCACGAGTTTGCCCGGATATGCGCTTGCGGGAGCATCGGTGAACTTGCACGAGGGGTCGAAGGTGATACCTGCCTCGGTGGTGTTGGAGATGATGAAGCGGATGTCGGGTTGCTCAGCCAATGCCATGAAAGCGGCGTTCTGGGAGTAGGGATTGAGGGCGCGGGAGATAACATCGATACGCTCCAACGAGTTGACGGGTTCGCCGTTGAGTCGTCCTTGCAGGTTCACGTGGTAGAGGCAGTCTTGTCCGTTCAGCCACTCGACCATACCTTTGTCGATAGGTTGTACAACAACAACGGAGCCGTTGAAGTTGGTTTTGGCATTCATATTCCAGATAATCCAATCGACGAATGCTCGTAGGAAGTTGCCTTCTCCGAATTGGATGATACGCTCGGGTGCCACGCTCTTGGGGGCAGTCCATTTGTTAAGTGCTTTTTTCATACTATTTGTAATTTTAAGTTTATTTGGTTCATGTGTTTGCATGATATATTTTCCTGCGGGGACAAAGGTACTGCTTTTTCCTCGAACGTGCGCCCATAAAATTACGAAAAATGTAGAAAAATTGACATTAAACGTATGTTATTAGTTGGAGGATATTTGCAAGAGGGTGTGGTTGCGTATTTGTGTGCGGTAGTTATAGACTGTCTTGACGGAGATTCGCAAGAAACGTGCGATGTCTTCGGAGTGTGTGATACCGAGTTTGATGAGTGCATAGACGCGCAGTTCGGTAGTGAGTCGCGGAGCGGTGCCGGGGATGTTGGCGCGGGTGTTGAATTGTTCGTCGGGGGGCAGGGTCGTGTTGAGGTCATCGATGAAGGTGGGGAAGAGCGAGAGGAAGGATTCGTCGAAGTGTTGGTAGAACTCGTGCAGTGTTTTGTCGATGATGTCGTTGGATTTGACGAGGTTGAGCAGTTGTTTTGGGTTGTCGGAGAGTGCGGCTCGCCGGAGTGTTTTCTGATATTGGGTCATGGTCTCGATGATGTCGGAGCACTCTGTCATATAGCGTGTTACATAGGTGTCCCGTATGCGGTTGGAGATGGTGAGTTGCTGGTTGAGGTTGGAGAGTTGGGCGTTGAGTGCGGAGAGTTGTTGGTTGCGTTGTTGTGCGGTGCTGTTGATGCGTCGGTAGCGTCGGAGGAGTATGACCAGTACAATAAGTACGACGGCGAGCACGGCAGTGACGGCGATGAGGGCGTAGATGAGTATCTTGAGTTGGCGTTGCTGCTGTGTGAGTTGTGTTCGGTAGGCGCTGAGTATGAGGGGCATATCGTTTGCCATCTCGACGGTACGCAGTCGTGCGCTACTCTGCTCGGCATCCTGTATGCAGCAGTTCATGTACTGGTATGCTCGCTCGATGTCGCCCCGTTGATAGAGGATGAGTGCCACCTCGCGCAGGGAGGCGTGTTCGAGCACGCCCTGCTGCATGTCGGCGATGGCGGATGTGGCGTAGTAGAATAGGGCGGAGTCTTGCATGGCGGGGTCGGCATACTGCCAGTAGAGGTGCTGGTAGCAGGAGCCGATGGTGTTGGCGAAGTATCGGATATAGGGGTTGTCGGGTTTCAACTGTCGGTAGGCGGGCAGGAGTAGTTGCAGTGCCTCTTGCGGAGAATCGGAGAGGAGCAGGAGTGCTTGTTCCTGCTTTATCCACAGTGAGTCGGTCTCGTAGCGTATGGTGAGGTATCGAAGGGGTACGATATGTTCTCGTGCCTGCGCTTGTTCTTCGGCGATGGTGGAGAACTCCGCCTGCCAGATATAGGTGAGGTTGAGGGTCTTGTAGTACTCGTTGGCTATCTCCGGGTATTCGTCGGGCTTGATGGTACGGAGGATGTCGAGCGCAGCGGTGTAGTTGCCGCTCACGGCGAGGCTGTTGGCGATATGGATATTGGCATGCTGCCGCTGCATGTCGTCTTGCGCAAGTTGGTATGCCTCGCGGGCGTAGATAAGTGCAGAGTCGTTGTTGAAGCCGTTGTACTGCTGCCATAGTTGCTGCGCGAGGTGATAACGGGTTGCACCCTCCGCCATATGGTAGTAGTTTTTGGTGGTGAGGATGTCTTGCTCATGGGCATTGATGTAGTCTTGCCTGTTGGCAATCACGTTGTCCAACTGAAGAAGAATAGAGATAAATAAGGTAAGCATAAAAACAGGATATATTTTTAGGGTGTCTGTCGCGGGTCTATCGCGGGTTGTAGGTGGGGAGGAGTAATTCGCCGGCAAAGGTACAACTTTTTTCGCAGATATGCAAATATACACCGTGTTTTATCGTCTTTACGACTCCTTATTTTGCTCCCGATATTCTGCCTGTTGTTGAATAATATATATTGGAAATCAGATACTTATACGAAAAAGGCACTCCCAAATTGCACACTGCTATTGCGCAGGTGTGCGAAATGTACTAATTTTGCAGCGAGAATTATAAGAGGGGCTATGTAGAAGGGTGCGGAAATTTGTGATGCAGGTCAGGTTGGACGGTCGTTTAAGTTGTCGCAAAAAAGTGGGTAAAAGGGGGAAATGGAATAGTTGAAATTTCGCAAGTGAAACGGTGTAGTTTTTAGCAGATTGCTATTTATGAAGATAGAAGTCAGTTACCGTGGAGACAGCATAAAAAGAAGGTCAGTTTAAACGACCGTCTAAACTGACATACCAAAACAGCATGTAATTGGTTAAGAATCAATCAATAATAAAATGTTTAACTTTTAAATCTAAAGAATTATGAAAAAAACAATCCTTCTTCTGGCTGCGATGGTAGCCTTGTCGGTTCTCCCTGCAAAGGCATGGGACAACATGTATCTTATTGGTACGGCAACAACTGCCGGTTACTCGTTGGACAAAGCTATCCAAATGACGGGAAGCGGTGATCAATTTGTATGGACGGGTAATCTTACTGCCGGTGAGTTAAAGTTTTTAACTGATAAGGGTTGGTACAACATGTACGGACCTGCGCATAATGAGTTCTCAACAGAGAGCAGTGATAGGAAAATTTCTTACAATCAGTTGGTGATAGGGGCAACCTACGAGTTGCAGTTGTTCAGTCCTACAGAGGGAATTACCGCAGATCCTGCTGATCCTGCATATGAAGATTATAAGTTTGGAGTTAGTGAAAGTGAAGCCGGTGTCTATTCATTGATTGTTAACACTACCAACCGAACATTAGTTGTAAGGAAGTATCCGACCACGATTTATCCTGTGGGTGATGGTTGTGCAGTAGGGTGGGATACGAGCGGCAAAGTAGCCTTTGTAGAGACAGGTGAAGATAGTGGTATTTACCAAGGAACGCTTAACCTTGCCGCAGTCACGGGAGGTGAAAGCGCATTGAAATTCCTTTGCCAGAAGGATTGGGGGACTCATTTCGGTCCTGCTGCAAGTTGGACGGAGATAGGGGCAGCAGGAGTGTATAATGTACAAATGGTAACCGATGGGGATGAGAAATTCAAAATAGGAAACATTCCTTCGGGTACATACAACATGACGCTGGATGCCAATACGGGTAAGTTGTATATCGTACCGCAAGAGATTAGTGTAAAGGCACAGATTGAAATGGGCGCATTGGAGGAAATGGGCTCTGTTAACTGCCATGTATGGACAGAGTTGGTGCCCGGGGAGGCAAAAGATATAACCGATATTGTACCCACGGAAGATGGTTGGTTTGAGGCAAAAGTAACAGGGGTATATGGTCCTATCAATTTCTTGTATTATAGCAAGGATTGGAATGTAAAAACGCCTGATATGAAAAACGATAACAACGGATACTATACCGATAAATGCTGCACCATCTATGCAGAAAAGCAAGAGGATGGCAAATTGAAATGCAACCATAACGACGATAATACCGTGCTCAGCCAAACGATTACCTTGGAATTCAAAGTGGCGCAAGACACCACATGGGTCGGTGAGAATAATATGTTTTTGCGTGAGTGGCAAAATATGCTGGATGACGCTGGTAAAGCAGGTGATAAGGCTACTTATAAAGCGGTGGAAATCATCAGTGGCATCTATACATTTAAGGATATTCCTGTGGTAAATCAGATGAAATTTGTTTTGCAGACAGTAGGCGAAGGATGGAGTCCGGAGACCCTTGAAACTTCCACTTATAAGAGCCAAAAGTATTGGATTTCTAAAGAGAATGGAGCCTATAAGTTGATTGCAACCGACAACTTTGATAAAGACCCGACCACTCTTGTGGAGCAGACTGCTACTATTAACGACAACATCGTTTACGACATCACGGGTCGCGCGTTGGGCACTTCGGTGGAGAATCTGCCGCAAGGTATCTATGTGCGCAACGGCAAGAAGTTCATTGTAGCACAATGATAGCAGACCGATAGCAGTTGGTATCTCCATAGCGTTCCTTGTTAGTTAGAAAAGGGAAAGATAGTTTTTCATAATGGTTGTTGGGAATTAGGTTTGCCCGGATTCGTTATGGAGATACCAACTTGTCTATACTTTAGGATAGCATAATTATCACGCAATTTTATTAACCTTATTCATTCCGTAGGTGAGAAAACCTCATCTATAGGGGCTTGTATTATGAAAAAAATAATCTTTTCTCTCTGCGCATTGTGCGCATCGATTGGCTTGATGGCAAACGGTTTGCCCGAGCAAGTGGTGTTGGTAGGTGATGCTACCGAGGCAGGTTGGAGCATCGAAAAAGGGGTGTTCATGCACACCGTGGCGGATGGTGAATACACATGGACGGGCACGCTGCAAAAAGGCGAGTTGAAGTTCGTGGCTGCGGGAGAGTTCTGGGTGCCGAGTTACGGACCTGTTGCCAATGGCGACTCCTTGCATTGGGCTGACACCACGCAGGTGTACTCCGTTGTAGCCCGTCCTACTTTTGATGACGCAGACAACAAGTTTTTGGCGGACAGCGGCAGATACCAACTGACGCTGAACCTCAACACGATGCAACTGACCGTTGCCGACGGCACGAACGCGGAGGACACCAAGGCATATGCCAATCGTGTCTATCCTATAGGTACGGCATGCACATGGGGCTGGACGCTGGAGAATGCGCAACCCATGCCGCAAACGGGCGAGGAAACGGGTATCTATACCGATACTCTCACGCTCACACCCGGCGAATTGAAATTCCTGCTCCAACCCAGTTTCGGTATCGGCAGCCATTTCGGTCCTGACACGGCAAATACTCCGTTGGATACGGCGGGTGTACACCGTCTGCTCTTCCATCCCGATGGTGATTACAAATGGAACTGCACTCTGTCCGGCAGTTTTGTGGTTACGCTCAACTCTATCGACAGCACCCTCACGCTGGTGCAGTTGGATACCGTGGTAGAGGAGCCGGAGGTGGTTTATCCGGAGATAATTTATCCGATTGGTTCGGCATGCACATGGGGCTGGACGATAGGCGAAGCCGAAGTAATGGTGCGCACGGCAGACACCACGGCGGTCTATAGCGGCACGCTGACACTGCAAGCCGGCGAGTTGAAATTCCTCTGCCAAGCCGACTGGGGCAAACATTTCGGTCCCGCGGAGGCAGGTGCACTTCTGGCGGAAGCAGGCGAGTATGCGGTGGTGCTGATAGAGGATGGCGACAACAAGTGGAATTGTACGCTGACGGGTACCTTCGACATTACGCTCAACGCTGTAGAGGGCACGCTGACATTGGTGGCGGAAGATACCCCCGAAGACCCTGAAGAGGGCATCCGCGAGGTAACAGAGCAGGCGGACTGCAAGAAATTGTTCCGCAATGGTCAGGTAGTGGTCTTGCGTGGTGATAAAGCCTACAACATGCTGGGCGTTGCATTACAATAAATGTGAATCAGCAGTGGAAGACAGACGCCATGCTTTGGGAGCATGTGTCGTATGTGGTCTTGATGTTGTCAATTACGCAGGATATACGTAAGATATACGTAAGATACACGTAGGATATACGTAGGATAACAAGGGGTATGTGCTGTCTGTAATCTTATCTTCAACTGCCGCTCCGTATAAATAACAATTACGAATTATGAGTGCATTGCATAGATTATATCGTCCGTTGTCTCGTTTCGCGCTAATGCTGTTCTTCGCTGTGTTGCCGGTGGCTGTCATGGCAGAGGAGAGTGGTATCCGCGTGAGCGGTACGGTGATGGACGCACAGAAAGAGCCGTTGATAGGTGTGTCTATCTCGGTGGATGGTACCACGCTCGGTACCATCACCGATTTCGACGGACACTTCTATCTGACGGTGCCGGACAAGAAGTCCAAGTTGAATATCTCCTACATCGGCTACAAGA
>JBJEJX010000078.1:0-5011 GCA_051878345.1 Paludibacteraceae bacterium | reverse complement strand
ATCACAGGCTCCAACGGCAAGACCACTACCACTTCGCTCATCTACGACATCCTCCGCCGTGCAGGGCTGAATGTCGGACTGGCAGGCAATATCGGCAACTCCCTCGCACTGCAAGTGGCGCACGAAGACCACGACTACTATGTCATTGAGTTGTCTTCCTTCCAACTCGACAACATGTACGACTTCCGCGCGAACATCGCCATCTTGATGAATATCACCCCCGACCACCTCGACCGATACGGCTTTGATTTCCAAAACTATGTGAACGCAAAGTTCCGTATCACGCAGAATCAGACGAAGGACGACGCGTTCATCTATTGGTCGGAAGACCCCGTACTCGACCGCGAAATAGAGAAGATGCGCCCGAGCGCCACGCTCTATCCTTTCGGTTTCGCCACACCCGCAGACTCTGCACAGCGCGTGGGCGGTATGAACGCCGCGTGGATTGACGGCAACAACCTCGTGGTGAACGCCGTGCCGGAGCAGTTGGCGGTACCGGTGGAGCAACTGAGCCTCCAAGGCAAGCACAACCAACTCAACTCCATGGCGGCATCCCTCGCGGCGCAAATCCTGCATATCAGGAACAGCGTCATCCGCGAGAGCCTGCAGCAGTTCGCAGGCGTGGCACACCGCCTGCAGTATGTGGCTACCGTTCGCGGCGTGCGCTTCATCAACGACTCCAAAGCCACCAATGTCAACTCCTGCTGGTACGCGCTGGAATCCATGACCGCGCCCACTGTACTCATCCTCGGCGGCAAGGACAAGGGCAACGACTACACCGAAATAGACGACCTCGTCCGCGAGAAATGCCATACGCTGGTCTTCATGGGCTTGCACAACGAGAAACTGCGGGAGCATTTCGGCGGTTTCGGACTGAACATTATCGATACCGACAATCTCCGCGATGCCGTAGAGGGAGCCTTCCGCGCCGCCCGCGAGGGCGACACCGTTCTGCTCTCGCCCTGCTGCGCATCCTTCGACCTTTTCCGCTCCTACGAAGACCGAGGCGACCAATTCATGCAAGCCGTCCGCAATCTATAAACACTGGGGACGCAGGCATCTCGCCTGCGGTCAAGACACAAGCCTTGGATATTCCGGCGCAAATCAAATAGTTTGTTTCAAACAACTAACCATACACCATGTGACTCACATAAAATGATCAACGTGAAACGACTAACTAACCTACATATCGACCGCACATTTTGGGTATTGTACCTTGTCCTCGTGGCATTGGCTGTCATCACGCTCTTCTCTGCGTCCAGCACGCTGGTCTATGCCAAAGGTTCGGTGTTGGGACCCATTGGCGGGCAGATGTTGTTTATCCTGTTGGGTATCGCCGTAGCGTTCGGCATCCAGTTGCTGCCCACTTACGTGATACGCTTCGGCGGGTATCTCTTGCTCGGCGTATCCATCTTGTGCCTCTATTCCCTGCTCATCCCGGGAAACCCGCTGGCGTTCACTGCCAACGGCGCCACGCGATGGATGCGCATAGGTAGCATCACCTTCCAGCCCTCCGAGTTGGCGAAGTTGGGACTTATCATTGTTGTCTCCGACCTGCTCTCACGCGCCAAGACACCCGAGACCAAGCGCAAGTATTTCTGGTGGACACTGGGCATAACAGGCCTCACCGTACTGCCTATTTTTGTCCATAACCTCTCCACTACCCTGCTCATCTGCGGCATTGTATTTCTGCTGTGGGTGCTTGCCAATGTCCCGTGGAAATACACGCTCAGCACCGCCGGCATTGCCATCGTATTCCTGATACTGGGCTATTGCTTGGTAGAGTTCGCTTTCGTGCGCCCGGGCAGGAGCCTGCCCAAACCTTTCGACCGACCCGTCACATGGGTGAGCCGTATCGACCGCAAACTCTTTGCCGACGAGGCGGACTCCAAGACCACCAAATATACCGTTACTGACGACAATCGGCAGGAGGTGTATGCTAATGTCGCCATTGCCCGCGGCGGGGCTTCTCCCTTGGGTGTACTCCCCGGTAACAGCAAAGAGCGCGACTACCTGCCCCTTGCGTTTATGGATTATATCTTCGCCATCTTCGTAGAGGAATGGGGTATCGTTGGCGCAATAGGGCTTATCATCCTGTACCTGTGGATACTCTTCCGCGCCTGCTATGTCAGCACGCGCTTCGGCGACACCGCCTCTATGCTCATGGTCATGGGGTTGGCACTGATGATAACCACGCAGGCGCTCATGTCTATGCTCGTGGCGGTGGGTATCATACCCGTTACTGGTCAGCCGCTGCCGATGATTAGCAAAGGCGGTACCAGCGTCTTGATTACGAGTGTCTATTTCGGTATCATGATGTGCGTCAGCCGCGAACAGAGTATTCTCCGCGAGCGACAAGACTCCACCACCCGCGCCAGCAAAGAAGACGTGCCGGAAATCATTGGGTAAGGTAAGCCCTGCGGGCTGTAAGAAACTTCGTGTAGGAAAGCCTCTTCGAGGCTGTAAGAAAGTAAATGTACAGATCTCGACAAGTCGTAAGTACACGGAGCGAAACGGAGTTAATCACACGAAGTTACCAACACGGAGCGAAGCAGAGTTAATCACACGAAGTTACCAAGTTTTATGAAGTACCTCATTTCAGGCGGAGGAACAGGTGGACATATCTTCCCCGCAGTAAGTATTGCCAACGCCCTGCGCGAACTCGACCCGCAGGCAGATATTCTTTTTGTCGGTGCCTTGGGGCGCATGGAGATGGAGCGCGTGCCGCAGGCAGGCTATAAGATTATCGGCTTGCCCGTGCGGGGCTTCAACCGCAAGCAGCCGTGGAAAAACATCTCTGTGGTGTGGGACTTGCTGCGCTCTATGGCGCAGGCAAAGCGTATCGTCCGTGAGTTCCGTCCCGATGTGGGTATCGGCGTAGGGGGATATGCCAGCGGAGCGGCCATGAAAGTGGCGGCAAGGATGGGCGTGCCCATCCTGCTGCAAGAGCAGAACGGCTTTGCAGGCGTTACCAACAAACTGCTTAAAGACGATGCCCGCAAGATTTGCGTAGCCTACGAGGGTATGGAACGGTTCTTCCCTGCGGATAAGATTCTGCTCACGGGGAACCCCGTGCGCCAAGACTTAGTCCGCGGCAGCAAGGAACAAGCCGTCGCCTACCTGCAAAAAGAATATGGTGTCTCGTTCTCGCTCGACCGCCCTACCCTGCTCATCATCGGCGGCAGCCTCGGTGCACGCACCATCAACCAAGCCCTCCTCGCCGGCGTACACCAACTGCTCGACCAGGGCATCCAAGTTATCTGGCAAACCGGCAAGACCTACTACGAGCAAATTCTCTCTCAACTCTCCCCCTCCGCAGGAGGAAAGGAGGGAAACGGAGAGGGGCTGCTCATCACGCCCTTCCTCAGCAATATGCCTGACCTGTATGCGCTGGCGGATTTGGTCATCTCCCGTGCGGGGGCAAGCAGTATCAGCGAACTCTGCCTCTTGGGCAAGCCCGCCATCCTCGTGCCGTCGCCCAACGTGGCGGAAGACCACCAGACCCACAACGCCATGGCATTGGTCAACAAAGACGCGGCGATACTGGTGAAGGACGCAGACGCACAGCAGCAACTCATCCCCACTGCCCTCGCCCTTCTGCAAGACCCCGACCGCCTCAGCACACTCCGTGCCCATATCCTCACCCTCGCCCAACCCGACTCCGCCCGCCGTATTGCAGAGGAAGTGATTCGGTTGGCGCAAGGATACCATAAGTAAATTAGCCCTGTCGCAGAAGACGGCGTTGCGAATTTCGGACAATTCTATTCAGACTCTATTTCGGCTCGAAATAGGGTCTTTTTTCTATCCGCATCCCCTCTAAAAAGTTTCGGGGGAGGCAGTCTTATGTTGCGATAATGTTGCGATAATGTTGCGATAATGTTATGATAATGTTTTGACATATACTCGGAGAGGTTTCGGGGTGATTGGTAGCCTGTTTGGGAGGAGATTCAGGAGCGTAATGTATGCGAAATTTGGAACACTCGTTGGCGGTTGGCAGGCAGAGGATACTATCCGCAGGCACAACACATTGTCCATGAAATGTACGCCGCACATCACAATGCAGGCAGAGGATAGCATCCGCAGGCACAACACATTGCCCATGAAATGTACGCCGCATATCACAATGCAGGCAGAGGATAGCATCCGTATGCACAACACATTGTCCATGAAATGTACGCCGCACATCACAATGCAGGCAGAGGATAGCATCCGTATGCACAACACATTGTCCATGAAATGTACGCCGCACATCACAATGCAGGCAGAGGATAGCATCCGCATGCACAACACATTGTCCATGAAAGGTACGCCGCACATCACAATGCAGGCAGAGGATAGCATCCTCAGGCACAACACATTATCTATTCTCACTTGTAAGGTCTGTCGGTTCGCAACACCCATCCATGCGCAAGGTTTATCTATTTGCAAGTCTATTCATCTACGAGTCCATCCATTTGCAAGTCTGTTGCAGCAGGAGGCACAAATGTCGGCTTCGCGGGAGGGCTTTTTTGGGAGAAAAAGGGCAAAGACTTGCATATGTCAGAAAAAAGTGGTAACTTTGCGGCGGAATGCTATGAAAGGAAAGGTACTCAACATATTATTGGTATTAGTTGTCCTTTTCTCCGGTTGCAAGACGACAAAGTTTGTGCCGGAGGGTTCACTGTTGCTTGACAAAGCGCGGGTGCGCGTGGTGAACGCAGAAAGCGATATTCGTAACCAGAAAGATACCGCTCAAGTCAAGACGAAGTCCGTCAAGAGCAAGAAAGATACCGTTCAGATTAAGGAACAGCCTGTCAAAAGCCGACGAACAAAAGGAAACACTATATCGAAGACCGAAGCCAATGCGCTGGCGAGCGATTTGAAGTCGTACCTGAGGCAGAAGCAAAACACGGAGATATTCGGTTTCTGGAAACTGCAACTGCACGTTTATAACACGGCACCCGTGGACACGACCTCCAAAGCCAACAAGTTCTTCGCCCGCAATGCACACAAAGTGGGCGAGGCGCCGGTG
>JBJEJX010000077.1:0-72864 GCA_051878345.1 Paludibacteraceae bacterium | reverse complement strand
AACTATAATTCATTACATTACAAAGATTCCAGACTGCAAAATGACCTATACGCCCGAATTTGCAGATATTACCCGCCTACTCGGCGCCCCACTTGGTAAAGCGATAGACGCCCCGCGGGCTCATTACCCTATCTGTCCGAAAGATGCTGCAAAGATAGTGGTTTCAGGTTTCATGTAGAATTGGGTCAGTTTTGGCTTAGTTTGCTCTCATTTGTGGCGATATAGTCGGATGTTATATTGGCCTCTGACTTTTTATTTCTACAAAAAATCCCAATAATTGTTTAAATATCTCACTTCGCTATTTGACTACTATAGCGACAGCAAACCGCGCCTACCAGCGTGGCTTGCTGTCGCTTGCTTTGATTATTGTTTGATATGGACTTTTATTTGAGGAAACGGTATTGGTAGATTTTTGGGGTGATGTTTTGGGCGAGGGCTTGCATTGTCGTCCTTAGCGTTTCCATGAGGTAGTTAAATTGCGCATCATCCGAAGTGGCTTTGATATTGCCCTTTTCGTTACGACCTTTGAAATACTCTTTGATGTCATAGAGTGCGGCATTCAGTGTCCCCCCTCCTTTTTGCTTTCTTGTGGTATGGTAGTATTTGTAAACTTCTTTGCCCGCGTTGAGAACGGCTTGTGCCTGCGGTGTCATTTGC
This sequence comes from Paludibacteraceae bacterium, assembly GCA_051878345.1. GTDB lineage: Bacteria > Bacteroidota > Bacteroidia > Bacteroidales > Paludibacteraceae > Colicola. Next base: position 72,207 of record JBJEJX010000077.1, on the reverse strand, counting down.
AGGGGACGCATTTCGTTTGGCGCGTTTTGTATGGCAGAGGAGAAGAGGTCGTTTGCCGTTGAGAAAGAGGGAGCGCAACCTCTGAGGAAATCTTGAATAAACTCTTGCATGAAATGGCTGTCAAAACACTCCGTTGCCCCCACCTCATCCTCGTAGAAAGGTATCCAGTGGTTAGTGCCATACTTGCTTTGTATGTTATTGGCGAATAAGGTCCACACCAAACAGTCTAATTGAAACTGCTTATCTTCTTTCCATCCCTCGTTGGGGAAGAGAAATTGGTCTCTGTCGTTTATCCAGTCGGCGGGTATCACTTTTTTGACGGCAAAATAAACTGCCGCGAATATAAGGTTGCGCTTCGTGATAAGGAACTGTCCTGCCTCTTTGTTATAGACCATATCAGGCATGACAATCTGTATCATATTTTGGTTTTGAAAATCGTTTCCTTTGAAAGGGAATTTGCCGATAATGTCGGTATCGGTCTTGGCTCCCCTATATGGTTTGACCCACTCGTTCATGTAATGTGCGTAGTCGTATGCAACGAATTTCTTTTGTTGCAGTAAGTTCTCGTGCTTATCATAGACATCTGCCACTATTTCTTGGAACGGCTCTTTGATATCTGTATTCCATATCAAAAAACCGATAGGGAACTTCCCTTTCACGTTATCAAAGGTGTCGGCGGGCACAACAAACATGCTGAGCAACTTGGCGCGGAAGAAAGCCCTGAAATCCACAAAATGCGGTCCTTGCAGAATTTTCAAAGTTGAAAATTCTGCAAGGACACAGCCCGGGATTTCGTGGTAAATGCGGGTGAAGAATTGGGCAAAGAGTTCTGCGTTTCCTTGTCCGAGTAATTTCGCGTATTTCTTGTTGATAGCACTTTGTTCCACCGCATTTTTCCCTTCTCCTCCTTTTACGGTTTTCATGTCGCTTGCCTCGGCGTATGGCGGATTGATATATATGAGGAGTTGCTTCCGTTTTTGCTCGTCTTGGATTATCTCTTGCAACTCGCCGGGCAATTTGGAGAAATCATCATTGAGGAAATCAAACTGGAAAACATGGTGGTCGAGGAGTTTGGCGCCGTTGTTGATACGCTCGTGCATGACATCCACATCCGCTTTATCAAGCGTAGATGCCCAAACTCTGCGAGGGTTAGTCAGACCGTTGAGCAGGTTTCCCGTTCCCGCACAACAATCCCACACATAGTAGTTGTCCTGCCAATTCTCCCCAAGCGTCTTTGCAAGGTATTCCTGCGACAGTTCTACCCATTGTTTCGGGGTGAAGAAAGAGCCTTTCCGTTCTCTCACATCCTGAGGCACAAGCAGGTCTCTCCGCTCCACGATATACCCCCAGTATTCTCTTTTAGGCGGTCTTTCGTATTTGTTCCAAAAGGCGATATGCGCTCGCATATTGTCTTTGAAAGCCGCTTCTTTGAGGGTATATAGCCCAAACGGGTCGATGTTGCGGTCGAACTGGTAGTGGTCGTGTTTGAGCAGGACAAAAAGGTTCTCAAGCAGGTAAGTACCGTCTTTCGAGAGAAGGTCGGCAAGGAAGAAATCCGCATCTATAAGTCCTACTTGCTTGACCGCATCCCAGTCTATCTGAATCGATTGCTTGACCTGTTCGCACCATCTCTGATACACGAAAGTGAAGTTGTTTTTGGTAACAAGGTGTCTTTTTGTCTTTCGGTTTCCAAGAACGATATTTTGCTTGATAAATTTACGCAGTTCTTTTGCCTCGGTGTCGTAGTTGTAAATAAACGTGTTTTGTTTGAGCGTTTTTTCTACGAGTTGGAAGAGCATTTGGAACTCCTTGGAGTTGTGGTCGGAGGGTGTAACGTTCCAGTTGAAGTCGTTTAGATAAAAGACATCCTGTATGTTGTGATACGGGATGAACGCCAGTCTTTGGCAGTCGAAGGCGGCAAGGAAGCGCGGTGGGAGGTGCTTGTCGAAGGTGCGTGCTTTGCCGATGGTGAGGATGAGTTGGACGAAGGAGTGGTAGATGTTATGTGTATTCCCCTGCTTGGCTTCCGCCCATACCAGAGACTCTATTTCGTCTTGGAAGAGTGTGCATTCCTTGGGCATAGCCACGCAGAAATCGATACTGCCGAGGATGTTGGCGGTGTCGTAGTTGGGGAAGAAATCTTTTGCGACTCTGAGTTTGAGTTCTTCTTCTCGGATGTCGAGGGGGTATGGGTTCATAGCGATTATAGATGTTAAGCAGGCGTAGACACCGCGGGCGAGACGTACCCGACCAGTCGGGATGTACCACCCGCGTCCCCAGTGGGTGCCTGTTCTCACGGACAACATTGCGGGTTGTAGGCGGTTTTCGGGAAAGCGCGGCAAAGGTAATGCTTTTTTTTGAGAAAAGCAAATTTTTTTTGATTTTGCGGGGGAGACTCTCCCTTTAAGGGAGATTTAGAGGGTCTTCTTACCTCGGCAGGTCGATGGCGTATTTGTCGGCGAGGTAGCGCACAACCTGCGGGGGAAAGAGTTTGGCGTTGGGCGACACGCCTTGCGAACGCAGGAAGGCAATGTCCGTTTGCAGCCAGCGGCGAAAAGTCGAAACGGACACACCCGCATAACGCGCAAGTTGAGATTTCGTGTAGGATGTAGGCATAGGGGGATTTACGATTTACGAATTTACGATTTACGATTTGACATTGCGGGGTGGTTTAACGTGTAATTGATGTGTTAGAACTTTTAACGTGTAATTGACATTAATCCCGATTGATCGGGATGCAAGCATTTTTCATTAATTTTTTTGTTGCAGGGGGGGTATTTTGTTGTTTTCTTCTCTGCTTCTTCTCTGCTCTTTCTCTGCTCTTTTGCCGGTAGGGTATCGAGGGATTGATTGTTAAGATAAAGGAACTTTATTTGACAGTGCAAAGTTCGGATAAAAACAGGAGATTAGCAAATAGAGTGTACTAATTGTACTTTATTTTTCTCGCACATATGTGCCCACCGAATGGCAGGCGGACGGCGACGACTACGACCTGCAATACCGCACCGCCGGCGATGAGCGCGTGCGAGGGGCACATGCCGCACTCGACGGCGTAACGCTGCCACCGAGCGACAAGTTCTGGAACAAATACCTGCCGCCCAACGGCTGGAACTGCCGCTGCCAAGTGGTGCAGGTGCTGCGCGAAGACTACCCGCAGACTAACAGCGACCAAGCCACCGAGTGGGGAGACGCATGCACAGCAGACCCAAAAGAAAAGATATTCCGCTTCAACGCCGGCAAGGAACTCAAACTATTCCCGCCAAAACACCCGTATCTGCCGAAAGGGTGCGGCGATTGTGCGACAAAGCGGAACACCTTGCTGCTGACGCGTCCCGACAGGGCATTGCCGCAATGCCAAGCCTGCGGGGAGATTATGAAGCAATGCCTATCGAAACAGACCAAGGAAATACGCTCATGGGCACAGGATAAGATACCCGAAGTCAAAGGAATAAAAATAGAGGGAGCAAACTTTGTTTCAGGAGCAATGGATGTTACTCGAAAATCCGTCAAGAGTGTGCTTGGGCATTCGCTGAATATGGCGGTGCGAAATTCCTTGTACGGAATACAGACAGGAGCATTGCGATACAAGTATATCGGTTGGAAAGAAACAGATGATGGAAAGCATGCAGATGCAGCCTATTTTACCTATTACGAGGTGGAAATAGCCGGACACAAGTATTACGCGAATGTGATTGTCAGCAAGTCGCGCAAAAACGAGGTGCTCTATTGCATATACGAGAAATGTGATTTTGCACGGTTGCGACACGATACGCCGCCCGACATAGAATAAAGAAAGACGGCTGAAAACGTCGAGCGGAATCCAATCTTCCACGCGGATTACATCAGTCGTCTTAACTTTATGGTGCAAAGGTACTGCTTTTTTCTGACATAACCAAATAAAAATGAAGATTTTTTGCTGAATGGCAAACATTTATGACAAAATACTGAAAGACGGCAAGGTGAAACTGACCGAGATGTTTGACCGCAACTTCAGCCGGCAGGGTTTCTTCGGCAAGAAATGGGTCGCCACCCGAGCAACCAAAATCAACAAAGCAGGCAAGCAGGGCTCCATCCTGATTGTTACGGGACAGATGCGGCGCTCGATACAGTCGTACATCCGCGGCAACGGCATTGTCTTCACCAGCAACCTGCCCTATACCGCGCTCCACAACGAGGGCGGCACCTATGCCGTCTCCGTCCGCGCACACCAGCGCACCTCCCGCAAAGGCAACACCTACACCGTGCGCAGCCACACCCGCAACATGCGCATGCCGCAACGGCAGTTCATCGGAGAGCACGCACGCGTGCAGCAGCAACTCGCTGACATCATCGCCAAAAACCTACAACAATTCAGTGAACAACTCGCAAAAAACTTCAACCGCAAATGAGAATAAGACTATACAAAGACATTACGGCGCGTCTGGCGCGTGTAGTACGCGCCCGAAAGGGTTTATTTACCCCGAAAGGGTTGCAGGGTGGCGAGGTAGGGGGATTGCAGGGCCTCGCCTACTACATAGTTGCTGCCGCCGATGAAGATAAGGTCGTCGGGCGAGGCTTCGGCAAACACTGCGGCGAGGGCTTGTGCCACGGAGGGGAAAGCACGCATTGAGGACACAGGACGCAGGACACAGGAAACTGGACTTATTACCTCCGCCTCTGGACACTCAGAGTCGGAACTATTTTGTCTTGGTTCTTGGTTCCCTGCTCTTTGCTCCATCATCGCCAGCAGTTCCTCGGCGGGGAAGGCGCGGTGGTTATTGGGCTGAGTAAAGTAATAGACGGCATCGGTGGGGAGGAGATGCACTACCTCGGTGATGTCCTTGTCCGACACCATGCCGAAGACGATACGCGTGGCGCGGTAGTGCGGCATCAATGCCCGCAACTGCTCGGCTACATACCGGATGCCGTGCGCATTGTGCCCCGTGTCGCAGATGGTGAGCGGGTGCTCGCGCACCGTCTCCCAACGCCCGCGCAGCCCCGTCAGCGTGCAGACTTGGGAAAACGCGAAAGAAATCCTCCCCGTGCCTCCCTTGAAAAGACCCTCTAAATCTCCCTTAAAAGACCCTCCCTGCCCCTCCCTTAAAGGGAGGGAATTGTTCTCCCCCTTTAAGGGGGAGTTAGAGAGGGTCTCGGAGTTTGAGAGGGTCTTGAGGGTCTGTCCCAGCGCGCAGAGGGCTACATACGCGGTTTGCATGTTCTTCTCTTGGTAGATGCCGCGGAGTTGGCAGTGGGGGATGTCGCGTTGGCGTTTGCGGCGGAGGTAGCCGCATTGGTCTGCAAACCAAATCTTGCAGTCGGTGGTCTCCAATCCCTCGCCTAAAATCCCGCACTCCTCCGCTTTCGCGAGGAAAACGGGCATGGTTTCGGGGTCGGTCTCCCCGATGACGCAGGGCACGCCGGGCTTGATGATACCCGCTTTCTCATAGGCTATCTTCGCCAAAGTGTCGCCTAAGAACTCCGTGTGGTCGAAACCGATGTTGGTGATGACGGACAGGACGGGGGTGATGATGTTCGTGGAGTCGAGCCTGCCGCCCAAGCCGCACTCCACTACGGCGATGTCCACCCGCTCGCGGGCGAAGTACCAAAACGCCATTGCCATGGTCGTCTCGAAGAAAGAGGGCTTGACCTCTTCGAGGAACGCACGGTTCTCCTCCACAAAGCGCACCACATCCTCTTTGGGAATCATCGCGCCGTTGATACGGATACGCTCGCGGTAGTCTACGAGGTGCGGACTGGTGTAGAGCCCGACGCGCAGCCCCGCACACTGCAGACTCGCCGCGATAAGGTGGGAGGTGCTGCCCTTTCCGTTGGTGCCGGCGATATGGACGGAAGCGAACCGCTCGTAGGGGTTGCCGAGGTGCGCCATCAGGCGGCGCGTGTTCTCCAAGCCGGGCTTGTAGGCGCTGCTGCCCACGACATGAAACGCCGGCTGGGAGGCATAGAGGTATTGGAGAGTTTGTTCGTAAGACCACATAGGATGAAAGACCGCGCTTCTTATCCCGATAAGTCGGGGTCGCGCTGAAAGATTAAGGATAAAAGACTAAATAGTTTTTGGAGATGAGGGATTAAGGGCACTGGGTAAAAGACTAAATAGTTTTGACTCTAATGGTGCGGCATGGAGACCGCACCTCCTTGAAACTTCATGGACAGAGGTAATAAGTCTTTCATCTTTCATCCTTTATCTTTCATCCATAATGAATCACAACGAGCGGATGATTCTTAAGAAATCATCCTGCTTCATGCCTAAATCACGAAGGATATTCTTTAAGATAAAAGTGGGAATGGGGTCTTTGTGTGTTTGGATAACTATCGGACGTGTCAGACCTGCTTTCGTCCATATCTCGTGCCCTCCATTTGTGCGGTCATACACACAGCCTATCTCTCTGAGAAACTTCCTAAAATCGGAGAGCTTTATGTTTGATATTTCTCCCATGTGTTACACCACAGCGGTTTTGGGACGCTGTTTCTTATTTACTCGGATGGTCAGTTTCCTGTAATTTTTGTTGTTCACAATGTCCCGCAAGGTCTCATTTTTTCGAATCATATAATCCATAGCAGGCTCTTGCAGTTTGCCGTCTTTCATCGTCCATCCGTGCGCAAGCAGGTCTTTTTCCAAAGTGTCGTTATCTATACAATACGAGGAATACTCGTAGAACGATTGCGCAAACTCTTGTTTGGCTTCCTTTTGATTATTTCCGTATGCGGATAGGTCTAATGCAGGGCAGTACGCCACAGTTGTCTCATTCTCACGGAAGAAGACAACATCAAGCGACGCAAACAACGAGGCACCACTTTTATTGACAATAGCTTTGAAATTCTGCTGATACATGTCTATAATCTTATTTTCGTCCGCAAAGGTACAACTTTTTTTTCAATTACGCAATAATTTGTGTAACGAAAGTTGCATTTTTCGCAAATTTATGTTATTAGACCGATTGGTTTTTCCGTTTCGCTACGATTGGAAATCACCCGAAAAATCGAGACTAAAACTTTATTCCGAACTCGGGTTGGTTAACATGCTTGGTGAGTCGGTGGTGAGTCGGAGGTGTCTCGGCAGGGAGGGCGGGGAGCGGCTACGGAGTTGCTGCGGGTCAGTCGGTGATGATCTGCAGTTTCTCCTGCCTCTTTATCCAGCGGTAGAAATCGGTGGTGATATGGATATATCGGCTCTTGGAGGTCATGCAGACGAGGTAGTTGTGCAGCAGGTCGGCTATCTGGATGTGCAGTTGTCCCTTGCCGGGGTGCTCTTTGCATTTCTCGTTCAGTTCCTCAATCAATTCGTTGTCCAGGTTCGCCAGCGAGATACGGAGTGTCAGCCCGTTGCCGTACTGTTCCTGCACATCTTTGAGCAACTCTACATTGCTGATGTTCAACTCAAACTCCGCCTGCTCGTCCGCCTGCTCCTTGAACCATCGCATGCCTGCGCCGCGCTGGGCGATGGTGCCCGTGATATAGACATAGACATTGCGTTGCATCATCGGTGCCAGGCGTTTGTAGTTCTCGCCGAAGAGCGTCAACTGGTAACTCCCCGTGTAGTCCTCCACGGTGTACCGCCCGTAGATATTGCCTCTCTTGGAGGTCGCCACCTCCGCGCTCGTAACGATACCGCCGAAATGGAGCGGCTTGCCTTTGTATTTGGCGAGGAAAGCCTCAGGGGTCATCTTGGGCTTTGTGTCGTTGCCCTCGTTGCTCTCGGAGTAATCGGAGTTCTCGGATTCTGCCGCGGGCGAGACGCCCGCCTCTGCGGTATCTTCATCGCCGTTCTTGCTCGCTGCGGCGCGTGCCTCTGGTGTGCGCCAGCCGTCGAAGAGCGTCAGTTCGGCGGCGGTGATGTTGCACATCTCGCGCACCTCGTATTCGTATTCATCCAGCGGGTGGGCGGAGAGGAAGATACCGATGAGCGATTTCTCGATGTTCAGCCGCTCGATGGCAGACCAGCGTGCGGTCTGCGGTATCTCAGGGTGCTGCACCGCAGGTCCCAGGTCGCCCATGTCGCCGAAGAGCGAGTGCTGCTGCAACTGCTTGTCTTGCTGAAAAAGGGTGCCGTAGCGCATCAGGCTCTCCAGCACGCTCTCCCCCTTGCCGTTCTCCCCCAGCAACTGCTCGCGGTAGAGTCCCTCGAAGCAGTCGAAGGCACCCGCCAGCGCGAGGTTCTCCACGGTCTTGCGGTTGCATGCCTGCAGGTTCACGCGTTCCAGGAAATCGAAGATGTCTTTGAACTTCCCGTTCTTCTCGCGCTCCGAGATGATGGCTTCCACGGCACCTTCGCCCACGCCCTTGATACCGCCCAGACCGAAACGGATATTGCCCTGCTCGTTGACGGTGAAGTTCATTTCCGACTCGTTCACATCCGGCTCCAGCACCTGTATCCGTAGCGCCTTGCACTCGTCCATGAACTTCGTTACCTCTTTGATATTGTCTTTCGATACCGTCAGGTTGGCGGCGAGGAACTCCGCGGGGTAGTGGGCTTTCAGGTACGCCGTCTGATACGCCACCCAAGAGTAGCAAGCCGCGTGCGATTTGTTGAACGCATACGAGGCGAACTTCTCCCAGTCGCTCCAAATTTTCTCCAGCACTTTCTCCTCGTGCCCGTTGGCTTTGCCGCCCGTCATGAACTTGCCCTTCAACTCCTGCAGTATCGCCATCTGCTTCTTCCCCATCGCCTTACGCAGTTTGTCGCTCTCGCCGCGGGTGAAATTCGCCAGCAGACGCGAGAGGAGCATGACCTGCTCCTGATAGACCGTTACGCCGTAGGTGTCTTTCAGGTATTTTTCCATCACGGGAATGTCGTAGGTAACGGGCTCCAAGCCCTGCTTGCGGCGGATGAACTGCGGGATATAGTCCATCGGTCCCGGACGATAAAGCGCGTTCATCGCGATGATGTCGCCTATCACCGTCGGCTGCAACTTTTTCATGTATTTGCGCATACCCGCCGACTCGAACTGGAACACCCCTATCGTCCTGCCTTCTTGGAACAGTTTGTAGGTCAGTGCGTCGTCAATGGGAATATGGTCTATGTCCACTTCCTCGCCCGTGCGTTTCTTGATGTTCTTGATACATTCCTTGATGATATTGAGCGTGATAAGTCCGAGGAAGTCCATCTTGATAAGCCCCACGCTCTCCACCACGTGTCCGTCGTATTGCGTTACCAGCACGCGCTTCTTCAACTTCGGGTCATAGACGCTCGACAGCGGGGCGAACTTCGTCAGGTCGTCCGCGCCGATGATGATACCGCAGGCGTGGATACCCACTTGGCGGTTGGTGTCCTCCAACTGCTTGGCGTACTCCAGCACCTCGCGCACGTTCGGCTCGCCCGCCTCGAACTCGTGCCTCAACTCGTCCACGTATTTGTAGCAGTTCTTGAGGTTCACTTTCGGGCTCTTGCCTTTCTCGTCCTTGATGTTGTCGGGGAAGTTGCGGTCGGGGATGAAGGATTTGAGTTCCGCCACCTTGCTCAACGGCAGGCGTTGCACGCGTCCCACGTCGGCTATCGCGCTCTTGGTCGCCATCTTGCCGTAGGTTACGATATGCGCCACGTGCGTCTTCCCGTATCTCTCCGTCACCCAGTCGATGACCTTCGGACGCCCCACGTCGTCGAAGTCGGTGTCTATATCCGGTAGCGAGATACGGTCGGGATTCAGGAAACGCTCGAACAGCAGGTCGTACTTCAGCGGGTCGAGGTCTGTGATGTGCAGGCAGTAGGCGACCACGCTTCCCGCCGCGCTCCCGCGCCCGGGACCCACGCTCACGCCCAACTCCTCGCGCGCCGCACGGATAAAGTCCATCACTATCAGGAAGTAACCGGGGAAACCCATTGTCTTCATGATATGCAACTCGAAGAGGATGCGCTCTTTTTGCTCCTCGGTCAGTTCCTCGCCGTAGCGCTCGTGCGCACCCTTGTAGGCGAGGTAGGCAAGATAATCCGCCTCCAACTTGATACGGTAGAGTTTGTCGTAGCCGCCCAATTTCCTCACTTTCTTCTCCGCCTCCTCTTGGCTCAGCACTACCTCGCCGTGCTCGTTGCGCGTGAACTCGTTGAATAGGTCTTCGGGGGTGAACTTCTCGCGGTAACCTTCCTCCGTGCCGAACTCTTCGGGGATGGGGAAGTTGGGCATGATAGGTCCCGAGTCGATGTCGTATATCTCCACTTTGTCCACTATCTCCTGCGTGTTCTCCAGCGCTTCGGGGATGTCGCTGAAGATGGCAGCCATCTCCTCCGGCGTCTTCACCCATTCCTGCTTGGTGTAGTGCATGCGGTCTTCTTCGTCCACGTAGTGGTTCGTGCTCAGGCATATCAGGCGGTCGTGCGCCTCGCCGTTCTCCTCGTTCACGAAGTGCGCATCGTTGGTCGCAATCACCTTCACGCCGTGTTTCCGCGCCAACTCTACCAATATGGGATTCACCTCTTTCTGCCGTTGGTACACCATCTGGTCGGCTCTCGGCTTGTCTGTCTGATGGCGCTGTATCTCAATGTAATAGTCCTCGCCGAACACGCCTTTGAACCACTCAATGGTCTCCTCTGCGCCTGCCATGTCGCCTGCCATTATCTTCTGCGGCAACTCGCCGCCCAAGCAGGCGGACGAGCATATAATGCCCTCGTGGTATTTCTCCAGCAACTCGCGGTCGATACGCGCCGTGTAGTTGTAGGCGTCGTCCATGAAACTCTCGCTCACGATATGGCAGAGGTTGTGATACCCTGTCCGGTTCTTCGCCAGCAGAATCAGGTGCCAGCCCGACCGGTCGATGATATACTCCCGCCCCTCGCCGTTCATGGCTTTCTCATCAGTCATGGAGTGCCGCCCGCGGCGTGCGCAGTAGCACTCGCAGCCCGCTATCGGCTTGAAGGGCACGAACTCGCCGCCCCCCGCCTGCTCTTTCAGCCTGCCGTTCACTTTCTTGCAATAGTCCAGCAACTCCTTGATGCCGTACATGTTCCCGTGGTCGGTCAGCGCCACGGCGTTCATACCGCTGCGGAGGCATTTCTCCACTATGTCCGGCACTTTCGACATTCCGTCCAGCATCGAATAGTGCGAGTGTACATGCAAATGTGTAAAGTTCATAGTCTGTCTCTTTTATCTTGCTTCTTTGTTCTTCGCTCTTGGTTTCCAATTCGTCTGCAAAGGTACGAAAAAAAAGTAGCATATCAAATTTTTTTGCTACTTTTCTCTTATTATCTTCATAAGTTTCGAGACTTCAAGCGCTTAGGTATCTCGGGCGTGGTGGGACACTGCAAATCATAGATGGGTGTCAAAAAAATGTCTGGTTTCTTGCCAATGCTGTCGGCTGAAATAGTGCTTGAAGGGTAGGGAAATGGGTAGAAAATTATTGTTTTGCTGCACTCTATGATAGGTCGTTTGGATGGTGTGGATGGAGGCTTGGACGCTGTCGGGCGTGAATAAATGGTCGTATTCGCCATAGAGCAGCAGGAAGGGACGCGGGGCAATCTGCGAGGCGGTCTCGGGGTAGTCGTCCATGCAGTCGGGGCGGTACATGGAGTAGGCGGAGGGATTGGCTTCGGAGGGTAGGAGAGTGCTGCCCAGATGGTCTGCTTTGGTGGTCATCCAGTTGGAGGCAACGCAGACCTTGATGCGGCTGTCGCACGCCGCCAACTGCCATGCGCGGAAGGCTCCCATCGAGAAACCGAAGACACCGATACGCGCCGTATCCACGCAGGACAAGCGGCAGAGATAATCCACGCAAGCCCTGTCATCGCGCAGGATGGTCTCGAACCATGCCTCGCCGAATTGTTGCAAGTGGCATCTGTAGTAGGCGGGTTGATAGGCTTTTGGATGGACTCTTGCGCTGTCCGATGGTACGGCGGTCTTTTGCCGCTCTCCCCAATAGACCGCGTCAATCGCCAACACCACATAGCCTGCTTTCGCCAGCGAGTCGCCCGCGAACATGCCGTCGTAGTATTTGTTTACCCAGCGGCGGGCGTCTTGCAGCACCTGCTCGTTGGTGGCAGAGCCCGTATCCGTGCGCGGTATCGGGCACACCATCTTCTCTTTGCCGATGCTGAAATGTGCGCCGTGGTCGTGGAGCACTACCACGGCAGGGGCTTGCACGACGCTGTCGGGAATGAGCAGGTAGCCAGTGGCGGTATCACCATGCGAAACGGGCACACGCACTACCTGTGCGGTGTACCCGTTGCGGTGTTCGTAGTTCGCTTGCGCAGAAGCGGTTGGACTCCCAAACAAGGAACAAAGAACAAAGACTATTGAAACAAAGAATACGGACTCGCGAACCAAGACGAAACAGTCTCGACTCCGAAATGTCAGAGACATAGGTAGTAAGTCTTGGCTCTTTGTTCCTTGTTCTTGGCTCATATCATATTACTTTTTCGCAAGTTGCTCTTGCAGTTTGGGCAAGTATTCGTCGCGTATATACGAGAAATCGGGAATGCTCTCCAATATCTCTTGGCAGGCGTGGACGGCTTTCTCTACATCTCCCGTCTTCTCATAGCACTGCGCGATGCACAGGCGCATGGAAGCGTAGTTCCATAGATGCTCGTAGGCGGTAGTGGTCTCGAACAGTCGGCGTGCTTTCGAGAAACGCTCCAGTGCCTCTTTCTTGTCTCCGCCCAAGCCGGACGGGGCGTAGAACTCCACATTCGCCATCAGGGTCAGCACGAAGGGGTCTTCGGGTGCCAACTCGGTGGCTTTCTTCACGTGCTTGAGCGACTTCACGCCCGAAGAGAACAGGTGTCCGCGGTTGAGCATGAAGTCGTAGGCGCAGATCGAAGACATATACATATAATAGTGTGCCTCGGAGATATGCTTGGCTTGGTACATCTCTTCCACATGGCTCTCAAACGCTTTCAGGTAATCCTCCGCCCAGGGTTTCTTGGTATCGATGGCAGGCGCGATATAGCCGTACTCGTAGTTCAGGTAGCGCTTCTTCTCGCTGAGGGAGAGGCTCTGCCATGCGTTCTCATCTAAGTAATGTTTCCATTGGTCCATATCGCGGCGCAGGTAGGCGTTGTAGAGGTCTTGGTCGCTGTACTGTGCACGGATAATTGCAGGGCAGAGTAGGAGTGCCGTCAAAAGGACGAACAGATAATACTTTTCTTGTGAAGTCGTAGCCATAAGTTGTGAAAAAAATTAAGATAACGAACTACCGAATAGCAAAAACTGTACCAAATTACGATAAATAATAAATATCGTACATAAAATATGAAAGACTGCTATATGTATGAAAGACTCTTGTTTCTCTCTCCGAAAAATAAGGATGAAAGACCAATCACTTCCGACTATTCGAAACTAATCAGTCTTCCATCTTTATTTTATTTACTCCCTCCCTTTGTAGGGAGGGTAGGGGTGGGTCCTCTTTCTCCCTCCCTTTGTAGGGAGGGCAGGGGTGGGTCCTCTTTCTCCCTCCCTCTGTAGGGAGGGCAGGGGAGGGTCCTCTTTCTCCCTCCCTTTGTAGGGAGGGTTGGGGAGGGTCGTCTTTCTCCCTCCCTTTGTAGGGAGGGTTGGGGTGGGTCTTATTCCCCCTCTTGCTCCAAACGCAGGGTGTGAGTCGGCAGGTCGCAGACCTCCGACGGCCCGTAGTACTGGATGGGACCCGGGTAGATATAACTGGTGTTGGCGTCCGCCCATTCGGCGCGGTGCGCTTTCAGGTACAGGAACGGAGCACCGTTCAGGTCAACCAATGCCTTCTGTATCACGGGTTTCATCTTGCCGTTACGCTTCTCCATGTTCATCATCATCGTGATGGGCACGCCGCCGGCAATCCACTCCGCAGCGGGCTTGGTCAGGTTGCGCACCAGCGCCATGTAACCTGTCTTGCCGGCTGCGATGAGGTGCGTAGCCGTCATGCCGATCGAATAGCAGTAGTCTGCATCGAAATTCGACGGAATGGCGCAGCGTCCCTCGTAGCCGAAGAAGTGGTTGAGCGCGGAGAACTTGCCCTTGTAAACGCCGTTGGCTTTGAGTTGTGCCAAGCGCTTGCTTACCATCTCAATGAGCAGTTTCTCGGTCTCGATTTGGCTCACCATCACGTTTCCGTGCGGGTCGCGGTCGAGCGTCAACTGCTTGGCGATAGCCTTCGGCAGCGAACGGAACAGTTCGCAGGAGGCGGGAGTAAGCATCGACTTCACGTACTCGCGTTTTGCATCATCGCCTTCCAGACCGGCAAACTCCTCGTTCTGTGCCAGCATGTCGTTCAACTCCTGTATCAGCACGCGCATGGCGGGGATAAACTCAATGAGACCTTCGGGAATAAGCACGGTACCGAAGTTCAGTCCGGCATTTGCGCGGTCAACAATCACCTCCACAATCTGCTCCACGATGTCGTTCAGTGTCATGCTCTTCGCCTCCACTTCCTCCGAAATCAAGCAGATATTCGGCTGGCTTTGCAGTGCGCACTCAAGGGCGATATGCGAAGCCGAACGACCCATCAGGCGGATGAAGTGCCAGTATTTCTTCGCCGAGTTGGCATCGCGCTGGATGTTACCAATCAACTCGCTATACACTTTGCAGGCGGTGTCGAAACCGAACGAGGTCTCAATCATGTTGTTTTTCAAGTCGCCGTCGATGGTCTTCGGGCAACCGATTACTTGGATACCGCATTGTTTCTGCAGGTAGTATTCTGCCAGCACGCAGGCGTTGGTGTTCGAGTCATCTCCGCCGATGATAACTATCGCCTTGATACCCAGTTTCTTGCATATCTCTATACCGTTGTCAAACTGCCATGTCTCTTCCAGTTTGGTACGCCCCGAGCCGATGATGTCGAAGCCGCCGGTGTTGCGGTAGTCGTCTATCACCTCATCTGTCAGCAGGGTGTATTTGCCTTCAATCAAACCGCTGGGACCGCCGAGGAAACCGTAGAGTTGGTTCTGCGGGTTGAGGGCTTTCAGTCCGTCGTACAGACCGCAAATCACGTTGTGTCCGCCGGGGGCTTGACCGCCGGAGAGAATCACGCCTATGTTGAACGGCTCGCTGCTGTTGGTGCCCTCTGCGGGCTCCATGGTGATGACGGGCAGACCGTAGGTGTTGGGGAACAACGCTTTGATTTCCGCTTGGTCTGCAACTGACTGTGTTTTCTCGCCTTCTACAAGGCGCACTGCGCCGCACAACGCCACCGGCATCTTAGGCTGGTAACTCTGCCGCGCAATCTGGAGTGGACTTTTCTGCATAGTCATATCTGTGTAAATTTGATGATTGTTCGGAGTAAAATTCCGCCGCAAAGTTACGAAAAAATCTACAATTATGCAAATTCTTTTTCAAAAAAAACATTTCGTTTGTGCACTTTGTTTTGCAAAAAAGCATATGTGTTAGTGAAAGAATCGGCGAATGATGAGGAAATTGACGGGAATAACAATGCAATAGACGGGTAACGGTGCCCACGTCTCGGGAATACCCAGCCATAGGAAAAATTCAAGTAGCAGGATATGCAGGGTATAGTTGATGATATGGCTCAAAGCAAAACCTGCACCGTTTTTGACGGAGGGCTTTGTGCGGAAAGTGAAATAGTTTGTCAGTAGATAGTTGGCGCAGAAACTGATGGCGTAACCTATCGTGTATGCAAGCCATGTCCATATCCACAGGTTGAGCAACAAGTATATGCCATAGTGAATTCCCGTCGCGAGTACACCCACCACACCAAAACGGATTACCTCTTGCCATGTTTTGGATGAGTGCTGAAAAAATGAGCTTAAATAAGACATAAATACTAAAATTGTTGCAACATTAGGTCTGCGACACGTCGGTTGGTAGATGCGGGTTCCACTATGATATATCTCCAAGTGTCTGTACAAAATTGACGGCGGTGTTGAATCGTATTATCTTGTAGGCTGATACTGAAGGGACGTGCATCTCGGTGTAGAATCTTATCTTTTAGTTTATCTATATGGGTGATTGGATATGCATTGTAACAAACTTTATATTGCTGATAATCAATATCTAAGGGAAGCCTAATGATGTAATACGAATATCTGGTGGAGGCATATAGCATAGAGTCGCACGCATTGTTCGGGATACAAGTTGCGATGATTCTTTCTTTACTTTCGGGCAGTATTAAAGTACAATCTGTTTGACCGCTTTTGTTCAAGTACCTCGAGAATTTTTCTGCAATGATGGTATTGGTATAGAAACCATATAACGCGAACTCGTGAATATATCTTCGGTAGAAACTACCTTTCAGTACTTCCCTGTCAATAGATTCCAACTCTCCGTCTATGCAGTAATCGTATGTATTATAGTTCGTCATAACTTTTGCAAAACTATTGTGTATTTTCTGCCGATAATAGTAGGCAGGAACATAGTTAATGGCAGCAAATAAAAAAATAAGAATCGCTAAGGTATATTCCGCTTTACGAGGGATGGTAAAATATCGATAGATAAAACGAATGCTGAGTATGATAGAGAAGATAGCGATGATAGTAAGTTGGTACTCTCCGCCTTGAAATGAAATAATCAAGGCAAAAAGGATGGAGAAAAGGGACGAGAGAAAAAAGATAGCATTCTCTTGTACAAATAACGACTTTGTTTTTTTGTGTAAATCTATGATGAGGCTTATTATTACCAAAAAGACTACAACCGATACGGCTGGTACATGTTTCAACATTTGTACTATAGTGTTTCTCATACTATAAATAGACAAACCGAGTGCTTCCGAACGGGAAAAGTTGGAGGGTGTAAAAATACAAATACATGCACCTATTCCAAACGCTATGACCATGTATAGCAATGAAGAGTGTGTCTCCTTTATATGCACAATATGGTAGAAAAACAAAGCCCCGGCAATACCGATGCAGAAACTCTCTTGCCAACTTCCACAAACTAATGCGAACAATACAAGAAGTATGTTTTGCCACCAATGATACGAAATATTGTCTTCTTTGATATGAAAATACAAGCAAAGGAAGAATGTGTATATAGCGGCTGACCACATATAGTTGACAACGAATGCAATGGTGCCGATAAATGTAACACCGGGTATGGGGATGAGTAATAATAGACCTAACAATAACCAATACTTGTCCATGTTACTATGAGTTTTCTTGCGAACAATATATAGAATACTCATTAGTAGCAACAAGAACATCAGTGTGCTACAAATAAAGAATAATTGTTTCCCGCCGAAACCACAAAAGAACTGGACAAAACAGTGCACTAAAAAACGACCGTTTATATGTAAATATGCATACACATTGGACATGAGTACATCGCCTATGCTGTCAATGTAATTATATGCGTCCTCACCACATACAAATCGGTAAGATAAATCATCCCAATTGCACGGAATGTATTGTCGGATTAACAGGAAATAGACCACTCCGCATAATGCGAAGAAGATGTAATCTTGTTTTGTAAATTGGCGGAAAAAGTGTCGCATAATTTAAGATGGGTTGTGTATGAGTATTGTATTTGATATAGGTGATTGTTTCTCCAAAGGTATCACCGTATAACCATTGAGTATTTACAGGGTGATTATCGGGTGATTATTTGTACTGTAACGCAGAGGATATCGGTAAAATAAAGACCAATGTACACGACCATGGGTAAGCATATCTTTACTTTTCTTGCATGGTATATTGCCGTTCGCCGTTGTATTCTTGCGCAAGATACACGGGACGTTTTTTCACCTCGTTGAAGACACGCCCTAAGTACTCACCGATGATACCAATGGTGATAAGTTGGATTCCGCCCAATAGCAGAATCACAATGATTAGTGTCGGAAACCCCGCTACGGGGTCTCCGACAGCTAAGGCTTTGATGAAATAATATAGTCCGTAGATGAAAGCGCCCAATGCGGTGATTAACCCTGTATATGTGGCAAAACGCAGTGGTGCTGTTGTAAACGACGTGATACCCTCAATGGCAAGATTCAATAAGGATAGGAAATTCCATTTGCTGTTGCCCGCTACCCGGTCTTGTCTGTCAAATTCAATTTCTTGTTTGCGGAATCCTATCCAGCAGTACATGCCTTTTGTGTACCGTTCTGTCTCGCGCAGTTGGCGCAGTGCGAGGATGGCTTGCTTATCCAACAGGCGGAAGTCACCTACATTTTGCAAGATGTTGAATCGTGTGGTGTGGTCAAGAATCCGATAAAAAAGCAGGCTTAACTGTTTTCGCATCCAAGACTCTTTTCCTCGTGTTTTGCGGCGTGCGTACACATCCTGCACAGTCCCTCTGTCCCATATACGAAGCATCTCTGGGATAAGGGTGGGTGGGTCTTGGAGGTCTGCATCTATGATGATGACGGCATCTCCTTTGGCAAAATCAAATCCCGCAAGCATGGCGTTCTCTTTGCCAAAGTTGCGGGATAAATCAACATAGCAGACACGCGGGTCTTGCGTGCGCAGTGTCTTTATGATAGCAAGTGTGTTATCTACAGAACCATCGTTGATGAACAGAAATTCAAACGAATAGGAGTCCCGACGGGGGGGGGTAAGTTCTTCGCCTACATAGGCATCGTCCGCAGCTTGTAGAGGATTACAAACAGCGCATAACGCTTTATACAGCGAGGGCAGCGTTTGCTCCTCGTTGTAGCAAGGTACGAGAATGGTAATCAACGGCATGATTAGTATGTGTTTTTATAATCTTTTCGGTCTTCCTCAATCAGTCTTAGCAGTCGCTCCACCGCCTCTTCCTGTGGGATGTTCTTCATCACGCACTCTTTGCCTCGGTACAGGCTGATTCGCTCGCGTCCCGCGCCCACGTAGCCGTAGTCGGCGTCCGCCATTTCGCCCGGTCCGTTCACGATACAGCCCATGATACCTATCTTCAGTCCCGTTAGGTGCGCCGTTGCGGCTCTTACCTCCGCGATGGTCTTCTCAAGGTCGAACAGCGTCCGCCCGCAGCCGGGGCAGGAGATATACTCCGTTTTGTACATTCGTATGCGGGCGGCTTGCAGGATGTCTTTCGCCAACTGCTCCAACTGCTCCGCCGTGAAGTTCGGGTTCTGCAGCACCAACTCCGTGCAACCGTTGTCCCACAGCACCCGCCCGCACTCGGCGGCGGCTTGCAACTGCATGAGCGCCCAGTCGGCTTGCGGCGACGCATATACCGCCGTCTGCCCCTCTACTGCCAGCATGACTTCTCGATAGCGTATCGACTGCGGGTCTGCGAAGTAATCGCGTAGCGCTCGCGCCACGGGTATCTCCCGCTCCGGCGCCTCGCTCAGGCTCACGCGGATGGTGTCGCCTATGCCGTCCGCGAGCAACGCCCCTATGCCCACGGCCGACTTGATACGCCCGTCCTCGCCTTCCCCCGCCTCCGTTACGCCCAAGTGTAGCGGAAAGGTCATGCCCTCTTTGTCCATCTCCTTCACCAGCAGCCGCACGGTCTCTACCATTACGCGGGTGTTGCTCGCCTTTACCGAGATGACGATATCTGCAAACGCTTCGCGCACTGCTACGCGCAGAAACTCCATCACGCTCTCTACCATACCCGCGGGCGTGTCCCCGTAGCGCGACATGATACGGTCGCTGAGGCTGCCGTGGTTCACGCCGAGCCGGAGAGCGGTGTGATGTGCCTTGCAGATGTCAATCAGTTGGCAGAAACGCGCGTCCAGCCGTTGCAACTCCGCTTGATACTCCTCATATGTGTAGTCGATATGCTTGAATTTCCGTGCAGGGTCAATGTAGTTTCCGGGGTTGATACGCACTTTCTCCACCACTTGCGCCGCCGCATCCGCCACATCCGCTTGAAAATGCACGTCTGCCACCAGCGGTAGAGACTCTGTCGCCTGTCGTGAATCGCCTGTCGCTGATTGCAGATTCTCCTTGATTTTCCCCAGCGACTCCACTTCCCGCAGTCCTTGCGTAGTGAACCGTACCAACTCCGCACCCGCTTCTGCACAGCGTTTTGCTTGTGCCACCGAACCCTCTATGTCGTTGGTGGAGGTGTTTGCCATGGTCTGCAAACGAATAGGGTGCTCGCTGCCGATAAGCAATCCGCCCACTCGCACGCTGTGGGTCTTCCGACGATGATATGTAGGCTGTATATTCATTGGTAAAGCGTTATTTGTTTCCGCCGCAAAGTTACTGCTTTTTTCCGAAATATGCAAGCCCTCCCTCATTTTTGTCTCAACTTCTTGCCTTGCAGGGGGCATTTGACTTTTCCCGTTGTGTATCCTAAATGTCGGCAAATCCCCGATTCTTCGTCTGCAACCACAACGCCGCCCCGATGTTTTTCTATGCAAAAAAGTGCCCATCTCTTGTATATGTCAAAAATTTTTCGTAACTTTGCGCGGTTTTTGAATGCGCACGCTTGGCGCTGCCGTGCAGCGTCCCCGCCTGCTAACTACTGACTACTAACCACTAACCACTAACCACTGACCACTAACCACTAATCACTAACCACTGACCACTAACCACTGACAATGAACCTCGCACTCATAGGATACGGCAAGATGGGACACATCATCGAGCAAACGGCGCGTCGCCGCGGGCACGAGATAGTCTGTATCATCGACAAAGACAACACGGAGGACTTCCGTTCCTCCGCTTTTGCGCAAGCCGCAGTGGCGATAGAGTTCTCCACGCCCGCGACCGCCGAGGCGAATATCCGCGCCGCGTGGCAGGCGGGGGTACCTGTTGTCTGCGGCACCACGGGCTGGAATGTGCAGACCCTGCGCGACGAGTTACGCGATGCCGCCGAGTGCTGCCAAACGGACGGACGCGCTTTGCTTTGGTCATCGAATTTCAGCATTGGCGTGAATATCCTTTTTGCGCTCAACAAGCGTCTGGCGGGCTTGCTGGCGGACTATCCCGACTACCTGCCCTCTATCACCGAGACCCACCATATCCACAAACTCGATGCCCCTTCCGGCACCGCCAAGACGCTGGCGGAGGATATAGCCGCTTTCAGGTCGCGGGGTGCGGCTCGCAAGGTACAAGTCCCGATAGAGTCCGTCCGCGAAGGCGAGGTGCCGGGCATACATACCGTTATGTGGGACTCGCCGGTCGACACCCTTTCTATCACCCATAGTGCCAAGTCCCGCGAAGGCTTTGCCCTCGGTGCCGTCCTCGCCGCCGAATGGCTGCAAGGCAAAACAGGCTTCCATACGATGGAGGAAGTAATGATGTGCTAAAAGAATTGAATATGAATAGATGGATAGAATATAGTATAGAATACGCTAATCAGCGTTCCTATTTGGATGATTTGTTTCGTGTATATCCTATTATCCCTGAGGGGATTCGCGATATAGACGGGCAAAAATGGAAAGAGATAGAAACGGCTTTTGTCGCGAAAGATAATGTGAGGCTGATACAACACCTGTTAGCGCTGGATTTATTTCCGATAAAAGATAGTTATGTGGCTTATCTTAAACGCGACAAGACAGCGATAGTCCGTAATCCGGCTACTATAAATCGTCTATGTGGACGCTTGTATGAATTAGGGCTTGATAAACTATATGAAAGATGCAGCGAGCCAAAAGAAACTAACCGACAGATTGGTCCTATGTTTAAGGAGTGGGTACGGAGCAAAGCATTAGGTATCGCGCCTGTCGGGCTTGATGAGTTTATCAGTTCTTCCGAGAATGCAATCCTTGATGCAAGCGATAAGGTGATGAGCGATTTTGCCAAAGAGAAACTGAACTATCACCATGAGAAAGGCTTGGACCTGGTAGCACGCTTTAATGGTAAATATGTGATTGGAGAGGCCAAGTTCTTAACCGACTTTGGAGGGCATCAAAATGCCCAATATAACGATGCTATCGCTACTATAGAAACTAAGGGTGTAAAAGCCGTTAAAGTGGCTGTTTTGGATGGAGTGCTATACATCAAAGGCAAAAATAAAATGCACGATGATTTGATTCATCGTCATGGGCAAAGCAATATTATGAGTGCTTTGGTTTTGCGTGAATTTTTGTACCAACTATAATGGAAAATTTGTTGATACATAGTGAGAACCTTGCTGGGCTGTATTACTTGTTAGAGCATGGGTATCGCGGAAAGGTTGATTTGGTGTATATTGATCCTCCGTTTGCTACTGGGGGCTGTTTTATGATTACCAATGGTAGGGCATCTACAATTAGTAATTCGCGGAAAGGTGATGTGGCATATACAGATGTCTTGAAAGGAATAGATTTTGTGTCTTTCTTGCGTGAACGACTGGTACTTTTGAGAGAATTGTTGTCGGAGCAGGGGTCCATCTATCTGCACATAGACTATAAGATAGGGCATTATGTTAAGGTTATGATGGATGAAGTCTTTGGTATAGACAATTTCCGCAACGATATTACACGTATTAAATGCAATCCCAAAAACTTTGAACGCATAGGATATGGTAATATCAAGGATATGATATTGTTTTATACCAAGTCTGCTTCTCCTATTTGGAATGAGCCGCGGGAAAAGTACACAGAAGAGGACTTGCGTGTATTGTTCCCGAAAACAGATAAACAAGGCAGGAGGTACACCACAGTACCTATCCATGCCCCCGGCGAAACAGAGAATGGTATGTCCAACTTGCCCTTCAAAGGTATTCTTCCGCCTATAGGACGCCATTGGAGAACGGATGTGGAGACATTAGAAAAGTGGGATAAGGAGGGGTTGATAGAGTGGTCGTCTAATGGCAATCCGAGAAAGATTATTTATGCAGACGAAAGAGCTGGCAAACGGATACAAGATATTTGGGAGTTTAAGGACCCGCAGTACCCTAATTACCCGACGGAGAAGAACGCCGACTTGCTCAATCTGATAGTGCAGACATCTTCTAATCCCGATAGCATTGTATTAGATTGTTTTTGCGGGTCTGGGACTACTTTGAAAGCAGCACATATATTAGGGAGAAATTGGATAGGAATAGACCAATCTACACTTGCTATCAAGGCAACAATCGAGAAACTAAATGCTATTCAACAAACATTATTTGATACTGCACCTTCGTATGTAATGCTTGATTTATGTAATACAGAGGGAGCGTGAGTGTAGAAAAAAGAAATTGTATAAATAACCGATTGATTATCTATGAGTTTTAGAGAAAGAATACAATCCGTTACCACCAAAGGGTGGGTAGCCTGCGGCATTTGGAGTGCCCTATATATCGCATTCATCCTTTGGGTGGTGTATGGTGACCCGCGCCAAGAGAGCCGCGACTGGGCAAGCCTCGGCTGGCTCGTGTTGCTGCCTGTTATCATGGATATGTTTACCACCAAATACATTCCTTGGAACTGGTGGCATAAGTACAAACCCGTCAGCAAAGAAGACGCCGCCGCGGGCAAGACCAACCCCCGTGCCAACAGCGTTATCTATACTGTTATGTCGTGGGTGGACGCTATCCTCTTCGCGCTCATCGCCGTGTATTTCATTAACCAATACATTTTCCAGAATTACCAGATCCCATCCAGTTCGCTGGAGAAGAGCCTGTGCGTGGGCGATTTCCTCTGCGTGAGCAAGATGAGTTACGGCGCGCGGGTACCTAACACCCCGCTCTCCATGCCGCTTGTGCAACACACTTTCCCCGACTGGCTCGGCGGGGGCAAGAGTTATATCGAGCACCCGCAGTGGGACTACAAGCGACTCGCAGGCTGGGACACGCCTGAGAAAGGCGACATTGTGGTCTTCAACTTCCCCGCAGGCGACACCGTCTGTTCCAAGATGCAGAATCCCGATTGCTACACCCTCCGTCATTACTACGGCGAACGCACCGTGGAGCAGCGCAAAGACGTCTTCGGCGACATTGTAACACGCCCTGTGGACAGGCGGGAGAACTATGTGAAGCGTTGTGTGGGTACGCCCGGCGACTCGCTGCAAATCATTGATAATGTGATATATGTGAACGGCATAGCCGAACCCGAACGCGAGGGAGTACAGTTGAACTATTTTGTGCAGACCGACGGACATATCCTGAGCAATAATTATTTGGAGAAGATAGGTATCTCGAAAGACGACCGCAAGTTGCTCGAGCCGGGCGTGTACCATTTCCCGCTTACGCGGGCAATGAGAACCGAGTTGGAGAAGAATCCCCATGTGGTTGCCATTACCTTGGAGCCCGAGCAGCAAGGAGGCGATGTCTATCCGCTGGGGCACAACACGTGGACACGCGACAACTACGGACCCATTTATATCCCCCGCCGCGGAGAGACTATCACCATAACCGAGGAGAACTACTGGCTCTACAAGCGTATCGCCGATGCCTACGAGCACAAGCCGATGGCGATAGGTGAACCCTACACCTTCGATATGGACTACTATTGGATGATGGGCGACAACCGCCACAACTCTGCTGACAGCCGCTACTGGGGTTTCGTACCCGAAGACCATATCGTGGGACGCCCCCTCTTCGTGTGGCTTAGCATAGACAAAGACAAACCGTGGTTCAAAGGGCATATCCGTTGGAACAGAATAGGCATGAACGCCCGCAGATAAATGATGCTACCAACACGGTTCCTTATCTATCTGAAGAACAACTGAAATGACAGAACATAACGACATATCAAAAACGGCTATATCACCTATCAACAAAGAAGAGCACATCGAGAGTTTTATACAAAACATACGAGGTTGTCAAGTTCTTCTTGATAGGGATCTGGCGGCGCTATACGGTGTAGAGACAAGACGTTTGAATGAACAGGTGCAGCGGAATATCGAGCGTTTTCCGAGCGATTTTATGTTCCAATTAACAAAAGAGGAGTTTGAAAATTGGAAATCGCAATTTGCGACATCCAATTCTGTCAAGATGGGTTACCGAAAACTCCCGTATGCTTTTACGGAAAATGGAGTTGCAATGTTGAGTAGTGTTTTGCGTTCTCCGCAAGCAATAGCAACGAATATTCTCATCATGCGTGCATTCACCGCGATGCGTCATTTCCTTGCTTCTAATGCACAGATATTCCAACGCATGGAAATTATGGAGCGCAATCAGTTGGCAATGAACGCACATCTCGCTGACACCGACAGAAAAATAGAAAATGTTTTCAAGCGCCTTGATAGTGAAACGGTACAACCTCAGTATGGTATTTTCTACGACGGGGAGGTTTTTGATGCTTATGTGTTCATAGCGGATAAAATCAAAGAGGCGGAAAGTCGTATTGTGTTGTTTGATAACTATGTGGATGAGTCGGTGCTTAGTTTGTTAGATAAACGCAAATCGGGTGTAACAGCCACTATATACACGAAAACGATTGATGCACATCTCAAAACGGATATTGCCCGTCATGATGCTCGGTATCCGCATATTGAGGTACGGCTATTCACGAAATCGCATGATCGGTTTTTGTGTATAGATGATACGGTCTATTTTGTAGGGGCGTCCATCAAAGATTTGGGTAAAAGATGGTTCGCTTTCGGCAAAATGGAGCAAACAACCGACGAACTCCTCGCCAAAATGTAGTTGGGATGATCACCTTGCCCACAGCATATTTGGCACCCGTAGAATGGTACCGCTTATGGTACAAACACCGGGGACGCGGGCGTCTTGCCTGCGGGAATGCGCTTGATGAGGGGATGGATTGCCGGATTGAGGTCATGGAGAGTTTTCCCAAGCAGACCTGCCGCAACCGCTGTACCATCACCACCCCCGACGGACCGCTCACGCTCACCGTGCCCGTGAAGCATAGCGAACGCAAGCAACTCACGCGGGATGTGGAAATCAGTTACCAGACGCGATGGCAACACCAGCATCGGATAGCCCTCCTGAGTGCCTACAAGCGGACGCCTTATTTTGACTACTACATGGACTACTTCCTGCCTTTCTACGAGAAAGAAACGAAGTTCCTCCTCGACCTCAACGAAGGTCTGCACGAAGTGATACAGTCCCTGCTGATGAACCAATGCCCGCAGGCGCTGACGGGAAACAACAAATTTTTGCCCCATACCGCCGACTGGCAGGCGCAGGACCTCGAACCCTGCTTTGGCAACGGCATGAGTATCTTGGACAAACTGATGGAATACGGACCCGAAACAATAATGAAGATAGGAAAATAACCGGGTGTGCAGGCGTCCTCGCCTGCTAAAAAGATAACGGCAACCATGAAAAGCACCGAGTGGAAACCAATACAACATTAAGTGCTTTTTGATGATATGAAAACAATTGATTGGAAACATCTCACTTTCTCCTACACCGAGTGTTCGAAGATGGTGCGCTGCTCGTTTCGGAACGGGCAGTGGGGCGAGGTAACGGTTACCTCCGATTTCTACATCTCTATCCATGCGGCGGCTACTGCTTTGCAGTACGCGCAGCAGGCGTTCGAGGGGCTGAAAGCCTTCCGCGGCGTGGACGGCAAAGTGCGTATTTTCCGCCCTGAGGAGAACGCGCATCGCCTGCAAGAGTCTGCGCGTGCCATGTACATGCCGCCCCTGTCGGAAGAGAAATTCATAGAGGCGGTAACCCTCTGCGTGGAAGCCAATCAAGACTATATCCCGCCTTACGGCACGGGTGCGACGCTCTACCTGCGTCCTATCATGATCGGCACCACGCCCAAAGTGGGTGTCTCGCCCGCGCAGGAGTTTGAGTTCATGTGCCTTGCCACCCCCATAGGTCCTTATTTCCCCGCAGGTTTCGGCACCACACCTTTTATCATTAACCGCCGTGTGGACCGAGCGGCACCTTTCGGCACGGGGCAATACAAGGTGGGAGGCAACTACGCCGCCTCTTTCCGCGCCACCGAGCCTGCCCACGATCAGGGGTTGGGCGTGCTCTTCCTCGACTCGAAGGAGCATAAGTACATTGACGAGTGCGGCGGAGCCAATTTCTTCGGCGTGCGCAACGGCGTGTATGTCACGCCCAAGAGCGACAGCATACTCCCCAGTATCACCAACCACAGCCTGATGACCCTCTGCGAGGACTTGCATATCCCCCACGAGGAGCGACAGATACCCGTGGAAGAACTGCGCCTCATGCAGGAGGCTGCCTCCTGCGGCACGGGCGCCGCTATCTCGCCTATCTCGCGTATCATTGACCCCGACCTGAGCAAGATATACGACTTCGGCATTACCCCCGGACCCGTCTGCTGCCAACTCTACCATGCCCTCCAGGACATACAGTTCGGCAAGGCTGATGACCCCCACCGCTGGAACTTGCTCCTCGAAAACTGCTGAACACTGGGGACGCGGGCGCCTCGCCTGCGGTAAAAATAAAATTGTCAAATTGTTAAATTGTCAAATTAATATCTTATGTTCGAGAATCAACCAAAAGGCTTGTTTGCATTGGCGTTAGCCAACACAGGCGAACGTTTCGGCTACTACACCATGTTGGCCGTTTTTGCGCTCTTCCTGCGCGCTAATTTTGGACTGGACGCCACGGCTGCCGGTCAAATCTATGCCGGATTTCTGGCGTTAGTCTATTTCCTGCCGCTCGTGGGCGGTATCCTTGCCGACAAGATTGGCTATGGCAAGTGTGTTACCATTGGCATTGCCGTAATGTTCTTGGGCTATGTCCTGTTGGCTCTCCCGCTCGGCGGCGTGGACAACGGCACGATAGTCCTGCCTATGGTGGTGATGTTTGCCGCGCTGGTGCTGATTAGTGTGGGTACGGGTCTCTTCAAGGGCAACCTCCAAGTGATGGTCGGTAACCTCTACGACGACCCCAAGTATGCCGACCGTCGCGACTCCGCCTTCTCGCTCTTCTACATGGCAATCAATATCGGTGCGATGTTCGCGCCTACCGCTGCCGTTAAGATTATGGAGTGGGCGCAAACCAGCCTCGGCGTGAGTGTGAACGACTCCTACCACTTCGCGTTCATGGTGGCATGTGCTTCGCTCATTCTCTCTATCATTATCTACTACGCGTGCCGTCCGTGGTTCAAGCATGTGGAGAACTCGGCAAAGCAGGCGGCTGCCACGGGGGCGAAGGTCGAAGAACTCACGCCCGAGCAGACCAAGAAACGCATTGTGGCGCTCTGCCTTGTTTTCGCGGTGGTTATCTTCTTCTGGATGGCGTTCCACCAGAACGGACTCACGCTCACCTATTTCGCAAACGAATTTGTCAACCCCACTTCCACGGGCTTGCAGGTGATGGCGTTCGACATTATTAACCTCGTCATGATTGCCATTATGGTCTATGCGCTCTTTGGGGTGTTCGACAAGAAAGCGTCTGCCAAGAGCAAAGGCATTTGGGGTGGCGTGCTCGTGGCGGCTGTGGCTGTGCTCGTCTATAAGTACTTCAACCGTCCCGAAGAAGTGGCGGTGTCCGCTCCTATCTTCCAGCAGTTCAACCCCTTCTATGTGGTTGCCCTCACGCCTATCTCCATGGCTATCTTCGGGGCATTGGCTAAACGCGGCAAAGAGCCCTCGGCTCCCCGCAAAATCGCCTATGGTATGGTGGTGGCTGCCGCTGCCTATGCCATTATGGCTATTGGTTCCATTGGGCTCAACAGTCCCGATGTGCAGGCTACGCTCGGCATTGCCGACAAGACTTTCTGCGATGCCAACCTCTTGATCGGCACCTACCTCGTCCTCACTTTTGCGGAGTTGTTGCTCAGCCCGATGGGTATCTCCTTCGTTACCAAAGTGGCACCTCCCAAATACAAAGGTATGATGATGGGCGGCTGGTTTGTAGCCACTGCCGTCGGCAACTATCTCGTCAGCGTGGGCGGAAACCTCTGGGGTAATTTACCGCTCTGGGCTGTATGGAGCGTGTTCATTGCTGTCTGCCTCGTTGCCGCTATCTTCATGTTCTCCATGATGCGCAAACTCGAAGACGCAACAAAGTAAATTTATTTCAGGTTTCAAAGAAAGTGGGTCAACGCTATTTGAAACCGGAAATTTGAAACCAAAAACTTGAGACTTGAAGTTCAATCATGTCAGATTTTATTCAATCCCTAACCGATTACACCGCCTCTCTGGAGCAGCGTTTGTCTGCTTTGGAGAGTGCGTTGTCTGTGTTGCAGACGCAGTGGGCGGTTGCACAGACCAAGGAGAAAGAGCAGGAGGCATATATCGCCTCGCTGGAGTCGAAGTTGAATGTGCTGCAAGCCTGCCTTACCGCCCAAGAGGAGCGTATCGCGGCATTGGAGCAATCCGCAGAAAATAATGAGTGGGTAGTCCTCTCGGATGAAGAACCCGCCGAAGTAGATGCTCTTGAAGAAGAACGGACGGAGCAAGTGCCCGCGGTGGAAGAAACCGTTGAGGAAGAACTTGCCGTGCAAGAGCCTGTGGCGGAAGAACCCGTAGAAGAGTCCGTAGAAGAAGAGCCTGCGGCGGAGGACTCTCCGATAGCACCTGCTGTCGCCCTCGAAGCGGCAACGAATCAGGAGCCCGAACAGGAACCCGAAGTGGAGCCCGAACGAGAATCGGAAGCAGAGCCCGAACAAGAATCGGAAGCAGAACCCGAATCCGAGCAGGAATCAGAGCCCGAATCCGATCAGGAGACAACGCCGCAAGCGGAACCCCAACAAGAACCCGACCCTGCGCCCTCTTCCGAGAGCCCGAAGGCAAACCTCTACGGCAAGCCCGTGGACGACATTAAGCAGGCGATTGCGTTGGGCGACCGTTTCCTCTTCCAGCGCGAACTCTTCCGTCAGAATGTGGAGTTGATGCAGCGTACTTTCGTGAATATCAATGCGCTCCACTCTTTCGACGAGGCGATAGCCTACCTCGACAAGCATTTCGATTGGGACAAAGAGTCGAACACCTACGCTCTCTTCCTGACCGCACTCCACAGACGCTTCGGTTAGGAAAGCCCGCAATGCTGAAAGATAAAGCCCGCAACGCCGAAAGATAAAAGCCCGCAACGCCGAGAGACTTGCTCGCTTTTGTCTATATTGAACTGATTTCCCCGACTCCCTCCCTCGCAGGGAGGGGCGGGGGAGAGTCCTATCCTTAATCCCGAACCCCATGCTCTATATCGTTCCTACTCCCGTCGGCAACTTGGAGGACATTACCCTCCGCGCTTTGCGCGTGCTCAAAGAGGTGAGCCTCATTTTGGCGGAAGACACGCGCACCTCCTCCGTCCTGCTCAAACACTACGATATCCGCATACCCCTGCGCTCGCACCACAAGTTCAACGAGCACGAGACCTGCGGCACCTTTGCCGATATGGCGGCGACGCAGGACATTGCCCTCATTTCCGACGCGGGCACGCCTTGTATCTCCGACCCCGGCTTTATGTTGGCGCGCGCCTGTGTGGAGCGCGGCGTGGAGGTGCAGTGCCTGCCGGGCGCAACGGCTTTCGTCCCCGCGCTCGTGGACAGCGGGCTGCCCAACGACCGTTTCTATTTCGAGGGCTTCCTCCCGCAGAAGAAAGGGCGGCTCACGCGCTTGCAGTCCCTCGCCGGGCAGGAGCATACGATGATTATCTACGAGTCGCCTTTCCGTCTCGTCAAGACCCTTGAGCAGTTGGCGGAGCACCTCGGCGCAGACCGTCGGGCGAGCGTTAGCCGCGAGATAAGCAAACTGCACGAGGACACGCAGCGCGGCACCCTCGCAGAACTGGCTGCCCATTTCAAACAAACACCGCCCAAAGGCGAGATAGTCCTAATCGTGGCAGGAAAAGATGGCAAATAACTCTATGAAAATACTGGCGAAAGAGACCGCCATTTACGGGCTTTCGTCCATTATCGGCAAGTTCCTCAACTGGCTGCTCGTGCCGCTCTACACCTATGTCTTGGCGCAGCAGTCCGACTACGGTATCGTAACCAACCTCTACGCGTGGACTGCCCTCCTGCTGGTCATTCTCACTTACGGCATGGAGACGGGGTTCTTCCGCTTTGCCAACAAGGAGGGGGCGCACCCCGACACGGTCTATGTAACGGCGATGGTGTCCCTTTTCACCACCTCTCTGCTCTTTGCCGTGCTCTGCTGTGCCTTCCGCCACCCCATTGCCGGCGTGCTGGGCTACCCCGACCATAGCGAGTTCATTGCCCTGCTGAGTGTCGTGGTGGCGATGGATGCCTTCGCCTGTATCCCCTTCGCTTACCTGCGCTACAAGCGCCGCCCCTTGCAGTTCGCCGCCCTCAAACTGCTCTTTGTGTTCCTCAATATCCTGCTCAACCTCTTCTTCTTGGTGCTCTGCCCGAAGATACGGGACGCGGCATGGGTCGCCCCGTGGTACAATCCCGACTACGGCGTGGGCTATGTCTTCGTGGCGAACATTATCGCCACGGCTGTCCAGACCCTCTGCCTCCTGCCCTATATCTTGGAGCCCCTGCGCGCTAAGGTGCGCCCCCTCTTCTCTTTCACCTTGCTGAAAGCCATGCTCCGCTACTCCCTGCCGTTGCTTGTCCTCGGCGTGTGCGGTATCATGAACCAGACCCTCGACCGTATCCTCTTCCCCTTCCTCTACACCGCCGCCGACGCGCAGGCGCAACTCGGTATTTACGGCGCCTGCTTCAAGGTGGCGATGGTGATGATGATGTTCACGCAGGCGTTCCGCTATGCCTACGAGCCGTTTGTCTTCGCCAAGCACAAGGACAAACAGTCCGTGGAGGCGTATGCCGATGCCATGAAGTACTATATCCTCTTCTCCTACCTTATCCTGCTCGGCATGGTCTTCTACCTCGACCTGCTCAAATACCTCATAGCGCCGACCTACTGGGAGGGGCTGAAGATAGTGCCGGTCGTTTTGTGGGCGTATATCTTCCAGGGGGTGTATTTCAACCTCAGTTTTTGGTACAAACTCACCGACAAGACGCAGTACGGTGCCTATTTCTCGCTCATTGGCGTGCTCATTACCTTTGTCTTGCAGGTCATTTTCGTGCCGCGCGTGGGCTACATGGCGTCGGCGGCGAGCAGTGCGGTATGCTATTTCGTCATTATGTGGCTCTCGTATCTGGTGGGGCGCAAGTACCTGACTATCCCGTATGATTTTAAGAAAATAGGTACCTATACTTTGATAACTTTGCTTTTGCTGGCGGTGTTTGCGCTTGTGGCACACTTTTTGCTTGCATGCCCGTGGGTCAAGATGGCGGTGGGCACCGTCCTACTCCTTATATATATAGGCGCGGCATGGAAAATAGACCTTAAAATCCTCTTTTCCAAGAAAGCCTGAATCCGCTACCCTCGCGCTACCCTTGCGCTACCCTTGCGCTACCCTCGCGCTACCCTTGCGCTACCCTCGCGCCACCCTCGCGCTACCCTCGCGCTACCCTCGCGCTACCCTCGCGCTACCCCTGCGCCACCCCCGCGCTACCCCTGCGCTACCCCTGCGCTACCCCTGCGCCACCCCTGCGCTACCCTTGCGCTACCCTCGCGCCACCCCCGCGCCACCCCCGCGCCACCCCCGCGCCACCCCTGCGCCACCCCCGCGCCACCCCTGCGCCACCCCCGCGCCACCCCTGCGCCACCCCTGCGCCACCCCTGCGCCACCCCTGCGCTACCCCTGCGCTACCCCCGCGCCACCCCTGCGCCACCCTTGCGCCATCCTTGCGCTACCCCCGCGCCACCCCTGCGCCACCCCTGCGCCACCCCTGCGCCACCCCTGCGCCACCCCTGCGCCACCCCCGCGCCACCCCCGCGCCACCCCCGCGCTACCCCCGCGCCACTCCTGCGCCACCCCCGCGCTACCCCCGCGCCACTCCTGCGCCACCCCCGCGCCACCCCCGCGCTACCCTTGCGCTACCCTTGCGCTACCCTTGCGCCACCCCCGCGCTACCCTTGCGCTACCCCTGCGCTACCCCTGCGCCACCCCTGCGCCACCCTTAGGCTACCTTTGCCCAACCCGCGCCCGACCCGCGACCACCCCGCGACGAAATTTGTAATTTGTAACTCGTAATTCGTAGATATACTTATGTTTAGTGGAATTGTAGAAACGATGGCTCAGGTCGTTAAGATTGAGACCGAGCAGACCAACAAGCACTTCACCCTCCGTAATCCCTATGCGGAGCCGCTCCGTATCGACCAGTCTGTCGCACACAACGGCGTGTGTCTCACGGTGGTGAAGATAGAGGGAGACCTCTATACCGTCACGGCTATGCAGGAGACGCTTGTCCGTTCCAATCTCGGTGCGCTCCGCGAGGGCGACTGGGTCAATGTGGAGCGCTCGATGTTGCTCAACGAGCGGCTGGACGGACATATCGTGCAGGGGCATGTAGACCAGCCCGCACGCTGTATCGAGGTCAGGGAGACCGAGGGCAGTTGGTACTATCGCTTCGAGTACGACTCCCGCAAGGAGATGATTCAGCGCGGTTATTTCTGCGTGGACAAAGGCTCTGTCTGCATAAACGGCGTGAGCCTCACCGCCTGCGAGCCCGATGTACAGGGCGACAAAGGCTATGTATCGGTGTGCATTATCCCCTACACCCACGAGTACACCAACTTTAAGTACATTACCGAGGGCACCGTTGTCAATCTTGAGTTCGACATACTCGGCAAGTACCTCGCCCGCATGCACCAATTGCTGTAATGGCATAACCGCCGCTCCCGGTTTTATCCCGCGGAGTGGCGGCTGTTATAGGCTCGTTGGTGCATTGAAAGCCCCGGAGGGGCGACATAGATTAGCGTGGGGGCTTGTCCCCCGTGTGAAAGCACTGTCTTCCGGCTCCCCCGCCCCGCTTGCGGAGAGAGGGTAGGAAGCGGGGTGATGTGTGCGAACGGTATATATGCCGAAATGAATGTTTAATGAGGTGATAATGAATGTTTAATTAGATGATAATGAATGTGAAAAACTACTAAACCAATGGAAAAGTTATCCTGTCCTTTCGTTCCTAATTTCCTCCTCGGTATGGCAGGGGGAATGCAGTACCTGAAATTGAAATCCGTTTCCCGCAATCCTCGCAAGGCGAGTGAGCGGACACTCCGTGCTATCCTGACCTATGCCAAGGACACGGAGTATGGGCGCGAACACGGCTTCGCCGACATACTCCAAGCCAAGACCGACACCGAACTCTACGCCCGCTATCAGCAGGCGGTGAAGCCCAACGACTACGAGGACTTGCGCCCCTATGTAGAGAAGCACAAACACGGCACGGAGAGTATCCTCTTCCCGGGAAAGCCCGTCATGTACGCCACCACATCCGGCACGACATCCGAACCCAAGTGGATTCCTATCACTAAGGAGTACTTGAACAATGTTTACGGAAAGATGACCAAAGTCTGGCTCTTCAACTTCATTAAGAACCGTCCGAAGGTCTATGCAGGCAAGATTGTCTCTATCGTGGGCAAGGTGAAGGAGGGCGAAGCCCCCGACGGCACCTTCTACGGCTCCGTCTCCGGCGTTACGCAGCGCGACTGCCCGGATTTCGTCAAGAAACTCTATGCCTCGCCTGCCTCCGTCTTTGCCATAGAAGACTATACGGCACGCTACTATACCCTCATGCGTATGGGTATCGAGCGCAACATAACCCTTATCGTTACCGCCAACCCGTCCACCATTGTGGAGATGCAGAACAATGTAAACGAGTTCTACGACGACTATTGCAACGATATAGAGCACGGCACACTCAATGCGTCACTCAACATTCCGCAGTGGATTCGCGATGATATACAGCCCTACCTCAAGCCCAATCCCGACCGTGCTGCCGAACTGAGGGCGCTCAAAGCCGAGCACGGCACCGTCCTTCCCAAGCACTATTGGCCTGATATGCAGATTCTCAACACTTGGAAATGCGGTAATACAAAGGTCTATCTCGACAAGTTTGCCGACTCCTTCCCCGAAGGAATGCTGCACCAGGAGTTCGGCTACTTCTCCTCGGAGTGCCGTTTCGGACTGGTGCTTGATGACACCAACAACACCGTCCTCTTCCCCCACTTCCACTATTACGAGTTCATTGCCGAAGAGGACTTGGACAATCCCAATCCCCGATTCCTCCAACTCCACGAGTTGCAGAAAGGCAAACGCTACTGCCCCTTCGTAACGACCATGGCGGGACTCTATCGCTACAACATGAACGACCTTGTCGAGGTGGGCGATTTCTTCGAGCAGACCCCCACCGTCCACATGATACAGAAGGTCAACGGCATTGTTACCATTACGGGCGAGAAACTCCACGAGCGCCAATTCATTGCCGCAGTCCGCGAGGCGGAGCAGCGTACCGGACTGAAGACGCGGTTCTTCATTGGCTTTGCCAACCTGCAGAAGTCCAACTACGACTTCTTCTACGAGTTCGCAGACCCGACCGTTACGCAGGAGCAGGCGGAGGCTTTCACCCGCGTAGTGGACGAGGTGCTGAAGGAGATGAATATCGAATACAAGGCAAAGCGCGACTCTTTCCGTCTGAAAGACCCCGATACCAAGCGCATGGTGTCCCAGTCGTTCGAGCAGTTCAAGGCGCGTTGCATAGCCGAGGGTGCCCGCGACGGACAGTTCAAACTCCAACTCCTTATGCAGGACGACGCCCGCCGCGCCAAGTTCCTCGACCTCGTACTGAAATAAACACCTTCCGCAGGATTTCTCTTACACCGCACAGCCGCTCCCCCGAGCCGCTGTGCGGTGTAAGTATGGATAGCAACATAACGTGAGTTCGATATAAATCCGCCTTGCAAGTCTATGTCGATACTCACGCTATTTTTTTGTTCAGAGAGGTGGGAAACACCACCGCTACAGCGTCTTTTCCAAAGGTGGTGCTTGCTATGTTGCTACATCCTCCTCGTGCCGACCGATGCGGTTCGACGGCGGGGGAGAGAGGGAGGGTGCGGGAGGGTAGTGGGAGGAGGTTAGTGGGGGAGGTGAATCTTAATAATAGTACATTTTACGGGCAGAGACCCTCCCCGTCCCTCCCTTAAAGGGAGGGGATAGACCTGCGACCGACCTGCGACCGACCTGCGACCGACCTGCGACCGACCCGCGATAGACCCGCGATAGACCCGCGACAAACACGCGAAAAGGTCGCGGCGGAAGGAATCTTAAAAATCGTACTGTTTTGGAGTATGAACAGGGAGTGGCGAGGACAGCGTGTAACGGGTCAGGAACTTGACAGCATGGCGGAATGCTTTATTTCTGCAAAAACTTCCGGAAATTGTCCAAATATATTTTCTTTGACATGCAACGAGTCCCGAACAACCTTTGCGCGGCTTGAGATAGCCCCCCTCGAAAGGACGCTATCCCCCGACAAACAAAAGGGGACAATCGCGGAAAGAGGTTGTTTAACAACTTCCGTGATGCGCAGCCACCGGGGACGCAGGCGTCTCGCCTGCGGACAGTTTGGAACAAACTGCTTGGTTGCGCCGTGCAAACTCCCCCCTCTCGCCATCGGGATTTCCTGCAAACAACGCGCAGAGGGTGTTCCCCGCGGACGGTTTATAATCGGAAAAACCAAATGTACATATTTTACAAACGAAATGTACATATTTTTGGTGCTTTATATGGTCTTCGTTATGCGGTTTGAACGATACAAATCAGCATTAAGTAGCGTTTGAACGGTGTTTTATATGTGTTTGAACGGCAATAAAAAACCTCTCAACTTTTGTAGTTGGGAGGTTTATTTATTGTAATTATGCTGCATTATTCAGCGTTTCAGGACTTTCTGCGAGCGGTGGTGTGCCTCCTGTCTGTTGTTCCGATTTCGGCACTTCTCTTGCAATTCCTCCGCAATCTCTTTCGGGTGTGTTTCCTGTCGGTTGTTCCGATTTCGGTGCTCCAACTCGCGGTGCAGGTTTTATGTATGCGTCAAGGTCTAACTCTGCAAGCATTTTGATACAACGTTTCCGGATTGTTTCACGGTCTCGTTTCCAATCACCAGCAACAAAACCTTTATCGTAAGCCGGATAAGGTTGTTCTTTGAACACAGAGCGAAAATGTTTACAAAGCGGGTAAATGTAGCGATACGTTTTCACGATAAGCACATCAAAATCTCCAATCAGATATGCCACATTTGCACGCAAATATGCAGATTTTGAGGTGCTGTTTGTGCAAATCTGTTGATGGATAATCTCGCCGGAGCGACGGTTTCGCAGGAAAATAGTGTGATGGAATCCGAAATAGCGAAAGTTGGACGCTTTATAAATCGTACCACACCCGAGGCGACCATCTGCGAAACTCTGCACAGCCACACATGTTGGGTCGAGGCGATGCAATAGTTTAATAGAGGCGGCTATCAAGATGCTTTCGGCATTGTGTCCGAGTTCGTCATCAATCCACATTCGGTTCAGTTCACACATCCACGCTTTGGGGTTCGGGTGTGTGAATGTTTTTGCTTTGGGATTCTTCATATAGCCATACACAGCCACTCCAAGACATCGTTCCGGCTCATCGGCATGGAATATCCCGAAATTAAACACTCCAAAACCTCCGTCGTTCCACTTGTGGGAGTAGTGATTGGCAACAATCATTTCGCGTGCGATGGCTTTGCTTACCGGCTTAATCAGAAGCCGACCCAGTGCAGATGTTTCCTTGATAATCTGCACCGATTCATTTGTTTTGTTTGACATTCAGCATAAAAAGATGATTTTAAGGGTTAAAAAATTGGATATTTAAGAAAAAAGCAGTAATTTTGAGCCCTCTTACCTACATAGCCTGTGCAAACAGGTGCAAAAAAACACGAGCAATCGAAGTACAAGGGCATAAGCCCCACGGCTTCGCGGTTTGCTCGCGTTTATTGTTAGAAATGTAGGTAAGAGGACTTTCTAACGAGGTCGGTGGAGCTTTTTTGTGCCAAAAATCCGACGACTATTTAGTTTGTGTATGCTGAAAATTATATTGTATAATCTTCCTTTTCAATAGCATCTTTTATTTCCCAGTATTTTTGCAAGACGCTTTGGATATACTTTGTGTATTCCAAAACAAACATTTTCAATTCATCTATCGAATCGAATGTCTTGTAATTGTCTGTGGAAAGCCTTAATGTTATCGGCGAATACGTATCGTTCAACAAAGCACCGTTGTATGCCGACGAGAAGTTCAACTGATTCTCTACGGACAAATACACCGGAACTCCCTCGTAGCAGAAGCCATATAGTA
Source organism: Paludibacteraceae bacterium (assembly GCA_051878345.1). Taxonomy (GTDB): domain Bacteria; phylum Bacteroidota; class Bacteroidia; order Bacteroidales; family Paludibacteraceae; genus Colicola. The sequence continues at coordinate 34,483 of JBJEJX010000077.1, read as the reverse complement.
TTTCATGTTGTGCACGCGAGTTGATATCTTCGGTAATGTCTTTCAGAATAGTGCTGACAGAGGGGACACCACGATAAGATGTTTGATAGAAACCAACTACATCCTCATTGGATGTGTCATTCTCGCTTTCCGTATCAACAACGCTTTCTTTGCCATAAGATACTATAACTACCCCATTTTTCTTCTTGATATGACTATATGAAGAATCAAGTCCTACTGATTTAATGAATTGTTTTTTCATACTCTTTTAGTTTTTTGATTGTTAATTTACGAGCATTGTATTCATCGCGCACATGGAGAGCGCGAAACTCAGTGTCCATATATATTTTGTCTTTTATTGATTCAGGTATGGAAGTGTAGAACTTTTGTCGTATATGCAAAGAACGCGTATGTCTCATAAATCCTAATAGCGAGTTAGCGGATTGGATAAATCCCTCTACTGTATGATGTTTTGTTTTCGCCACTTGCATTGTGTTGTGAATAATACGTTTTGCGGGTCTAATATGTGTTGGATAGATTCTGTATCCGATGAATGTTACTCCGTGTCTGACAGGTTGAAGATAAACTTTGTTCGGGTGTAGCGTAATGTGCAACTCTTTTTTTAGGTATATGCGCATAGTCGGTAACATACTCAGTAGTTTATCGTGCTCACCTATCACTACAAAATCATCCATATACCTACCGTACTCAATGTCAGAAAACGATTTTACGAAATGGTCAAAATCGCACAAATAATAATTGGCAAATAATTGACTCGTAAGATTTCCGATGGGCATCCCTTTGGTTCCGTCGGTATGAAACAAAGACTTGCCAGCCGGCAATTTTTCCCACAACGAAATATCTCCGTGTTTCTCGCAATTCAATTCAGGACGGTGCGTAATAATCACAGTAGCGAGCCATAGCATAAACAGCAAATCATCTCCCTTGTAATCGTTCTTCAGAAGGTCTATTACTTTGTCTAATAGAATCTTCTTGTCAATACTCATGAAGAAAGATTGTATATCGCATTTGAGCACCCATTTACTTGTATTTCTTGCAAGCATACCATAAACTCTCTTAACTCCATACAAACAGCCCTTTCCTACTCGGCAGTTATACGTATCTGCTATGAACTTTCTCTCAAACAAAGGAAGTGTCCTATTGACGAATAGATGGTGCACCACTCTATCCCTAAAATTAGCGGCAAACACTTCCCTTAATTTGGGTCTTGTAACGACAAAAGCAATAGATGTAGTTGGTCTATATGTTTGGCTATTCAGTTCTTGAAAAAGCGACATAACATTGTTTGCTTCATCGAGTTCAAACTGTATCGCCGAACTCGTGTTGCGTTTATTTTCTATGCAGCATATATACGCATGTAAAACTTCGTCTTTTGTAACCATATTGACTATCATTCTCGTAGAAGCGGACTGCATAAATGTTCGTGTTCGACTTGTTGTTGTTCGTCATCGACCCGTTGTTCAAGTTGAGCGCGTTCGTAGCACTGTACTGCGATGCAGACCACCAGTTACCGCTTCTTCCCTCTCTTCCTATTTATACTATTCTCTCGCGAGTAGATAGTGGAGGGCAGTTTGAAATATACTGCAATAATCACCGTAGCGAATTATTGTTCTTGTAGGTTGCTTGTTTCCATCCGGTTATCTGTTTACCGAGTGCATCCAGCACTTCAAGAATATCTGCATAGGCTTTTTCGTTGAATAAATGGGCGAAGAAACACTCTCTCAACATAAACTGCAACTGAACATAATCTGATTGCATATAATTAAGAGTGTCGTACCTGTCCTTCATGTTGTTGTTTGCCATACATATAGAGCCAACTATATCCATTGTTATATTCAACATCTTCTCCCCTATTGTATATTTGTCGAGCGATGGAAAATGGATAGTTCTTTCACGAATCAATCTATACAAACGCTGAGTGGTTCTGTATATGGGGAGTTCGGATGTAAGCATAATAAATAAAAGAATAAAGAGTTAAAGTGATAAAGCATTAAGCAAACTCGTAGAAGCGGACTGCATAAACGTTCGTGCTCGACTTGCCGTTGTTCGCCATCGACCCGCTGTACAAGTAGAGCGCGTACGTAGCACTGTACTGCGATGCAGACCACCAGTAACCGCTAAACAAAGAAAAATTATAGTCTTGTTCTTTGCCGAGGATTACTCTTGTGAGTTCGTTTATATCATTTTTATACAACTGCAACTGATATAATTGACCAGCAGATGGCATAAATGCGGGCAATGTTTCACTGCTATCAAATGGAGATTGTATATCACCAACTTCTTGTGTAACCCACTCCATCGCTGGGAAGGACATTCCCGACTGAACCATTTGAGCAGTTCTGCCCGCACCATCCATATCTTTAAGAAATGATGCTGCGCTATTTGACACAAATGGCATATTTTGCACATTTACATTTGACTCTTGCCATTTGAGTGCTTTGTAGGTTCCGCCATTAACCTGACGAACATGAAATAAAAATGAGCAATTCTTTGGAGTTGTCGAGTATACATGATTATTTTTACCATCCGATGTAGCAGCAGACGCTTCCAATCCACCTGTATTATTGGCGATTCCTGTTGCGTCTGCCGGCTGCGTGGCTTCGTTTGATATTCCTATATACAAAATGGAATCTTTGAAATTTTGCTTGTCCTGCTCAGTCGCGCCATCTTCGTCCATTTTATCCAATTTCGCTTGTAATGCAGTCAGGGAAAATACTTCTCCTGCTTCAGAAATAGCCACAACACCAGCATACGGATGAAGCATAAAGTAATCGGCTGACATATTGCGGAATCCGCCTCCGATAGCCACAACATCTATCTCCTGACTTCGGATACGCAGGTTTTTGTCTTCGAGGTTCGGAAGAACAATTTTATACGGAGACCTTGTGGGTATCTGTGTAGTAAAGGTTGCTACTCTATTTTCAAACAAAACGGTTTCCACCACCTCGCCATCTATCAGCAACGTACATTGCTTTCCGGCGAGAGCATCTTCAACAGTAGTATTGTCATATTGAATTTGTTGCCTTTCATAGGCATATACTGTTACAACAGGAATGTCGTATGCCTCCACTTGCTGTGATGTAATGAACTCGAGTTTAACACCTCTATTCGGCGTGTTGGCAACAAACGTTCTTGACGGCATAACATTGCAACCAGCCTCCGCCTCCGCAGTAACTGTGTATGTCTCTCCATACGGTACCAATGTGCCAAATACAGCGATACCATCATCCCCTGTTGTAGCCTGTAAGGATATATTCTGCGTGATGTTTGTCAGTGTTACCACTTTTCCAGACAACGGAGCGCCATCTCTGAATACAGATATTACCACCTGTTCTTCTGCGCCTCCTGCAAAGATTCGATTGTACTCTTGATACATGTTAGTGCCAACAAAATCAGCCTCAGAAAAAGCACCTGTATGAGAGGCTACTATACAACGGTATATCGTATAATAACCATCTTGTTTGATAGCCACAAGTTCGTTCAATGTGTACGTCTTTGATTCATCGAATATAGGAATCCCATTCTCTCCATCGTAACCACATATCGCATTGTTCATTTTTAGGCAATCATTCATATATGCCTTTGCCTCATTGACCACGCGCACTACTTCATTATGATATGCCCTTTCCGCATTCTCGTGGTCTTCCATCTCTTCGTTAATACTCGATTTGAGGGTATCCAACAAATCCTGAAGACCATCCACATCGTCTTTTGAAATGTTGAATTTATCCCATACACTACCATGCAGTATGTATAATGTTTTATCGCTCACTACATATACCGCCATACCTTCGGAGCGTCTTCCTTCCGGTATATTATCCAAATCTTCCTTTGTCGCTACACTATGCCAGCCTCCTTTGCCATATTCGGAGTAGTGGGTTGGATAGGTGTCCTCTGTTGTGAATGGTACGATAGCCGCCGCTAAGTTGGTGCCTGATATGTTTCCCATATACTTCAAATTTTAAGAAATTACTGCGTTGATTGATGAACCCGTCTGTTTCTCTGCACTTCTATATACATAGTAGATAACAGGAAGTCCATACTCGTTTATGATTGTTTTTTCGGTGAGTTGGTAGCCCGTGAACGCCAGTCCGCCCACTTTCCATGTTGCAGTGCCCAAGGTTTTCGGATAGGCATAGTAGAAGTACTTGCCGCCGGAACAGTTAAAGTCAATGGCTTTTGCTTTACTGTTGCTCAACTCGCTGGTGAGTGTCGTAATATCCGCATCTGCGTCCGCGGATGCCCCCCAGTAACGACGGTGCGAAAATGCTACCGATGCAGATGCCGATGTCTGCTGATTTCCGGATGCTTTTACTACCTTGGTTCCAGACACTTCCAAACCGCTTTTTGGAGCGGTATAGGTTACTCCGAATGTTTTGTTAGCGGTGATGTCCGTATCGGTCTTGCTGCCGGATGCTGCTGTGCCGAAGTCGCCTGTGATAGCCGTCGGTGCAGTCTGCGATGCGGAGGGTGTTGGTTGCGAACTTGTTCCGGAATAATCCACTTTCGCGCCGTTCTCTACGGTGATACTATTCGCTGTGGAGGTGCTGACTTGTGTGCCATCCTGCTTCTTGATTTTCCATGATGAGGAGATGACAGGCGTAACCAGTTCAAGAGAGGATACATAGTTGCTGCCGTCTTTATTCATCTTGGAATTTATTGATTCTTCGAGTGTAGTATCCAGCCCTTCGATGTCCGTTGTGGTGTGCCGATGTCCAACATCCGATTTGCCGGATAGTTTGGCATTGAGACCAGAAATATCCGATATACCAATCTTATCATCCTTATGCCAAAAAGAATCAAAGGTAGAATGAAATTGTTGTTCCGTGGGTTTCTTTCCTTTGCTGAACCACTGTTTAATTGTTGTTTTATCCATAATTAAATGCTGATTAAACGGTTATTAAATCACCTTGATAAGTTTGTACAAGGCGTAGTACGGCGGGCGGTTTTCGTGGGAAGTTCCGTTATTGCCCGCACTCGTTTTCAGTTCACCAGCATCGTTGTACACGCCGGAACCGGTGTATTTCGATTTCGGGTCACCCTTCAAGATATACTCTTTTTCATCTGCTCCACTATTAGCGATTTTATCGCTTGTTATATCAGATATGTTCCCAATAAAATGTTTGTGGCTCGGGAGGTGTTGCGGTTGCAGAGAGACGGTGGACAGACCTCCTTTGGAGGCAAGGTCGTAGGTGTTACCGGCTTGAACGATGAATCGGTCGGTCAAGTCAGGGACGGTCTGACCGTTGCATTGCGTTATCAGAATGGAGAAATTGATTCCGTCCGATGTGTTGCCATTCTTGATGGTTATAGACGAGTATCTCGCTCTCCATTCGGCGATTTCATCTTCGCGTTTTAAGATATCCGAAGAACTCCCCGTGAAGAATCTTCCGCATGGCACATAACCATAAGGTATGCTTGCGCAGTTACAGGTGCCGTACCAATCTATTATACTGCCTTTTGGCAAGTCGTGCTGCGCGCGGGTGGCTGCTTCATCGCTGATGAGTTGCTCCAACGCTTTCTTGTCCTGTTTGTGCAGGGCTTCCAACGCAGTGTATTTTAACAGTTGGTCATGCAGGGTCAGGAAACCGAATGTGTCGGAATACTCATTACCTCCTGATGTGTAGTTTGCATAGCGTCTGGTGCGTGCACCTGTGAACGTGATACCATTGGCGGTGATGTCCTCTTTTGTCTCGATAATCTCAATGCCATCCTCCCGCGAGTTGCCCATGAGCGGCAGCAGTTCGCCGTTGAAGATACATAACCCGTCCATGGCGGAGGGAGAAGATGGCTGCTTGATGACCGCATACTCATCCTTGCTTCCGCCAATGATATACGCCATTTTGGCGATAAGTTGAATTTGCTCCTGAATAAACTGGAGCGTGTCGGTTGATACAGGAAAACGGGCATTGCCGTTCTTGAAAAGTTGGTAGTCCATATAACAGTGTTTTTAGTTTTTTATTCGAATGACAGCTGTTCTGCTCGCGAGGCGGTATTGATTGACTATCTGCTGTATGACATATTGGTAACGGTCATAATCCACCGATTTCGGAACAAGGACAATGAAAGTATCCGTTTGCGCAAGTATGGCTGCCTCGTCGTACAACATTTGCATTGTTGTATCTTCAACAATGGTGTGTTGGTCACCAAACGCATCCGCCTCATCGTACACCATAAGCCATTCACCAAGTGCATTGATGTCCTCTATATCGAACCCGCTTTGGTAGTCGGGGCTGGAGGCGTAGTTACCAATGCCGAAGTTATGATTGAGTGCATCTTTTATATGACATACCTGCCCTGTGTGTTGCAGTTCGTATAGGCGGGTGTCTCTTGCCTGCCGATGCGTGTCGTGCAGTTGCTGGATAGGGCGTATCATCACGTTCAGCAACGACAGTATAACAGGTTGCCTCAAGAAAGTTGGCAGGAGTTGTGCTGCGAGTTTGGTGTATAAGATATTCATAGGGAAGACATTTGTAGTGTTATTGTATCTTATATGTTATATTGCGTATCGTCGGGATGTTGTCCCTATCGTACTTGAAATATCCCGCATAGGGAACAGTATATGCCTCGACAGCCCGATAATTTGTCCCGTCCACACTCTGTTCTGCATTATTGAGCGTAACCATTCGCACTCCTTCTGTCTTCTGCAAAGCATCCACAAGGTCGTTGTTGCGGTACTCTGCGTTAAACGGCAGGTTTTCTATGTACTGCTTGACCGTTTCTTCCACGGGTTTGTTTCCCGTCTGCTTGCTCTCTCCATTTGCATTCAGCAGAATAGGGTCGTAGTATATAGTGAGGTCGAGGCGCAGGTAGTCGCCTTGTACGCTTGTAACATCCACCCGCACACCTGCATCTTTGTACTCGGCGAGGTATGCAGTGAACGCGGTGCGCTGGTCGTCGGAGAGCGGTGCAGGGTTGCCGTCGTTGTCCGTTGTCGCCAGTTTTAGATACAGGGTGGATTCGCTCTCACTAACGGCAGCAAAGCGTATGATACGGGCTTTCTCTATCTGCTCATCAGTCATACCCGCCGTATCGTATTGGTCGGTTCCGGCAATGAGTGGCAAGCCGTATAGAAAGGCTTTGGCTTTCTCCTGATACCAACGCAGGGTGTGCGGTTTCATGGCGGCTATATAGTCGGTTACTTCTGCGGTGTGAGTGTCGAAGATTTTCTCCAGCGTCCAGATAGTGGCTGCCACGATATAGAGTAGCAGGCTCTCGATAGACACCTTGGAAAATGTGTTGTTGAAGTCGTCGCCGACGGAAAATCCGTACTTGTCGGCGAGGTTGGTGTCCTGCATGAACGCCTCGGTCAAGGAGGCTTTGATTTGTTCCACTGTGCGTGCCATAGGTGATTTGACTATTTGACTATTTACTATTTGACTATTTACCGAAAACCTACGATACGACAAAGTCGTACTCTATTGCCCAGAAACCTATACCCTCGCCCATGCCCAGTTTGTCGTTTATTTCTGCGGTGGTGATGGAGGTGGACGGGATAACTACCTCTGAATTGTATCTGTTTACAACCTGCCTGTTTTGCACATCGGATATGTCGTATTCGAGCACCTGCCCGATGGATAAATCATCCGTAATCGAAAGATTATTCCTCTCTGCAAGTGCGAACACCGCCTCCAGCGAGCCGCAGGTCTGCAAGGCTATATCAACAAGGCATTGCCTGTCCTGTACAATCACTTTCATATTTACGATATGGTTATATTGTTACCGTCAATGGTTACGCGGCTGACATTGACCCCTGCCGCATGGCACATCTGTTTGGCGCGTGCACACCATAGGCGCGATGTAGAGCCGTGCTGCATCTTCATTACCTCCGCCCCCAACAACGGGTGTTCACGGTACTCCCCTCGGTTTGCCCTGACCACATGCTCGATGACCTGCGAGGAGACCTCCGTCAAGACGAGGCTTCCGTTCTCAACCAGCAGGTCGCCGGTGGCAGTATCTATTGCGAGTCCTATCATTTGCCGTTAGTGTTTGATGTTGTTGTCTATTATCTGCGCAAAGTTTTCTTTGTTTGCCAAGTGCGGGGAGAGGGTCGCCACCAATGCTGCCTTGAATGTAGCGCCGCCGTCCATGGCTGCCACACCTGCCGAAGATATGGCGTTTATTATTGCGTCTATTCGTCCCGACATAGTTTGTAGTTGATTCTTCAGTTCGTTGCCATTAACCATCGTCTCGCTGCCGGCATTGAATGTGGATTTGCCGTCTTCTATCTTAAGGACGGACTTGCCGTTCACTTGGATGTCAGCCGTGGCATCGTCTATGGCGACGGACAGTTTCTCAGTGGCAATGGAGATGTTGTTGCTCTCGACGGTTATCTCCGTTTTGTCCGTTGTGATGACCGCTTTGGTGATTTCGGTGGTAAGCAGCACCACCGCGGCAGCCGGATTGAGAAAGCCGACGATAACATACGAATCTTTTGCAGGGAACAACACCACGCCGTTCTCTCCTCTTTGGTTCGCCTGCAAGTTTACGCCCGTAAGCGGTGCGCCGTCGTCGATGGGCGTGCATTCGACGGTGCGTGCGTCTTCGTCCACCTCGTCCACGGTGCACACTTTCAGGTACAACTCCAAGTTGCCACCCAAGACTATCTGCCGTATGGTTTCCGCGATGTTCATTCCGCTACTCTTGCCCCTAATGTAATGTCCTGACGGAACCCGTCCGAACCGTATGTTATGGTATTTTTTTGCACTTGATATTTGCCTTTCCGCTCGCCGTCTATCTTGATACCGACGATGTCGAGCCTATCCAGCAGCGCATGCCCGAATGTCTGAAACGAGCCGGTAAGCCCGTCGCGCTTCAACCGCTCCAGTTCCTGTTTTCCCCACGCCTTGGCTTCCGCTTCGCTCTTGCCATAGCAATGCAGTGTACGGCGTTCTCCGTCGTTGTCGCCCACCTCGACTTTGATTTTCTTGTTATCGGGTTGCAGACTTATGACCTTTACCTTGATTTTCACATCCTCGGCTTTCTGTTCGTCGAGGCTGTCGTCGGATATGATGTTCACGCCCGTTGCAAAGGTCTGCTGTACTCCCGTGTTGTGGTCGAACATCACGCCGCAATAGAGTACCGGCTGCCCGTTCTCGAGGCGGAAAAACGCCCGTATGCTGTTCTCTTTGAGGTGTGCCAACAGTTCCGCCACATTCTCCACGTTCACGCGGTACTGCCCGACATTCTGCTCTCCGAGTACTTTTATTGCGTAGTTGAGGTTTTGGTCTTTGAGCAGGTTTTCGAGGGTAACGGCTTTGTAGGTCTTTTTGACGGCGGGTGTCTGCTTGAGCATAAACATCTCGTCTTCGCACTTGATTTCCACGGGCACTTTGAAGCCTTTTTGCAGCACATAGCCCTTGAATGCGAGTTGGAGGTTGTCGTCGTAGCCGAGCCACACGGTAATTTGGTCTCCGCGCTTGATTGGGTTGGAAGCCTCACCCTGCCATTGTGTCTTGCGGGGCAGTACCAATGAGCATGTGGTTGTGAGTGCGTCCATATCGCGCACTATCTCGCACGAGGTAATCTTCTCGAACACCCACGTCTTTGCACCTTTTATTTCCACTTTTGCACAGAGTTTAAGCATGGTTCAAATGGCGGTTAAACGCCGTTTAATAATCCGTTGATTGTATCACATAATCATCATCCGACAGTGCGGACACCTCTACCACCTGCCTATTGGCGAATGTCATTTGCTTGGCAGAGAAGCCTGTAACGACAATCTTGTTAATGCCGAATATATCCAAGAATGTGCTGCTGACCTCCAGCGCCTCGTTTACCTCGAGCACCTCGCGCAAGACATTCATGGCTGTTTCGGGATATTGGTCAAGGAGTTCGTTGTTCCCGTCCACGGCAACAATGCCGATACTTATATCCACCTGATAGTCGCCGTCGGTGATATACTCTTTGATAGTGCCTGCACGCCCGACCAGCGAGGTCTTGACTATCTCCTTTTGTTTGGAGACATTGACCGTGGCATCGTTGATGACGAGTGCCCCTTTTTCCGACACGCGAATGACCAAGTCGGTGAGCACATTGCGTCCAAGCCAGTAGTCCTCCGTTCCCTGCCATTTGTCTTCCGCCATTGATATGACACGGTCGCCCGTAGGGGCAGCCGACGGCAGTACCTGCTCCCGCAGTTCGCCCAACTTGTAGTCCGTGCTGTCGGGATTTTCCTGCGGTTTGAATATATACAACTGCGGGCGTACCACTTGCGACGCCACGCTGGTGGCGACAAAGGCAGCATTGATGATATGTAGGTTGAAGTTCTTCATCAGATAGCGAGGTTTACGTCATTGACGGCAGACAGCAGGGCTTCCGCCACCATCGTCTTGATGCGCTCTTGGCTCTCCTGCATATTGGTGGTTTGGATGGTGAAATGGTCTATCAGCCTGTCGATGGAGATGGATATATTCTTTATCCTATCGGACTTGTCTGCCGTACCTCCAATGCCGTTGATACCTTTTGCGATGGGGTCTGTTTGCGCCTGCGCCGTTTGTCCGCCGGTCTGTATTCCTGCCCCCGCGTCCACAGGTTGCGCTTCCGGGTGGTCGCTTGCCCAACTGGCATCTGCGGCAGCCTGACCACGCGCCTTGATTTCTTCCCATCCGAACACCTCCGCGGCTTTGTTGTATGCGTCGATAATCCACCCGACCACGCCCTCGAACTTGCTGTGTATCCACGTGATGGCAGTGCCGAAAAAGCCCTTTATCTTATCGATAGCAGTTCGGAACGCCTCCACCAGCGGCGCACATACCGTCGCCAGTTTGGCGGCTATCGACGCGGCTATACCCGACACCCACGCCCATATATTCGCCACGTATTCCCTAATACGGCTTAGGATATTCCTAAATCCGTCAAGGATACGCTTTCCCACATTCGCAAGCCCGGCAATCGCCTTGCCTACCACGCCGGCAATCTTGTTCCACAGCGCGCCGAGCAGACCGCCCGCCAACTCAAATATACGCTTTATGGCTTCCCACGCCGTAAAGACAAACACGCGGAATCCTTTGCATTTCTCCCATAGTTTCTGCACTGCAACGATTATCGCAGTTATCGCGGCGACAATCCAACCAAATATAGGGATATTCATAATCGCAACGCTTATGGAACGGCATGCCCCGACCGCCACCTGCTTGAACGCCGCGAACGACAGCGAGGTCATTCCCAGCGAGAAACCAAAAGTATTGAGACTGAAAGCAGTTGCCACTATCTGGTTGCGTATCTTCTTCCACATACCTCCCCAATCCAGCGCACGTATGAACAGCATTGCCTTCCCTATTCCCATGATAAGCGGCGCCAACTGTGCGAGCGGCGCGAGCGACTGCGTGAGGACGGAGACCCAAATACCGAAATCACCGCTCAGGTTAAACAGCGATATCTTGAAGTCGTCGAACTGCGCCTGTATGCGTGCCACGCGCTCGTTGTAGGTCTCCATGATGATTTGGCTCTGCTCAAAAGCGGTGTTGGTGCCCGTGATGGCATTCGTCCATTCGTCCACTTTGTCTATGCCCTGTATCAACGCCATGGCGGCGTTGGTGTTCTCTCGTCCGAACAACTTGCTGAATAGTGCCGCGTCGTCCATCACCGGCTGCAGCACCCGCAGACGCTCCGTGAGGCTTTGGGATTGGTCGGTTAGTTTGTTGATGTCGATGCCTGCGGCTGTCAGTTCATCGCGCACATCCTTGGGCAGGAAGCGTCCGCGTGCCAGCGTGGTCATTACGTTGCGTAGTGCCACGCCGCCCTCGCTGCCTTTCTTTCCGGCTTTGTCGAGCACCTGTATGGCGGCGTTAGTCTCCGCGAACGAGACACCGGCAGCCTTTGCTGCCATACCGCACTGCTCCAGCGCGACCTTTATTGTCGGCAACTCAGCGGAGCCCTCGCGTCCGGCGGCTGCCATGACGTTCATCATCTCCGCCATCTTACGGCTTGCCTCCATCGGGTCGTCGAGCGACACGCCGTATTGGTTCATGGCGGTGGTCAGCACCTCGGCGGCGGCGCGCGTGTCCCCGCCCATCGTCTTGCTCAAGACGGCGATGTTCCTGCCCATGGCGGCGAGTGCCTCGCTGTCGCGCGTCAGTTCCGGCGACAACTGCGACAACAGCAGTTTGTATGATTCAACGGATTGTGCCGCAGAACCGCCAAACTCTCTTGCCGTAGAACGCGCAAATCGCTCGATGGTTTCCAACTCTTTGCCCGCGGCGTTGGAGATAGCCTGCAAGTCCGCCAACGAGGCGTTGAGTTCCGCTCCGGGGCGAAGCGTGCTCTCCACGGTCTGGTTAAGACGGTCGAAATACTGGATAAATTGGTTCAGCCCGAGCAACTTGCCCTCGAAAGAATCCCAGACAGAGGTTGCCTTTGTGAGATTCTGTTTGAGGGCATTGACCCCCTCCGCCATCTCATTGACCACCGCGTTGCAGTTGCCAGAGATGTTGAATGCGTAGTTGAAAGAATAGTTGCTCATGCTATGGTATTTTTCCGCCTGATGGCAGTAGTTTTGAAAGAATCTCCATTTGGCGTTTCAGCCGGAATGTCTCCAGCCACACCGCCTGCTGAAAGTACATTGCCCATTCGTCGTCAGACAACGCCGTCGGGTCAATATGAAGATTGGCACGAATTAAGGCACACCCCTTGGCGAACGCCTGCATGTCATGCTCCGTGTCCTCGTCGCCAAGGGCGTATGCCTCTACAAGTTTTTTATGCTATGCGTGCAAGAACCGAACAGCGCACCCATGGCTGCCATGCCCTGCATCTTGAGGATAGCGTCTTCTTTCATCATGGGCGAGCCTCCGAGCCAGCAGTTGTCGAACATCACCTCCGCGCCTTTCATCTCGTTGGTCTTACTCATGGCAGACACTGCTTGCATAGTCTTCATATCAGGTCGGCGGAAGTAGCCGATATGGCATTCGGCTACATCGGGGTCGTCCACGCGCACCTCGCTAATACGTCCGTGCGTGTTCTTCCATATCTGTATCTGCTCGGAGGTGACGCCGCCGTTGTACTCTTTGATTTCTGTCTTGTTATCCATAGTTGTTTTTTGAGTTATGCCGGAGCGGGCTTGTACCCGCTCCGACGGTTATTAGTTATCCTACACGTCCCCACACGATATGCGAGGGGAGGAGTTCCAGTTCTACCTCTTGGAGCATGTCGCCCTCTTTCCAGTCGCGCTTGTTCTCCTTGAATTGGCAGTTTCGGATTTTGTCCGTAACGATAATGCCGCTGTCCGGCAGGTAACTTACCGTGATGTCGAACGGTGCGATGTCTTGCAAGCGTCCCGTCGCGGACTGACTTTGCAACGCAATTACCTCGCTTTGATGAAGCGTGATTTTGGCGGTTGGCGTGATGCGCCCTTTGCTCCGCGATACGGGGTGGCGCCCTGCGCCGTAGTTGTTCTGAACATCTTGGCTGTCTCCGTAGGAAATAGCCGTAATGCCTACCGGCGGCACTCCGTTGATGGCGACCACAATATCGCCCCAACTGTACTCTATACCGTTAATCAACGGTACTCCGTCATTTACACCTGTCATTGTTGTTTCGTTTTATAGGTTATACATTGAGTGCGTAGCCGATTTTGATGTTCAATTTTCGCATCACTCCGACTGCTACGTTCTTGATGACCATCTCGACGGTGGATGTGGCGAGCACATTCTGGTCGGGGTCTATCTCCACGGAATATCCGCTCAACTCTCCTGCTTTCTCCATGGCTTCGAGCGCATGGCTTGCCGTGAGTTGCAAGTCCTCTACGACATAGGTTTCCAGTTTGCCCGTATCGGCATCCACTTTGAGCGGTCGCCCGAGTTTGGGCAGTGTGTAGGTTCGTACCCCGCGCACCGCCTTGTCCATCGTGCGGACGTTTTCGATATAGGCATAGTCGCTGGTGGCTGCGTCCATCGTGTGCGAGTCGTTGAAATAGGAACCCGCTATACCGTCGTATGTTACGAAGAACAAATAACGCGCAGCGTCAAGAGTCTCTACGACTGCGGCATCCAAATCACGGAGCAGTGTGCCGTCGGCGAAAGCAGGCAAGGCGATGTTCGTCGGAAACTTCTCCACCCACGCTATACTCTCGTGCACGGACGCAGAAGAAAGGATACCTACCCACTCTCCGATAGCGGTAACCGACGATTTGTTCGTGTTGCCCGTATCGGCAAACAATTCGGCAGCCGTTCCCGCGCCGTCCTGTCCGATGATTACCGACACGCCGCTGCGGTTGGAGCCGGCGAGTTCCTGCTCCATCTTCGTTACGTCTGCTACCTTGGGCGCATAGCCTATCGACAACGGCTTGCCTTGCTGGTCAAGCGCGTTGCGAACACTTTGAAGCGTATTAAGGTCGGTGGCACTCATGGCGACGCTGCCGTTCCATACGCCTATCTGGCGGATTTTACCGCCCGCGAAGTTCTGCATCTTCTTTATCTCCGCAAAGGTGCTTGCGCCTGATGCCGGCGCAAAAATACCAAGATAAAGACTGATGGCAGGATTGAGGTTGAAGATTTCGCTGAGTTGGTAGTGCAGAACACGGATTCCCCAATCTTCTGCGTCGGCTGTAATGCCCAAGCCCTCCGCCGTTTCTATGCTCGACACGGCTTTTATCCGGTCATTGGCAGAAAAACCGCTCGGCATGGTGCTGTGGTAAAACAGCAAACCGGAAATATGGTCTTCCCCCGAGAGGGTACGCGGCACATTGCCGTTGGTTCGTTGAATAGTTAGTTTTTGCATTGTGAATCGTTTTTGGGGTTACTTGATGTCCTCACGCCGGAGGCTTATTACCTCTTTGTTCTTGAGGCTGCGTGCATAGTTCTTCGCGTCGTTGAGCGTATAAAACGCCACTCCGTCGGACGCAACATGCACCGCCTTGATGGCAGGGCTCGCCGCGAAGATGCCTTTGGCAATCTTTTTGGCTGCCGACTTGGCGGTAGTCTCTTTTCGCGCAACGCTCTCTATCTTCGTCGGATTGTCCGTTGCCGAAGTAGCCGTTGCCTCGGTTGGGTTGCTTTCAGACTGCACTTGTGCAGCCTTTTCGTCTTTCGTTGTTTCCATGATTAAATGGGTATTAAAAGGGTTTCAAATAGCGTTTTAGTATCTTGATGGCGAGCCAAGCGAGGAGTGCCAAAAGGCAAACGCCTCCGATGGTGCAGAGGGTGGTCTGCCACCAATTAAGACCTGTTTCCTGCCGTGTGTCGGTTTCGCTTTCCGTTTCACGCTCAACATTGCTTTGTGCCGTGAGGCTGTCCTGCTCCGCCTGTCGCGCCTCCCACTGCCGCTCGGTATGTTGTTCCGTGTGGCTATGCTCTGCCTCCGTGGAAACGGACTGCGCCTGCCGGTCGCGTCTCTCCGTGCGACGGCTTTTCAAGGGAGGCGTGCCGGTGGCACTATCCACAGGAAGCGTTGTATCAAAATCCTCAATAACGATTTCCGACACGTCGCTTTCATTCGCCTCCGTCCGGCGGTTCGCCTCCTGCTGTTGGTGAATCATCTGCGACTGTAACAGGCTCACCTGCTCTTGCAGGCGGTGTATTTGTTGCTCTTGCACCTTTGCGTTTTCTTGCAGGTGCTTCTGTTCCTGTACAGCTATCTGCTGCGGAGTTTTGCAACTCGCGAGAGACAGGGCAAGTGTCAGCATAAGGACAGGATGTGATTTTTTTGATAGCATTGGTAAAGCGTTTTAAGGAGTTTTGCAGGGCAATCATGTCAATTCGCAGTGGCTCCACCACCAACTCCATTATCATCGTGATAGCCTTCTTGTCGTTGTCCAGTTCGCGAGAACGCACGTCAGAGCGCATCTGCTCAACCTCCGTTTTGAGTTTGGCTATCTCGGCTTCATGTTTCGACTTCAGCAGTTTCGACATCAGCCACGCCGACAACGGAGCGGTTACAATAGCGGCAATGACAGGGAGCAGTATATGCCAAAAGTCAATCATTCGTTTGCGGGTTAATGCCTATCTCTTTGAGCCATGCGCTGACGCTGAACGACGGGCAGGCTTTGTGCACGTTAGGCAGTTCGCCATGCCCCACGATACGCACATGAGGGTGTGCCTTGTGGAACGCAAACACATACTGCCTCATCGCCTCGCGCTGAGGCGCGGTGCGGGTGTCGGCAGGCTTACCGCTGCGGTCGCAACCGCCTACGTAGGCGATATGCAGGCTCACGCTGTTGTAGCCCTTGGCACCGTTGGTAATCTCCCACGGGTCGATGGTCTCGTCCTCGTTGTTCGCCACCAGCCGCTCCACGCTGCCGTCCAAATGGAAAAGGTCGGTATAGCCCACCTGCCGCCAACCCCTGCCGCCCTCCGACACAGGATCCGTATGCCACGCCCGAAGGTCTGCGGAAGACACCTCACGACCCGCAGGCGTGGCAGTACAGTGAATAACAAGATATTTGAGCTCCCTTTTCATTGGTCAATGTTTACGCCTTGGCACTTACGATAGCACCTTGTCCCTCTGCTTTGGTAGGCAAACACAGCGTATAGGTACGCATAGAAAACAGGTTCGCTTGATTCTTCGGGTCTTGTGCAGCCTCCGACAAATAGGTTTTCGTCGAGCCGTCTGCTCGCATAGCGCGATGCAGCGAGAATGCAATGGAAGCCTGCATATCGGTTGAGGACGAAGGAATTGCTCCATACGCAATTTTTTCCAAAGTGGTTGCATTGTAGTACGGGCACTTCTCGTATTCGTAAACCTCAAATCCGTATAGGTTGGAAATCTTGCCGGACTGATAGTTGTAGTATTGGTCGGCAAACTTTTGGTCTGTCTCCAAAAGGTCGGCAACATGGTCTCCACAAAGAACAAGAATACGACCGTCCTTTGCAATACCAGCCTTATCGAACTTCTTTTTGAGTGCGATAATATCAGCACGGGTCATTGACTTTCTTCCATCAGTGGCTGCGCCGGTTGTAAGAATAATCGGCGTTTTTTCAGTATTACCTGCCGGAGCTAACGAGTGAATTGCACGCGCATACTTAACCTCAAAGAATGCCTCTTTATGGCGGTCAATAACACTCTGCATTTTATCGTATGAAATGGCGTGTAATTCGTCATCAGTAACGCGCGTAGGCTTGGATTGGAATTTATCAAGCTTCACTGCCTTATCGCCATCTGGCAAGTCTTCAACCTCAAGCGGATAGGTATTGTTATTTACAAGCACGGTAGGGTCTGCACCGACATCGACAAGGTGGATTACATCATTCTTCACGTATGAATCATAACTGCGAATACGATTGTACCATCCGATACTCTCTGCGGCTGTTCGGAATGCCTTGATTAACTCTCCTGTCCACACTTCGGCGTACACACCAACTCGAAGCTTTGGCATACTATTGGAAAACAAGCCGGAGAGTATGCCGACACCGTTTGTTACGACTGCACCTGCAATAGGTGCAGCACCTACTACGGTCGCAATCGTAGCACCAGCTACGGTATTAAAGGCGACCGCCATAATCAATCCCATAAGGGCTAAGAAAAATCGTTTCATCTGTTGATTGTTTTGTTTGATGGTTAGAATTGAGCTTCAAATCCGTAATGCTCCTTGAACAAACGGCAGTACTCTTGGCGATTCTCGTTACGCAGTTGTTCCAGCTGTTCTTGGCTGCAATTTTCCCACTTGAGCTCTACCTGTTCGCCTGTACGTTGGATAACATCATTGGGTTTTACAGCAGGTTTGAAACACGACAGCGTGTTACGGAGTTCTTCAATCCCGACCTTTTCGCCAAGATTGACGAAATGAGCTTTTTGAGCTTCCGTAATACGGTGTTCAGCAATCGCCGTGGTTACTGCGTCATTGATTGCTGCCAATCGCAGTTGCTTGTTTTCGTTCATCAGGGTTTGAATCTTCTGAACGGCTGCGTCCTCGGTGGCTGTTTCTTCCAAACCGAGTAAAAGAAAAATTTTGTTCATTTGTAGTGTTTGTTTATTGGTTTGTTGTTCTTCCGCCTCCCCATTGTTGGTAGGGTTAGAAGCGTTGTTTTTCAATAGTGGAAGGTTCTCATTTTCCTCACCCATGGCAAGTGTCAGACGAGTGCTTCCATTATACAGAGCGCATTGTAGAGCATCGTCGTTTGCACCTATATCCACAATGGATACCTCCTCCAGTTTTGACCGTACAATCGTCGGACGTGTTTGTCCCTGTACAAGATATTTCGGGTCATCCGACCACTCAATAATGGAGATACCGGCAGACAACATACGAAGCGTTCCTCGCTCCCATTTCTTCGCTATCATCTTTTCCTCATCGGAATCTCCGTCAAAGACAGGTGTTCCGTATAGAAAATCCCCCTCTATGCGCAGGTTCTCAATCCTGCCAATTGGCATATCTTCACGCCCGCCCCTCCTGTGCATATACAGGAGGATGGGATTTTTCTGGTATTGCTCAATGTCGATACCTGTCGTTAGTACACGTGTGCCGTAACAATTCAAACGGCTGGATGATATAATTGCTTCTTTTTTCATTTTCGTAGTTTTTGAAAAAAACGGCGTGAGGTCTGCCAAGGTTAGCCTGTTTCTCGGCAGCCTCACTGCCTCCCAATCGCAAAAAGGGGTTGTTGCGGGGGTGGGAATCGAACCCACGACCAACAGGGAATGAACCTGCCGAGCTACCACTGCTCTACCCCGCGATTTTACGTTTCGATGTGCAAAATTCGGCATTTTTCATGGAGCGAACAAATAGAGTGTAAGGTTTGTACACTTTATTTTCATATACGGCAAAAAAGTAGGAATTTTGCACCGTGAAACAATAATTTTTTACCTATGAATGGCAAAGACTACAAATGCAGACATTAAAGAGTTCGCAGAAGCTCTTTTTATGCAGAGTACACCACAGAACATTATCGCCGAAAAAGTCGGCGTATCAGCAAACACAGTAAGCCGATGGGCTAAGGATTACCATTGGGGAGAGAAACGCGCCGCACAGATACTCACACGAAAAGAGGTCGTAAACAATGTGCTGCGCTCCATCAATAAACTTGCCGAGAAACTCGGAGAGGTGGAGGACGTTTCAATGGTAAGCGGCATTGCAGACCAACTCTCCAAATTGTCTGCGACAATCAACAAACTCGACAAAGAGGCTTCTGTGGTGGATTTCATAGAGTGCTTTATGGCATTCGGTAAATGGCTCGAATATCAATCCACTACCGACCCCGAAATTTCGGCGGAGTTCCGCAAAATGGTGAACAAGTACCAAAACAAGTACATCATGGAACTACTCGGTACTAAAATTTAACCGGCTATGGGTAAACTATCCGAAAAAGAATCATATAAGGAATGGCAAAAATGGTGTGAGACAGTACAGTCCAATACGGTTGTAAACAATTCAGAAACAACCGCCGAAAAGCGCAAGCGTATAAAACGCCTGTTGGAGAATTACTCGGACTTTGTGGATTATTATTTCCCGCATTACACCGACGACACTGCCACCGGCAAACATACAGCCTGCGCTCCTTTCCATATAAAGGCAGCTAATTACATACGCTCCCACCGCAACCTACAATATGCCGCAAAATGGGCACGCGGGCACGCCAAGAGTACCCACTTTGACATATTCATTCCGCTATGGCTGAAAGCACAGCGCGAAATGTGGTTGATGGTGCTTGTAGGTAAAAGCAGCGAAAATGCCAACACATTGCTTGGCGATATACAAGCGGAGTTGGAATTTAATCAACGATATATTGCCGACTTTGGCACGCAAAAGGTTGAGGGTACATGGGCGGAGGGAGAATTTGTTACAACGGATGGTGTGGCATTCTTTGCCCGTGGTCGTGGTCAATCTCCACGTGGATTACGTTACCGAAGCCACCGCCCCGATTATGTGGTGATAGATGACTTGGACGATGACGAGTTAGTAAACAACCCAGACCGTGTTGCCCGAATGACAAAGTGGGTGAAAGAAGCGCTTTTTGGAACATTAGACGGTGGACGCGGAAGATTTATCATGGTAGGCAACCTAATAGGTAAAAACAGCGTCCTCGCCAACTTTATAGATTCGGACGGTGTTGTGGTGTCGGAGGTGAATGTATTGGATAGAAACGGACAGCCGTCTTGGGCTGCCAAATGGTCGTTGGCTGAGATACAGGCACAGGAGCGTTTTATGGGTTACGTGTCGTTCCAACGCGAGATGATGAACAACCCAATTACAGAGGGTGCAGTATTCAAAAGGGATTGGATAAAATGGATAAAGCCACTCTCTCTCCGGAAGTATGATTGTTTGGTATGCTACTGCGACCCATCGTTCAAGGGGTCAAGCAAAAATGATTACAAAGCCATCAAACTATGGGGCAAGACAGGCACAGACCTGCACCATCTTTCGGCGTTTGTCCGGCAGTGTTCCGTGGCAGAAATGGTGCGGTGGTTCTATGACCTGTACGAGCATATTCTTGCGGAGAATGCCGTGTGTGAGTTCTACATAGAGGCGAACTTTCTGCAAGACATACTGTTGGATGAGTTCACGCGCGAGGGAAAAGAACGCGGATATCAACTGCCTATCCGTGCAGACAAACGAAAGAAACCCGACAAGTTTCAGCGCATAGAAGCCATATCGCCGTTGTGGGAGCGTGGTTTTGTGTATTACAACAACGACAAGCGCAATGACCCCGACATGCTTGCCGGACTTGAGCAAACGCTTGCCTTTGAAAAGGGCATGAGCGGACACGATGATGCGCCGGACGCAGATGAGGGTGCTATATATATATTACAACAGCGCACAAGAGTAAGGGAGTTCAAACCATCTTACGGACGGCGCATAAATACTAAAAATGTATGGTAAAAATGAGATTTCAACGCTTATGGGTTGTCAGATGGTTCAAATCATTAGTATTTTCCATCAGACTGAAACAGGAAAAGAGAGAAGCCGACTACAGGCATGGTCTCACAGGTCAAAAAATGCTTGTGTTATGCGTTGCTGGAAGACCGCTATGCGTAAGCAAACGGCGAGTGAAAGAACTTATCAGTGAGGGTTTCTACAAGAAAGGCACCAAGGCGGAGGATATAGAGAAACTGGCAATCTATAAAACCGTATAGCCGAATGTTTTTGCAAACAGATGATTACCGAGTTGTCTGTACACCGGCAGACCTCGATATAATAACGCAGAGCAGTGAGGAAATAAGACAACAAGCCGAACAGACCGCCATCGAGGAAGTGTCCGGCTATGTGCGCTCACGTTACGACATTGCGGAGGCATACGAAGCCACAGGTACAGAGCGGAATCCTCTGCTGGTGCAACTGACGGTAAGCATTTCGCTATACTATCTCGGAATGTGGCTGCCATCGTTTATGGGAAATGATACGCGCGAGGTGCTTTACAACAATGCCATCGCACGACTTCGAGACATACAAAAAGGAGCATTCACGCCCGACTTCCCAAGATACTCCGATGAGGACGAGGGAGGAAAAGTACAGGGCGATAGCATTCGTTTCGGGTCAATGCGCCCTAACAAATACGATTATTAAAACATTTTTCAAACACCGATTAAATGGGCTTTTTAGACCTTTTCAAGAGAGACAGGGGCTACTCCGCCACGGAAGCGGTAACACTTGAATCACTGCGTATGGAGGCGCGTGCGAATAACGCCTCTGGCGGCAATAATGCCAAACGTAAAAATCTAATTATGCTGTTGGAGCAGCATACGCAGAGTTTGACGAAACAAGACGTTGGACGTTGGAGGACGGCATGGCAGATGGCAATAAACATCGACAATCCTCGGCGTGCCGCCCTGTACGACATCTATACGGACACGCTGGTAGATTTGCACCTGACCGGCTGTATCTCCCAACGTAAAGGCAAAACGCTGCTCAAATCGTTTGTGATAAAAAACTCCGATGGTACAGAGGACGCAGATGCGATGAGAGTGTTCGAGAGCGAGTGGTTCTACAACTTTGTCTCGCTGGCTCTTGACAGCCGGTTCTGGGGACATTCTCTAATCCAGTTAGGCGACATCATAACTGATGAGAACGGATTGCGCAAGTTTGCCAATGTGGAACTGGTGCCTCGTAAACATGTGATACCCGAGTATGGCGTGTTTGTGCGTGAGCAAAGCGATGACAAGGAGAAAGGGATTGACTACCGCACGGGAAGCATCGCGGAATGGTGCGTGGAGGTGGGAGAACCGCACGACTTGGGGCTGCTCTTGAAATGTGCGCCGCACTCGCTCTCCAAAAAGAACATGACCGCTTATTGGGACGTGTTCGGCGAGATATTCGGAATGCCGTTGCGCATAGGTAAAACAAACTCGCAAGACCCCGAAGACAGGCAGCGCATAGAAGATGTGCTGGCAAACATGGGTGCGGCAGCATGGGGACTGTTCCCCGATGGCACGGACATAGAGATAAAAGAATCGACACGCGGCGACGCCTACAACGTGTATGACAAGCGTATCGACCGCGCCAACTCCGAGATATCCAAGGGCATACTCAATCAGACCATGACGATAGACAGCGGCTCGTCGCTCTCGCAGTCGGAGACACACCTCGAGGTGTTCGAGAACGTGTGCGCCGCAGACGCGCGTCTGATAAAGTACATAGTGAACGACCGGCTTATCCCGAAGATGATACGCCACGGCTTCGACCTAAAAGGTAAGTACTTCGACTGGGACGATGCCGCCACCTATACCCCCGCTGAGCAACGAGAGTTGGAACGTATGTTGCTGCAATACTACGACATTGACCCGCAGTATTTCATTGACAAATACAAGATAGACATCACAGGCGTGAAAGAAGCGGGCGGTTTTTTCGAGTAGAGGGCGACGCTAACGAGCAAAGCACCCGCAAGAAAAAAGACCTGTACAAACTCTTCCACCACGCGCTCACCGCCTTGTATGCCGGCGATACGCTGACCTTAGCCAAGCAGGGAACCGTGCCCTTTGACCACACCGCGTTCAGCCACGCGGCGGAACGACTGTACCGCGAGGGCAGGTTTTCCGCCGACCTGCTGGCAACGGACGAGGGGCGCGGGCTGACGGAAGAGACGTACCGCGCGCTGAATGGTGCCATAGACTATTCCGTGCGCGAGGAGACCCCGCCGGAACTGACGGCAGCACTGCGGAATAATGCGTTCATCTTCTCCGGCTTCAAATCGTATCACCAACTGCGCGAGGCGAGCGCCATGCTCACCCGCGACGACGGAACTGTGCGCTCGTATGCCGAGTTTGAAAGCGAGGTAAAGCGCATTGATGAGAAATACAACACCGCATACCTCCGCGCCGAATACAACCACGCCGTCCACTCCGCGCAGATGGCATGCAAGTGGCACGAATGGCAGGCGGACGGAGACGAATACAACCTGCAATACCGCACCACCGGCGATGAGCGCGTGCGGGAGGCACACGCCGCGCTCGATGGCGTTACCCTGCCGCCGAGCGATAAGTTCTGGGACAGATATCTGCCGCCCAACGGCTGGAACTGCCGCTGCCAAGTGGTGCAGGTGCTGCGCGACGACTACCCGAAGACCAACAGCGACCAAGCCACCGAGTGGGGAGACGCATGCACCGCAGACCCAAAAGAAAAGATATTCCGCTTCAACGCCGGCAAAGAACTCAAACTCTTCCCGCCAAAACACCCGTACCTGCCCAAAGGCTGCGGGAAGTGCGACTACAAACTCGGCTATGATATCAATAGTGAGAAATGCCAAGCCTGTTTGATATTCCAAAAATGCTGGAAAGAGAAAGTACGGACGGAGAATAACCGAGAGCGATTACACTACAAGCAAGAAATGGCGCACCTGTTAGACAAAAAGGTGGTAGTCAATGGAAACGGTCATCCTATGAGTGTGGGATTTAATTCATTCGGTAACGAGCACTTGCTTTCCGATACATACAGAAGAACGCCAATACTCAAAAAAGGGGACTTGAAAGACCTTGACAAACTATTAGCACAATCCACTTTTGTAAAAAAAGCGGCATTGAGCAAGACACGAAAGGATGGAATAAAACGGTTCTATTACTATGCTGCTCAACTACACGGTCAAACCGTATATTTGAATGTGGCAGAATTTGAAAACGAAAGAGAGAATGGAAAAATAGGCAGGTGGAGAGTGTTATATTCTGTAACAGCCCACTTAAAAGAGAAAAAGACTTAATAGCGACATCTTAGGTTTGATACACCAGTTTAGCCCACTACTAAATCTTTTTCGTCCGCAAAGATACTGCTTTTTTTCGATACCGCCAAATAATTCTGAAAAAAAATGCTGAATGGCAAACATTTACGACAAGATTCTGCGAGACGGGAAGGTCAAACTCACGGAGATGTTCGACCGCAACTTCACCGAACAGGGATTCTTCGGCAAGAGATGGCAACCCACCCGAGCAACCAAAATCAACAAAGCCGGCAAGCAGGGCTCCATCCTGATTGTTACGGGGCAGATGCGGCGCTCCATACGCTCCTATATCCGCGGAAACAGCATTGTCTTCACCAGCAACCTGCCCTATACCGCGCTCCATAACGAGGGCGGCACCTATGCCGTCTCCGTCCGCGCACACACCCGCACCTCCCGCAAAGGCAACACCTACACCGTGCGCAGCCACACCCGCAACATGCACATGCCGCAACGGCAGTTCATCGGCGAGCACGCACGGGTGCAGCAGCAACTCGCTGACATCATCGCCAAGAACCTACAACAGATGAGTGAACAACTCGCCAAAAACTTCAACCGCAAATGAGAATAAGACTGTACAAAGACCTCACGGCGCGTCTGGCGCGTGTTCGTATGCTGGACGGCATTCCCGTCTATGTTCGCGAGAAAGACACCGCAGAAGCCGCGGAAACGCCCGACACGCAAGCCATAAAGACCTTTGACCTATGGAACGAGAACGTCGTCCACCTCACTCAGCAACGACCGTTCCAAACGCCGGCGGTGCTGGTGGAGTTCCTGCCGATAGTGTGGCAGCCGGTCGGCAAGGGTGCCAAGCGCGCGGACGTTACCATCCGGCTCCACGTGCTGACCACCACGCTCGCCACCGTGAACTCACCCTACCGAGAAGAGGCACTCTTCCCGCTGTATCTTATTCGGGCGATGGAGGCTGCCATGCGGGGGCTCGCCGGTGCCACAGACGAGCGAGGACTGAGTTACAGCACCTTCGCACACACCGAATCCGCCACCGACCACAACCACGAGCAAGTGTCCGAACACATAGAGAGTTGGCACACCATGTGCCACGACTGCACGGCGGTAGTCCTCGACGGACTGACACGGACACCGCACGATGTTACGCTCGACATGGGGGACGTGTACACCCCGCCGTTCGATGAGCAGTTTACATGATACATGGGAGATAAAAACACCAGCGCCACACGGTTTGTCCGTGTGGCGCTGTCGTCAGAAGAGGCTCAGTTGCCGCGCATCCGGCGGCTCACGCAACTCGCCCAAAGGGGTCTGCACATACTTCAGATACGTGCGGTAGCACATCGGGTACACAGGATATACATAGTTACGCCAAACAGCCTTATAGCACTTGGCAGCGTTGCCAATCTCATAATGCTGTTGCGTAATATCGCACACATGCTGCATGCGAAGCAATGTATTCCTGTGGTGCCGCTCCATCCTCAGCAGTTGGTCATGTTCATCTCGATGTTCACCCACTCGTTGGTCTCGGGGTGCTTCACCTCGACCTTGACGAACTGCTTGCTCTGGATGGGCTTGTAGGCATCGCGTATTACGCGCATGCCCTCGATAAAAGTGTCGTTGCCGCTCTCCTGCGCAATCTTGTCGAGGCGCAGCACGTTCTGCGCTTTGAGTTGCCCCTGTGCGCCGCGCTCGCGCAGCAACATGCGCACCATATCGGCAAGTCGCTGGCTGTCGGCGTCGGTGGCGAGGCTGCTGATATACTGCTCGACCATATCCACTCCGAGGGTGTAGGTGTCGTCGTAGTTGTCGATGGTGCGGTAGCCTACTGTAACGCGGGCGGTGCCGTCGGAGTTGGTAAAGGTGTCTGTGAAGCGACCGTCGCGCAGGGTCTTCTTGCCCGCAAAGAGTTGGTTCTTCATGGCGATGACGGCTGCAAACCGCTCTATGATACGCTGTTTCTGCCGCACCATAGTCTCTTGTATGCACTGCGCCTCGGGTACGGTTTCACGCACCGCATCGTCCACAAGCGACTTGTAGGTCGCAATTTCCTGTTCGCGGCGTGCCTTGGCATCCTCCGCCGCTTTCTTTGCCCGTACACTCTCCCAGAGTGCCATTTCTTCGGCAGTCATTTCCACTGCCATGGTTGTCTTTTCTTCCATTGTTTAACTGATGTTTAAGTGGTTATTGAATGTTGTTTGCTATGCTTCTGCCATCCCGTAGGTGGAGGATGTAAGGAGTTGTTGTACCATTGTGTCCTCCGCGAGCATCTTCTCTATGGCTCGTTTGTCCTTTTGCTTGTTGGAAAATGTGGCGTACAGGTTTCGCAGGCGTTCGGTGGGGATGGCGTTGAAGTCCTCGTACTGCGTGGCGCGGCAGGCGATGGACTTGATATACTCCATGTTCTCCGCCTTGTCGGCTTTTTCCTTGCCGAACAGGCGCAGGTAGCCGCCTATCGCCGCGATGGCACGCCTGCGCTCTTGGTTTTGCAGCCGCATTTTCGGATTGGCGTGCCGCTCCAAGGTGTAGCAGAGGTCGATGAGTTGGTGGTTGTCGAGGTCTGCGCCGCTCTCCGCGCGGAAGTTCTGCCACAGCATCGCCTTGCGTTCCTCATCCGACATGCTCAACTGCCGGCACAGGGTATGGTACTTGCTCAAAAGGCGTTTGCGCTCGCTGTCTATGAATGTTCTTGGCATGATGTATAGGTTTTTTGTTGGTTTACATTTCCATGTTTGCGTCGTATTCGTCCGCACCTTGCTGCCATATCGTGAACGGTGCGCCGCCTTGTCCGTCGCGTGTCTGAAAGCGCGTGGTGATGTAGGCTCGAAAGCCCTCCACATGGCATTTGACCTCGGAGAGTTTGCGCACGTGCTGCGCGATGGCGGGGTACGGCTTGTGATTCTCCTCGTGCGCGATGAAGATAAACAGTTTGTCCGGGAAGGCATCCACCAACTCGCCGAAACTGCGTCGCGTGAAGCCCGTAAGGGCGGTGATACTGTCGATGACCACTATCTGCGGCGAGCGTTTGCGGCGCAGGTGCTGCATGAGTGCCGGTATCTGCTCTTTCGCATAGACTACGACTTTGCTGCCCAGTGCCTCCATGTCCGCCTCGTTCCATGCGTTCTGAAACGAGAGCGACATGCCCTGCTCGATGGTGTCGTATGCCACCCGCGGCGCGAACTGCGCGAGGTAGCGAAGCAGTTGCAGCGCGAAATGGGTCTTGCCGCTGCCGCTCTCGCCGTAGATAATCCACGCCCCGCGCAGTTCTGGCTTGCCGAACGAGGCAAGCCACGCACCGTCGAACGATGCCGTCTGAAAGACCGCGTCGCATAGGTTCTTATTACTTATCGCTCGTGCCATAGGTTTGCTTTGTTATTGGTTGGCAGCCGCTTGTTTCGCGGCGTGTACAAGGCGTTTCACGCGGCGCAGGTCGCAGTCGCTGTCGTCGATGATGCGGGCGATGGTCTTGCGGTCGCTGATACCGTTTGCCTCGCACACGTCCGCGATGGTGCTGTCGTTCACAACCGGCATGGGTATGAACTTGCGACCGATACGGCTGTAAATCTCGCGGTAGCCTTTGCGGTTGCCCTGCACCCCGCGGCGGATGCGCTTCTCGAGGTACGGCGTGGCACAGAGTACGATTCCGCACTGGTCTTCCAGTTGGTTGTAAATGGTGATGAAGAAGTGCAGCACTTGGTCGTTCAGTTTGTCCGCCTCGTCCAGCACCAGCACCACGCTGTCGAGGCGTTTCAGGCGCAGCATCGCCTCGCTCACCATCTCGCCCACCGTGTTGCCGATATAGTCCGTCCTGCCCAGCGCACGCAGCAACTCGTGGAGGAAGAGTTTGCGGTTCCAGTACTCCGAGCAAGAGAGTACGATGATGTTTCGGTTCTCGGCGGCAAACTGCTTGATGGCTTGCGACTTGCCGCAGCCCGCGTCGCCTGTTACCGCAAGCACCTGAGCGTTCTGCTGTGCGTCGCGCAGGATGTCGTACATCCGGCGGTATCCGTCGGTGGGTATCACTCTCCAGCCTGTAGCTTCGTAGCCCGTCTGTGCGGCTATGGAGCGCCACATCTCGTCGGAGATAAGTTCCCAGTTCCCGTTCAGGATTTGGCTTACTGTCGCGCCGCTCACCTGCCGGAGGGTGCGGGCGGCTTGGTTCTGACTGCCTTTGCTTGCCACATACGCGCGTAGGCTGTCGGCAATGCTTTGTTTCTCGTTCTGTGTCATAATAGTATGTATTTGGTAATTAGTATAAGTCCCATGTGGATTGCTTGCGTGGCTCAATCTCCTGCGCCTCCTCTATGGCAAGTATCTTTCCGCCCCGCAGTCGGTTGTCGTTGCGCCGGTCTTTGTGCTGCCCCGTGCTGTCCACTATCAGTGCCCGCGTCAGCACATTGTCGAGTTGCGGGTTGTTGCGGAACAAGACCTCCACTTTCTGCTGTGCGTCGGCGAGGGTGTTGGTAACATGTGCCTCAATGCGTTTGTTCGCCGCCACTATTGCAGCCAATGCCTCCGCGTCGCCCTCCTGCCTGTCCGCCAGTGCCATCGGCTGGACGTGTTTCTCATGCAGCACAAACCGCAGGCTGCCGTCGTCGTTCACCGCCAGCACGTTCTCCAAGTGTTCGGGGTCGTACTTGACATTCCAGCGGATATGCGAATACTGCCGGAATGCAATGTCCGTCGTGTCGTACTGTCGCCGCTGACCGAGTATGCGCACGTTCAGACCGCTGCCCTCCAAGGCGTTCTTGTAGCCTGTCTCGCTCCCGAAGGTCAGCAGGTACTGCTCGTCCGTCATCGGGCGGCGCAGGTCGTCCCGCACCTTTGCCCAACCTTTCATATAATCACCGATTTTCTTTTGACGCTCGGCAGCAATGATAGCGTCTATCTGTTTGCGGCAGCCCTCCTCGTCCGGGAACTCGTGCCGATATGCGTTCAGCGCGTCCGAGTTGGGCTGTTTGTGCTTGTCAGCAGTGATGCCGTAGCCCGACCAGTTCTTCTGCGGCATGAGTTGGCAGTAGGTTTGGTTAATAGTCTTGAAATACCGCTCGATGGGCTTCGCCTTGGCGTTACCCAACCGCGCGGGGATGTACTTGTCAGCACATGCCGCGTAGATAGGCGGCATCGCTTTCTTCGCGTAGCGGTCGCTCTGTATCTGGTCGGGCTTGTAGCGGCGACCAAATAACTGCGCCGTGTGGTTCATGGCATTGCGCAACGCCTCCGTTATCAGCGCAACGCACTCCTGCTCACCTATCGCATAACCTATCGGGTACTTGTTGAACGCATCTAAAACCACCACCACCGTCAGCCTGTTGCTGTACGTAACCACACCCTTCTCATTCCGCTTCTGATAATACAACTCCGCGTCCCAGCCGTCCACGCTCCACAGCAGCATCGGCGTGCTCGGCGCACGTCTGCTCACTTGCAACGTCCGCACGTTGTTAAACTCGTTCTTACCCAACCGAGCAGAAGCCGTCTCGAGGTCATATCGCTCACGCCATGCCCCCACTATCTTCGCCGTTACGCGCTTCCAACCTAACTTCTCCCCCACCGTATTGTACAGCCGTGCCACTTGCTCGTTATCGAGGTTCCTGTGGTCGCCTATCAAACGCACCATCAACGCCTCCTGCTCCTCCGTCTGCACCGCGCTGGCATTCGCGTTCTGATACTTACCGCTCACAAACACCTCGTAATGCCGACAGCCGTCCTTGAAGAACGCATTGTATTTCTGTTGAAGCCGCCGCGCGTTCATCGGCAAGTTATGCCGGTAGGTCTCCCCGATATAGGGCAATGCCTTGGCGGCACGAGCCCAAAACTCACCACGGTTCACACGAGGTTTGCTCACTTTCATACGCATCTCGTCTCCACGCTCCAGCACAGACCGAAACGCATCCATTATCGCCGCATTATGCACATACAACATCTGTTTCTCGCTGTCCAGCCCACGAACGCCGTCTATCTTGTACTCCGCATACCATGCCGCTGCCTCACCGCTCACGGCAACCGTATCCACAAACTTGCGGCTTTCCTCCGCAGCACCCTTGTCTCCATAGCGGCGCAGCACCTCGACCCTGATAGTGGCGGGCAGGCTATCCACCGACACCAATGCAGGCTTACCGGCACAAGCCTTGCGTATTTGCTGCACAGAACCGCGTTGTATTCTATGTTGCAATGCTTTTGGGGTTAGCAAACCCGCAAGGTCTTCATAAGTAGCGCAATATGTTCCGTTGTATAGTTCCATTTTCCTCTGATTAGTCTTGTAGAGAGGCAGGGTAACACTCCCTGCTTGGCGCCTTGGCTTTCACACGGGGCGGAACGCGTGCGCCTTCTTCCGTGCTTCTTTGCTCAACCATTTTTATTGAGCCTTTCTCTCTCGGCTATTCACAGCGCTATCATCTGCTGCTTTCGCCTGTCTCAAATACCGTTTAACTGCCTTTTAACCGATAAGAATATACGATTATTAAGATTCTTTCTTCATTCTCCTCCCGTGTTCAAACCATGGTAATTACCAAGGAACTACCAAAGAACTACCAAGGAACTACCACACAGCCGGAATGTACGATTATTAAGATTCTTTCCCATTCCTCACTTCCCCTGTAATGTTTGGTCTATTGCGAACCATATCCCGAACATCATGCTGCCGTAGAACGCTATCGCTGCCGCCAAACTCCAATACCCGCAGCCCATCCGATACCACTCAAAGCATACATACGCCGTAAATACCACCGCGAAAACGGCGAACAACACGCCGGTTATCAGCCGTAACACACTAAGCCGTTTGTCCTTTCTTGTTTTCATTGTCTTGCTTGTTTATAGTTTGACACACATATATTTGCCATACCGCTCCTCCTCTGCTTCCGTTTGCTCCAAGTACATCTCCGCAGCCGTTATCTGATTCTGCCAAAAGTCTATCTGACCCTTGCGCACCTCGCGTAGTGCCAAACGGTTCCGCACATCCTCTGCCTGAGCAAGAAGCATATCCACCTCGTCCCCGCTATGCAGGCACCCGCGCATCAAACGCTCTGCCTTCTCGTGAGTAGCAGGGTCTATCAGCAAGCCTAACTGAAAATCAATACTCTGGTGATTGAAGCAGTCTTGAATATCAGCAATATCCTCATTGCTTGTCGGTACAAATCCGCTCATCACAAATGCGCGGCACTCTGTTTCTGTCATTGTTTTCATATTACTACTATTGTTTATTGATTATTATTACTTGGCACCTCCACGCCACCATGCGCCAGTGCATAATGCCGTATCTTACGCGCGTAATCCGTATCAAGACAACCACGCAACGCCTTATTGATGGTCGGACGGCTATACCCAAGCACCCTGTACATCTCCATCTTCAAACCATGTTTTACAAGAATTTCACTCATTTTTTGGATATATCATTTATTTTTCGTAACTTTGTCCCCCGATTTACATTTGTAAAATCTGGTGCAAAGATACACATTTTGTTTCAAATATACAAACATTTTGTGATTTATTTTTACACAAAAAGTTTTGTTTATGGATAATGCAAAGATACTCAACGAGTTACGAGAGTATAAAAAATTCGGCTCTTTGTCGGACTTTGCTCGTTTTATAGGTATAAAACCGCAAGCGTTGTCGAATTGGTATGCCCGCAACACACTTGACGTACACATTTTGAGTGATAAATTTCCCGAAGTGGACGGTAACTGGCTGCTAACTGGTGAGGGCGAAATGCTCCGTGAAAATGTACCTACTCATCAACCAACCACAGCACCCCGCCGCCGGATACCCCTCTATGCCGACATCTCCTCCATCGGCGGGCTCAATGACCGTGTCGCCAATGTCGAGCACCACAACGAGCACACCGCCGAGTGGATTGATGCCGGAGACTGGTTCCCCGAAGCCACCGCCGCCATCCGACACTACGGAGACAGCATGCTCGAATACCCCGCAGGCTCTATCCTCGTCCTCAAGCGCGTCCTCGACTTGCGCCTACTCATCAACGGACGCAACTATGTCATCGAAACCAGCGAGTTCCGAATTACAAAGCAACTCCAGCATGACGACGGCACAGACTACATTATGGCATACTCCACCAACCGAGAGACCTATCCCGATGGCAGACTGGTGCATGCACCTATCCGCATACCACTCGAAACAGTACGCCACATAGACCTCGTCGTCGGTTGTGTGCAAAAGGAGTTCAGCAACGGAGCAATACCTATCATCCCCTCTGTCTGACCACACTTGCACCATAGGAAATTACCCTGTACCCATATACAAAAACACGCAAAAACAACTTTTTTCGGCTGTTTTTATACGAAAAACGCGCGTAATATGCTAATCTACAACATATTACGCGCGTATAGCATGCCGATTTTTCGGTGCATAAAGGGGTATTATACCCAGTTTTTACTTGCATTTTTGGGCACTTATAGGGTATTTTAACCGCAATTTTTGGCGCATATAGGGGTATTTATCCCTTAAAAAAGGGTATCCAAATGGGTATCCATTAGGGCATCCAATCCGTTTTTTCCCGATTTTCGCGGAAAAACGAAATGTACAAAAAACGGGCATCCATTTTCTGTTTGATGGGTATTTTACGAGTGTTTAACCGCTGCCTAACTGCCGTTTTGTAGCCGTTTAACTACACCTACAGCAGCATCTTCCGCATAGCCGCCCAATCCTCACGAAACAGCCGCAATGGTAGGCAACGCCGGCACGGCGCAAATAGCCGTAAATGCCCTTGTTTACTGGGCTTTTGTGCGTGTACTGGTACATTTTGTGTACTATTGTTCGCGCGCGTACAGGCACAAAAAAAGGGGCTATTTGCCCCATCTGTCTGTTCGTTTCCCCACCAATCAACACCCAATCCAACCACCCACACCCGAAATCAAAGCAAAATCCAAATACCTATGCCCAAAAATCCAAGTAAAATCCAAGTAGAAGCCGGCTATAATCCAAGTAAAATCCAAGTAAATGTACATTTCGTTTTTCCACGACCTAACCTATGAAATCAATGTAACATACTATAAATAAACAAATTACAACGAATTTCCAACCCAAACATTTTGTACATTTCGTTTTACTGCCCATAGGTTTGGAACAAAAGTAGGAATTATTCTATTGACATTTTCCCTTCCAAGCCATCCGCAAACAAAAGAGGCTGCCTAACATAACTTGTTAGACAGCCTCTTTGATATGGGATTATCCTATATAAGGGACTTGTTAAATCTTCTCTTTTGCTCGCCGTGTCTGCCGAGTACGGAAGGCTGCCAACGCGGCTACGCAAGCCAGCAACACCCATATCCCGTCGCCTACGGGGGACACCACACCCGGTTGGGGGACATCAGGTTCCTCGTCTTTGGTAATGCTAGGGGGGGCTCTAAAGATTCCGGGGTTATACGAGGGCTCTTGAGCGAGCCCTACCTCTGCCATATTAAGTGCAGACACACTGATAGTATATTGGTTATTAAATGCTGCGGTGGAAATGAAAGGATTGGCTATCTTAGGTGCGGATTCCCCGTATAGCGGCGTGTATGTGCCATCGTAAACGCCACCATAGTAGTCGGTTGAGTTCTGTGCAGCAGGCTGGTGATACATGGATGTGGAATATACCTGCGCATGTGAGTAGCAGAGCCACTCACTACTAATAATAGCAAAGAAGAATATGACTAATCTACGCATCCTCATCACAACAAAATCTTTTGACTATTATTTTCTGAAACAATAATATACGCACCCGATTGCAAATTGACGGAGGATTCTGTTTGACCGGCGGGAATATGATGGAGCAACATTCCGTTGACAGCGTAGATGTACATTTCTTTCTTTTGCGGATAAAGCGTGAGTTGCTCGCCATTGTACAAATATATAGCGCCTGTGGATGTCTGTCGTATGTTGGTAGGTGTATCTACTTGCCTTCCTATTCTTGCAGATAATCTGGAGGGAGAGGAAACAGAATTGCCAGGCTGCAATGGAACCACGTAATACTCAAAAGGAAGAATCTCTGCATTCTGTGTATAGATGAAATCGGTATCTTGTTTGCTAAATAAGAACCCATCACCTACGCTCTGCTTAAACAAAGTGTTGTTGCCGCACATCTGATAACTACTACTTTTTGAGGTGGCGGAAAAGTCGTTCGTTAGATGGAATTCACCTTTTTCACTTGTAAAGACGATATCTTTGCCGTGATAATATCCTTTATCTAAAAACTTGATAAGGTAGTATTTTTCTTCCTCCAAATTTGTCGCAACCTCATAGACAGGACAATTATTGCTGAAGCCGGTATACTTGGCAAGATAATAATGTCCCCCATCGGTACTATTCCACGGACTTAGTTCATAATCTTGTTTATCCTCTTCATCATAGATGGTAACTTTTTCAACTGCAAATGGAAGATATAACACCTGCCACAAATCATCATTGAATACCCTCACATATTGTATTTCACTTACAATAGTATCATTGGT
>JBJEJX010000076.1:0-25446 GCA_051878345.1 Paludibacteraceae bacterium | reverse complement strand
ACCCCGAGCAGCGCGCACGTTACCAAGCAGAGTACGAGGCATGGCTCGAGAGCGAGCACAAACGAGGACGCTACACCCACATGTACAACGGCAAACACGTCCGCTACCTCTGGGACTATATCCGCTACCAATTCTAACCTGCTCGTAATACACGCGGGGCAATAGTTATCTCCATTTTGCTATTACTCCAAACAAATTGTCCTTGATTGCCATTCGCTTATGTCGAATTTCGGTATATCAAGGTCATTTTGTTGTGGGGGTAAGAGTCGTTTTTGTCTCGTTTTTGTCTCGTTTTAGTCTCGTTGTTGTCTCGGTATAGACAAGTGTTGGAACCGAGCAGGAACCGAGCAGAGTGGCTGGGGAATGGCTGGGGAGTGGATGAGGGAAGAATGATGGGTAGGAAGGGGGTGGGGTGCGTCCGCGACTTGTCGGGGCAAAAGGTAACAACTTCTCCCATTTTTCGTTGTCCTACGCCCGTATTCCATTATCCTCCACTCCAAAAAATACAAAAAAGCAAATTTTATTTGCACAATTCAAAGAAAAGCATTACCTTTGCACCCGCAGTTGATACGTGGGGAGTACATATTTATTAGTAGCGTTATAAGCCGAACTTGACTCTTTGAAAACTGGACACTTTCAAGATGTATTATTCGTTCAAGCACAAGCCTATGCGCTCACGCCGCAAGGCGTGGGCTTTTGTGCATAATTTGAACGAATAAGGTAGTCCAGAACCTCAAAGAGTCAGATGAAGCGAAACGAAAGTTCACGCTTTTTATGTAGGTAATGATATACGAGTTGACCTATATTGCTTACCTAATGCCAGCCCCGAAGGGGCGAAATAAAACAGCGTAGGGGCTCGCCCCTACGTAAACGCGGCACACACACCATGCAAGCCCCAACGGGGCGACATAACTCAATTTTGTATCGATGGGTCAACATGTATATCATCGCTTTTATTTATTCACAAACAACATATATTCACTAAATCCTATATAATCATGAGAACAAAACATTTACTCCCGCTTTTGGTGCTCCTCATGACCACCCTTAGCACCCACGCCTACGACTTCCAGTCCGGCGACCTCTACTACAACATCACCAGCGACACCACCGTGGAAGTAACCTACCAAGAAGTTCGGTGGAGCGAAACCAACTACCAAGGTCTCACCACCGCCACCATCCAAGAGACCGTTGCCTACAACGGCACTACCTATTCCGTAACGAGCATTGGAGACTATGCGTTTAGTGGTTGCTCAGCCCTCACCTCTGTAACCATCCCCAACTCCGTAACGAGCATTGGAGGCAATGCGTTCTACAATTGTTCTTCCCTGACCTCCATCACCATCCCCAACTCCGTAACGAACATTGGATACGCTATATTTAGAGATTGCTCAGCCCTCACCTCTGTAACCATCCCCGAATCCGTAACGAGCATTGAAGGTAGTGCTTTTGAAGGTTGCTCCAGTCTCTCCTCTGTAACCATCCCCGAATCTGTAACGAGCATTGGAGGCAATGCGTTCTACAATTGTTCTTCCCTGACCTCCATCACCATCCCCAACTCCGTAACGAGCATTGGACGTAGTGCTTTTGAAGGTTGCTCCAGTCTTACCTCCATTACCATCCCTGAATCCGTAACAAGTATTGGATACTATGCGTTTAGTGGTTGCTCATCTCTTCCTGTTGTAGAGGACCTGCGCTATGCGGATACCTACTTAGTGGAAGCCGTGGATAAATCGCTAAACACATACACCATTAAAGCAAGAACAAAGTGGATAGGGAATTCTGCGTTCCTTAATTGCTCCGCCCTCACCTCTGTAACCATCCCCAACTCCGTAACGAGCATTGAAGACCATGCTTTTGATGGTTGCTCCAGTCTTACCTCCATCACCATTCCCAGCTCCATAACGAGCATTGGATACCTTGCGTTCTCTTATTGCTCCGCCCTCACATCTATCACCATCCCCAACTCTGTAACATACATTGGAAGTGATGTGTTCAGTAATTGCACTAGTCTTCCTATTGTAGATAACCTGCGCTATGCGGATACCTACTTAGTGGAAGCCGTGGATAAATCGCTAAACACATACACCATTAAAGCAGGAACAAAGTGGATAGGGAGTTCTGCGTTCCTTAATTGCTCAGCCCTCACCTCTGTAACCATCCCCAACTCCGTAACGAGCATTGGAGGCAATGCGTTCTACAATTGTTCTTCCCTGACCTCCATCACCATCCCCAACTCCGTAACGAGCATTGGAGGTAGGGCTTTTGAAGGTTGCTCCAGTCTTACCTCCATCACCATCCCCGAATCCGTAACGAGCATTGGAGGTAGTGCTTTTGAAGGTTGCTCAGCCCTCACCTCTGTAACCATCCCCAACTCCGTAACGAGCATTGGAGGTAGTGCTTTTGAAGGTTGCTCAGCCCTCACCTCTGTAACCATCCCCAACTCCGTAACGAGCATTGAAGGTTGGGCTTTTGAAGGTTGCTCCAGTCTTACCTCCGTTACCATCCCCGAATCCGTAACGAGCATTGGATACTTTGCGTTTAGTGGTTGCTCTGCTCTCACCTCCATCACCATTCCCAGCTCCATAACGAGCATTGGACGTAGAGCGTTCGAGTATTGCAACTCCCTTACCTCCGTTATTTGGAATGCTAAAAAATATGCCGATTGGAGTTCTTCCTCTGAGGTTCCGTTCTACAATATCAGTTCCAATATTACCTCCTTTAGTTTTGGTGAAGAGGTAGAAACGATTCCTTCGTATTTATGCTATGGTATGACGAGTCTTACCTCCATCACCATCCCGGAATCCGTAACGAGCATTGGAGATTATGCGTTCTATGGTTGCTCCGGTATTACCTCCGTTATTTGGAATGCTAAAAACTGTGCCGGTTGGAGTTCTTCCTCTGAGATTCCATTCTATAATCGTTCCAGTATTACCTCTTTTACTTTTGGTAAAGAGGTAAAAACGATTCCTTCGTGTTTATGCTATGATATGAAGAATCTTACCTCCATCGACATCCCCGAATCCGTAACGAGCATTGGACGTAGTGCGTTCTTTAATTGTTCCTATATTACATCCATCAATATCCCCGAATCCGTAACGAGCATTGGAGACTGTGCGTTCTACAATTGCTCCGGTATGACCTCTGTTACCATCGGTAACTCCGTAACGAGCATTGGAAGCTATGCGTTTGAGGGTTGCTCTCGTCTTACCTCCATCACTATCCCGAACTCCGTAACGAGCATTGGAGATCATGCGTTCAATAATTGCTCCGGTCTTACCTCCGTCAGCATCGGTAACTCTATAACGAGCATTGGAGATTATGCATTCTATGGTTGCTCCAGTATTACCTCCGTTATTTGGAATGCTAAAAACTATGCCGGTTGGAGTTCTTCCTCTAAGGTTCCATTCTACGATATTCGTTCCAATATTACCTCCTTTATTTTGGGTAAAGAGGTAGAAACGATTCCTTTGGGTTTATGCTATGAAATGAATAACCTCAACTCTATAACCATTCCCAACTCTGTAACCTGTATTGGAGCTGAAGCGTTCTATGGTTGCTCCGCCCTCACCTCCATCACTATCCCCAGCTCAGTAACAAGTATTGGATACGCTATATTTAGAAATTGCTCCGCCCTCACCTCTGTAACCATCCCCAACTCAGTAACGAGTATTGAAGACCATGCTTTTGATGGTTGCTCCAGTCTTACCTCCGCCACCATCCCCAACTCAGTAACCAATATTGGAGGTAGTGCATTCTTTGGTTGCTCCAGTCTTACCTCCGTTACCATCCCCAACTCCGTAACGAGTATTGAAGGTCATGCTTTTGATGGTTGCTCCAGTCTTATCTCCGTTACCATCCCAAACTCTATAACGAGTATTGGAGATCATGCATTCTTTGGTTGCTCCAGTCTTACCTCCGTCACCATCCCCAACTCTGTAACTAATATTGAAAATAGTGCATTCTCTGGTTGCTCCAATCTTAGTTCAGTTACCATCCCTGACTCCGTAACCAGTATTCGAAGTAGTACATTCTCTGGTTGCTACGGTCTTACCTCTGTCACTATCCCCGAATCCGTAACCAGCATTGGAAATCGGGCGTTCTCTCAATGCTACTCGCTTACCTCCGTAACCATCCCCAACTCCGTAGCCAGCATTGGAAATCAGGCGTTCAGGGAGTGCTCCGCCCTCACCTCCATCATTCTCCCTGACTCCATAACCAGCATTGGAAATAGTACGTTCTCTCAATGTTACTCGCTTACCTCCATCATTCTCCCCAACTCCGTAACCAGCATTGGAGATTTTGCATTCCATGATTGCTCCTCTCTAACATCCATCACCATCCCTAACTCCATAACGAGTATTGGAAGGAGGTCGTTCGGGGATTGCTCCGCCCTCACCTCCGTCACCATCGGAAAGTCTGTAAATAGTATCGGAGAACTTGCGTTCTCCAATTGCACAGTTATTGACACCATTACATGCAAAGCCCTTGTGCCTCCTACATGCGAGTCTAATTGTTTCGATGGAGTACCCAATACCGCAATGGTCAGGGTTCCTTTCTGTGCGTATGGGACATATTCCAATGTCAAGCCATGGAGCCAATTGAATATTATAAAGATTCAATATACCTTGAAGGTGCAATCCTCCAACGAGACATACGGAAGTGTACAGATAGAAAATAACGATGAGTGTGAAGGTATTGCCACTATCTCAGCTACAGCAAACTACGGTTACTATTTTGTTCAGTGGAGCGATGGAAATACCGACAATCCGCGCACCATCCAAATCAGCGAGAATACCACCCTTACCGCCGAGTTTGCGAAGGAAGATGGAGATGTAGATGAAGAGATGGGTATCTTTGATGCCGATGCGACCCCTGCCCGCCAAGGCGCAGAGAAAATCCTTCGCAACGGTCAGGTGGTGATTATTCGCAATGGGGAGATGTTTGACATGATGGGGCAACGGCTATAATCATCAAACGACCAATCCGCATATATATAGCACCCTCGCAGACCGATAATCTGCGAGGGTGTGTATCTTTTTGGCAATGCCTATTCTCGTC
The DNA here is from genome assembly GCA_051878345.1 of Paludibacteraceae bacterium. Lineage (GTDB taxonomy): Bacteria > Bacteroidota > Bacteroidia > Bacteroidales > Paludibacteraceae > Colicola. Next base: position 20,385 of record JBJEJX010000076.1, on the reverse strand, counting down.
TATATATTGAGTTATGTCGCCCCCCTCGGGGCTTTTTGAGTGGAGGACATCTTATTCGTAGGGGTAACCCCCACGCTGATTTATGTCGCCCCATCCCGACAAATCGGGATAAATCTCGGCTTGCAACTGATAACAAAATTGAGTTAACTCGTATATCATTACTATTTAGCAATTTTCTTGTCAGTCTAAATCTGCCATTTTGTCAGTCCGAGCCTGCCAATTTTCCGAATTTTGTCTTTTGGCACAATGTTTGATATTGAATAAGTGAAATTGATTTTTTAGATTATTCAGAATTTTCGGAATACTCAGAATTTTTCCGAGCAATCCGAATAATCAGAAACAACAAAGAATATTAACTAAAAAAGCATAAACGATTATGAGCAAGATTATTGGTATTGACTTAGGAACCACCAACAGCTGCGTAGCAGTGATGGAAGGTAATGAACCTATTGTGATTGCAAACTCCGAAGGCAAGCGTACTACTCCTTCTGTAGTAGGTTTTGTGGATGGCGGCGAGCGCAAAGTGGGCGACCCCGCAAAGCGTCAGGCTATCACCAACCCCACCAAGACCGTATATAGCATCAAGCGTTTCATGGGCGAGACCTACGACCGCTTGGGCAACGAGATTGCGCGTGTGCCTTATAAAGTGGTGAAGGGCGACAACAACACCCCGCGTGTGGATATCGACGGTCGTCTCTACACCCCGCAGGAGATTTCCGCTATCATTCTCCAGAAGATGAAGAAGACCGCGGAAGACTACCTCGGACAAGAGGTAACGGAGGCCGTTATCACCGTGCCTGCTTACTTCAACGACTCGCAGCGTCAGGCTACCAAGGAAGCCGGCGAGATTGCCGGACTGAACGTGCGCCGTATCGTCAACGAGCCTACCGCAGCCGCATTGGCTTACGGTCTGGACAAGTCGAACAAAGACATGAAGATTGTGGTCTTCGACTGCGGTGGCGGTACCCACGATGTCAGCGTCTTGGAGTTGGGCGACGGAGTCTTTGAGGTGAAAGCCACCGATGGTGATACCCACCTCGGAGGTGATGACTTCGACCACCGTATCATCGACTGGCTCGTTCAGGAGTTCAAGAACGAGAATGGCGGCGCAGACCTCTCGAAAGACCCGATGGCTATGCAGCGTCTGAAAGAGGCGGCTGAGAAGGCAAAAATCGAGTTGTCGAACACTACGACCACCGAAATCAACCTGCCGTATATCATGCCCGTGAACGGTGTGCCCGCCCACTTGGTAAAGACCCTGACCCGTGCGAAATTCGAGCAACTGATTGACGACCTGATTCAGCGTACTATCGCGCCTTGCCGCACTGCCCTGCAGAAAGCCGGCATGAGCACGAGCGACATCGACGAGGTCATCTTGGTAGGCGGCTCCACCCGTATCCCCGCTATCCAAGACGCTGTGCAGAAGTTCTTCGGCAAGATCCCGAACAAGGGCGTGAACCCCGACGAGGTAGTGGCTGTCGGTGCGGCTATCCAAGGCGGTGTCCTGACGGGCGACGTGAAGGATGTGCTCCTGCTGGACGTAACCCCGCTCAGCCTCGGTATCGAGACCATGGGCGGTGTGATGACCAAGATGATTGAGAGCAACACTACCATCCCGACCAAGAAGACCGAGACTTTCACCACTGCGGTGGATAACCAGCCTTCCGTAGAAATCAAGGTGCTGCAAGGTGAGCGTCCTATGGCTGCGCAGAACAAGCAAATCGGTATTTTCCACCTCGACGGTATTATGCCGGCACGCCGTGGCGAACCGCAAATTGAGGTTACTTTCGATATCGATGCCAACGGTATCCTGAATGTTACCGCCAAGGATAAAGCCACAGGCAAGGAGCAGAAGATTCGTATCGAGGCATCCAGCGGTTTGAGCGACGAAGAAATCAAGCGTATGAAGGCAGAGGCGGAGGCTAATGCCGAGGCAGACAAGCGCGAGAAAGAGCGCATCGACAAACTGAACCGCGCCGACGCTACCATCTTCCAGACCGAGAAGCAACTTGCCGAACTGGGCGATAAACTGCCTGCCGACAAGAAAGCGCCCATCGAGGAAGCATTGAAGAACCTCAAAGAGGCATACGAGAAGAAAGATGCCGACGCTTGCGAGGCGGCTAACCAAGCTCTGATGACCGCATTCCAGGCTGCCAGTGCAGAGATGTACAACGCGCAGAATGCAGGCGCGCAAGCAGGCGCACAAAATGCAGACTTCAGCGGAGGCTTCAACAACCAAAACGCAGGCAATAGTTCTGCCAACAACGGCAAGAATGACGGTGGCGCAGAGGATGTGGACTTCGAAGAAGTGAAGTAAAGAATGTGAATTAGAATTATGAGGGTACTGCCTGCCAATTTTTCAGAGCATGAACCCTCATAATTCATGATTAAGTTTGGTTGTGCGCACTTTCAAAGACATACAACTATTACATTCCATAAGCGAGCTTTGCGAGCAGCAGCGTGCTACCGCAGGGCTCGCTTATATGTTGCAGGTTACCCGTGGACACCTGCAAACTACGTATGCTGATTGTGCATATCGTCTGCAAGAGGATGATTTGCTTTTCGGAGCAGTAGGAAATCGGCTGCAAGATGCCAATCCGTCGGAGGACTTTGCTTGCACTATCTATGCCATAGATGTCCGCACGCTGGATGATATCCTCTATGCCTGCCTGCGCGATGAGCAGGGGTGGATAGAGAAATCGCGTTACCTGCTCAAGCACCCTGTGATTCACCTGAGCAAACGGCAGGTGGAGATGATAGATGCTTATCGTGTGCTGGTGCGCTTCTATTCCGATGAGCGCAACCACTACGAGCGGCGGGTGGCGTTCCTGCAGGCGCAGGCAATCATCTTTGAGCTGCTGTCGTGGGTGAGTGAGGCAATGTCCGCCCAAAGCGGATTGCCCGCTGCGCAGCCTGCATCCGCTTCATCGTCGCAGACCACTCCTACCGACACACGCGCAAGACAGTTGTACTTGCAGTTTCATCGGCTGGTGAACGACACGCATGGTGTTCAACGGCAAGTGCGTTGGTACGCGCAGCAGATACACATCACGCCCGGCTATCTCCACCAAATCTGCAAGCAGGTGGACGGCCGTCCTCCGCAGATAATAATCAACAACATAGTTCTGCATGAGATACAACAATGTCTGCTTGCCACGGACGATTCTGTTAAGCAGATTGCTTTTGCGCTCCATTTCGGTACCGAGAGCAGTTTCAGCAAGTTCTTCCGCAAGCAAACAGGCATGAGCCCCACCGAATACCGCGCACGAATGTAGGCTACGCCAAACCTATACATATGAAAATCTATAAATTAACGTGAGTTCGAAATAATTTTAGAAGAAACAAAGTTGATTTGTTTGTTCAAACTCTATATTTAGAGGTGGTTTCTTCGGGAAATACGAACAAGCAGCCAATGCGGCAAATGTGTTGCATGGAAAATTAGCGATTGAGTCTGTGGCGTGAGTGTCCCGCTTGCGCCATATTTTTCAATATGTCATTGACGGACTCTATCAATGCCCGATGTCTCAAAAGTTGTTATTTCTATATCGGTTAGAAAATCTAACTTAACAAATGGTGGTTAGTGCTAATTTTTGCCCTTGCCGTCCCATCTACCTATAAGCGGGAAAGTGAACCGGTGAACCGGCAATTTCTTAAAATATATATGCGTGTGCGCGGGTGTATTTATGGAAACTGCTGGTTCACTGGTTCACTGGTTCACTTTGACTTCACTCCCGACCTCATCTATTCCCTTCTAAAACAGTACGATTATTAAGATTTCCCCATCGCCATTTTATCGTGTGTCTGTCGCAGGTCGGTCGCGGGTCTATCGCGGGTCGATAGCAAGGCACAGTTGCCCGAAAAATGTACGATTATTAAGATTCACTTTTTCCCCCTACGCTGAACAAAAAACAACCCGACCTCGAACAAGACCTTACAAGTCGGGACTTATATCGAACTCACGTTAAATTATTGCCGATACTCTGAATGTTCAGAATGCTTTAGGGGACTCTACAAACCATCATACTCAATCATTGTAACGATAATATCAGACGTTATACAATATCTTTAATATCGGATTGGAAAACGATTTTATATAATCAGACCTCGGATGGTATCCACCATTCGAGGTCTGATTATATCAGCAAGAGTTCAACGGGCAGGGACATACAGGACAATGTAGTAGGTGGCACCTGCGTACTTAATCGTTAGCGGTCTAACAGATTTTTAATTCTTCAGTACGCCGAGGGCTTTGCCTACTTTGACGAATGCGGCAATGCCCTTGTCCAATTGCTCGCGCGTGTGGGCAGCGGAGAGTTGTACGCGGATACGCGCTTGTCCTTGCGGCACAACGGGGTAGTAGAAGCCTGTTACGTAGATACCCTCTTCCTGCAATGCTGCGGCGAACTCTTGGCTCAGGCGCGCATCATAGAGCATGACAGCGCAGATGGCCGACTGCGTGGGCTTGATGTCGAAGCCTGCTTCTTTCATGCGGGCAACAAAATAGTCGGTGTTGGCATGCAGGCGGTCTTGTAACTCGTTGCTGCGGGTGAGTATCTCGAAGGTCTTGATACCTGCGGCGGCAATCATCGGAGGAATAGAGTTGCTGAAGAGGTATGGACGGCTGCGTTGGCGCAGCAGGTCAATAATCTCTTTCTTACCAGTGGTGAAGCCGCCTACAGAGCCGCCGAATGCCTTGCCAAGCGTCCCCGTGATAATCTCTATCTTGCCGCGGAGGTTGTATTGCTCGGTTACGCCGTGTCCTGTCTTGCCTACCACACCCGCGGAGTGGCTCTCGTCCACCATCACGAGGGCATTGTATTTCTGTGCAAGTTCATAAATTTTATCCAATGGGCAGACATTGCCATCCATGGAGAACACGCCGTCGGTGGCGATGATACGGAAGCGCTGTGCCTGCGCTTTCTTCAGTTGCTCCTCAAGGTCAGCCATGTCACCGTTGGCATAGCGGTAGCGAACTGCTTTGCAGAGACGCACGCCATCAATGATAGAAGCGTGGTTGAGGGCATCGGAGATGATTGCATCTTGGTCGGTCAGGAGCGGCTCAAACAAACCGCCGTTGGCATCGAAACAGGCCGCATAGAGGATGGTATCTTCGGTGCCGAAGAAATCGGAGATGGCTTGCTCCAACTGCTTGTGGGTGTCCTGTGTGCCGCAGATGAAACGCACCGAAGCCATGCCGTATCCGCGTGCGTCCATGCGCTCTTTGGCTGCTTGAATGAGTTCGGCGTTGTCTGCCAAACCGAGGTAGTTGTTCGCACAAAAGTTGATGACATCCTTGTTGCCCTCCACCTTGATAGCAGACGATTGGGGAGTGATAATCACACGCTCGTTCTTATAAAGACCGGCGTCTTTGATTTCTTGCAAAGTAGCCTGCAAGTGGGCTTGAAAGTCAGAATACATGGTATTTAAGTTTTAGTATTTAGTGTTCAGTGGTTAGTTTCCCTATGCTTAGCAGGATGCCGATGGCGGCAGTGGAGAGCATAAGGAGCACATCACGCAGGTCTATCACGCCGCGTGCGAGGCTGATGTAATGGTCTTGCAACAGCACCCAATAGAGCACGAAACATGTTAAGGCACCTACGATGAAACATACTATCTGACTACGACTGAGTGTGGCTGCCAATAAGCCTAAGCCGAGGAATGCGGCACTAAGCAATATCAGTCCGATGAATGCCCCTGCAAACGCCCCCGCATCGAGGTTTCCCATCGGCTCTGCCATATACGCCACGGCAAAATAGTGCACCACGCAGGGCAGTAAGGCTATTAGCATGAGCAACCACGCGGCGAAGAACTTACCGCAGACCAGTCGCCAAATCGGCACTCGCTTGCTGCGAAGCAAATCCCACATGCCGATGTTGCGCTCCTCGGCAAACAGTCGCATAGTCAGCGCAGGGCAGAGCAACATCAAGAGCCATGGAGACAACTGAAACAGCCCGTCCACCTGTGCGTAGCCCGACTCCACGATGTTCCACTCGCCGGGGATGACCCACAGAAAGAGACTGATAGCCAGCAGATACAGCCCGATGACGATATACGCTATCGGTGTGGAGAAATAGTATGAAAGTTCTTTACGGAACACGGGAGAGGCATTTACAAGTTATGATTTATACATTCTGTTCTTTTCCTGTCTTCGGGAAAATAATCCAGAAGGCAATGGCTATCACGAGGGCAAAGCCGGAGAAAATATACCAACTGGTCTGCCAGCCTGACCAAGTAGCGACCGCACCGGCATTCACTACCTCCTCGGTATAGACGAAGTGGTTGACAATGGCTTGCGCTGACAACGTTCCGATTGTGGCACCAAAGCCGTTGGTCATCATCACGAACAGACCTTGTGCCGACGAACGCAGTTCTTTCCGTGCCTCTTTATCTACGAATAGCGATCCGGAGATATTGAAGAAATCGAAAGCGAACCCATAGACGATGCAACTCAGCACGAACAGCAGCACATTCGGGAACGAAGGATTACCCGCACCGAACAGCCCGAAACGCAATACCCATGCGAACATCGACAGCAACATCACGGTCTTGATACCGAATCGTTTGAGAAAGAACGGAATAAACAAGATACATACCGCTTCGCAAATCTGCGAGATGGAAATCAGCAGGTTCGGGTGTTGCACGGCAAAGGTGTCCGCAAACTCGGGTATATTCTTGAAACTATCCAAGAACGGATTGGCATAGCCGTTGGTTACCTGCAAGCACATGCCAAGCAACATGCTGAATATGAAGAAGATAGCCATCTTTTTCTCTTTGAAGAGCGCAAAGGCTTCCAGCCCCATAGCCTCCACCCAACTCTGTTTTTTCTCGGGCTTTCCCTTCACGGGGCATGCCGGCAGGGTGAGTGCGTAGAACGCAAGCAGAATGCTTATTCCGCCGCTCACGGCATATTGCAGGCTGGTGGCTTGCAGACCGCACAAATCTATTATCCACATCGTAGCGATGAAACCGATAGTGCCGAATACACGAATAGGCGGAAAGTCCTTCACGGTATCCAATCCTGCCACGTCCAAGGCGTTGTACGCCACCGAGTTGCTCAGCGCGAGTGTCGGCATGAAGAAAGCCACCGACAGAGTGTAGAGGGTAAATAGCGGGGCAAACAGTACCGCATCGCCGGCTACCACACCATAGATACTTGCACTAATCATAAAGCCACCTGCCAGGAAATGGCAGAGACTGAGTGCTTTCTGTGCAGGTATCCAACGGTCGGCGATGATACCGAACAGCGCGGGCATAAATAGGCTGACAATGCCCTGTACCGAGTAGAACCAACCGATATTCATGCCCATACCATGGTTGGCAAGATAGTTTCCCATGCTGGTCAAATACGCTCCCCAAACGGCAAACTCGAGGAAATTCATTAGCATCAGCCGTAATTTCATGTGTTTCATAGTTTTATTATGTATTTAATGTGTATTCGGATAGTTTAGTATTTCCAAGGAATTGTATTTCACGCCTTCCAGACATGTAGCGGTCAATACCATATTGCGTTTGTTCACAAAGATATTACGCCATATTACATCCGTCCGTTGGTAGGCAGATGGGCGATAAACCTCGCCCGCCATCAGCATCACCACGCTGTCGGATTGTATCTCATAATCAGGTGCCACTGCCACTGCTCTTGCGTCGCAAACCGTATGCCCGAACAACCGCAGCACATGCAAAGGCATAGCAGGCACGCTTCAAGGGTATGACGTCCCGACGGTGCGGTAAAGAGCAGAACGCTTGTTATTCTGTTATATGACATATCTTGTTTCGGTTGTTTGCATCAGCAGTTGAGAAGTACGTTATTCTTTCGGTATAGTTTGCTCTCGTTGCCGTCTCGTTGCCGTGTCGTTACCGTAATTGTCTCGATATCGACGGGTACTTGATCGCATATCAATTTCCTAATTGCATCAAAACTCGCTGGTGAAGTGGAACCTGATGTGCTTGTAGTCGTTTTGTGCCATTTGGAGGACATACGCGCTGTCTGCCATGAAGACATCGCGACCGTCTTTGTCAAACGCCATGTACTGCGCTTTGCGTTTCTTGAACATCTCCAACTCCGCCGCGTCGTCGCTCTCTATCCAGCAGGCTTTGTACATCTGCAACGGCTCCCAGCGGCACTTCGCGTTGTATTCGTGTTCCAAGCGATATTGTATCACCTCAAACTGCAACTGTCCCACGGTGCCGATAATCTTGCGCCCGTTCATCTGACTGACAAAAAGTTGTGCCACGCCTTCGTCCATCAGTTGGTTCACGCCTTTGTCGAGTTGTTTCTGCTTCATCGGGTCGGCGTTTTCTATGTATTTGAACATCTCCGGCGAGAACGAAGGCAGCCCTTTGAAATGCAGTTCCTCGCCCGCCGTCAGCGTGTCGCCTATCTTGAAGTTGCCGGTATCGGGCAGACCGATGATATCGCCCGCAAACGCCTCGTCCACGGTCTCCTTGCGCTGTGCCATAAAGCAGGTAGGCGAGGAGAACCGCATTTGCTGGTTCTTGCGCACGTGCTTATAATAGGTGTTGCGTTCGAACTTACCGCTGCAAATCTTGAAGAACGCAATGCAGGAACGGTGGTTGGGATCCATATTAGCATGAATCTTAAAGCAGAACCCCGTGAACTTGTCTTCCATCGGTTCCACTCTCCGCTCTATGGCTTCCACCGGCAGTGGCGAAGGAGCAATACGAACAAAGCATTCCAGCAACTCTTTCACACCAAACGTGTTGAGGGCGGAGCCGAAGAACACGGGCGCCAACTCGCCCGCCAAATAGTCGGAGTGGGAGAAGGGGTTATACACGCCCTCTATCATCTCAAGGTCTTCTTGCAGTTTTGTCGCATCTTGCTCGCCTATCAACTCGGCTATCTGCGGGTCGTTCACATCGTCGAAACGGAGCGACTCGGTAACATGCGTCTTGTCGGGCTGGTAGAGGTCGAGTGTCGATTGGAAGATATTATACACACCCTTGAACCGTTGTCCGCTGTTGATAGGCCAACTGAGCGGACGCACATGAATCCCCAACTCCTGTTCCACTTCGTCCAGCAAATCAAACGGGTCCTTACCCTCTCGGTCCATCTTGTTGATAAAGACCATCACGGGTGTCTTGCGCATGCGGCACACTTGCATCAGACGGCGTGTTTGCGTCTCCACACCTTTGGCGGCATCTATCACAATAATCACTGAATCCACGGCGGTAAGTGTGCGGAAAGTATCCTCCGCGAAGTCTTGGTGTCCGGGCGTGTCAAGGATATTGATATGATAAATCGTTTCGTTCTGCGGATCTCCGTTAATGTCTGTTAATGAACCGTTAATCGTTTGGTTAGCAGGCTTGTAATCAAATCCCATCACAGAAGTCGCCACGGAGATACCGCGCTGTTTCTCTATTTCCATCCAGTCGGAGGTAGCGGTTTTGCGTATCTTGTTGGACTTGACGGCACCCGCTACATGAATAGCCCCTCCATAAAGGAGCAGTTTCTCAGTCAGAGTAGTCTTACCTGCATCGGGATGCGAGATAATGGCGAACGTCCGCCGCCGCAGTATTTCTTGTTGTTCGCTGTTGGATAACATTGAGCAATAAATTTTGATGAAAGATGAGGGGTAAAGGATGAAATACTTATTATTTGGATGCTGTTGAAAGTGAATACCGTTCTATATAGACAAAGGTAATAGTCTTTTATCCTTCATCTTTCAGCGAATGTAATGAGCGGTCTTTAATCCTTATCCAATACTGCTATCACTTCTATCTCAACTAATCCGCCTTTGGGAAGTTGGGCTACGGCTACGGCGGAGCGAGCGGGGAACGGGGCTTTGAAAAGAGTGGAGTACACTTCATTCAAGGCGGCAAAGTTCGCCATATCGGTAAGGTAAACCGTGGTCTTTACTACATGGCTTGCGTCCGTACCTGCCGCCTCCAGGATAGCGGCTACGTTCTTCACCGACTGCTCTGCTTGGCTACGGAAGTCCGTGCCTGCGAAATCACCTGTTTTGGGGTCGATACCGAGTTGTCCGCTCGCGAAGAGCATACCGTTCGCTACTACTGCTTGGCTGTATGCGCCGATTGCTGCCGGCGCGTTGGGAGTGTTGATAATCATAATATAACTTGTGATTTGCCCCTCCGTCTCCCCCTGAAAAGGGGAAGGGCATGAGGGATTGGTTTTAGTTGTACGATGGTAATTATTTTTCTCCCTCCCTTCGCAGGGAGGGCAGGGGGCTTCTATTTTATTCCAAGGCGCTTCCGTATATCCTTCGGTAGTGCGTCTTTGTGGAGGAGGACATCGTTGGTCTTGTACTGCATGAACGCCTCCGACACGTACCAGATACCCTTGTAGTCGCTCTTCTGCGAGCCCCACGAGTTCTTCACCATGTAGTAGCGTTTCCCGTTCTGGTCTTTCGCTACGCCGAATATCTGCATGCCGTGGTCATCGGTGGTCTCCCAACTGTCGAATGCCTGTTGGCGCATCTCTTGCGTGATCGTCATCTCCGGCAGCGGCTTCTTGGTCAACTCCTCTCGTTTGTCGGCTTCCGACAGCCCGAGCCAATGTGCCATATCCGATCCTGTGAGGTCTGCCCCCTTGTCTGCATCGGGCATTACGCCGATACCCTTGCGCGTGAAACCCACTTCCGACACGTCTGCGCCCCAAGCCAGCGTATAGCCGTGCTCCAATGCGTGGTCGATGATACGCATCATATCTTCCATCGGCACGTTGTACATTTGGTCCATACGCCAGTTGTCGGGCACCTCAAGGGCAAACTGCGTGTAGAAAGGATGGTGCGTGTAGGAGGTAATGCTCACGTAATCATCGGCATTCAGTCCGAGCGACGCGGCAAAAGTCTGCGGTGTGTATTCCTTGCCTTGATAGGTAAAGGTCTCCGGGCACTCGCCTAAATAGGTGTCATAGATGGCTTGTAGCCCTTTCTTCCACACGGGAGTGAGTTTCTTCAGTTTGCCGTTGGTGAGTGCACTCACGTAGCCTCCTGCCAGCGCGTCCAACTCATTGTGAACGGGTAGCGTATCAGCCGCCGAAGCCCCGTATTGGATGCCCGGCATTGCCTCTTGCGGCACCAGTCCGTAGTTTTTCAGACAGTAGATAACATCATAAGCCGACCCGCCCGGGGCAAACTCCGTGGAGCCGTACATACGCACCACATACTCGGCGCGGTCCATCATCGTGTGGTGCACCACGAACATCTCGCTTAGGTCGTACTCGCCTTTTCCCATGCGCAGCAACTCGCTCTCAAGGAATCCGAGGGTAGAGAAACACCAGCAGGTGCTGCTGCGGTGCTGGTTCTTTACGGGCGTGATACCTATACTGTCCACGGTGGTGAACACAAAGCCTTCCGGCACCGAGTCGGCGGCAACGGCAACACTGTCTTGTTGCGCATGCAGCGGTAACGAAAGCGCAAAAGCGCATAGGGCGATAAAAAAGGTCTTTCTTTGCATATTGGTCGTGTTTTTGATTAACATAAGTGCATATTTCCCTATTTACAAAATGCGCTGCAAAGATACTCCTTTTTTTTGGGATATGCAAATAAAAGTTACTTTTTGGGGCAATCTATGGCGGATGTATCGTGGCATGGGTGGGATTTTGTGGTGATACAATTGCTCTGTTCACTCGCTAATCGCCTTGGATTGACGGCTGTCGGACTCGCGTGAGTGTCAACCGACAATGCGCCCGCGGGATAGCGGACGTGTTCCGCTTGTGGAAGGGAAACTTAAAAATGTTGCCTTTCGTCGGAGCACCGTGGAAAAAAATGCAAATTGTTTTGCGTAATTGAAAAAAAAGCAGTAACTTTGCGGCGCAATTTCAAATATGTATTTGTAATAATGAAAGCCTTAGTGAAACGGTATGCCGAGCGGGGTATTTGGATGGAAGATGTGCCGATGCCCGAGGTAGGCGTGAACGATGTGTTAATCAAGGTGAAGAAAGCCGCTATCTGCGGTACGGATTTGCACATGTACAAGTGGGACAAGTGGTCGCAAAGCCATTGCACGCCGCCTTACACGATGGGGCATGAGTTCGTGGGCGAGGTCGTGGAGATTGGTGCCGGCGTGCGCAATACGAAGGTCGGCGACCGCGTAACCGCCGAGGGGCATATCGTGTGCGGGCATTGCCGCAACTGCCGCCGCGGCATGGGGCATGTGTGTGAGAACAGCCTGTCGGTGGGTATCTTCGGCAAAGATGGCGCATTCGCTGAGTATGTTACTATCCCTGAGTCAAACATTGTGCATGTGCGCCCCGAGATTCCCGATGATTTTGCAGCGATAATGGATCCTTTTGGCAATGCCACACACACCGCTTTGGCATTCCCCCTGTTGGGCGAGGATGTGCTGATTACAGGTGCGGGACTGATTGGCACGATGGCGGCGGGTATATGCCGTTATGCAGGAGCGAAACATATCGTGGTAACTGACCTCAATCCTTTGCGGCTTGAGATAGCCAAGAAGATGGGCGCCACACTGACCGTGGACGGCTCGAAAGGAGAGACCGTAGAGGGCGCGATGAAGCAACTGGGTATCAAGGGCTTCGATGTGGGACTGGAGATGTCGGGTGCCCCTGCCGCCTTCAACGATATGATTGCGCACATGTACAAGGGCGCTAACATTGCCCAACTCGGTATCCTGCCCGACGACACAAAGGTGAACTGGTCGGACGTTATCTTCAATGCGCTGACTATCAAGGGTATAACAGGCCGCCGAATGTGGGAGACATGGTACCAGATGGAGCAGATGTTGCTCGGAGGACTCGACCTCTCGCCCGTGATTACCCACCGCTTCGCTTTCGAGGACTTCCAAAAGGGCTTCGACATTATGGAGTCGGGACAATGCGGCAAGGTACTGTTGGAAATAGGATAATCGGAGAATAGATACTAAAATTTTGTAGCATTTCGCAAGTTTATGCGTCTAAATAAGGAGCATTTATTAACTAACAACATAATTAAGAAACAATGAAGAAACTATTTGTATCCGCTTTGGCTTTGCTAAGCACATTTGGTTTGGCTTTCGGGCAGTCTCGCGAGGGGTTGACGGAGTACAAACTGGACAACGGCATGACCGTTTTGCTATGGGAAGACCATGACCAGCCGGATGTAACCGGCTACGTGGCTGTTCGCGCAGGTTCTATTGACGAACCCGCCGAATATACCGGTTTGGCACACTACTTGGAGCACATGCTTTTCAAGGGTACCGACCGTATCGGTGCGCTGGATTGGGAGAAAGAGAAAGTGCACTACGAGAACATTATTGCGCTGTACGACTCTTGCGCTTTGGAGACTGACGAGGCAAAGCGTCAGTACTACATCACGCGTATCAATGAGGAGTCTATTGAGGCGGCTAAGTACGCCACCTGCGAGGACTTCTTTATTTTGATGGATGGTATCGGAGCCACGGGTGTGAACGCCTTCACGTCCTACGACATGACCTGCTACCACAACTCGTTCCCCGCATCGAACATGTACAAGTGGCTGACCATTTTCTCTGACCGTCTTATCAATCCTGTGTTCCGTACTTTCCAAGCAGAGTTGGAAAATGTGTTTGAGGAGTACAACATGTACCAAGACAATGTGTCGTCGCACATTCGTCAGGAGTTGTTTGGCAAACTCTACGCAGGCAGCCCCTACGAGCGCGATGTGATTGGTCTGCCCGAGCATCTGAAGAACCCCCGTTTGAGCAAACTGATTGAGTTCTACAACACGTGGTATGTGCCCAACAATATGGCGCTTATCCTCGTGGGTGATTTCGACACGGAGCGCACAAAACCGATGATCGCAGAGACCTTCGGACGCCTGCAACCGCAAGACCTGCCCGAGCGCAAGAGTTACCCGAAGGCAGAGATGAAGGGCGACTATAAGTTCAAGATTGGTTACTATCCGCAAATCTGCTGGGCATACGACGGCGTGAAAATTACCGATGATGATGCTCTCGCATTGCAATTCGTCGTTTCGTTGCTCAACAACGGCACGAACACGGGTCTGCTCGACCGTATCACGATGGACGGTGAGGTATCGGGCGCAGCTGTTTCCTTCGATGCACGCCGCGACCAAGGTCGTATCCTCGTGCAGGCAGTGCCTTACTACGATGCGAACCAACGCGCCTATGAGTCGAATGCCGCTACCGAGAAAATCGTGATGGCGGAAATCAACAAGATTAAGAACGGCGATATTCCCGACTGGTTGATTAAGACCGTGAAGGCAGAGTACGACCAGAACTTCAAGTTGGAGTTCGAGGATTCCGAGTCGAAGATGATGGAGTTGCTCTATTGCTTCATTTACGATATGCCGTTGGATAATATCTTCACGCAAAACGCTAAGATTCAAGCACTTACCAAAGAGGATATCCAGCGCGTGGCAAAGAAGTACTTCAACGCAAGCCACATGACGCTGACTTTCGAGGAAGGCACGCCGAAAAAGAACAAACTGGCGAAGCCGAAGATTAAGTCGCTTGACCTGATTAACGGTCAGGAGACGGAGTACGCAAAGGCGTTCAAGCAACTGCCCAGTGATCCTATCAAGCAGACTTTCATGGACTTGAACGATGTTACCGTTACGCCTATTGACGAGAATATCACCCTGCACTACGGTGCTAATCCCAAGAACGATATCTTCTCGCTCACTTTGCGCTATGGCGTGGGCACGGATAAGAAACCGATGTTGGAGCCGGTGGCTGAATTGATGAACATGTCGGGTATTATGCCAAATGTGAATCCGCAGGAGTTCCGCCGTCAGTTGGCTGAGTTGGGAGGCCGTTGCGGATATGACGTGGATAGAAGTTATTTCTATGTAACAATCTACGGCGATGAGGCACACTTGGCAGAGATTTGCCAGTTGGTACAGCGTCAGATGCTCTTCCCGAAGTTCGAGCAGAAGCAGTTCGAAGCAGTGAAAGGTAGCGAGTTATCAAGCCGTTTCATGCTTTCGAAGATTGACAGAGTGCAGTCGGCGGCATTGAGAGAGTATGTGCTCTATGGCGACCAGTCGGATTACATTGATGTAGTGCCGTTTATGGACATCTACTACCTCGATGAGTCAAAACTGAAAGCCGAGTTCTTGTCTGCTACCCGCTATGCGCTGGACATCTACTACTGCGGTCAGAAGCCCGTAGAGGAAGTGAAGACCGTCTTGACGGGCAACCTGCCGCTGCAAGAGGGTGTGAAGCCTTCCACCTCGCCCGTTATCCGCGACCGTAAGGCATACGACAAGACGCAAATCTACTTTATGCCGAACAGCAACGTACAGCAGGCTACCATCTATTTCTATTTCGAGGGCGTGCCCTACGACAAAGACCAAGATGTGCTCTTCCAAGCCTTCAACCAGTATTTCTCCAGCGGATTTACGGGATTGGTATTGGATGAGATTCGCGAGAAACGTTCCATGGCTTACACCGCTTACGGTATCATGTCCGAGGGTGCTCGTCCGGGCAAGAACTCCTGCTTCATGGGCTATATCGGTACCCAGAGCGACAAGGCGGCAGATGCCATTGAGGTGTTCATGAACCTTGTGGACTCCATGCCGGAGTATCCCGAGCGTATCGAGGCAGTGAAAGCCGCATTGCGCCAAAATGCACAAATTGACAAACCTTCGTTCCGCGGCAAGACTCATACTTACGACTATTGGAAAGAGATGGGCTACAACGAAGACCCTGCCCTCTACAACAAGGAGGCGATTGATAACCTGACGTTTGACCAAATCAAGGAGTTCTACCAACAGTACATCCAAGGCAAGCCGATGACCATCATCCTCGTAGGCGACCCCAAACTGATTAACCAGAAGGCGCTCCAAGCCAAGTACGGCAAGTTCATCAAGCCCTCGAAGGCAAAACTCTTCGCTCCGCTGGATTTGGACTTCTAATCCGCAAGCACGAAAAGAAACAGACTGTTTGACTTGTGTCAAGCAGTCTGTTTCTTTTTTATGCACTTGCCCAAACAGTACGATTTTTAAGATTCTCGTTCTCCCTCGTTGTCGCAGTTTTTTCGCAGGTCTGTCGCGGGTCGATCGCGGGTCGACCGCGAGGGTAATCTGCCTCGGAAATGTACGATTATTAAGATTTTCCCATTTGGGTCTTACATCGCGTACTCGGCTTCGGGGTGGAGGATACACAGCCCCGCCACGGAGGACTGGGGATACATGGCGCCGTTCTCGGTGAGGGAGATACCCAGCGACGGGAAATCCAGATACTCCGCCAGTTGGAAGATGAGTTGTTGCTGCGGCAGAGAAGGATAGCCCACGGCGGGCATGATACCTTTCTTGCCGTGCTCTTTCTCTGCTTGCAGGCGCATATAGGTACTTGCCGCGTCCGCCAGACGGTCGCCTATGGTTTGCAGCAGAAGCGCCTGATAATCATCGTCGTGGGAGGCTTTCAGTTGCTCTATGTCTTGCACCATTTGTTGGCTTATCGTGGCGGCGAAAATACCTATTTGGTCATTCTCTGGCATGACATACCGTGCCATTTTCTCCGACCCGATGAGGAGTGTGCCGTCCGCCATCCGTATGCCCTCCGTTGTGCCTCGCGCGGGGAAGAACGGGCAGGTGGTGCGCAGGGCGTAGTGCGGGTTATCGCTCACTTTGCGCAGCCACGCCATGGCATCGCGCAGCAGGTTCCGCCCTTCCTCAGAGTCTTCTTTCACACGCCATGCCCAGTAGAAATAGAGCCAATCAATATGTGGAATCAACTCGCGGACGAGAATGGGCAATAGTTGTCCGTTCTCGCTACCCGCCCGCTGCGCTGACGGACTGCATTTCGCGCTCTCCGCCGGCTCTGTCGTCCGCTGTCCGCCCGCTTCGCTTTCTGCCGGCCGTTTCCCCTCGAAGCGTTCGCGCACTTCTTGCTGCTGTCGGGCGTTGGCGCTGAGTGTCTCCTCGCGGCGGTTGGGGTCGAGTAGCGCATGCGCCACCACGGGGTCTTGAGACGCATCCAACATGTGGAAGACCCCGCCTCGGTAGAGCGGTGCAATACGCACCGCGGTGTGTACCAGCGAGGTCGTGGCACCGCCCACAAACAAAGGCAGGCGCAAGCCCTCTTGCTCCATCGCTTCCGCTACGCGGCACATCTCGTCCAGCGATGGCGTAATCAAACCGCTCAGGCAGACGATGTCCACCTTCTCACGAATGGCGGTTTCGATAATCTTCTCGGCAGGCACCATCACTCCGAGGTCTATCACCTCAAATCCGTTGCAAGTCAATATGATATGCACGATATTCTTCCCTATGTCGTGCACGTCGCCCTTGACCGTGGCAAGCAGAATCTTGCCTCGGTAGTGGATGGACGACGCCTCGTTTCCTTGGCTCATATAGGGGGTGAGGATATCCACTGCCTGCTTCATGGTGCGGGCGGTCTTGACCACCTGCGGCAGGAACATCTTGCCTTCGCCAAACAGTTCCCCCACGCGGTTCATCCCCTCCATCAGCGGTCCGGAGATAATCTCTACCGCCGTCTTGCCGCTACCGATCAGGTCTGTTATCGCCGCTTGCAGCGGAGCGGCGTCGCCTTTCTGCAACGCAGAGATAAGCACCGTCGCGCTGTCTGCTGTTTCCGCCGCAGGCGGGACGCCTGCGCCTCCGCTGCCGCCTGCCCCTTCGGTCTGACTGCTGCGTTGAAAGACCGCAGCGCGTTCTATCAGTCGCTCGGTGGCGTCCTCGCGCCGCGCGAATAGCAAGTCTTCTATCGCCTCGCGCAACTCGGTTGGAATGTCTGCGTACTGCACCGCTGTGGCGGGATTCATAATCGCCATGTTCATGCCGCGTTGGATGGCGTGGTAGAGGAAAACGGCGTGCATAGCCTCGCGGAGGTAGTTGTTGCCGCGGAAGGCAAACGAGAGGTTGCTCACCCCGCCGGAGATACGGCAGGCGGGCAGATGCGTGTGTATCCACTCGGTCGCCCGCAGGAAGTCGAGCGCATAGTACGCATGCTCGGCGATACCTGTGCCGACGGCAAGGATGTTCGGGTCGAAGATAATATCATTGGGGGCAAATCTCACCTGTTTGGTGAGCAGGTCGTATGCCCGTTGGCAGATACGGACACGGTGGTCATAGTCGGTGGCTTGCCCCTCCTCGTCAAAGCACATCACGATGACCGCAGCGCCGAGGCGATAGACCTCGCGCGCCTGCTGCAAGAACACTTCCTCTCCCTGCTTGAGCGAGAGCGAGTTGACAATCCCCTTGCCTTGCAGGCATTTCAGTCCCTCGGTAATCACTTGGAAATCAGACGAGTCTATCATTATCGGCACACGCGCCACCTCAGGGTCGGAGGCGAGCAGGTTGAGGAAGTGCCGCATCTCTTTGCGGGCATTGAGCAAGCCGTCGTCCATGTTGATATCCAGCACCATGGCGCCGTCGTCCACCTGCTTGCGGGCTATCTGCAATGCCTCTTCGTACTGTCCCTCGGAGATAAGCCGCAGGAACTTGCGCGAGCCCGCCACGTTGCACCGCTCGCCTACGTTGAGAAAGGTATCGGATGAAACGGACAGTGCCTCCAAACCGGATACTGTGGTGGCCGGTGGCATGTGGTCAGTCGTCTGTGCAGCCCGTTTCTGTTCTCGCTTCCCGCTTCTTGGCTCTGTGTCCAACATCCCCCTCATCGCGGCGATATGGGCGGGCGTGGTGCCGCAGCAGCCGCCGATGATATTCACCCAACCGGCCTCCACGAACTTGCGCACCTGCCAAACCATGGTCTGCGGCGTGTCGTCGTACTCGCCAAACTGATTGGGCAACCCTGCGTTCGGGTGGCAGGAGACATAGCAAG
Source organism: Paludibacteraceae bacterium (assembly GCA_051878345.1). GTDB lineage: Bacteria > Bacteroidota > Bacteroidia > Bacteroidales > Paludibacteraceae > Colicola. The sequence goes on along the minus strand of JBJEJX010000076.1, from coordinate 1,656 downwards.
TCGGATATTGGGGACGCAGGCATCCCGCCTGCGGTAATGTGCTTGTGCACTCCGCCAGCCTCCGCAGGTAGGGTGCCAGTCCTGCCGCACCGAAACTGCAGTTGATACCGATGGAGAGCGGTTTGGCAAACGCCACCGACGCCACAAACGCCTCTATTGTCTGCCCCGAGAGCAACCTGCCGGAGTTGCCGGAGACTGTCAGCGAGAGCATCAACTCGGGGAAAGATGACCCTCCTCGCCCCTCCCTACCGAGGGAGGGAGTAAGATTAGGATTTATAGACGAAGGTAATTCTCTTACTCTCCCCCTTCGTAGGGGGAGTTGGAGGGGGTCTGAGGGTTGGGTTGGGTCTTGTAGGGCAGGGGCGAGTCCTTCTTTTGCCCTCATATAGGCATGAATACCCGCTTTGGCGGACAGGGTATCGACGATGGTCTCCAAGAGGATGGCGTCCACCCCCTCCTCCGCCAGCACGCATATCTGCTCATAGTACGCCTGCTCCATCTCATCAAACGTGAGGGCGCGCGCGGCAGGGTCATCCACCGACTCGCTCATCGAGAGCAACTTGGTGGTGGGTCCCACGTCGCCAATCACGAAGCGGGGGCGTTCAGGCGTGCATGCCGTCATGCGGTCGGCTTCCTTGCGAGCCAGCCGCACGCCGGCGCGGTTGAGCCGCTCGGCGAGCCGTTCCAATCCCTCGGCGAGGTACTCATTAGGCAGTTCCTCGCCTGCCAGCGAGATACGCTGACTGCTGAATGTGTTGGTCGTGATGATGTCCGCCCCCGCTTCCAAATAAGCGCGGTGAATGCCGCGGATGGTCTCCGGCTCCCGCAGGTTGAGCATGTCGCTCAACCCTCTGCCGGACAGCATAGACCCCATCGCCCCGTCCAGCAACAATATCCTATTTCCTAATGCTTCGCGCAAACACATAATGCTAATCCGTCTCATCCCTCCCTTGCAGGGAGGGACGGAGAGAGTCTTTTACTTGTCCAGCCCCGCCTCTTTCACAATCTGCTCCACCGACGGGCTGTTGTTCATCGTGTAGAAGTGCACGCACGGCAGTCCCGCCTGCTTGTATGTCGCCGCCTGCTCGGTCGCCCATTCGATACCCGCTTTCTTCACATCGTCGTTGGTCTGGCACACGCGCAGCCGCTTCGCCAACTCATCGGGGAAATCCACATGGAATGTGCTCGGCAGCATCGTCAGGTGCGAGAGTGTGCCTAACGGCTTGATACCGGGCAGAATAGGCACGTTGATACCGGCAGCGCGACACCGCTCTGCAAAGTCAAAGAACCGCCCGCAGTCGAAGCACATCTGCGTGAGGATAAACTCTGCGCCGAGATCCACTTTGTGTTTCAGCGCGTCCATGTCGGTCTGCAGGTTCATCGCCTCCTCGTGTTTCTCCGGATAGCCTGCTACACCGTAGTGGAAGGGGCTGCCGAACTGGTGTTTGTCGCCGTAGAGCAGGTCGCCGTTGTTGAAGTGGTTGACCTGCTCGCACAGTTCCGACGCGTGCGCCAGACCGCCTATGCTCGGCACAAAGCGGTTGTCCTGCTTCGCCTTGTCGCCGCGCAAGACCAGTATGTCGGTCATGTTGAGCAACGCAAGGTCTATCAACTCGTTCTCCGTATCGGTCTGCGAATAGCCGCTGCAGATGATAT
>JBJEJX010000075.1:0-5312 GCA_051878345.1 Paludibacteraceae bacterium | reverse complement strand
ACGATATGTGCGACCGCCTCTATTTCGACGAACTGACCTTCGAGCGCGTGATGGATATCCTCGAATTGGAGAACCCGCACGGCGTGATTGTCTCCACGGGCGGACAGATTCCGAACAACCTCGCCCTCAAACTCGATGCGCAGCACATGCCTATCCTCGGCACCACGGCGCAGTCCATTGACAATGCCGAAGACCGCGACAAGTTCTCCGCCATGCTCGACCGTATCGGCGTTGACCAGCCCGAATGGAGCGCCCTCACCTCGATGGACGATGTCAACCGTTTCATTGACAAGGTGGGCTTCCCCGTCCTCGTCCGTCCCTCGTATGTGCTTTCGGGAGCGGCGATGAATGTCTGCTCCAATCAAAACGAGTTGGAGCGTTTCCTCAAACTCGCGGCTACCGTCAGCAAGAAACACCCCGTGGTTATCTCGAAGTTCATGCTCAACACCAAGGAGGTGGAGATGGATGCCGTGGCGAAGGACGGCGAAATCATTGCCTATGCCATTTCCGAGCACATTGAGTTCGCGGGTGTGCACTCCGGCGACGCCACTATCCAGTTCCCTGCGCAGAAACTCTATGTGGAGACCGTGCGCCGAATCAAGAAAATCAGCGGACAGATTGCCCGCGAGTTGAAGATTAGCGGTCCGTTCAATATCCAGTACCTCGCCCGCGACAACGAGATTAAGGTGATAGAGTGCAACCTGCGTGCCTCCCGCTCGTTCCCGTTCGTGAGCAAGGTGCTCAAAATCAACTTCATAGACATTGCCACCCGTATCATGTTGGGCTTGCCCGTAGAGAAACCCAACAAGTCGCTCTTCGACTTCGACTATGTCGGCGTGAAGGCGTCTCAGTTCTCTTTCAACCGCTTGCAGAAAGCCGACCCCGTGATAGGCGTGGATATGGCTTCCACCGGCGAGGTGGGCTGCTTGGGCGAGGACGCCAATGCCGCGTTGCTCACTTCCATGCTCTCCGTCGGACTGCGTATCCCCAAGAAAAATGTGCTCGTTTCCGTGGGCGACGCCAAGCAGCAAGTCCAGATGTTGGAGCCTGTCAAGCAACTTGTGCGCAAGGGCTTCACCATTTATGCCACCCGCGGCACAGGTCATTTCCTCAACGAGGCGGGAGTGCCGAATATCACGGTCTATCAGCCCGGCGAGGAGGGACAGCCGCAGGCTCTCGACCTGCTCCACGGCAAGACCATAGAGTTGGTGGTGAGTGTCCCCAAAGACATTGTTTCCGACCCCGCGAACGATGTGTGCTACCATGTCCGCCGCGCGGCTATCGACCTCAATGTCCCCCTGCTTACCAATGCTCGGCTGGCTGCCGCCTTCATTAACGCCTTCTGCACCATTGACATAGACCAACTGGAAATCAAGGCATGGGATGAGTACAAATAGCAAATAACCGATGGCAACCGATATACGGCTGTTGCTTGCATTTTGTTGTATGCGGTTGTTGCCTGCATTTTGTTGTATACGGTTGTTGCTTGCATTTTGTTGTATCTTGCATTTTGTTGTATACGGCTGTGTTACTTGCATTTTGTTGTGAATAAACTCGGATTGTTATCATTCTGTTATTCGCTTTTGCGCGACTTTTTCGCTACCATTGCGCTACCCTTGCGCTACCTTCGCGCTACCTTCGCGCTATCTTTGCGGAATGACAAAATGACAGAAGCAAACCAATGAACTATCACTTGTTATCTATTGTATATTACTTGTTATAGCGTATGGAAGCACTTACTGCAACCAACTTTTACTTCCCCCGACAGACGGGGGTGTACCGCGGCAAAGTCCGTGATGTCTATTTCCTTGGCGACGACCGCCTTGTCATGGTGGCTACCGACCGTATCTCGGCATTTGATGTTATCCTCCCCAAAGGCATTCCCTTCAAAGGGCAAATCCTCAACAGGATAGCCGCTAAGTTCCTCGATGCGACTGCTGACATTGTCCCTAACTGGAAACTGGCTACTCCCGACCCGATGGTTACCGTGGGCATTCGTTGCGAGGGTTATCCCGTGGAGATGATTGTGCGCGGTTACCTCTGCGGCTCCGCATGGCGTGCCTACAAGAGCGGCGTGCGTGAGATTTGCGGTGTGCATCTGCCGGAGGGGATGCGCGAGAACGAACAGTTCCCCGCACCGATTATCACCCCCACCACCAAGGCGGAGATAGGCATGCACGATGAGGACATTTCCCGCGAGGAGATTATCTCCCGCGGATTGATTCCCGCTGACGAGTACGAGCAACTTGAGAAGTATGCCCTCGCCCTCTTCCGGCGCGGGCAGGAGATAGCCGCTAAGCAAGGGCTTATCCTCGTGGACACCAAGTATGAGTTCGGCAAGCACAACGGGCGGATACTGCTTATGGACGAGGTGCACACCCCCGACTCAAGCCGCTATTTCTACGCCGAGGGCTACAAGGAACGCTTCGAGGCAGGCGAGCCGCAGAAGCAATTGAGCAAAGAGTTTGTGCGCGAGTGGCTGATGGACAACGGTTTCCAAGGCAAGGAGGGGCAGCAGGTACCCGAAATGACCGACGAGGTGGTGGCTGGCATTACCAATCGTTATGTGGAACTCTACGAGCATATAGTGGGCGAGAAACTTATTCTTGACCATGCGGAAGAGAACCTCTCCGCCCGCATAGAGAAGAATATAGCGGCATATTTGGGATAAAAGAGGAAGGACAAAGGATAAAAGACGAAATGGTTTTGTATAGTCGAAAGTAAAGGTCTTTTATCCTTTATCTTTCAGCGAGCAGAAGCAATCGGTCCTTAATCATTACAACTATGGCAGGTTTCTTTGGCGAAGTATCCACGGTATCGTGTGTAACCGATGTGTTTTACGGTACGGACTATCACAGCCATCTCGGCACACGCCGTGCGGGTATGGCGACCTATGACCCCGAAAACGGGTTCAGACGGGTGATTCACAGCATTAAGAACTCCCCCTTTCGGACGAAGTTCGAGGACGAGTTGGCGGGGTTTAGCGGCAACGCGGGCATAGGTATCATTTCCGATACTGATGCGCAACCCTTGCTCTTCAACTCCCATTTGGGGCGTTTCGCCGTCAGCACGGTCGGCAGAATCAACAACGCGGAGGAGTTGGTGGCGCATTTGTTGGAAGAGAATATGCACCTGAGCGAGTTCAGTAGCGGGCGTATCAACCCGACCGAGTTGGTGGGTTTGCTTATCGTTAAGGGCAAGGACTTCGTGGACGGCATAGAGAATGTCTATCGCCAGATACAGGGTTCCTGCAGTATCCTCCTTCTGACGGAAGACGGTATCATTGCCGCCCGCGACAAGATAGGACGCACACCTGTCGTGGTTGGCTGCAGACGGGGCGAGGACGGCGCGAGTGCGTATGCCGTGGCGAGTGAGACAACTTCGTTCTGCAACCTCGGTTTCCGTACCGAGTATTTCCTCGGCTCCGGCGAGATAGTGCGTATCTGCGCCGACGGCATGGAGGTATTGCGCAGACCCGACGAGGAGATGCAGATTTGTTCCTTCCTGTGGGTTTACTACGGTTTCCCCACCAGCGACTACGAAGGGCGCAACGCCGAGCAGGTACGCAATGCCTGTGGCTACCTGATGGGCAAGACCGACCCTACCGAGGTGGACTGCGCCTGCGGTATTCCCGATTCGGGTATAGGCATGGCGGTGGGGTATGCGGCGGGGAAAGGCGTACCCTATCGGCGGGCTGTCTCTAAATATACGCCCACCTGGCCGCGCTCTTTCACTCCTTCTCAGCAGGAGATGCGCGACCTTGTGGCAAAGATGAAACTTATCCACAACCAGTCTATCTTGAAGGACAAGCGCGTCCTCTTCTGCGACGACTCTATCGTGCGCGGTACCCAACTCAAAGACAACACCGCCTGCCTGAAAGAGGCGGGAGCGAAGGAGGTGCACATGCGTATTGCCAGCCCTCCGCTGTTCTATGGCTGCCCGTTCCTGAACTTCACCGCCTCCAAGTCGGACATGGAACTTATCACCCGCCGTCTTATTGCGGAGTTTGAGGGACAGGAGGCGGCGAACGACCCTGACCGCATACATGCCTATACGATAACCGACTCGCCCGAGTATAACCGTATGGTGCAGGCGATAGCCGACCGCTTCCATCTCAACTCGCTGCGGTACACCAAGTTGGAAGACCTGATACAAGCCATAGGCTTGCCCAAGTGCAAGGTCTGCACCCACTGCTTCGACGGCAGCAGCCACTTTTAAACAATTAAGAATACCCTCTTAATTCTTAATTCAGAATTCTTAATTAACATCATGGGTTTCGATAACGAAAAATATATCCGCATACAGTCGGAGCATATCAAAGAGCGCATTGCGCAGTTTGGCAACAAACTCTACCTTGAGATGGGCGGCAAGTTGTTTGATGACTACCACGCCAGCCGTGTCCTGCCGGGGTTCCGCCCCGACAGCAAATTGGCTATGCTCACCCAGTTGCGCGACACGCTGGAGATAGTGATTGTCATTTCTGCGCTCGACATTGAGAAGAACAAGGTGCGTCAGGACCTCGGTATCACCTACGACGAGGATGTGCTCCGCCTGCGCGACGAGTTCATGCAGCGTGGGTTTATGGTGTCCTCGGTGGTCATTACCCACTACAACGGGCAGAAGTCCGCCGACACCTATCGCCAGCGCTTGGGGCGGCTCGGTATCACTACCTACTGCCACTACACCATTGAGGGCTACCCCCACAATGTGGAACTCATTGACTCGGAAGACGGCTACGGCAGGAACGACTATGTGCAGACCACGCGCCCGTTGGTGGTGGTAACCGCCCCCGGACCGGGCAGCGGCAAGATGGCGGTCTGCCTCTCACAACTCTACAACGAGCATACCCGCGGACGCGAAGCGGGATATGCCAAGTTCGAGACCTTCCCCGTCTGGAGTCTGCCGCTCAAGCATCCCGTGAATATCGCCTACGAGGCGGCGACGGCTGACCTCAACGATGTGAACATGATAGACCCGTTCCACCTTGAGGCATACGGGAAGACGGCTGTCAACTACAACCGCGACATTGAAATCTTCCCTGTGCTGGACGCGCTCTTCACGGGTATCTACGGGCACAACCCCTACAAGTCGCCCACGGACATGGGCGTGAACATGGTGGGCTTCTGTATCACGGACGATGCCGCTTGCTGCGAGGCGAGCAAGCAGGAGATTATCCGTCGCTACTACAACGCTTTGGACGATTTTGCGCTGGGCACGGGCAGCGAGCAGGAGGTGAACAAGATTGCTTTGCTCTTCAAGCAGGTGGGTATCAACAGCGCCTACCGCAAGGTAACCGTTGCCGCCAAAGAGCG
>JBJEJX010000074.1:0-77679 GCA_051878345.1 Paludibacteraceae bacterium | reverse complement strand
CCGACTATATCGAGAAGATAGACCCCGAACACAGCCACGCCGAGTGGTTCACCGACGATGTGCAGCAGAATATCTACGCCTACCTCACATCCAAAGACCTGCCTGTGGAGATGAGCGACAACGAGTATGCCGACTTCATGGTGTGGCACCGCGGGCTCGCCGTGCCCGCTGTCCGTGGGGCAGACGACCCCGTGGTGAAACGCGGACGCGAGGTGTTCAATCAGATAGGTTGCGCCGCCTGCCACCGACCATCATGGACTACCGGCAGCGACCAACTGCAAGACCCCAACCGCTTCTTCACCCGCAACAGCGACATGCCGCGCTACCCCTACCAGACCATTTGGCCATACACCGACATGGTGCAGCATAAACTCTGCATGGAGAACGACATCCGCACGGGCTGGTGCCGCACCACGCCGCTCTGGGGACGCGGACTGCACCAGAAAGTTACGGGCGATGACTACGCCGCACGGCTCCACGATACCCGCGCCCGCAACGCCGTGGAGGCTATCCTCTGGCACGGCTACTCCGCCGAGTCAGACGCCTACGAGAGCACCGTGCAGTTCTATAACCTCCCAAAAGAAGACCGCGAGGCACTGGTGAAGTTCGTGGACGCGATATAGTTTTCGGAGCCAGGAGCAAGGAACCAAGAGCCAAGAACCAGGAGTCAAGACCGATTAGACTTGTATAGTCAAAGGTAATCAGTCTTGGCTCCTGGTTCTTGGTTCCTTGTTCTACTTTAGCGTATGCGTTCGCGCCAGTCGCGGGGACGGATGCCTGTTTGGTTGTAGAAGTAGCGGCTGAAGGTGGCGGGGTCTGAGAAGCCGAGTTCGTATGCCACTTGGGCAACGGTGCGCGCCACGGGGAGCGTGTCCGGCTTGGCGGGGCGCATTTCGGTGGTGAGCAGATGTTGCGCGTATTTGACGAGGTATTTGTCGATACACTGCTTGGCGTTCTGCCCCGTCGCCTGTTTGATACAGGCACTCAGATACTTGGGGGTTATGTGCAGGCGGTCGGCATAGTACTGCACGGTATGCTCCTTGTGGACATGCTGCCGCAGGAGGTTGAAGAACTGCTGCGTGAGGGCATGGTTGCGGTTCCGCGACATGGTGTCGGGAAAGTGGGAGTGGTAGTAGAAGTCGAAACTCAGGAAATACGCCCTCGTGAGGTGCTGCACGATGGTGAAGCGGTGCGGGTTGTTGGTCTGCAACAGCATGGCGGCATACATCTCGTACACATTGAGGATGGCGTCCATTGCCTGGTTGTTCAGCGGCAGGAAAGGTTGTTGCATAAGGTGCCAACTGGTCTCCATTTGCACCTCCAAACCCAAGTGTGAGATGAAATCGTTGGACATGATGATAACCTGCCCGCGAAGTCGTCCGACATGTGTTCGAGGGTGAAGATTTGGTCGGGGAGATGGTAGAGCAATCCCTTGCCGCGAATGCGGCATGTGAAGATACCGTTGATGTTGAGATCCAACTCCCCCGCTTCCACGATGGTAACCAGCGCATAGTTTTGCAGGGAGAAGGCTTTGCCGAGTTTTCGCCGCGGATGGGCGTCGTGGTAGAGCACAAAGTCGCGTCCCATGTGCGGGCAGTCCTCGCGGATGATAAAGTTGTGGTCAATGATTTCCATTGCGGCGCTTCGTTTGTTGTTTGCGGTGCAAAGATACGGATAATAATTTGTTTTTGCAAAATTCAGGCGACATTTTGCCTACTATTTCCCCGCTTTTGCGTACCTGTTCTTTCACTTTTCCGCCTTTTTGCCTACTCTTTTCCCTATTCTACTATTTCCCGTATTCTTGAAAAGCAGTATTTTTGCCCTCGAAATTCCGAGGGTATTTTTTCTATACTCCTCATATTATTAACCAAAAAACTTTCACTGTTATGAAAACATTGGCAGAAGAGAAACACTTGGAGGTAACACTTGCCGACGAGGCGCGCAGCGGCGTGGAAGAACAAGTGCGAAGCGGATTCTTGGATTGGTTGCACCAATTCTCTCTGACGGGCGAGGACGGGGAGCGCTATTTCGTGGGCGGATCCATTCTCTCGCTGGCACAGGAGCAGTTGGATGTGGTGAACCTGAACTGGACGAAGGGGACAGGCAACATTCGTCAGTTGGAGAGTTCCATTTATCGGGTGGCGGACTTCTCGAATCAGACCCACTACGAGCAGATGTACCGCGAGCCGAAAGGGTCGTTGCAGATAGAGCAACTGTCTGACCGAGTGATTGTTACCTGCGGTTCGTCGTATCGTGTTACCTGCTACGCCGACCATAGTTGGCACCTTGAGTTGCACAGCAAGGAGAACGCTTATCAGGCAGACCTGTGGCACCGTCCCGAGGGGCGTCCGCTCTGGTACGGCAAGACGGTGCCGTCCGCGCTGACGCAACACAGCATTACCTACGGCTACAACTGGGCAGGCAATGTGGAAGGTTGGATTCGGCTCGGCGCAGAGGCGAACGCCATCGCGGTGAAGGGTCAGGGTATCCGCGAACGCTATGTGGCGGTGGACTCCTCGGCTGCCGAGTTAGGCGCATGGGAAGACTGGGGATGGGTGGCTTTCGACGAGGTGCACTGCTCGCTCTACGACATGCGGGCGGGCATGAAAGACTTCTCCGTCTTCGACCTGCTGACGCAGAAACACTACGCCTCCAACGGCAAGTTGCGCGGCGGCTACCACGACGGCGATGTGATGAATATCCGCCACTCCGACTGGGTGTTCTTCCGCGAGTTGGACGGCTTCTTCCCCGAGAACTACCATATCTATATCGCCACGGAAGGCGGCGTGCTGCATGTGAAAGCGCATGTGGCGAACGCGACGACATGGGGCGTAACCTTCCAAGTGCCCGACAACCCCGTTGCCACGCTGATGTTCGACCGCGTGGAGGGCGAGTGGCTGCACAACGACGGCACGCGGCAGACGCTCCACAACGGACGCGGGACGATGTCGATTCGCCAGTGGCATGCCTACCCGAATGTGCTGCCGCGGGAGTTGTACTCGGACGCCAAACTGACGGGCGAGAAGTTCGATACCCTGTAAGCACCGGCGATTAACCTTGTGATAATAAAAACGCAACGACTATGTACACGAAATGGATTATCCTGTGGCTTTTATGGTTAGCCGCAACCGTATTCTTCTTTTGCATGGGTGGTTGCTGGCACTATGCCTGGTACCACTATGTCATTATCACGCCGGTTGCCGCCCTGCTGGGCTTCCTGCTGTTCACCAAATCGGTAGGATGGTGGTAACACGCCGAGCGACAAAGACCGCTTCGCCGTCGGGCGATTGTCCGGCGGCGGGGCTTTGGTGGCGGTTTTGTTCGGTTTTGCCATGTTTTTGGGAAGAAATGATATTGCGGGGGCGGCGGAAAGGCAGTACCTTTGCAGCCGAAACGGAATAACAACCGAAGGCTTGTTACTATGAAGATCAGAAAGACCTTTACCTTGCTTTTTACGATATGGGTGCTGAACGGGTTGTGTAATGTGTGTGCGGGGCAGACGCAGGACAGCGTGCCCCGCACTTCTCGTCCCGTGCCGTCGTCGGAACGAGGGAGCACGACGGGGTTCTCCGGCATTACGCTGGACGCGGAGACGGGCGACACCATTCCTTTTGTGCAGATGTTGTTCGTCGGTTCTTCGATAGGTACCACCTCCGACTTGGAGGGGCGTTTCACGCTGGGCAACACGCAGGGGCTGACCACGGTGCAGGCCTCCATGGTCGGCTACAAGACCGCGCTCGTCAACCTGCGCCCCGGACATTTCCAGAAGAACTACACCCTGCGGCTGGAGCCCGATGTGTACGGGTTGCAGGAGGTGGTGGTCGCCCCCACTCCCAAGCGGCGTGAGCACTACACGCGCAAGGGAAACCCCGCCGTGGAACTGGTGAAGAATGTGATTGCGCACAAGAAAGACAACCGTCTGGAAGCCGCCGACCGCTACAAAGTGGAGGAGTACGAGAAGTTGATAATGGCGCTTGACCAGTTCGACTTCGACTTTCAGAAAAACAAGTTCTGGCGCAACTTCGACTTTATCGAGCACTATGTGGACACGGCGCAGTTCAACAACAACCCCGTGCTGACCATTTCCATTCGCGAGACGCTGAGCGACCGCTACTACCGCCGCAAGCCCCGGCAGGAGCGGCAGGTGGTGAAAGCCAAGCGGATACAGGGCGTGGAGAAGATGCTGGCGAAGAACGGACTGGACGGCAACATTGACGCGATGTTCACGCGCGTGGATATCTTCGAGGACGACATAGAGATTATGCTCAACCGCTTCGTGTCGCCCTTGTCGTCTGCGCTGGCGGTCGGCTTCTACCACTACTATATCCAAGACACGCTGACGGTGGAGGGGACGCGCTGTATCGACCTCGCCTTCGTGCCCGTCAACTCGGAGAGTTTCGGCTTCACGGGGCATTTGTATGTGGTGTGCGACTCGACCTACGCGCTGAAGAAATACAGCATTAATGTGCCGCCGCATATCAACATGAACTTCGTGCGCGATTTGAGCATAGAGCAGTCGTTTCGGCAGTTGGAGAACGGGATGTGGGCGCCAGAGGAGATAAACACCTACTCGCGTTTCTACCTCTTCAAGAAGATGCGCCAACTCTACACGCACAACCGCCGACTCTTCAGCGGCTACGACTTCGCGGCGGAGGTGCCCGACTCGCTCTTTGCGGGCATGAAAGACAAGTCGGTGATGCTGGACAGCGCGATGGAATACACCAAACAGCAATGGACGCATATCCGACCCGTGCCGCTCACGCAGAAAGAGTCAGTTATGGACTCGCTCATTAAGGAGTTGCGCGGCGTGAAGAAGTTTCAGGGCATTGTGCGGACGATAGATGTGTTCGTGGCGGAGTATATCCCCACGAGCAAGGACTTCGCGGACAGCAAGTTCGACTTCGGACCCATTTGGAACCTGATTAGTTACAACAAGGTGGAGGGCGTGCGCCTGCGCGTGGGAGGCATGACGACCGCCAACATGAACAAACACTGGTTCCTGAGCGGCTATGTCGCACTCGGCTGCAGCGACCTGCGCGTGAAGCACAACGCCACGCTCATTTACTCTTTCAACGAGAAGGAGTACCACCCCTACGAGTCGCTCCGCCACGCGCTGTACCTGAGCAGCCAATACGATATGGAGGTGCCCGGGCAGTCGTTTGCGCAGTTCGACCGGGACAATGTCATTATGTCCATTCCCACGGGCTCCGTGCCCACCGCGATGCAGTATGTCTATACCGCGTGCCTGCGCTATGAGAAGGAGTGGGAGAACAGGCTGGCGATAGACCTCAGCGCGCAGTACCAGAACAACGAGGCGGCGGGCTCGCTCCGCTGACCGTATCCTCGCCGACGGCACCACGCAGCCCGTCCGGATGTTCCACGACCTGAGCCTCACGGCGGAGTTGCGCTTCACGCCCGGACAGCCGATGTACAAAAACCGCATGGGCAAAGAGTCGGTCTTCAACCTCGCGAAAGACGCACCCGTGATACGGCTGAAACACCAAATAGGCGTGTTCGACTTCAACCGGCTGTACAACTACACCGAGATTTCCGCCGAGAAACGGTTCTGGCTCTCCTCTTTCGGACATATCGACCTGATGGTGCAGACGGGTATCGTGTGGAACAAGGTGCCGTTCCCGAAACTCTTTATCCCCAACAGCAACCAGTCGCTCTTCATGACGCCCAACACTTTCAACATGATGAAACCCATGGAGTTCACGATGGACCACTATGTGGCGTGGTACATGACCTACTACCTGAAAGGATGGATATTCAACCGCATACCGGGGTGGAAGAAACTCAAACTGCGCGAGGTCGTCTCGTTCAGCGGCATTTACGGCGGATTGTCGGCGAAGAACAACCCCCTCATATCGGGCGAAGGGCTGTATGTGCTGCCGGACGGTTGCAGCCCGATGGGAAAGGTGCCTTACATGGAACTCACGGCGGGTGTGGAAAATATCTTCAAGTTCCTGCGTGTGGACTATGTGCGCCGCCTCAACTACAACGACGGACTGAGCGGCTGGAAGAAGAACGGCATACGCTTCACTTTCCGCTTCTCGCTGTAAGAGACTCTGAATAATCAGAATACTCTGAATACTCAGAATACTCAGAATACTCTGAGTACTCCGAATACTCCGATAACTCTCAACCCTCAACTCTCAACCCTCAACTCTCAACCCTCAACCCCATGAAACGATTGACGCTATCCCTGTTGGCAACGCTCCTCGCCGCGACTCTCCAAGCGCGTGTGTTCATTCCCAACGACAGCACGGAGCAGGTGCGCAAAGTGGTAACAGGCGGCTTCAAACTGAGTGCCACCATGAGCGGCATGTTGCTCCACGAGGTGGTCGCCGCGCAGGCGTCCCCTATCACCGCCGCCCCGCGTATGTCGGGCGAGATAGGAGGGTTCATTGACTTCAACTGCACGCCGCACTTGGTGGTGCAGGTAAACTTGCTGCTGGGCGCGGAGCACATGCTCCTGCGCAACGGTGCCACGCGGGACGACCTGTGGATTTTCGGCATGAATATGCCCGTCTATCTGCTCGGACGCTACGAGTTCGGCAAGCGCGGAGCCGTCCAGTTCGGCGGAGGACCTTTCAGTACCTTTGTCTTCCGCGGGCTGATGTACGGCGACTCGTCCTCCGAACACACCGACCCGTTCAAGCGTATCTATTCCTCCGATGAACTGACGGGTGAGGAGCACATGGTGTTGGCGGACAACTATTCCGGGCTGGGTATCACGGTGGGTTACGAGTTTTGGTTCGGGTTGCAGATAAACCTCGGCTACCAGTGTGCCATTAGCGACATACTCAACTATCCGCACACCGTTTCCTACGCCCTCCCGCAGAAAGGCTACATAGGCATTGGCTACCGCTTCTAACCCCAAACGCCCTCACCCGCCCATTCCCGCCCCCCCTCCCACAAAAAAAGCCCGTGCTCCATTCCCCACCCACTCATTCTCTACCCACTCATTCCCTACCCACTCATTCCCTACCCACCCATTCCAACATTCCTCCCTCAATCCACCCACATTCCACCCTCAACCCTAAGTCAGTTTCCGCTACCCTTGCGCTACCTTTCCGCTACCCTTGCGCTACTCTTGCGGGGGCGGGGCAAAGGGAGGGGAGGTGAACCGGTGAACCAGTGAACCAGCACTTTTCTAAAACATATATGCGTACGCGCGCGGGTGTATTTATGGAAACTGCCGGTTCGCTGGTTCACTGGTTCACCGATACACTTTTCTGCATTACGAACAAGCACACTTTTCGCGGGTCTATCGCGGGTCGGTCGTGAGTCTATCGCGGGTCGGTCGTGAGTGTAGCGCCTTAATGTGTTACGGTTCTGCGGCAGGAGACGACCTGCGACCGACCTGCGACAGACCTGCGGTAATGTTCCGATAGACCCGCGATAGACTCGCGAAAAATCTGCGCGCGGGAAAACATGTTTTGTGGCACAAAAACACATTTTTTCTCCCAATGCCCTTGCATATTTCGTAAAAAAGCAGTACCTTTGCATCCGCAGTTGATTAGTGGGAGTACATATTTTAGTAAAAGCGTTATAAGCCTCACTTGATTCTTTGAAAACTGGACACTTTCAAGAATTTTATGTATTCAAGCACAGGTTTATGCACGCTCACGTGTTGGCGTGAGTTTTCTGTGCGTAAATTTGAATACATAAGGTAGTCCAGAACCTCAAAGAATCAAATGAAGCGAAACGAAAGTTCACGCTTTTTTTGTGTATATACCTTTGTAGTAGAACGCCACTCATCAGAGAGTAAGAATAAGCCCACCTCACGCACAAAACCAAAACAATACAATATATATTATCAAATCAAAAGTTAAACATTTATGAGAAAACTAACTCTTTTTCTGTGTATGGTGCTATGTAGCATAGCCCTGCACGCAAATGTCGTAAGCGGCACCTGCGGCGACAACCTCACATGGTCTTATGACACCGAGACCCAAGCCCTCACCATTGAAGGCACAGGAGCGATGACGGACTATGTTAGAGATGGTTATTGGAACCCAGATGATGAGGAAGAACCTTTGATTGTAGCACCGTGGTCTTTTGTACGAAGCAACATCACTTCGCTCTCTTTACCAGAGGGACTAACCTCTATTGGTACTTGTGCGTTTTGGAATTGTACAAACCTAACTTCTGTAACAATTCCTAACACGGTGACAACAATTGGTAATTCTGCATTTAGTGATTGCCCCTTATACACAATTACCATACCCAACAGTGTAACAAGCATTGGTAGTTCTGCTTTTTATTACAACAATGCGATAACTTCCGTTACTATCGGTAGTGGTGTAACCGAAATAGGCGAAGATGCCTTTGGATATGAGTCGTTTTACGGTAACCGTTTGGTAAAAACAAACTACACAGGTGATTTAGCCGGGTGGTGTGCTATTCGTTTTGCAGATTCTTACGCAAACCCTGCTGTACGTTCTAAGAATTTGTATATCAACGATGTATTAGTTACGGATGCGACTATCCCTGCTAATGTAATTAAGATTGGGAACTATGCATTTTGCAATAATACCTCACTCCATACTATTAGCATTCCCAATGGTGTGGACAGCATAGGAGTAGCTACATTCTATGGCTGTACATGGTTAACGAATTTAGTCCTTCCAGAAAGCATCACATCAATTGGGCAGCGGGCTTTTGTCGGTTGTAATATGGATTCTGTGACCATCCCTTCTAATCTCACAAGGATTGAAGCATACTCTTTTGCCGATTGCCCTGCTCTTAGGTATGTAAACATCCCCGAGGGGGTAACAACTATTAACTCTTGTGCTTTCGACAATTGCTCTGACCTAACCTCTGTCACCATTCCTTCTACCGTTACCGAAATTGGTGAATATGCTTTCAGCAGTTGTAAACAAGTGTATCTAAAAAGTATGACACCTCCAACCATAAAAAGTAATACGTTTAAGTCCGATGCAAAAATATGTGTTCTTTGCTCCGCACTAAGTGCCTACAATGAGGCAGATATATGGCAGTATATGAACCTATACGGATTGTCTTATCCATTGGATTTGTCTGCAACACCGGGAGGATATGCATATGTATTGTACTCCGATTGCGACAATAATATCGCTACTATTTACGCAGCATCTAACAATACTTATTACTACAAGTTCTCCCAATGGAGTGATGGTAACACAGAGAATCCTCGCACCCTCGCACTTACCGAAGACACAAAACTCACTGCTGATTTTACTGCCGTTCCTTTCCACAAAGTAGTACTAAAAGGGTATTCCATAGAAGGGGATATTCAATATGTGGACTATAATAGCAATTCTGTTTATACATACGATTTTTGGGGGAATACCACAAAGAACGTACTGGAAGGTATGCAGGTCATAATTAGTGAAAACGGTAGTTGCGGCAATTGGCTCGGTTGGAGCGATGGCAATACGGAGAAATATGACCGCATTATTACCATAACTTCTGACACCGTGATAGAATCGCTGTTTGATGCAAAATCATACGAAATAAGCATTACCGCAGGCGAAGGCGGCTATTTATCTAATGGCGGTTTTGAGGGAAAAATATACGACTGTGACAACTACATCAGCCGCAGAGCCTATCCTTATGATGGTTACTATTTTGTAGGTTGGAGCAACGGAGAGACTGACACCTATCTGAGTATGGATATTTATTCCGATACCATCGTGGTAGCATTGTTCGCCGAAATCGTTCCTGCCTCAGTTGTAGTCGCACCAACTGCTGCGTGTGCTTCCATGGGTACGGTTAGCGGTGGTGGCGCATACAATACCGGCGACTACGTAACGATTACCGCTACTCCAAATGAGGGTTACCATTTCGTTGAGTGGTCAGACGGCAATGGACGTCCCGAGCGCACTTTCCGACTCATCTCCGACACCACGCTCTACGCCACTTTCGCAGCAGGAGACTTCGGCGGCAAATGTGGTACAGACCTCTATTGGACATGGGACAAGACTACCAAAGAACTTTCCATTACAGGTACAGGAGCCATGGACTTGGAGACCTATCCTGCATGGAAATCGGATACTTACCGTGAGCGCATAGATACTTTATGTAGAATCCAATTCGCGGATGGCATTACGACTATTGCAGAGAACGCTTTCACAACAATTGATTACAACTATCCCACATATCTTGTGAAAGAACTTATCATTCCTGCGTCCGTCGGATTTATGGGTTATGGTTGCTTCAGAGGATTTGGAGGTTCCATGGACCGCATTGAGTATCTTGGAAATACAGCCAAAGTAGATGGCTGGGCTATGGCTGGAAAGAAAGTTCGCTACTTAAAAGTGCCTGCCGGATTTGTCAGTGAGTTAGATATACAAGACACCTTGATTATCACTAATGGTGAGGCATCTATGAGTTACTCTACCTGCCCGTATGTGGACTTGTCGGCTGCAAGCAATACCGATATGTCTCGGATAGCCATCACATACCACTCGGATGTACTTCGAACCTATATCTTGCCAAATGATTTGGAGGTAATAGACGATAACGCTTTACGCAGTTGCCGCTATCTGTCCGCTATCACTATCCCCGCGGGAGTAACCTATATCGGCGTGAGTGCTTTCGAGGATTGCCGTTCGATGACGAGCGTAACCTTCGCGGGCAACAAGGTAGAGACTATTGGCGACTGGGCGTTCTACAACTGCCACAGCCTACGCAATCTCACTTTGCCCGAAGGCGTGGAAGAAGTAGGTTTGGCTGCTTTCTACGGTTGCACATACCTCAACGAACTGGTCATCCCCTCTACCATGAAGAAGATTGCTGACAACGGCTTCGCAGGTTGCGAGAGGATGCAAATGATGTATGTCAACGCCCTCGTGCCGCCGACCATCGAGGCAAAGACCTTTGAGGACGTTGACCGTGAGACACCCGTCTTTGTGCCTCGTGGCACCATCGGGCTATACCAAGCCGATGAGTACTGGAGCGAGTTCTTCAACATGACGGAGTACGATGCTCCTACGGGCAATCTCAACACTGCAGCCGACGAGGCAAAGGGCTTGCGTAAGGTGGTTCGCAACGGACAAGTGCTCATCCTCCGCGGCGACAAGACCTACACCGTTTTGGGCGAGACGATTCAATAAACAGACCATTCTGTATACCGACAAAGAGGGTGTCTAACGAGTCAAGTTAGACACCCCCTTTGTATGTTAACTGTTAGCAAGGAGTTAGGACCAGCGCAAGACTTTTCGGTTTGTTCCACACCGCCCGCAGAGAGCAGTCCGCTGCGCGTTGCTCGCGGGGAGTCCGCAGGCGGGACGCCTGCGGAGCCGATGCTTAGTGCTTATGCCCTTCGTGTCCGGCTTGGCGGGCGTCCTTGCGGTGGTCGTGGTCTTCGGGCTTTTGCGGTTCGGGCTTGCGGGTGGTGGCGGGTTTGCCTATCTTGGCAAAGGCTTTCTGCAAGGTGGGGACATCGGTCTTATTGGCATCGAAAGTGACGGTAACCGCCTGCTGCTCCATATCGAACCGGATATCTTTCACTCCCTTCTCGAAAGCGATATTCTTCATAATCTTGTCGCAGCAGCCCTGGCAATGCAGGTCGCAGTAGAGGACGACGGTTTGTTTGTTCGGCTTGGCTTGGATAGCCGCCATTGGCAAGAGTGCCAAGAGGAGAATGAGATACTTTTTCATAAGAAACGGACCCCCTCCAACTCCCCCTACAAAGGGGGAGAGAAGGTTAATTAGTTTTAGTTAAACAATAAGTAATTATATTTTCTCCCTCCCTTTGCAGGGAGGGTAGGGTTGGGTCATTCTCTTTCCAAGTTCCAGCGGAAGCCGAGGTAGATTTTCCATCCGTTGATGGGTGCCCATACCATGGAGGCGTCAAAGTCGGACGAGTAGGGGTTCACATGGGTGCTGTTCTCGTACCGGTCGCCTTTGAGCGGGCTGTCTTGGGTGAAGTTGGTCATGTTCTCCGCGCCGAGATAGAGCGAGCAGGTGCGCCAGTACTTGGTAATCTGTCCGAGCAACTGTGGATACCACTTGTGATAGATAGGACCCTCCCCATCCCTCCCTACAAGGGAGGGAGCCGTATAGTACTGTTTGCTGCCTTCGGGTATGGTGAAGCCCGTGGGCATACGACCGGGACCGTTGAACTGCGCCGTGAAGTCGAACTGCCATGTCTTCAGCGGCGTTTGGTAACTGGTGGTGAGCACCGCCTTGAACTGATTTTGCAGCGCCTTGTCCATTAGGACCAGTTCGCCCGTGGGCAGAAAGGTGCTCTGCTTCACATCCGTATAGCGGAAGGCTGCCGTCATGGTCCAGCCGCGCAGTATCTCCATGTTCGCCTCTATCTGATAGTTGTGCGAGTAGGATTCGGCGCCGGGGATGTCGCTTATGTTGAACAGCCGCACGCCGTGCAGGTATTGGTCGATGTCGGCTATCACGCCGTCGAGGAAGCGGGTGTAGTAGTACTCGGCGGAGAGCGTCAGTTCACGCTTGCCGACGGGGATATAGAAAGTGGTGGTGAGACCCGTGTTGAGCGAGCGTTCCTGCTTCAGGCTCTTGTCCATTGTATAGACCCGGTTGGAAGGCAGGTAGGCGGCATTGTCGGCAACGATGTTGGGCGAGCGGTAACCCAAGCCCACGCTTCCGCGCAGCGTCCACCACTCGAAGGGCGCATAGCGCAGGTTCATACGCGGCGTGGTGAAGAAGCCGTAGCGGGTGGAGTAGTCCTCCCGCAGACCCACAAGGAGCGTAACCTTGTCTTTGTAGGAATAGGTGTACTCGGCGAACATACCCGGCGTGAGTTCGTTCAGGAGCATACCCAACGGGGCGTTCATGCCGCCAAAAATCCCGTTGTACCGCTCATCGTAGCGGTCGTAGTTGACGGATATACCGGCGGAGAGTTTGTGCTCGTGGTAGTCGAAGGGGTCCAATTCGGGGTCTTCAAACGAGGTCTGGAAGATGGCGTTCAGGTAGGCGTTGGTCTGGTTGGCGTCCCACAGGCGCGAGCCGTAGCGGTTGCTTTGGCTATGGTAGGATGCGGATGCGATGACGCCGACAGACATGCCCGTCTCCTGGTCGAACACATAGCCGTTCTTCACAAAGCCGTCTATCCGCCGCGTGCGCAGGTCGATAGGATAAGATTGCGCAGCGTTGAGCGTTGAGAGTTGAGCGTTGAGAGAAGACAGCGTCCCGCCGAGGCGTTGGTCGTAGAGGGTGCGGACGAGCACTTGCCCCGTGTAGTCGCCCGACTTGATATACCAGCGGTTGAGCAGGTTGAGGTTGCGGTTGCGGGGCATGTCCGCAAAGCCGTCGTGGTTGTGGTCCATTTCCAACTCCATGTCTTTGGCGTTCAACAGCACGCCCGTGGAGACTTTGTCGTTGATGTCCCAGCCGCCTGTGGCGTTTATCTCCGCCATGAGTTCGGTGTTAAGGTATAGGTTCACGGCAATAGGGTCTTGCTTCTGCGGCTTGAGGAACTCCACGTTTATCTGCCCCGCTATCGCCTCGTAGCCGTTGATGACGGAGGATGTGCCTTTGCTCACCTGTATGGCTTCCATCCACGCGCCGGGGATATACTCCATGCCGAACGACTGCGCCAGTCCGCGCACATTAGGGGTGTTTTCCGTGAGCAGTTGCACATAGGTGCCGCTCAGTCCGAGCAGGCGTATCTGCTTCGCTCCCGTGGCGGCATCGGCGTATGCCACATCCACCGACGCACTGGTCTCGAAACTCTCCGACAGGTTGCAGCAGGCGGCTTTGCATAGTTCATCGCCCGTCAGCGTCTGCGTGTCGAAGGCAGCGGTGCGCGAGCGGAGCACCGCCATTTTGCGCTCCGTGATGGTTACCTCGTCCAGCACAAGGTCAGACACGAGGACGATGGTCAGTTGCTCGCCGCCGTGCACTTTGGTGGTGTCGTTGTGGTAACCCATATAACTGGTAACCAGCAGGTTCGTGCTGCTGA
Organism: Paludibacteraceae bacterium; assembly: GCA_051878345.1. Taxonomy (GTDB): domain Bacteria; phylum Bacteroidota; class Bacteroidia; order Bacteroidales; family Paludibacteraceae; genus Colicola. The sequence continues at coordinate 63,749 of JBJEJX010000074.1, read as the reverse complement.
CGACAGGCAGCGAGAACGCCCCGTCTATGTCGGTGGCGACACCCGTGCCGGTACCCGCCCAATAGACATTCGCGCCTATCAGCGGTTCGCCTCTGTCGTCCGTTACTACGCCGCTGACAGGCTTTGCCAAAGCGGCAAGGGGCAGAAGAAGCAAGGCTATAAGGAATGTTAAGTTCGGTTTCATAAGTGGTTGGTGGTCATTTAATTTAAGAATAGTTATGGGTGTATCCATGTTTTGCGCCTCTGTTTCAAGGCTCTATGGATTCATTGTTGTCTTGTTTCATAGTCCGTATCGTATCCCGCAGCAGCCGCACGGTAGGCACCAATATCACCACGGAGATGACAAGGCTCACTATCGGGTCGAGGAGCGTCCAGCCCGTGAAGCGGATGGCTACGCCTGCCGCCACCACGCCCACGGAGACCAGTGTGTCGGTGGCTGCATGCAGGAATGCGGCGCGGATATTCAGGTCTTCCTCTCCGCTGCGGGTGAGCCACCATGCCGTCAGTCCGTTAATCACGATACCTATGCCCGCGGTCAGGATGATGGCGGTGCTGTTCACCTCCTTGGGGTACAGTATCTGCTCCACGCAGTCCGCCACTATCAGTCCGATGGTCAGGAGCAGCAGGAGCCCGTTCGCCAGCGTAACGCGCAGAGAGACCCGACGGCTGTTCGGGTTGCCGCGGCGGGCAAGCAGGATAGCCACGAGCGACAGTATCAGTCCCAGCACATCGCTCAGGTTGTGCCCCGCGTCGGAGAGCAGACCCGACGAGTTGCCGTACCAGCCGACGACCGCCTCTGCCGCCACAAATACCAGGTTCACACCTATGCAGAGTCCGAGAATCCCGACCGAAGAAGTATGTTGGTGCCGATGTGCCATGAGTGTATAGTTTTTCGATTTCGGGTGCAAAGGTACTGCTTTTTTCGTGCAACTCGGTTGCAAACTGCGTTTTGAGCGCAGGTTAGGGTGAATTTCTCCGCGGGGGATTTGGAAAAAGAGGGAAAAAGTTTTTGCGATAATGCTTGCATATATGGAAAAAAAGTTGTAACTTTGCGCCCTCAAAGTGAAAATTTCTTTCAACTCTATAAATAAGACATGGGACTTTTTTCGTTTACGCAAGAGATTGCGATTGATTTAGGCACCGCGAACACGCTGATTATGTGCAACGACAAGGTGGTGGTGAACGAGCCGTCGGTGGTGGCGATTAGTATGGCGGACAACAAGTGTCTCGCCGTGGGCAGGAAAGCACAGCAGATGATAGGTCGCGGCGGCATGATGGTGAAGACCATTCGCCCGCTCAAAGAAGGCGTGATAGCCGACTTCCAAGCGTGCGAGATGATGATACGCGGCATGATAAAGATGATACCCAAGCAGAGCCTGCTGTTCACGCCGAGCATTCGCATGGTGGTAGGTATCCCGTCGGGCTGCACGGAGGTGGAGATACGCGCCGTGCGCGACAGTTCAGAGCACGCCGGCGGACGCGATGTGTATATGCTCTACGAGCCGATGGCGGCGGCGATAGGTATCGGTATCGATGTGGAGAGTCCCGAAGGGTGCATGATAGTGGACATAGGCGGTGGTACGACGGAGATTGCCGTTATCTCGCTGGGCGGTATCGTGGCGAACAAGTCCATTAAGGTGGCGGGCGACGATTTCAACCAAGACATAATCGAGTACATGAGCCGTATGCACAACCTCAAGATTGACGAGCCGACGGCGGAGCGTATCAAGATAAACGTGGGCGCCGCGCTGCCGGAGTTGGAGGACGCGCCGGAGGACTATATCGTGGTGGGTCCGAACAAGGTAACGGCATTGCCTATGTCGGTGCCGGTAAGTTACCAGGAGGTGGCGCACTGCTTGGAGAAGAGTATCTCGAAGATAGAGAGCGCCGTGCTGCAAGCGCTGGAGGCTACGCCGCCTGAGTTGTATGCCGACATTGTGAACAAGGGTATCTACCTTGCGGGTGGCGGTGCGCTGCTCCGCGGACTGGCAAAGCGCCTGACGGATAAGATTACCATTCCTTTCCACGTGGCAGACGAGCCGTTGCTCTCCGTGGCACGCGGCACGGGTATCGCCCTGAAGAATGTGAATAACTTCGGATTCTTGATTAGATAAGACCTTCAGGACCCCAGGACCCACCCCGTCCCTCCCTACAGAGGGAGGGAGAAAAATTAGAATCTATAGACAAATGTAATTCTCCTACTCCCTCCCTTCGTAGGGAGGGTTGGGGTGGGTTCCATCTTTCCTTCTTATGCAAACTTTGCTCAAATTCATACTGCGCTATGGCAACTTCCTGCTGTTCATCCTGCTGGAAGTTGCCGCGTTTTTGCTGGTGGTGTGGTGCAATGCCTACCCCCGCAGCAGTGTGCTGAGCACCGCCAACAGGCTGGTGGCATGGCAGTATGAGATGGTGTCGGAGGTTACGGGCTATTTCGGGCTGAAAGGGGTGAACGACCGCTTGGCAGCCGAGAACGCGATACTGAGGAGCCGGGCGGAGAACAGCAATCAGTGGTCAGTGGTCAGTGGTCTGGCTGTCGGCGAGGGCATGGATAGCACGGAGGTACTGTCAGCGGACAGCAAGTCCCCCTTTAAGGGGGATTCAGAAGGTCTTGCGGGTCGCGAGCCGATAGTGTATCGCGAGGGTAAAGTGGTGCAGATGACGATGAACGGCATGCGCAACTACCTGACCGTCAACCGCGGGGAAGAAGACGGCGTATATGAGGGCATGGGTGTGCGCAACGATGAAGGGGCGGTAGGTATCGTGGCAACCGTGGGCAAACACTACTCGGTGGTGCTGCCGCTTATCAACATAGAGACGCATTTGAGTTGCCGATTCCTGAAAAACGATTATATCGGTACGCTGCAGTGGGACGGTCGCGACACGCGCTTTGCCGAGTTGGCGGACGTGGCTACCCATTTGGAGGTGAACATAGGCGACACGATAGTAACGAGCGGCTTGAGCACCAGTTTCCCCGCAGGGGTGCCCGTGGGCGTGGTGGAAGAGTGCCGACTGGAAGAGGGCGCATCATACTACACCGTGCGTGTGCGGCTGGCAACGGATTTCCGCCGACTGCGCTACATAGAAGTGATTGATAATGAGGATGTGGAAGAGATAAACGGATTGAAGATATAATGAACAGGGCACCAAGAATGAAGAGTACTTGATTATACAAAACGAATGTGTCTTTGTTCTTTGCTCCGATAAAAACATGCTTTGGTTACGACAAATAGGACAATGGTTGGTGGCGATGGTGCTGCAAGTGCTGCTGATTAACCAGTTGCAGTTGGGCGGCGTGTGCCATCCGTTTATCTATATCCTGCCGCTGCTGATGATGCCTATCACGCTGCCCCGCTGGGCGGATATGCTGATAGGGGCGGCGGTCGGACTGCTGATGGATGTGTTCTGTAACTCGCTGGGAGTGCATACCGCGGCGTGTATCATGCTGATGTATGCCCGGCGGCATCTCATCCCGCTGTGGGTGAACGACATTGACCGACTGACCGATGTGATCGGCATGCAGACGATGGGTGTCGCTCCGTTCATCAAATATGCCTCCATACTGGTAGTGGCGCACCATCTGATGGTCTTCTTCCTGACGGCATGGACGCTGCAACTATGGTGGCACACACTCTTGACAATCCTTGTCAGCAGCATAGTCAGTTTGGTACTGATATTGGGGTGCGCGGCATTGATAAATAAACGATAAGGGAACAAAGACGCATTAGTTTGGCGTAGTCGAGAGTAATCAAGGCTTTCAGCGAACACAGCGAGCGGTCCTTCATCCGACAATCATGATTAACGACAACAACTATAAGCGGCGGTATGTTATCAGCGGGATAGCCGTTGGTGTGGTGTTGGTGTATATCATACGCTTGTTTTTCCTGCAAATCATTGATTCTACGAGTGGCGACAAGGCGGACAGCAACGCCTTGGTGCGGCAGACTATCTATCCTTCCCGCGGCTTGATATACGACCGCAACGGCGAGTTGTTGGTCTTCAACCAGCCCATTTACGAGGTTACGATGATTATGCGCGAGATGGGCAAGCAGTTCGACACCACGGCTTTCTGCAAGACTTTGGCGATAGACCGCGAAGAGTTTGACAGCCGTATAGCCGACATAAAGAACCGCAAGAAGAACCGCGGTTATTCGAGTTACACGCCGCAGGTGTTCCTGAGCCAACTGAAAAAAGAAGATGTAGCCACGCTGCAAGAGTCGCTCTTCCGTTTCCCCGGCGTGCAGATACGCAAGCGCACCCTGCGCGACTATACCTACAACGCAGCGGCGCATGTGCTCGGCAGCGTGGGCGAGGTGAGCCAGAGCGATTTGGACAAAGACTCCTATTACAGCCGCGGCGACTATTCGGGACGCGACGGACTGGAGCAGACCTACGAGTTGGCGTTGCGCGGGGAGAAAGGCATGGAGGTGTTGATGCGTGACTCGAAAGGACGCTTGCAGGGCTCGTACCACGACGGGGAGTTGGACCGTCCCGCACAGGCAGGGAAAGACCTGACGATAACCCTCGACATACGGTTGCAACTGTTGGCGGAGGAGTTGCTGGCGAATAAGGTGGGCAGCGCGGTGGCGATAGAGCCGCAGACGGGCGAGATACTGGCGCTGGTGTCGTCTCCCGCATGGGACCCGCAGGTGCTGGTCGGCAGAGAGCGCAACGCCAACTACAACGCCTTGCTCAACGATGCCTCCAAGCCCCTGCTGAACCGCGCCACGCAAGCCACTTATCCTCCGGGCTCCACCTTCAAGACCGTGCAGGCGCTGGTCTGCTTGCAGGAGAAAGGTATCACCGCGCGGACGCAGTACCCTTGCAGCGGTCCCGGCTCCACGCCTATCAAGTGTACGCACCACCACGGCAGCCCCGTCTCGCTGGAAGAGGCGATAGAGCAGAGTTGCAACCCCTATTTCTGGTGCGCCTTCCGCGACATGTTGCAGCGCGGCGGCTACGGCGAGGAGAACGAGAATTTCCGCCACAACTACGAACAGTGGCGCGAGGACATGCTCTCGTTCGGCTTCGGGCAACGCTTCGAGGATTCGGATGTGGGCTATCAGTCGTCGGGCAGCATTCCGACCACACAGTTCTACGATAAGTACTACGGCAAGAAAGGTTGGAAAGCCATTACTGTCCGCTCGCTCAGTATCGGACAGGGCGAGGTGCTGGTAACGCCGTTGCAGTTGGCGAACCAGGCGGCAATGATTGCCAACAAGGGCTATTTCATCACGCCGCACCTGAACAAAGCCGACTCCATGCGTCTGCGCCGCCACCAAACACCCATTGACAGTTGTTATTTCGGCGTGGTGCAAGAGGGTATGCACCGTGTGATGACGAACGGCACAGGGCGCTGGTACAAAGTGCCGGGCGTGGAGAGTGCGGGCAAGACGGGCACCGTGCAGAACCCGCACGGCAAAGACCATGCTATCTTCATTGGCTTTGCACCGTTGGAGAACCCGCAGATAGCCGTGGCGGTAGTGGTGGAGAATGCAGGCTTCGGTGCCACGTGGGCAGCACCCGTGGCGAGCATGATGATGGAGCAGTACCTCAACGGCAGCGTGGTGCGTAAAGACTTGCGCAAGCGCATTCGTGAAACCGTTTTGATGCCGCAGTAAAGAAGAATGGCATAAAAAAAGACAGCACAAATAGCGGATAGAACCACTTTTGTGCTGTCTTTTTCTATGTGACCCCGCTGGGACTCAAACCCAGGACCTTCAGAACCGGAATCTGACGCTCTATTCAACTAAGCTACGGAGCCTCGTCGGAGTGCGCTTCGCGGCAGAAACGGGCTGTCCCCGTTTTATGCTTCGCGACTCCTCCTCTCAAACTGGCAAAACATATTTTGCCAATTTGGTTTTGTATCAGTACATGTTAGAACACAAGTTAATTTTTCTTGCCTACAGCTATCAGGATATAGTATATCAATGTGGCAAGGGAAGAGAGGGCGGCTACCACATAGGTGTAAGCAGCCGATCGCAGAGCGCTGGTGGCGAGAGGGGTGGTCTCACGGTCGGTGATACCTGCTTCCTGCAACCAGTTGACAGCCCGCTGGCTCGCGTTAATCTCCACGGGGAGTGTGATGAACGAGAAAAGCGTGGTGAGCGCAAAGAGGCAGATACCGATAATCATCAGCCCGGGGAAGACGTTTATCAAGACCATACCTGCGAGCAGTACCCACATCACCCATTTGTTCGCAAAACTCACCGCAGGCACAAGTGCCGACCGCATCCGCAAAGGTGCATAGGCGGTGGCGTGTTGCACGGCATGTCCGCACTCGTGGGCGGCTACGGCTGCGGCTGCCACGGAGGCGTTGTTATATACCGACTCTGACAGGTTGACAGTCTTGTCCGTGGGGTTGTAGTGGTCGGTCAAGCGTCCGGGGATACATGTTACCTGCACATCCGTCAGCCCGTGGTCGCGCAGCATCTTCTCTGCCACCTGCTTGCCCGTGAGGGCGATAGGTACCTTGGAATATCGTTTGAACTTGCTATTCAGCGTCGCGGACACTATCCACGACAACAATGCTATCCCGATGAATAGTATCCAATAGATAGTATTTGGGTTAATGGCTGTTTCCATGTCAGTTGAAAGTTTAGTGTTTGGTGTTTGGCAGGCGGGGTTGCCCGCGTGTTGTTGCTACAAAAAGCGTGCCAATCAGATATCTTTGATATATGCGCGACGGCGTTTGTGTTGCTTGTGCTCAAACTGTGTCCAGTTGGCTTGGTTCTTCCAGTTGGTTTCCAGAATAGAAGTGGTCTCTGCGTACTTCACGCCGTATTTGTTCATATACGGTATCTGATCCACGAAGAAAAGGGCGTTGATACCCTTGTCCTGGTAGTCGGGGCGGACGGCTATCAGCAGAAGGTCGAACACTTCTATGTGCTTTGTCTTCAGCGCTTTGAGCACATGATACCATCCTGTCGGGAAGAGATGTCCGCCGCACTTGCGCAGCGCTTTGGAGATGTCGGGCATACCTACGCCCACACCCACTATCTCATCCTTGTCGTTCACCACCAGCGTTACGAAATCGAAGTTGATAGCAGGGAAGTACATGTCGCGGTAGTACTCTTTCTGCTTCTTGGTCATGGGCTGGAAGTTGTAGAGTTTCTGGTAGGCGGCGTCTATCACGTCCATGTACTCGATGCCGTATTTCTCTGTCAACTCTTTGGTGCTCTGCACCTTGTCCACGCGCACGTGCGTGCGCTCCATAACGATGTTGGCAATCCGTTGCAGACGCTCGGGCACCTCTTTGGGAGGGAACACCTGAAACTCTATCCAGTCCGCCTCTTTCACTAACCCGTAGGCATCCATGTGGCGCACATAGTAAGGGAAGTTGTAGAGCGACGCCATCGGTGCGAGGTAGTCGTAGCCTTCTATAAGGAGACCCTCATGGTCGAAATCGGTAAAGCCGACAGGACCGTTTATCTGCTTCATGCCTCGCTCACGTCCCCATTCCGCCACTTTGTCCAGCAGTGCACGGCTCACCTCCAAATCATCTATGAAGTCCATCCAGCCAAAGCGCACGTGCTCGTGCTGCCATTTCTCGTTGGCTTTGCGGTTGATGATAGCGGCGATACGCCCCACGGGCTTGTCGTCTCGGAATGCCATAAACAACTGTTTCTCACATACTTGCAGTGCGGGATTCTTCTCGTCGTCAAAGGTATTCATCTCATCGAAGAATAGCGGCGGACAATAGTGGGGACAATCCTTGTAAAGGTCGTTGGCAAACTCGATGAACTGCCGAAGTTGGCGCTTGGTGTTGACTTCGCGGATTTCTATAGCCATAGATGTTTTATTAAAATGCGGGTGCAAAAGTACCATATTTTTTTGGAATATGCAAATTTTTCTGCATTTTTTAGGTGTTTTAGGCAATTTACGGGCTATTGTTTCTTAAAAAAGTAAAAAGGGCGCTACGAATCGGCAACGAAAGTCATGGGTCAAAGACGGCTTGGAGTACTGAATTTGCTTGTTTCGACGAATACCGTAATCCGTTTGAACACACAGTCCCTACGCATACTAACACGCAGGATATACGTAAGATACACGTAGGATATACGTAGGATATACGTAGGATAGCAAGGGGTGTGTGCTTCCTTTGCGCTGTCTCTTCCCATGGTTGGTTCGTGCGGGTAGTCAACGCATGGCATCATCCGATCTTGATAAAGTCCCGGCATAGTCTTGGGACGGCGATGGCGGCAGACGGAAGAGTGAGACAAGGATTTTTACTTTTTTTGCGGAAAGATTTGTGTATGTAAAAAAAAAGTACTACCTTTGCGGCGCAAACTGAGCGCATGGGAATATGAAACGAATAGTAGTGTTTACGGGTGCGGGAGTGAGCGCAGAGAGCGGCTTGGGCACGTTCCGCGATGCGGACGGACTGTGGGAGCGGTACCGCGTGGAGGATGTGTGCACGCACGAGGCATGGCTGCGCAACCCGCAGTTGTGCGTGGATTTCTACAACGCCCGTCGCCGCGATACCTTAGCCGCACAGCCGAATGCCGCCCACATGGCGATAGCCGAATTGCAGGCGAGATACCCCGAGACGCAAATCATCACGCAGAACATTGACGACCTGCACGAGCGTGCCGGCGCGCATGATGTGCTGCACCTGCACGGCGAGATACGGAAACTCAGGTCGGACATTGACGAGACCGCTACGGTGGACTTGCAGGGCTGGGAGCAACACTACGGCGGCAGGCATCCCGACGGCAGTCTGCTGCGCCCCTATATCGTGTTCTTTGGCGAGGGAGTGCCCAACTTCCCGCGGGCGTGTGAGATAGCGTCGCAGGCGGAGGTGATGATAGTTGTCGGGACGAGCCTGAACGTCTATCCTGCGGCTTCGCTCTTGGAGTATGTGCCGAGGCAGGCACCCATATACGTGATAGACCCCGGCATGCCGGAGTTCGGTATCTACCGCGACCGCGTAACGCACATCCGCAAGAAAGCCTCCGAAGGCGTGCCGGAAGTGGTGAAGCAATTTTGACCCATCCCGTCCCTCTCTGCAAAGGAAGGGAGTTGATGAATACTGTTACTGTTTAACTAAAAAGCCCTCCCCTGAGGGGAGTTGAAAGGGGATTTTATTATGTATATCGCATTGGTTGTTATACTGGTATTGGCAGGTGTAGGACTGCTATTGGTGGAGATGTTTCTGTTGCCGGGGTTCGGCATAGGGGGCATAGCCGGGTTTGCTTGTCTTGGCGGCGCGGTCTGGGTGGCGTACAGCCTTATCAGTTCGCTGGCGGGACATATCACCCTCGGAGCCTCTTTGCTCCTGGCTGCGCTCGCTATATTCTGGTTCGTGAAAAGCAGAGCCTTGGAGAAGATGGGGCTTGACACGAAGATAGACGCTCAGGTGCCCCTTGCGAAACCGGGGAAGAAAATCAAGAACTTGGAGAAAGCCGCCAAGGAGATGGAGGAGTAAGACGGAGTTCCCGTTTGACACCTGTGTTAATCGGTGCCTGTTAGTCACTCCGTGTTGGTCTGTTCCTGTTGGCGTTTCGCATTTAACATGAAAGGCCTAACACGCAGTGCTTGACATGAAATAACAAACTAATTTCTAAATAATTATGGATATCTTAACAATTGTTTTGCTGGTTATTCTCGGCATCTTTTTGATTATCTTTTTCTACTATGTGCCGTTTATGTTGTGGATAAACGCACAGGTGAGCGGTGTACGCATCTCTTTGGTGCAGTTGTTCCTGATGCGCATTCGTAAGGTGCCGCCCACGAAGATTGTGAACTGCCTCATTGAGGCGCACAAAGCGGGGTTACAGGACGTGAAGCGCGACGGTTTGGAGGCGCATTACCTCGCCGGAGGGCATATAGAGCGCGTGGTGCATGCGCTGGTGTCCGCCAACAAAGCGAGCATGGAGTTGCCCTTCCAGATGGCTACGGCTATCGACTTGGCGGGACGCGACGTGTTTGAGGCGGTGCAGATGTCGGTGAACCCGAAGGTGATTGACACTCCGCCCGTAACCGCAGTGGCGAAAGACGGTATTCAGTTGATTGCGAAGGCACGCGTAACGGTGCGTGCGAACATCCGTCAGTTGGTGGGTGGTGCCGGTGAGGACACCGTCCTGGCGCGCGTAGGCGAAGGTATCGTCAGTTCGATTGGTTCGGCAGAGAGCCACAAGCAAGTGCTGGAAAATCCCGATAGTATCTCCAAACTGGTGCTGAGCAAGGGCTTGGACGAGGGTACGGCATTCGAGATACTGAGTATTGATATTGCGGATATCGATGTAGGCAAGAACATCGGTGCACAGTTGCAGATGGATCAAGCGCAGGCAGACAAGAACATCGCCCAAGCCAAAGCCGAGGAGCGTCGTGCAATGGCTATCGCCAGCGAGCAGGAGATGAAAGCCAAAGCGCAGGAGGCGCGTGCCCGCGTGATAGAAGCGGAGGCTCTCGTGCCCCAAGCGATGGCGGAGGCGTTCCGCAACGGCAACCTCGGCATCATGGACTACTACCGTATGCAGAACATCCAAGCCGACACCGCTATGCGCGAGACCATCGCCAAACCCGCTGCAAAGTGATGCTCTAATTCGGAATTATGAATGGAGAATGAGGGGCATAGGCGTCGGTGCTCCGTCCCAATGCGCCCGTAGTTCAGACATTCATGGTTCATAGTCGTATGAAAGTAGCACTACTGCAATACCCTATTGCTTGGGCAGACAAAGAGACCAATCTGCTCTTGACAGAAGAACGCTTGGCTACATTGGCAGGAAACGCCGATGTAGCCTTGCTGCCTGAGATGTTCAGCACGGGTTTCTGCACCGACCGCCCCGACTTGGCGGAGAGCGTCCGCGGCGAGACGATACGGCGCCTGCAACGCTGCGCCGACCGTTACCATTTGGCTGTCGCGGGTTCGTTCATCTGTGAGGACGGCGGGCGGCTCTATAACCGCGCGTTCTTCCTTCGTCCGACGGAGTCGCCCATATTCGTGGACAAGCGCCACCTCTACGCCCACGGCGGCGAGGCGGAGTTCTTCACGGCGGGAGCGTTGGAGAAAGACGACAGGGTAATCACCTACCGCGGAGCGCGGTTCCGCCTCTTGGTATGCTATGACCTGCGTTTCCCCGTCTGGACACGGAGCCGACGGGACAACGAGTACGACATTCTGTTGGTGATGGCTAACTGGCCGTCCATACGAATACAATACTGGGACGTGCTGGTGCCCGCGCGTGCGATAGAGAATCAGTGTTATATAGCCGCGGTGAACCCCGTGGGAGATGACGGGATGGGGTTGCACTACAACGGGCACTCCGTTGCCTACGACACGCGTCTGCAACCCGTTGTGCACTTCGCCGACGATGAATCGGGGACGCAGATAGCGGATTTCGACATGCAGAAACTATGGCATTTCCGAGACATACTCCCGCTTTGGAAAGACGCAGACGAGTTTGGCTTCACCGATAAAAGACCCTAAAATGAACCGAGAACCGTGAGCCAAGAACCGAGAGTCATTACAAAGCGGACGGTATGAGAAACCAATCGGTCTTTGTTCCCTGTTCTTTGCTCCTTGCTCCTTATATGACTGCACATTGGCAAATATCCTCCCTCAGCGACCAACAGAACGCCGCCTGCAGGCTGTTGACCCGCGAACTGCGTATCAGCGAGGCGTCGGCGCGTCTGTTGGCGGCGCGCGGCATAACCACAGGCGATGAGGCGCGGGCGTTTGTACGCCCCTCGCTCAAAGCGTTGCACGACCCTTTCCTTATGCAGGATATGGAGCAGGCGGTGGAGCGCCTGCGGCGCGCGATAGCGAAGCGCGAGCGTATCATGGTCTATGGTGATTATGATGTGGACGGTACCACCGCCGTGGCGCTGATGTACACCTTCCTGCGCACGCAGACCGACAACCTCATTTACTACATTCCCGACCGCTACAAAGAGGGTTACGGTATCTCTTTTCAGGGTATCGACACCGCCGAGGCGGAGGGTTGCACACTGATTGTCGCGCTCGACTGCGGCATTAAGGCGGTGGACAAGGTGGATTATGCCGCCGAACGCCATATCGACTTCATTGTCTGCGACCACCATACTCCCGGTGATGAGTTGCCCCGCGCGGTGGCGGTGCTCAACATGAAGCGCGCCGACTGCGGCTATCCTTTCAAGGAGTTGAGCGGTTGCGGCGTGGGATTCAAGTTGGTGCAGGCGTATGCCCTGCGGGCAGGGATAGCCATGGAGGAGATTTACCCGCTCCTGCCGCTGACCGCCATGGCGATTGCCTCGGATATAGTGCCCGTTACGGGCGAGAACCGCGTACTCGCTTTCTACGGTTTGCGGCAGATGAACGCTCACCCTTCGGTGGGTATCCGCGCCATCATGCAGGTGGCAGGCATAGGCGAAAAGGGAATCAATATCTCCGATCTTGTATTCAAAATAGGTCCCCGTATCAACGCTTGCGGCAGAATCCATTCGGGCAAGGCGGCGGTGGAACTGCTGATAACCGATGATGAGGCTTTCGCCCGCTGCCGTGCCGAGGAGGTCAACACCTACAATACCGAGCGCAAGGACTACGATACCCGCACCACTGAGGAAGCACTCGCCATGCTCCGCCAAGACCCTGACAACGAGCAGAAGCACACCACCGTCGTCTATTCGCCCGCGTGGCACAAGGGTGTGGTGGGCATAGCCGCCTCGCGCCTGACCGAAACCTATTACCGTCCCACCATTGTCCTCACGGCAGGCGAGAACGGTATCATCTCCGGCTCGGCGCGTTCGGTGAGTACCTTCGACATATACTCGGCGATAGACTCCTGCCGCGACCTCCTGACCAATTTCGGAGGGCATAAGTTCGCCGCGGGATTGAGCATGCAAGAGCGCGACTTGCCGGAGTTCAAGAGGCGTTTCGAGGAGTATGTAGCCGCCCATATCACGGCGGAGCAGATGCAGCCCGTTGTCCGTGTGGAAGCGGAGATAGCGCTGGAAGACATCACTCCGCAGTTCTTCAATATCCTTTCCTGTCTGGAACCTTTCGGTCCGGGCAATCCCCGTCCCGTCTTCCTCACGCGCGGCTTGATCAACAATCACGGCACGCGCCGTGTCGGCAAGGCGGGCGAGCACCTGCGGCTGGACATTACCGACCGCACGGCAGCCATCACGGGCATTGCTTTCGGACAGGGCGACAAAGCGCTCCACCTGCAGAACGGCGGCAGTGCGGATATGTGCTACCACATAGAACCCAACACTTACAACGGATCCACCACCATACAAATGGTGGTTGTGGATATGCACACCACCTGACCCTCCGCGGTACCGATTACCCGCCGCACGCATAACCCTGCGTGCGGCGGGTGTTGCTTTGGAGGTTGCATAATCAATCGGCTATGATTGCGGGACTTTTCGTCGCGCATTATTTCGCAGTGGCTTCTGCCTACAAAGGAGCAACGGTTTTCCAAAGGGTGCCCTTGCCAAAAGCGGCATACGGGGCACCACCGAGGGGGCGGGTGTCTTGCCCGCGGATTTTCGCGGGTCTTTCGCGGGTCTGTCGCGGGTCTGTCGCGGGTCTGTCGCGGGTCGGTGGAAGACAGCCTAAGGGTAGCGCGAGGGTAGCGGAAAGGTAGCGCAAGGGTAGCGGAAAGGAAACCTGGTCTGCTTCAGAAGATAATCAATATGTTTTCAATGTTACCAAAGAGAAATGTAACAATCGTAAATGTATATATACCATATATGTCTTACTTAAGCACCGTAAAGATGGTATCTTGTGATGGCGTATTGAACAAATGATTATAAAGGACAACCAGCCTCTTCATCAGATGAGCGATGTTTCATTGCAAAGGCGGTTTTGAGACAGCTGATGCGGCATAGACAGAGCGTAAAAGCAACCATTACGGATAATGGAGGTGAGTTTGCGGCACATCAATTGATTATCGAAGGGTTGTACATGAAAGGCAAAAAAGATATGATTGTATATTTTGCGGATGCCTACTCTTCGTGGTAGAAAGGATATATTGAAAATACCAGTAAACTCAGATACGACGGTACATCACAAAAACACCCAACTTTGACCATTTCTCGCTACAGAAAATTATGGCAATGCAGAAAAAGTTAAACAATGGGGCAAGAGAAAAATTGAACTTGAAAACATCTTAAATTTTGCTTTTTCAATAAATTTGACGAACTTTGCACACAGAATTATACTTGCCAGCAGACACTACACAAGGGATATTCGTCATTTTATTTCCTAACATTATTGCCAAAAAATTTGTATATATTCTTTTTTTTTTGTACCTTTGCGGACCGAAGTGAGAAAAGATATTAAAAAGCACATTAAAAAAAATAGACAATAGTTGGTTATACATAGAGCAAGATGGATAATATAGTGGTAGAAGAAGAGTCGATGCGTCCCGACGAGATGATTATTCGCTCTATTCGTGATGATTTGCAGTCCGGTGTGTTACAACCCGGTATGCGGTTGCCTGCAGAGCGTAAGATGGCGGAACGGTTTGGAGTAGGCAGGATACATGTGCGCGAAGCATTGAGTAAATTGGAAACCTATGGCATTATTAGAACCCGCCCACAAAGCGGAAGTGTGATTGTAGGGTTGGATATATCCGCCATAGACGGATTGTTAACAGACGTGCTCCGTCTTCACAAACCTGATTTTGCCGCATTGGCAGAGATGCGTGTGCTATTGGAAGTCAACTCCGCTCGTTTCTGCGCGGAGCGCCATACCGCTGAAGAGATGCAAGAAATAGAGGAAGCATTGGAAAACTACAAGCAGGCTTACGATAGACAACAGCCTAACGAAATAAACGCAACTGATTTCCAATTGCACCGCTGTATTGCCCGTGGGGCACACAACTCGGTACTAAATTCTATGATGCTAATTATCACACCCGAAATAACAGATATCTTTCATAGTGAGAATGTGTGCGATACATTAGACAAAACCGCTTATCTACAACATTGCGAATTAGTACGCCTCATTCGCGAACGTCGGAGTTCGGATGCCGCAGAACTAATGCAACAACACCTTTCCGGTATGCTCAACTACGCCCAGAAATTGAGAAAATAATAAAAAAAGACTTTTTTTCTACAAATAATTTGGTCAACCAATTTATTTTTTGTATCTTTGCACGAAAAACAAATTGGTTGACCAAATTTGTTTTGCTATACTCAATCCTTCAGAGTACGTTGTACACCTTAAAATCTATATACAAGTCATGCGTAAGACGAATTTGCTTTTCTTCTTTTTAGTACTTTCTCTCGGCGTTCGAGCAGGGCACCCCTGTATCTCTCTTAGTCCAGACGGTGTACGGATGATACGCGAATCGTTGGGGAAGTACGAACGTTTCGACCAATCGTATGCTTACGCCTTAGCAGAAGCAGATGCCGCATTGGAAAGCGGGATTGATGTTCCTGTACCCAAAGACGCTGCCGGAGGCTATACGCATGAGCAACACAAGAAGAACTACTATGCCATGTACTATGCGGGCATTGTTTACCAAGTGAGCGGGGAACAGAAATATGCCGATTTTGTATGTCAAATGTTGCACGAGTATGCCCAATTATACCCCACGCTGGGTCAACACCCCTATGTAGGTTCTCCTGTACCAGGACGTTTGTTTTGGCAGACGCTGAATGAATCGGTGTGGTTAGTGCACACAGCGATGGCATACGATTGTGTATACGACTATATGTCCGCCAAAGAGAGGGCTTTTGTGGAGAAGAATTTGTTTTTACCGATTGCCCGCTTCATTGAGCAAGGAACCCCTGCCAACTACAAGACGTTCAACCGCATGCACAACCATGCCACATGGGCAAATGCCGCTGTGGGTATGATAGGCTATGTCATGGGTAATCAAGACCTCATAGACCGTGCTTTGTACGGGAGTGAGAAAGACGGAAAAGGCGGATTCCTGCTACAATTGGAAAAACTATTCTCGCCTGACGGCTATTTTACAGAGGGAGCTTACTATCTGCGGTATGCTATCTGGCCATTTATGCTCTTTGGTCAAGCCATTGAACTTTGTCAACCCGAATTGGCGATATTCGAGCGTAGGGACGGGATTCTGCTGAAAGCAATGAACGGACTGATAGAACAATCTTATGACGGCACTATCTTACGTATGAACGATGCTTTGGAGAAAACGTTCTCTACACAGGAGATAGTATGTGCCCTGAATATCGCCTACTACGTCAGCCGCAGTCCGGAGCTGTTGGATATAGCCGCCCAACAAACGACCTATACTTTATCGGCAGCCGGAATCTCCACTGCCATCGCTGTGGCTGAAGGTAAAAGCAAACCGTTTGAGTACCACTCCATGCTACTGTGTGACGGAGAATATGGCGACAAAGGCGGCGTAGCACTCATGCGCAGCCGTACCGATAAAAACATGTTACTTACGCTGAAAGCTACGTCTCACGGGCTATCCCACGGGCATTATGACAAATTGACCGTTGCCATGTATGACAACCACCATGAAATTCTGACCGATTACGGTGCTGCCCGCTTCTTGAATATCGAGTCGAAATCAGGTGGAAGATACACCCACGAAAATGACACCTATGCCATGCAAACCGTAGCTCACAATACGCTGGTGGCAGATGAAACCTCCCATTTCCATGCAGACTACAACACTTCCATGCGTTATGCCAGTCGTATCAACTTTGCACAGTTTACTGACAGTATACAGATAGTGTCCGCCACTGACAATAATGCTTATCTACCCGAAAGAATCGGAATAGACAGGACTATTGCGCTCGTAGAGAATCCTAACTTGGATTTCCCTATAACAATCGATATCATGCGTGCACATGCAAGCGAGCCCCACACATACGACCTGCCTTTTCACTATAATGGTCAACTGATATGGAGTTCGTTCCCTTGCAAAAGAGAAAGTCAAATGTTGGTTCCCATGGGGACGCAGTTCGGATATGAACACCTTTGGCTTGAGCAGAAGAACGAGGATGTAAACGGTTTGGTGCAGTTTACATGGCTGCTTGATGACCGTTTCTACAGCGTCAGTTCACTGTTGAATCACGGAGAAGTGTACCTTACACGTTCGGGAGCCAATGACCCCGATATGAACCTGCGTAATGAACCCGCGGTGATTCTCCGCCAACCCGCGCAAGAGAGTTACACGTTTGTCAGCGTATTGGAACCTCACGGAGTATATGATTTGAATTTAGAACTCACCAAGAATGCATATAGCCAAGTGCAGCAAATAGAACTGCTCTACGACGATGAGCAATATACCGCTGTGCGCTTTCAATTCCGCCAACAGGTGTCTCCAATGTTGCTGATAATAGCATACCAAAATCAATCAAACACTCAAAAGCACTCCCTAAACATTGGCGGTAACACGTATCGTTGGACAGGCAATTACCACCTTATTTATTAACATAAAATCTAACAAATTATGAAAACTTGCAGCCAAAGTTTTGTTTATGAGAAAGATGTACAATGGGAGAATCCTGCTCCCGGTATTCGTCGTCAGGTGATGGCGTATGATGGTCAACTGATGTTGGTCAAAGTGTGTTTCGAGAAGGGTGCCGTAGGCACGTCTCATGAGCATTACCACTCGCAGGCAACATACGTGGCAAGCGGGAAATTTGAGCTACAAATAGGAGAGGAAAAGAAGATTCTTGAGGCAGGCGATGCTTACTATGTTGCCCCCGATGAATTGCATGGGTGTGTATGTTTGGAGGAGGGCATATTGATAGACACGTTCTCGCCTATGCGTGCAGACTTTTTAAAATAGCGGGCTATGAAAATCAGAGGATTAAGATGGTGGGTGCTTTCGTTAATCGTTATTGTTACGATTATCAACTACCTTGACCGCAATACCCTTGGTATCATGTGGGCGGAGATTGTGCGCGATCTTGGGCTGATTGATGCCGAAGGACTGAGCGAAGCGGAGTTCAACAGCCGCAGCAAAGAACTGTTTGCCTATATCAACATGTTCTTCATGGTAGCTTATGGTATCTCGCAGATGCTCTCGGGCAAACTATATGACAAGATTGGAACTCGCAAAGGTTTCACCGTATCCGCACTCGTATGGGGTATCTCCGATGCGCTGATGAGTTTGGCGGGGGGCGTAAAGTCAATATGCGGTTTTCGTGCCGGATTAGGACTTGGCGTAGCCGGTCCATGGCCCGGTACGGTGAAGAGCAATGCCGAGTGGTTCCCACAGAAAGAGCGTGCCATGGCACAAGGCTTATTCAATGCCGGAGCATCGGTCGGTGCTATATTGGCTCCTATCTTGATTGCGCTTATCTGCACAGCAGTAGGTTGGAAACTAACATTTGTCATTATTGGTTTGCTTGCACCTTTATGGGTTATTCCCTGGTTGGTATTGAACAAGAAAGGTCCGAAAGAACATCCAATGATTACGGATGCGGAGCGCGAGTACATCACAAGCGGTCAGCCGGAGACTACCATCAAGCAGGACAAGGGTTTGAGCTGGGGGCAGTTGTTGGTGAAGCCGAAGAGTTATGCCGTCATTTTAGCACGATTCTTTCTAGATCCTGTATGGTGGATGTTCGTTACATGGTTACCTATTTATCTTGGGCAGAAATACCAAATGGACCTAAAGGCGTTGGCTGCCCACATGTGGATACCATATGTAGGCGCCGCGCTCGGCTCTATAGCAGGCGGATGGGTGTCAAGCCATTTGGTAAGTAGCGGAAAAAGCATCAATTTTGCACGGAAGACCTCCATTCTAATAGGTGCTTGTATCACCTTGCCGGCTCTTATTTATGTAGCTTTTGTGCAAGAAGCGATGGTTGCTGTATGTTGCATGGCGATTATTCTCTTCGGTTTCCAATTCACGATGAATAATATCCAGACCTTGGCGAGCGATATGTACACAGGCAAGAACGTGGGCTCGCTTGCAGGCTTAGGAGGTGCCGCCGCCACATTGGGTACGATAAAAATGCTCCAATTAATTTTAGGCATATTCGAGTTATTAAGATATATGAAGATGCGGATGACTTTGAGTACAAATTTGATTATTATTATATAAACGGAGCATGTACATACTATCCATTAGAAGTAGCAGTAGAAATTTGGTCGGATAGAATTTCCTACGAATTCACCAGTGTAGAGGATTTTGATTATGATTTTTCTGAATACCCGTTCATAGCCCATAGAGTAGTCGTTTCCAATGGAATAGTCCGAATATACAGACTTAAAGATGCTTATAAATGGCATTTTATGGATATAGATACAATAGAGAGTGGTAAGTATCTATGGACACCTAATGAGTGCGACTATTTTAAGATGGCTTTGCGCCCAATAACTCATGTAACGTCAGATAGTTTTGATGGGCAGTTTGAGAGTGATTATATTATTCCGGAAGGGGTCAAATCAATACGTAAATCTGATTTTTGCGAAATACCTGATTGGACGACTTTTAAGTTCCCAAGTTCGTTAGAAGAGTTTGAGGGAATAGATGCAAATAGTTGCAATGAAATTTGCATTGAGTTTAAGAGTCCTTCGTCATTAAGAGTTATCCCCGATGATGCTTTTTGTGGTTGTAAGCATCTTAACCACGGGGATGCCTTTATAATTCCGAATGGTGTTGTCAAAATAGGCGACTATGCTTTCTCTGGTTGCTCCGCCCTTATTTCCATCATTATTCCCAATAGCGTAACAAACATTGGAGATAGGGCTTTCGAAGATTGCTCTTCTCTTACCTCCATTACCATCCCCAATGGTGTAACAAGCATTGGAGATAGGGCTTTCGAAGGTTGCTCCGCTCTTACCTCCATCACTATTCCCAATAGCGTAACAAGCATTGGAGATAGGGCTTTCGAAGATTGCTCTTCTCTTACCTCCATTACCATCCCCAATGGTGTAATAAGCATTGGAGATAGGGCTTTCGAAGGTTGCCAATGTACCATCAGAGCACCGAAGGCATTAGCGTTAGTCGGCAAGATCCCTGAAGCGTGCACCCTTATAGAGTATTAAAAGAAAAAATTCGCAAATAAACACATGAATTTTGGCTATATCGAAAAATAGTTGTAATTTTGCCGTCGAGACTTGGAAATTTGAATATCCCCATACAAAAACTAACCGTTATGCCATCAAAAATTCCAGATACCCACCCTGCTATTGCGCGTCTGCGGATGGCTGTTGAAAAGAAGTACGGGCATATGAATTCCACACTTCGGATACAGTTATTTGCCGAAGAAGAACTCAAGAATGCACTCAATGCTGATACCATCCGCCGTATTTGGGGAGTGCGGCATACCAATTCCCAAACGATATACCGTTCGTCGTTGGATATTCTGTGTCGTTATGTAGGGTATCCTGATTGGGATATTTTTGTTGACCAAACAAACAACGAAAAAGCAGACTCGGGGTGGGTCGCCACTTGTGCCGGAGTGGATATGAGAACGCTACCAGTGGGTCAGATAGTGCTTATTGTATGGCAACCCAATAGAATAATGCAGGTCAGATATGATGGCAATCAACATTTTTGTATTGAGCAGGTAACGCACTCTACCATGCTATTGGCAGAAGACGAGTTTGATTGCTCACAAATGATTGTGGGGGTACCTGCTATTTTAACCAACCTAACCCGTCATGGTCAAAACTTGGGAGAGTATGTGATAGGACGGGGTAACGGTCTTAGTGAAGTGAAAATCAAATGAGCGAAGAAACTACATCCGGATTCTCAAGGGACTTTTCTTCAGTGGAGTCAGCCCCTGTCAATCAATGCACCCTGATGTTCGAGACGGAACATCATCGTATCTATTGCGCCCACCAAAACGGACAACGCCTAATTCTCAAAGCCATCCAGCCCTCTCATCCGTATCAAGGAGTGTTGCTCAGCCAACTACAACGAGAGTATCACCTACTTCAGCAACTCGAGAACCCGCATATCTTGCGAGTGTGGCGGATGGAACATTATTCGGACTTAGGCTGGGTTATTGTCATGGAATATGTGGATGGACAACCTATCGACAAATGGTTACCCCATCGGTCGATAACTGAACGCAAAAAGGTACTGAATGAACTGCTGGATGCGATAGATTATCTCCACTCTAAACAGATTATCCACGCAGATATTAAGCCCCAAAACATCCTTGTTACCACCGATGGACATGTTCGGTTGATCGACTTGGGTATGGCAGATAAGGATGAGTATGTTGCCACCAATATCGGCTACACTTCCCAATATGCCGCACCAGAGCAGAAATCAGGGGAAAGCGTCCGCCTAACACCTACTGCCGACATCTATGCTTTGGGGGAAATCATACAACTGCTATTTCCGCATAGATACCGACGGGTAGTAAGGAAATGCCGGCAAACCAATCCACACCGTAGATACGAGACGGTTGCAGCACTGCGCAAAGCAATAACACTTACTGCTTGGCGAGCAATAATAAGTTGTCTCTTGTTGTTGGGTGCAATCTTGGTATGGATATTCTGTTGGACTATTCCTGCTCCTCAAACTGCAACCGAACAGCAGGGATTTAATGCTGCAGATGCCCACAAGGAGTATGTGCGTTTATACGAAAAGTATTGTACGTGCGTTCAAAACCCACCCTATCCGTATAGTGAATTTGTCGGCAGGATATCCTCTGCGTATTGCGATAGTTTGAATCAATCGCATCTTCATTTCCAAGAACTATATCCCGCGGAAACACAAACCATTGAAACAGATTTTATGGCATTCTATGGTAGGTATTATCCTAAAATGCTCCAAGCCCAACCCGACTACCCAAGCATCTCCGAAGCGTGGGAGTCCGGAAAAATCTCCAAGAAAGAATTTGATAGACTTTTCGCTATCTTGTATAAATAATTGGAGACCTCAAAACCTCTCTTAACAGGGAGTCGTCTTCAAACTTTCCCATAACTCTCACTTGCCAACTTTGAGCAAACGCAGTACCTTTGCACTCGCTTTCGAACAGGAACGATTTCTGAACGAAAGCGGGTGCTTTCTTTTGTGAGACCTGCGACGTCGATGAGCAAAAGGAGTTATTAAGCGAAAAGAATAACAGGGAAGTTCTTTTTTCTAATGACACAGAGTTGGTCGCAGTTACGATGTGTCGGCAGAAGATGGAACTCCCTTTATGTGTATTTTTAATAAACTATTATTTGCTTTATGTCGAGTATGGTTCAGTACGGAGAGGAAATTATCCGTATTGATTCGAACAATGATCGAATCTTGGAGGCAGGTACCTTGAATTCCTGCAATTATTACAATTGGCAGACGCGACACACATCGTACACTGACCACTTCTACGACTTGATGGTACGGGGCAACCGCATTATCGCTCAGACATCGTCAGGCATGCAACATTCGGACGACGGAGGCTATTGCTGGTACCCCGGATGCTAAATTTTGATTAAGGATTTGAAAGATACAGGATGAAGGATGAAAGACTTATTGCCTTCGTCTATGAGTTTTCAGAGTCAAAACTATTTCGTCTTTAATCCTATGTCCTTAATCCTTTGTTCAAAGAAATTGTCCTTTATCCTTAATCCAATAAACTATTATGAAACAAGATATGGATATATCAATTTTAGGTACATTCGAAGATAACTGGGTAACCCAAGAGTGGTTACCAAAGCACCCCGAAGATGAGGCGCTGATGAGAGCCGTTTGGGCAGAGATAGCAGACCTATGGTGGAATAAGTTACCCATCCATTTCGAATACTATGCAGAGAATAAATCAGGTTTGCGTGTGATGTCGGAAATTACCCTATTCGATAGGGAGCAGGTGCAGTCGATGTTGCTATTGGAGAAACAGCAGCTTGCATATTTTGCTGAGTTCTATCCGGATAAGTCCGCCTATAAGAAAGCGGTATTTGAGCAACTGCCGGATTGCTATTGGGGTCAGATGATTCAAGCGCATGACTTAGAACTTAATGAGTTAATGGCTCGCTATCTCACCAAGATAAAGGTCAACAAGCGGATTCGAACAAAGAGAAGAGATGTGATGCTGGATGCTGCGGTAAGTTTCGATGCCATGTATGCATATTGCTTTACCAATCTCCGCGAATATGACTATGATCGTCAGAAAGAGATGTTGGAAGAGTTTGGATGTCTGCGTTTGTTGATGTGGGATGTATATTCGGAACACTTTCGGAATAAAAACACCGAATCAGGCGCATGGAGTCTGCCGGAGTTAGATACTATAAGTAAAGAAATTGCCTACCGCCTTGAGAAGCGTGGATTCTCATTTGAGTGCTCGTGGCAGGAACGTATTAACATTTGCTTGCTGAAGTGTTATGGAAGAAGACTATAAGGACCTTAGGTACGTAACTGATGAAGAGATAGACCGCGAGATGTTTCCCGATAGTTTCGTTCGGGAATACAATGCCTATTTTGCCGGCAGAGCAGCAGCCGAAACACCCATTGAAACAACGGATGAGATACCACCTGCTGCGGCAAAGCATCAGCCGAAAACACACTCTGCTGAGTCAGCAGAGGATGAATGGATAGATTTATAATACTTAAATTTTTACTAATATGGCAGAAAATAATTTTGGTCTTAAGTACCACGTTGACATTGTTTTTGTGGTGGACACCACAGGTTCTATGGGTTCGCTCCTTAGTACGGTTAAGGAAAACATCCTCCGTTTCTATCCCGACTTAGTTCGTGTGGCTAACGAGAAAGGGAAATCGGTGAGCCAACTGCGTATTCGAGTTATCAGTTTCAAAAATTTTGAATACGATAATCAAGATGCGTTAAAAAAATCTGAGTTCTTTGTTCTGAGCAATGAAGAACAAATGGAAAACGAAGAAGGGCAGCTCAAAGCGTATGTGGACCATCTGGATGCTAAGGGAGGCTCAATGTCTTCTTCGCAAGGTTGGCGTGAAAACGGATTGGAAGCATTGACTGAAGCCATGCGTTCCGATTGGGACATGGGAGGAAACAAACGGCGACACATTATTGTGCTCTTCACCGATGTGACTCCACTAACGTTTGAGGAAGGACGTGAGTTCGCCGGAGCAAAATACCCGTCCGAAATGCCGAAAGATATGGACGAGCTCACCGATATGTGGGATGCGCCTCAAGGCGCACTTATGCCGAAAAGTTCCAAGCGACTGTGTCTGTTTGCACCCGAATGTGAAGTTTGGTCAACTATTTCCTCCACATGGAACGAGGTAACCCACTGGCCCGCTAAAGCAGGAGATGGATTGTCCGATACGGACTACACCCAAATCTTGGATGCAATTATGAACTCTATTTAATGGGGATGCTGAGACATGATACTATCTGCTTATTCTGTTTGTCGTCCCGACAGGTCGGGACTATCAATGTCGGATGTAACCAAGGTGCTCTCGGACTCGAAAAATCATGCCCGAAAAGAAAATGCCGGAGAAGATGCCGATCCGATCCTATGGCTCTCTTCGGATTTCTCCTGTGGCGTTTTGGCTACGTTTGACGGAATGGGGGGCGCCGGAAGTGCCATAAGAACATTGCCAGCAGGAGAAATACATACAGACGCATATATTGCCTCCCGTCTCGTTAGGGAAACTACGTTGGCGTTCGCGGAAGAGAATAGTGGTAACGGCATGAACTTTGATACAACCTCCTTAGAGAATACCATTAAGGCTGCGATGGAGAATATCAAAGAAGACCTACATATCGTTCCGTCAAAACTCCGATCCACGATGTCCAAAATCTTGCCCACCACCATGGCGATGATGTCGTGGGCTACGAGCAAAGGCGGCATAGATATCTATAGTTACTGGGCTGGTGATTCGCGTAACTATATTTTACGCGAAGAAGGGCTGTTGCAAGCCTCGCAAGACCATGTCAGAGGGGGAGGAGATGCCTTATTCAATTTGCATAACGACCCGCCTTTGAGCAATGCTATTTCTCAAAGCGACTCGTTTTATATCAGCAAGTTACAATTCTTGTCCGATGCGCCGGTGATTCTCATATCATGCAGAGACGGATGTTTCGGGTATGTGATGACACCGATGCATTTCGAAAAACTGCTGCTCGACACGTTGTATATGTCCGACAATGTACACGATTGGGTAAACCATATGGATAACATGCTGTTGGATATATCAGGCGATGACTACTCCTTCGCCATCACCATGATTGGATTATCGTTCGAGGATTGGAAAAAAGCACTCGTAAAACGGCATCAATGTCTAATGAAAGCGTTTATCCGACCATACGAGCTCTATCAATCGCAGATGAACGAACTCCCCAAAGCAATGGATACGATATGGAATGCCTATAAGGAAGGGGCAGAACTGCTGCTTGGCTCAGAGAACTGACAAACCGATAAAACTATAAATTCCTACTTGGTATGACACTTGGAAAAGGAAAATATCTTGGACGCTACTTGCTCGAAGCAGATTTTCGGGTCGCCGGAGGACGGAGCAGAATAACTTCGGCAACCAAAGACGGGAAACGTTGGTTCATAAAAGAGTTTCTCTCTCCCAAATATCCGACTGCGGATAGCCCGGGAAGTGAGAAAACAAAAGCATATAAGCGGAATATGTGCGTTGAGTTCGAAGCGCATCAACGCAACATAATGAGGATTACCAATGCGGCATGCTCCGAGGGAAGCAACCTTGTCTGCGCGAAAGAACTGATGCTCCATGATACTTCCTACTACAAGATTAGTGAGTGGGTGGACACCACTACCATGAACCCGAAAGAAGTGGCGAAACTGTCTTTCAAAGAAATTATTATCATCTTGAGGAGCCTTGCTTCCAGCCTCCGTATTCTTCACAATAACCACATTGTACACGGAGATTTGAAACCGGAGAATATACTCATCAAGAAAACAGCATCAGGTATTTATACCACCAAACTGATTGATTTCGATGACTCCTATTTCGAAGCCGCTCCTCCTGCCGACCGACAGGCTGTTGTCGGCACTCCTGAGTATTACGCACCCGAAGTATTTGACTATATATCCGATGAAGAGGAACAGCTCCCCGGCAGTGTGTTAACCACAAAAGCGGATATTTATTCACTCGGCATCATCTTCTGCGAATATCTCAGCGGCGAGAGACCCTTATTCGACAAATCCAAGTACATATATACCTATGCGGCAACCAATGCCGGAGAATCGGTCGGAATCCCTTATAGCGAGAATATAACAAGAGGCGTAAAATCTCTTTTGGTATCTATGCTTGAGAAGGATCCGAATCATCGACCGAATATTCTGCAAGTGTTTAATGAACTGAAGAAGATAGACATCTCCAGAGTGCCTGTTCCCGCTAAGCAAGACGCTCGATGCCCTCGTCCTGACTATGCTACCATGACAGAAGAAGAACGCAAGCCCAAAGGAAACAAATCACTGCCGGTTGTGTTTCCACGCTTGAAATTGCCAAAGTCGCTGGTCTTAAAGTTGCGTAAAGATGCTTCTGATGCAGTACTTACTTCATCGAAAGAGTCAGAAATAGATAAGCCGCTGGATAAGCCAGAACACGTAGAGCCGGATAAGCATTCACTAAAGGTAAAATCATCTTCGGCTTCTGCCGCTGAAGCATCTGTAAAACCGAAATTAAAAGGAACTCTCATCAAATAAATGCGAAAGCAATGTGGACATGTAAACATTGTGAATCAACAAACAATGATGCATCTGCGATATGTGAGGTTTGTGGTGCAACATGGCCTGTCGTGTCCATAGCATGGGAAAACCTGAACGGTGCGCCGAAAACGAATGCTATTCTCCGTTGGAATGGTACCAATATACGCTCAGCATTTGCGGTATGTGGAGAAAGAACATTTTATCTCACAACCAATAAGCAAAAGGAGATACCTATCGGGGGCGGTCAGGAAGATATTGTGCTCTATTTCTGTTCATCCGCCGGATACCGAAAATATACCTATCGCTTGGGTAACAACGATGCGTATATCTACTCATTTGAGGCAGATAAAACGGAAGTGGAGTGGGGAGATATCATCCGTCTTTCGTGGAAAACAAAAAACGGCGAATGTGCCATCCATGGCATCTCGAAAAGCCAACTGCATGGTGAAACAAGCCTATCCGTTCGTATTTGGCGCAATAAGACTTTCACGCTGAACGTGATAGGTGAGTCCACAACGGCATCCAAGAAACTACATATCACCTGCCACCCTCCGACCCTACGGAAAATACTTTGTCTTTTGCGCGAGAGGATATGGAAGAGAACGAAAGCCCCGAAGGGGCGACATAAAACAGCGTAGGGACTCGTCCCTACGTGGGGAAGTCCCCCCCCTAAAGTAAGCCCCAACGGGGCGACATAACTCAATTTTGAATTGTTGGTCAACTTGTATATCATTGCCTTAAAATAGCGTATGAAAAGAATGATTTTTTTTCTGGTGTCCCTTCAAGTTGGGATGATAATCGCATTGTTCACGAGTTGCTCCTACTACGATGCGCAGTACCATCGTTTTGCTACGAGCCCTTGGGAAGAACAGTATGCCCACCTACAGCGCGACTGGAAGATGCTCACTACCTCCGACTCAGCGTGGGCGGAGACCGAGTTCCCTGAGTCGGGCATATACACCGATACAACAGGCAAGTCCGTAAGAATCTACGACAATGCGATGGTCAACAACTACGGCTATCCCCTGACTATCAACGAATACCGCTACATAAACGCCGACGGGCTCGTCAAGGTGAACCATGCCAAGCTATGGGTGGACATACTATGGTACTTCTCCGTATTCCTCTCCCTGCCGCTGTGTATGGCGCTGATAATAGCTATTATGTTTTTTATGAAGTTAAGAAAAGAGAAGGCTGAATGTTAAAAATATGGCAATTTGGTAGTTCCAATTAGGCCTTTTCACAAACTCTCACTACATGAATCGTTTGCTGACCATTCCTACAAGATAGGAGTGCTAATTCAACAAATAAGTAATAGAAGCCATCCGAGAGACTCAAAAGAGTTTCTTTTTCTTTATGACGTTATTTTGAAAATTATCACCTGTTTTCGTGTATGCCTGTATTTTCGAAGAAAGATGAAAAAATAACTTAAAAAGATTGATTCTAAAACATATCCAGTTGCATATGTCAATAATTTTTTGTAACTTTGTATCGTTGGTAAGAAGCAAGTGTATTCAAGAAAAATGTGTATTCAAAAAATCTTGATTGGACATAAGAATATACTGTTTTAGTTGTACTCGTTGGATTATTTGAACATAAAAACATATTATGAAAACGGCTATTATTTATGCAAGAGTTTCGTCCTCTATTGAGAGAAATCGACAATCTACAGATAGACAGGTGTTGGATTTGCAACACTATGCCATGAGTATGGGCTATGAAGTGAGGAGTGTTTTTGAAGAGTATATTTCTGGCGGGAAACAAAATCAAGATCGAGTTGTGCTGAGAACAGCGATGGAGTATGCCATAGAAAATAACATAGACATTTGTCTTTGTTCAGAATTAAGCAGAATAGGACATTCCGCTTTTGACGTCCTCCAAACTGTGAAAGCGTTTGTGGATTATAAAATTAATCTATACCTACAAAAAGAACATTTTTTATTGCTTGATGACGAGGGTAAGCCAAGTGTCTTTGCTCCCATCATGCTGGCTACTCTATCTACATGCGCACAAATAGAGCGGGAGAGTATTCAATTTAGATTAAAAAGCGGATATGATAATTTTAGAGCTCAACATCAGGGTGAGAAAGTTGTCGGGAGGCGAAAGGGTTCAACAATGAGTAGAGAGGAAGTGATACGGAAGCATGAGGATATTATTGGCTATCTTAAAAAAGGTATGTCAATACGTGATGTTGCAAAAATTACTGGTAAAGGAATTTCTACAGTTCAACGTGTCAAAAAAATCTTTGAAAGAATCTGATTAGGCAGAAATTTGTTTTGCTGTTCTAAAAAAAACGGATAACAATTACAAATATCCTATTTATTTTCATTATTGTTCAAAAAAATTATTCATAGCTATTTCTTATTTCAAATAAAAGTCCTATATTTGCTCACAAATAACAGTATTACTATGAGGATATATTATATGAACATTGCTACCAGTTTTCTAACCCACAGCACGAAAATAATGGTCGTGTTGTATGTTGGATAATAAGAAGTATAACAATCTATTATTAAAAGCAGGTATCACAGATTCTGATGAGCAACAAAGGGTATTAAGTTCTTTGTATCTGTATGCTATAATTGTCTGTGATCTATGGCAAAAAAAGATAGGTAAACATGAGCAAAGTTAGAAGAGAAACTATACAATACAGCAAATTAGTTAGAAAAGTGGCTATAGTTTGGACACGAGTATCTAGTGAGAGACAAGAAAAGGAGAATTGCTCTCTTAATACTCAAAAGGAGCGTTGTGAACAATATGCCGCTGATAATGGTATTTATATTAAGTATTATTGTGGGGGACAGCACGAAAGCGGTAAGACGGAAGGTGAATTATACAAAGAGATGATTCAATTGGCGTTGAAAGACAAAGAAGTAAATATAATACTTGTATATTCCTTTGATAGGTTTAGCCGTGCAAACGAAGCAATTGTAACAAAAACTAAATTGAAAGCAAACGGAATATATGTAATTTCGGCAACTCAAGCCTCGGATCCAGATTCTTCAGTTGGGGACTTTGTTGAGAATCTTTCTTTACTACTCGGGAATTTTGATAATGCTATGCGAACCGATAAGATTAGGCAAGGACAGCAAGCACAATTAGAAAGAGGGAACTGGCCGTTTCAACTTCCATTAGGTTATGAAAGAAAAAAAATAGGTGGAGTTACAACGATTAGTATTACTCCAGAAGGCGAAATCTTAAAAAAAGCATGGATTTGGCGCGCGCAAGGAATAAGGGAAGTGGAAATTGTTAATAAATTACATTCAATAGGATTAACTGTTACAGCAAAACATTTGAACAAAATCTTAAAAAATCCTTTCTATTGTGGATTGATAGTTCATCCCAGGTTGGGCGATGGGGCTATTATCCAAGGAAATCATGAGGCTATTATTGATAAACTTACTTTTGAGCAAGTAAATTCAGCAGCTCATATAGGCTATACGCAGGCTAAAGAAACAATACCCTTCCCCCTGAAGAGGCATGTATTTTGTGAAGATTGCGGAGGGGCATTAACTGGTTATACACGTTCCAGACAAAACAAAACGTATTATTACTACAAATGTAATACCAAGGGGTGCTGTGCAAACATATCCGCCAAGGAATTACATGAAAATTATGAAACATTATTAGCACAGTATCAAATCAAGATTGAATTATTTCCAATTGTTAATGAGATTATCAATAATGAGATGACACAGTATTATAGTGCCAAAGCCCAAAATAGTGCTTTAGTCAAAAGGAATCTAACAGAAATAGAAACGCAAATAGAAAATGTAGAATATAGGTTTGCCATCGGCGATATTAACCAAAACACATATAATATCGCAATAAAAAAATTGACGGATGAGAAGAACAAAATTCAATTACAACTGGAGGAAGTGGAGGAATCACTATCGAACACCAAGAAGATGGCTGAGTTTGCAGAGCTAATGGCTTGTAGATTAGAAGATTGCTGGAAAGAGTTAGATTTTCATGGTCGACAGAAATTGCAAGAGCTGATATTCCCAGAAGGAGTGTTCTATAATAAAAAAAATATGAATTATCGAACACCTGTAGTAAATGAGGTATTTCGTGTATCTTCAAGATTATCAGCGAAATACAGTGGTGATAGTAATGAAAAAAGCGACTCCGATTTCTCGGAATCGCCGTATGTCGAGAAGAGGCGACTCGAACGCCCGACCCCCACGTCCCGAACGTGGTGCGCTACCAACTGCGCTACTTCTCGCACTTTGTATTCGTCAGTTGCCGTTCTTCATTTCATACCCACCGATTATTGTTCGTCATTTCTACGTTCCGCACACATATCCTGTGCACAAACAATGAACATAACAACGCTCAACAAAAGATAACCAATACGACAACTACGCCTAAAAAGCGGGTGCAAAGGTACTGCTTTTTTTTTAAATATGCAAATTATTTTGCTTTTTTTCTCGAAAAAGCACGTTTTCCGCCGCCTGTAGGTGCGGAATTGGCGATAATCTCGCGGCAGTCCTCCTCGGTAAGTGATTGTGCGTCCTGTCCTTTAGGAATCTTATAGTTGTTGCCGTCCGCCTTGATATAGGGACCAAAGCGTCCGTTCAGCACCTCTATCCCGCCGTACACATGTATAGGTTCCTGCGCCTGCGCTTTCTTGGCAATCAGCGTCTGCGCATCGTCCAGCGTGATAGTGAGAGGGTCCATGCCCTTGGGTATGCTGACAAACGCGCCTTTGTGGCGGATATAAGGACCGAACTTGCCTTCGCCGACCACCACTTCCTCGCCGTCCAACTCGCCCAAAGTGTAGGGGAGCGCAGTGTGGAAGAGGTCCAACGCCTCGTCCAGCGTAATGGTGAAAATAGACTGCCCTTTCCGTAGCGAAGCAAAACGCACCTTGTCCGACTCCACACTACCAATCTGTATGCAGGGTCCCATCTTGCTTATCTTCGCCACTACGGGTTCGCCCGTCTCGGGGTCTTTGCCCAACTCGCGTCCCGCAATCTTGCCCGCGGGGACGGATGCCAACATCGGGTGGAAAGCCTTATAGAAGGTATCCACCGTCTTCACCCAGTCGGCGTCACCCTCGGCTATCTTGTCGAAGTTGGCTTCTTCGTTGGCGGTGAAGTCGTAACTCAGAATCTCGGGGAACTGCGCCACGAGGAAGTCGTTGGTGATACAGCCCAAATCGGTCGGCAATAGTTTCTGGTTGTCAGCGCCCGCCATCTCCTGCTTGGTCTTCTCGGTGACGGTTCCGTGCCGCAGCGTCAGTATCGTCAGATTGCGTTTCTTTCCTTCCACATTGCCTTTCTCCACATACTTGCGCGACTGAATGGTCTCAATAATAGTGGCATAGGTGGAGGGGCGCCCGATACCCAGTTCCTCCATCTTCTTCACAAGCGTTGCTTCGGTGTAGCGATAGGGAGGCTTGGTGAAAGTCTGCTGCGCGGTCATCTCCTGTGCCTGCAAGGTTTCCCCCGCCGCCACGCGCGGCAAGGTCTGTGCCGTCTCCTCCTGCTCATCGTTGCCCTGTATGTAGGCACGCATAAAACCGTCGAAGGTAATGACTTCGCCCGTGGCAACGAATACCCGCTCCGACTCTCCCGCAGAGGGAGAGAGAATGCTTACCTCCACACGGGTAGTCTCTACCTCGGCATCCGCCATCTGCGAGGCAATGGTGCGCTTCCATATCAGTTCGTAGAGCCGTTGCTCATCCGCGGTGGCACCCGCCTTGCGCTTGTCCATATAACTGGGGCGAATCGCCTCGTGCGCCTCTTGCGCTCCCTTGCTGGAGGTGTGGTACTGGCGCGTTTTCTGATACGCCTCGCCGTACTCCGCGAGCACCTCCTGCTTGCTCGTGGCGAGCGCCAGACTGCTGAGGTTCACCGAGTCGGTACGCATATAAGTAATGTGTCCCGCCTCGTAGAGCGACTGCGCCAAGCGCATGGTCTTCGACACGGGGAACTTCAACTTACGCGCCGCCTCCTGCTGCAATGTGGAGGTGGTGAACGGCGGTGCGGGACTGCGTTTGCCGCTCTTTTTCTGCACATCGCGCACGCGGTACTGCGCCTGCGCACATGCTTCCAAGAAAGAACGCGCGTCCTCCAAAGTGTTGAAACGGTGGTTCAACTCCGCCCGCAACGGCGTTCCCTGTCCCCCGGCGGGGAGGAACTCCGCCGTCACGCGGTACTGCGCCGTGCTCTTGAACTGCGCTATCTCGCGCTCACGCTCGACTATCAGGCGCACTGCCACCGACTGTACGCGCCCTGCCGACAAGCCCGTCGTAACCTTTTTCCACAGTACGGGCGACAACTCGAAACCCACAATCCTGTCCAGCACGCGGCGTGCCTGCTGGGCGTTCACGAGGTTGTAGTCTATATCGCGCGGCTGCTCAATGGCTCGCTGAATGGCCTGCTTGGTAATCTCGTGGAAGACAATGCGTTTGGTATCCTTTTTGTCGAGCCCGAGCACCTCTTTCAGGTGCCATGCAATGGCT
The DNA here is from genome assembly GCA_051878345.1 of Paludibacteraceae bacterium. Taxonomy (GTDB): domain Bacteria; phylum Bacteroidota; class Bacteroidia; order Bacteroidales; family Paludibacteraceae; genus Colicola. The sequence goes on along the minus strand of JBJEJX010000074.1, from coordinate 30,807 downwards.
TCCCCCTCGCGGTCTTCATCGCTCGCGAGCCATACAGTGTCGGCTTTCTTCACCTCTGCTTTGAGGGTGTCCACGAGGTGGTGTTTCTTAGGGTCAATCACATAGTTGGGTGCGTACCCGTTTGCAAAATCAATCCCCATGCTGTTCTTACCCAGCGGCTCAATATCGCGGATATGTCCCTGCGAGGACAGTACATGATAGTCCTTGCCCAAGAATTTCTCTATGGTCTTTGCTTTCGCAGGAGACTCTACTATAACCAAGTTCTTGCTCATATATTGCGTTGCGTAGTTTTCGTTGAATGCGTTGTTTGCGTAGTTTTGGCCGAAACCGCGGGCAAAGGTACAACATTTTTCCCACATACACAAACAAAAACTCTTTTTTTTGATAAAAAACGGGATAAGGAGGTTTTCTATTGCATCGCTTGCCGCCATCGTATGTCCGAACCTCAGGCTCCCCGAACGCAGCCGATTTTTTGTCGCGGGTCTATCGCGGGTCTATCGCGGGTCTGTCGCGGGTCTGTCGCGGGTCGGTCGCAGGTCGGTAGAGCCGTAATGTGCGGTGACTCTACGGGCGGGCAGAAGGTTGCCTAAAGGTAGCGCGAAGGTAGCGCAAGGGTAGCGGAAAGGTAGCGGAAAGGATAAGGTGGGATTTGACCGAAAAAGGGCGGGGGAAGGTAGCAGGGACGAGGCAGACGAGAGACAGGCGGAAGATTGGCGAGGGACGGGCGAGAGGTAGGCAAGGGATAGGCGGGAGGCAGGGGACGAGGCAGGAGGGAGGCGGGGGAGGGACAAAGGATAAAGGGCGAAGGACAAAGGGCGAGGGACAAAGGGTGAGGGACAAAGGACAGACAATCAAGGGGCAGTTGAGAAAGTTCCGATAAAACAAAAGACTGTCCGACATATTGGTCGGACAGTCTCGTTCGGGCTTGTGTGTTGCCGAAAAAACCGATTACTCTGCGGTCTCTTGTGCCTCAGCCTCAGCGGCAGCAGCCTCTTGAGCGGCTTCCTGCGCAGCAGCAGCCAAAGCGGCAGCAGCGGCGGCACGCTTCTCAGCCACAGCAGCGGCTTTCTTGGCATTGGTCTCCACCTCTTGTGCGAGCAGAGCCTTTGCAGCAGCGACTTTCTTGTCAGCCTCAGCCTGCGAAATCTTGCCGTTCTTAGCGTCTTTCTGTGCTTTCCAAGCGTCGAAACGCTTTTGAGCCTCCTCCTGCGAGAATGCGCCCTTTGCCACACCACCATTGAGGTGCTTCATCAGCAATACGCCCTCTCCGGAGAGAATGTTGCGAACGGTGTCGGTAGGTTGTGCACCTACGCCCAACCAATACAACGCGCGGTCGAAATTGAGAATGACTGCACTGGGGTTGGTGTTGGGGTTGTACGAACCGAGACGCTCGATAATTTTGCCGTCACGCGGCGAGCGGCTGTCTGCTACTACAATGTGGTAGAAAGCGTAGTCTTTGTGACCATGACGAGCCAAACGAATCTTTGTTGCCATTTAGACTTTTGTTTTTATGGGCTACAACTGCACGAGTTGCCTGCCCGAGTTAATAAATCGTTAGTGCTTTTTACCCGAAAAAGCGCACAAAGGTACTGCTTTTTTTTGGAATACGCAAATAAAATTTGGTTTTTTCGTTTTTTTTCAGTACTTTTGCACCGGATTTAAGGACAAAAGACCGTTCGCCACGATTACTAAAAGATAATAAGGATAAAAGACCAACCTCTGTCTGTTAGAATGAAAGATACAGGACACGGAATGAAAGACCGGAACCCTCGTGTCCGAAACCGCGTGGTCGAAACCATCTCGTTTTTTTCGTCTTTTATCCTTTGTCCTTCATCCAAAGAAACTATGCAATCGTTAGATAACCCCATTCTTCATCTGGTAGGCGAGGAGGCAGACCGTTTGCAGTTGGACTGCTACGTGATAGGCGGCTGGGTGCGCGACTTGATACTGCACCGCCCTTCCACCGATATTGACATCGTGGTGGTGAAGACCAAGGACCCCCTCCAACTCCCCCTGCAAAGGGGGAGGGTAAGCGACCCACCCCGCCCCTCCCTACAAAGGGAGGGAGAGAATAGATTACCTTCGTCTATAAATGGCAATCTTTCCCCCTCCCTCGTAGGGAGGGATGGGGAGGGTCCCGAGTTTGGAGGGTCCAAGCCCTCCATCGGTATCGAACTGGCGCAGGCCGTTGCCAAGCGTCTCGGCAAGGGGGCGCACCTCTCGGTCTTCCGCACCTACGGCACGGCGCAGGTGAAACGCGGCGAGACAGAGTTGGAGTTTGTGGGTGCGCGCAGGGAGAGTTACCGCCACGACTCGCGCAACCCCATCGTGGAAGACGGCACCCTCGAAGAAGACCAGAACCGCCGCGACTTCACCATCAACGCCCTCGCCATCTGTATCAACGGCGGGCGCTACGGCACCCTGCTCGACCCCTTCAACGGCATACAGGACATGCAGGACATGATTATCCGCACGCCGCTCGACCCCGACATCACCTTCTCCGACGACCCTCTGCGCATGATGAGGGCGATACGCTTCGCCACGCAACTGGGCTTCACGCTGCATCCCGACACCTTCGACGCCATCGCCCGCAACCGCGAGCGGATTCGTATCATCACCCGCGAGCGTATCGCCGATGAACTGAACAAGATAATGCTCTCGCGCAAGCCCTCCGCGGGCTGGCTGCTGCTGGATAAGACGGGGCTGCTGCCGCTTGTCTTCCCGGAACTGGCAGCATTGAAAGGCGTGGAGGTGAAGAACGGCAAGGGGCACAAAGACGTGTTCTATCACACGCTGCAAGTGCTGGACAACCTCGCCGAGAGTTCCGACAAACTGTGGCTGCGGTGGGCTGCGCTGCTGCACGACATCGGCAAGCCGCGATCCAAAGCCTACGACCCGCAGGCGGGGTGGACATTCCGCAACCATAACTACCTCGGCGCCCGCATGATTCCGCGTATCTTCCGGCAGATGAAACTGCCGCAGAACGAGAAGATGGACTATGTCATCAAGATGGTGGACCTCCACATGCGTCCTATCAACCTCATCGAAGACACCGTTACCGACTCAGCGGTGCGCCGCCTGCTCTTCGAGGCGGGGGACGACATTGAAGACCTAATGCTCCTCTGCAATGCCGACATCACTTCGCGGAACGCCGACAAAGTGGCGCGGTTTCATCGGAACTACCAACTCGTGCGGCAGAAAATGGTGGAGTTAGAGGAGCGCGACCGTATCCGCAACTTCCAACCGCCCGTGCGGGGAGAGGAAATCATGCAACTGCTGAACCTGCCGCCCTGCTCCACCGTGGGGGAACTAAAGACGGCTATCAAAGACGCCATCCTCGACGGCGTGATTCCCAATGAGTATGACGCCGCAAAAGAGTATCTGCTCACCCTCGCACGGCAGAGGGGGATTGGGGGGAGTGAGTAGTGGTTAGTGGGCAGTGGTTAGTGATTAGTGGTTAGTGATTAGTGGTTAGTGATTAGGATAAATAACAAGAGGCTGTCTAACTTGACTTGTTAGACAGCCTCTTGTTTGTTTATGAACGGCAAGAACCAATGCAAAATCTCCCGTTTTGTTCCAAAACGACCGCAGAGAGCACCCCACTGCGCGTTGCTTGCGGGGACCCCGGTTGCGGGACGCCTGCGTCCCCAGTAGGCTGCGCTTCGTCAGAATTGGCAGGCAGCCGAATCATCTATGAATCACCTGTGAATTATCTACGATTGATATGCTGCTTTGTTCTGTTCGTTGATTCCTCAGAGGAGGAGAGAAGGAAGTCTTCGGTCTCTCCCTCCCCTGAGGGTGCTTCGGTTTCAGGCGGTCTGCGGGCTTATTTTTCCTGCGTCTGACCCATCATGTCGTAGGTTACGCCGTTGCGGAGGATAAGCACCCTTCCGTTGCGGAGGAGTTTCTGCACGCCTTGTGTGCCGTGGCTGCGGGTGTTCTCAATGCTCATCGGGGCATTGGATTCGCCTACAATGTTGAACTCCTGCCAAACAGTTGCGGCTTTGTAGTCCTCCACCGCCTCGTCGGGCACTATCACGGGAATAGTCCGCAACACATCAAGGAAAGTCTTGCTTTCCACCGCAGGCGGCACCATAGCCCCCACATGCATCTTCTGCAGTTTGGAGCAGAGGGCGAAAGTGTTGTCGCCTATCTTGCGCAATGTGCTCGGCAGAGCAAGGTCTTGCAGATAGTTGCAGCCGTAGAAAGCGGCATTGCCTATCTCCGTAACGCCTTCGGGGATAGCGATAGACTGCAAGTCGTGGCAGTTGTAGAATGCCCAGCCGCCAATGCGCTCCAACGCGATACCGTCCTCAAAGGTTACGGCGGACAGGCTGCGACAGTTCTCGAAGGCACGCTGCGCTATATCGGTAACGGTGGCGGGGATAGTGACGGATTGCAGGTTAACACATTCGGCTACTGCCATGTAAGGAATAGCGGTCAGTTCAGCAGGCAGTGGCAAGGTCTGCAAGTTGTAGCAGCCTTTGAAAGCCTCGTCTGAGATAGTGGTATTGGTAACAGCAGCAAGGTCTAAGGTACTCAAAACTTTATAGTTACGCAGTATCACATTGAAAGCGTTGTCTGTCAGTTCCCCGCCTGTTACTTTGATATAGCGGATGTTTTTGGGCATGTATGGCCAGTTACTTTCCGTTACATCAAAGGCTTGTGCAAAGATGGATATCGTATCCAAAGAAATACATCCGATAATCGTTTGTTTGCCGGCGTTCTCAACATGTGATTGGCAGACTAATTTGGTTAAACCAGAGCAACCATAGAAAGCCGAGTCATTCACCGTGGTTACACTCTCGGGAAGTAGCAATGAGGTAAGACTCGAGCAGTTATAGAAGCAACCTGTGCCTATCGTTGTTGTGGCTGTTGGCAGGCTAAAATCAGTTAAACTCCTACAACCCGAAAAAGCATAACGCCCGATTGTATCTATATCGTTGGGCATTTCGATGGAAGACAGGTTCACACAATCTGCAAAAGTATAAGGGGATATCAATCGCACATTTTTCGGAATAGCGATAGAGGTGATGTTTGTACAACCTTGGAAGGCTGCTCCATATATAGAAGATACATTTTTCGGAATGCTGATGGAGGTCAAGCCTGTGCAATCGCGGAAAGCATGACTTCCAATTGTTTTTACACCATTGGGGATAGAGATGGAAGTTAGTTCGGATAGACCATCGCAAAGCGTACCCGGTATGACCTCTACTTTCTCCCCTATGGTGAAAGAGGTGATATGAGCATTGGCATTCTTGAAAATAAGCCATATTCTTCCGCTACCATCTCCTACATCATTGGAGCAATGGACGGCATTCCACTCTACCACAGTCAGTCCTGTGCAGTATTCGAATACACTTCCGCTTATATACTTGATGTTTTCTGGTATAGTGATGTTAGAGAGACTCGACATTCCATAACATAGATAACTTGGAATAGAGTCAACCGTCTCGCCAAAAGTAAATGAAGTAATTTGCGGATATATTCCATAAAACAAAAGGTCTGAATAATAATAAACATTTTTCCACCTATCTTGGCAATTCCTTGCGTTCCATATAATGGAAGTAATACCCGAACATCCTTCAAAGACTCGATTCCCAATATACTTGACATTTTCAGGAATAGTAAACTCTGTTAGCTCTGAGCAATTTTTGAAAGCATAGTTCCCAATGCTTGTTACAGAGTTGGGGATGGTGACGGAGGTGAGGGAGGAGCAATCGAGGAACGCCTTGTCTCCAATGCTTGTTACGGAGTAGGTAGTGCCGTTGTAGGTAATGGTTGCGGGGATGGTGGCGGAGGTTAGACCTTGGTAGTTGGCGGTACTCACTTCCACGGTGGTGTCGCTCGTGATGTTGTAGTAGAGGTCGCCGGATTGGAAGTCGTAGGCGAAAGCGGTGGCTGCGGTGCATAGCGCCAACAGCAAAAGAATGGATAATCGTTTCATATTGTTAGTTATTTTGTTGGTTATTTGTTATTTTCGGTGTTCCCGTGTTGAGTTATGTCGCCCTTATAGGGCTTGCTTTTGAGGGGGTGTCGTTTTCGTAGGGTTTCACCCTACGCTGTTTTATGTCGCCCCGTTGGGGCTTGATCGGTGTGTATATTGATTTGCATAATGTTTTGTCTTTTCTTCGAGTCGTTTTCGAGATTGATGGATGACAGGTCGCTAATTGCCAAGGCGGCACACCATACACATACAAAAAGCGCAGACCTCATGTTGGTTATTCATCAACAGAGGCCTTCGCATTGCCTTTAAGGTCAAATAAACAACAAGAAGCCTACGCTGATATGGCAACATAACGCACCTGCAAACGCCGATGCGATATGGTAAAACCATATCTGTAAGCATCTATTGCTCACTTTGATTTTGACCTTAAATCCGAAAAGTTGCGAAGTTTTCTGTTGATCAAACGCAAAGCGTCAACAAACGCTTTTATCAATATGTACACCGTTGTCCTTTGTAACCTCCGGACAAACGGGAAAGAACACCTGAAACCGATTGCTCAGTTTCAGGGGCAAAGATACTGCTTTTTTCTGAATTGTGCAAATAAAACTTACTTTTTTATTCTTTCTGCTGCAGATAAGGGGGTAGTGGTTAGTGGTTAGTGGTTAGTGGTTAGTGATTAGTAGTTAGTGGTTAGTGGTTAGTGATTAGTGGTTAGTGGTTAGTAGTTAGTGATTAGTGATTAGTGGTTAGTGGTTAGTGGTTAGTGATTAGTGATTAGTGATTAGTGGGCAGTGATTAGTGGGCAGTATGAAATACAAGAGGCTGCCTAACTTGACTTGTTAGACAGCCTCTTGTTGGTTTATGAACGGCAAGAAGCAATGCTAAATCTTCCGTTTTGTTCCAAAACGACCGCAGAGAGCACCCCACTGCGCGTTGCTTGCGGGGACCCCGGTTGCGGGACGCCTGCGTCCCCAGTGGGCTGCGCTTTATCGGAATTGGCAGGCAGACTCATTTTGTTACTTCCGGATTTGCAGGAGATTTAGTTAGTCTCTGAGCAAGTGGCGGACGGAGTCCCACGGGAGGAAGATACGGATACAACCCATGGCGTAAGGGGCTATCTCGTAAGGATTATACACATAGGTGATACCTTCCGAGGTTACATAGAAATTCTCATTGGGCACCACATCCGCCACACTATAGCCCAATCGGCGCAGGTCTTTCTTGCTATCCGCATTGTCCGTTTGGGCAATGAGCGCATCGAGCAAGAGGCGCTGCAACGGTTCGTAATAGTCGTCCGCAAAGAACTCTGACTCGTTCACCGCGGCGCCTGTCTGCAAGTCGTAATTCTGAATGAGCAGATAGTGGTTGCCATGCGCTCCGCCGGAATACTCGTAAACATCTATGGCGTAACTCCAAAGGGAGGCGGTAGGGGTTGAGAGTTGAGGGTTGGGAGTTGAGGGTTGAGAGTTGTCGGTGAGGTTGCCTATCGGTGCGGCGGAAATGACAAGTTCTTCGTTGAAAAGGGTCTCGCCGAGGGGTTCGTCCTCGTGGTCGATAGCCCACTCTTGTAGGAGCGGGAGGTTGTTTTGGATATACTCGGTATGCTTCATGGCGGCATACGCCTCTATCGCCTGCTGCGGGCGCATATCGAGGAACGCATCGCCCAAGACGGTCTGGCACACCGCGCGTTGCAGTTTGGCAAGCACATCGGACGCCTGCGTGTCAGCAGACAGAGAGATACCCGCATTGACAGCCACGGGATAGGCATAGCGGATGGAGAACGAGAGGTTGTTTTCCTGTCCGTCCACGAGGTATGCCGTTTTCTCGAAAGTGTATTCCTTGCAAAGCACCTGCGGCATGGTGAGCCGCTGCACGGCGCCACACAACGCCGCAACCATGCCTACCAACAAGATAGCAAGCCATGAATAGGTAACATCTTTTCTCATTTCCGAAACGAATAGTATTTTTGTCCTACAAAACTGATAACCACCGTGATACAAGTGATAAACATCTTGCTCGGCGTGGGATACCAACCCAAGAGTTCCACACAGAGTTTCAAGCCGAAATAGTTCACCAACAGGTTTATCGCGACAATGAGGATATAGCGTCCGAACTGACTCCAACCGCGCAATGAAGACTGGGTGAAGGTAACATACTTATTGAGCCAAAAGCCCGTGAGCAAAGTGACAGGGAAGACAATGCAAAGCGTGAGGATATGCGGCGTCATGCACATTTCATAGCCGCAAACCGTGAAATACTGCAAGTCGTGTCCCACTCCGTAGTTGTAAACAAGGAAATACAGCACCCAGTCCAACACCATGTTTCCCCCGCCGCAAACGGCATAACGAAACAACTGTTCCGGGATAAACTTGCGGAAAGGAAGATAGAAAAAATCAATAATTTTTGTAATAAATCGCGCTAATGCTTGCATTTCTGAAAAAAAAGTGGTAATTTTGCAGCCTGAAATGAAACCGCTTGCAAAATTACTATAATTTTCGGATATATGCAAGCGTAGAGCGAAAAAAGTTAAGCGTTAAGAGTTATGGACGATTATCACCAAGAGAATGCAACAAGTACGCGCCAAGAAGTTTTTGGGTCAGCACTTCTTGAAGGACCTGAGTGTCGCCCAACGAATTGCTGAGACCGTATCCTCCGGAAGAGTTCTGGAGATAGGACCGGGTATGGGAGTGCTCACGCAGTTCTTACTCAAAAATCCCGATATTGATTTGACTGCCATAGAGATAGACCGCGAGAGCGTGGTTTATCTCAGAGAGTGGTACCCCGAACTGCACCTTATAGAGGGCGATTTTCTGAAATTGGACTTGGAGACGGTGTTCCCCGAAGGAGAGTTCAGCGTGATAGGCAACTATCCGTACAACATCTCGAGTCAGATATTCTTCAAGATATTGGAGAACAAAGACCGTATCCCCGTCTGCTCCGGCATGATACAGAAAGAGGTGGCGGAGCGGTTGGCATCGAAGCCGGGCAACAAAGCCTACGGCATACTGTCGGTGCTGCTGCAAGCGTACTATGATATAGAGTATCTGTTTACGGTGGACGAACACGTGTTCAACCCTCCGCCGAAAGTGAAGTCCGCCGTTATCCGCATGACGCGCAACCACAGGCGGCAACTCGACTGCAACGAAATGCTGTTCAAGCAGATAGTGAAGACCGCATTCAACCAACGGCGAAAACAAATGCGCAACTCGTTGCAAGCGCTGGTGGGGAAAGGTAATCCCATACTGGAAGACCCCGTCTTCACCAAACGACCGGAGCAACTGAGCGTGGCGGAGTTTGCGGATTTAACGAATATGGTAGAGAAGTTTCAAGTCGCCGATTGCAAGTAACATCAGACTTGACAAACTTGAATTGAAACTAAAAACTTTTCACTTATAAATTACAATTACCATGGCAGAACTGAGGATATTCTATAAGGACAGCGAGAAGATAAAGGTGGCAAAGACCATCAACACGCTGAAAGAATTGGACAAGAAAGATATTATCTGGATTGACCTGCTGGATGTCAGCGACAAGACGGAGGACACGCTCGAAGGATTCCTGAAGATTGATATTCAGGAGGATGAAGAAATGGAAGAGATTGAGATGTCTTCGCGATACATACAGACGGACGATTCCATCGTCGCCAACAGCAACTTCCTCACTGCCAACTACGAAATGGAGCCCGTGAACTTCATCTTGAAAAACAGCATATTGGTTACGAGCCGAGACGTGGAGTTGGCATCGTTCAACGAGACGGTGAAGAAAATGTTTGTGAACACCCGTAATTTCCCGACGGGCTATCACGTGCTGGTGGCTCTTATGGAGACGCGCGTGGAGAAAGACGCCGATATGATTGAGGACGCAACGGATATGATTACCACCCTCTCTCAGAAACTGACCGGACACAACGGAAGTGTGGATGAAGACGTGCTGATACAAATCAAGGACTTGCAGGAGAAGGTTACCATTATCCGACAGAATATCATGGACAAACAGCGCGTGATCAGCAACTTCCTTAAATGCGATTTCTTCCCTGCCGAGTTGCAACCGCGACTGACCATGATTATCAAGGATATAAACTCGCTGTTCGACTACACGCGGTTCGGATTCGACCGATTGGACTACCTCCAAGATACTTTCCTCGGTTTGGTAAACATCGAACAGAACAAGATTATCAAGATATTCACCGTGGTGAACGTGGTGTTCCTGCCGCCGACGCTGGTAGCGAGCCTATACGGTATGAACTTTGATTTCATGCCCGAACTGCATTGGTACTTGGGTTACCCGTTTGCCATCCTGCTGATGGTGGTCTTCACGGTGGCTATCCTGCTCTATTTCAAATGGAAAAAGTGGCTTTGAACAAGTTTTCTACAATATGTGTCAAAAACCTGTCGAAGGCGTTTAGAAAGTAGTAGTTTTCAATTTATTCTACTCTCATTCAACCATTGAGAAGACCCATAAAACAACTGATATTCTATCGATTGCAATCGTTATTAACCGTTTCAACACAGTAATACTATCAAAGAAATTTTTAATTAAAAAGATAATAATATGATAAAAGACGATATCCGCCAACTTTGCCGGGAGAAGAATGCAATTATCATGGCGCATTACTACACCCGACCTGAGATACAAGACGTGGCTGACTTCATAGGCGACTCGTTGGCGCTCGCGCAGAAGGCTACTACGGTGGACGCAGACATTATCGTAATGTGCGGCGTACATTTTATGGGCGAGACCATGAAGATACTCTGCCCCGACAAGAAAGTGCTGATACCAGATATGGCGGCGGGTTGCAGCCTTGCCGATTCGTGCAAGGCGGAGGACTTGGCAAAGTTCAAGGCAGAACATCCGGAGCATATAGTGGTGTCGTACGTGAATACGACGGCGGCGGTGAAAGCCCTGACTAATGTGGTGGTTACCTCTTCCAATGCGCGTAAGATAGTGGAGCAACTGCCTGCGGACGCGAAGATAATCTTCGGACCGGACAAGAACCTTGGAAACTATATCAACAGTATCACCGGCAGACAAATGCTGCTATGGGACGGTGCCTGCCACGTGCATAGCCGATTCTCGCTAGAAGGGCTGTTGGCGCTCAAGAAAGAAAATCCCAATGCACCCGTGCTGGCACACCCCGAATGTAAAGCCGTTATTTTGACGCAGGCGGACAAAATAGGTTCTACCAAGGCATTGCTCGATTTTGCTATTTCGAGCCCGCAGAAGCGATTTATTGTGGTTACAGAGAGCGGAATTCTGCACGAAATGCAGAAGGCTTGTCCCGACAAGGAGTTTATCCCCGTGCCGCCGGAATCCGCAGAGACCGTGGGTTGCCATTGTAACGAGTGCGAGTATATGCGTATGAATACATTGGAGAAACTTCTCGCTTGCCTACAAAATGAGCAGCCGGAAATAATAGTGAATGAGACACTGTCTGCTCAAGCCCTGAAACCCATCCAACGCATGTTGGAAATGAGTTGAAAAAAATGTGCGGTCTTCGAACCGCACATTTTTTATACAGAAGATTTTTCACAAGGAAGTCAAGAATTTTTGAGGACAATGTGTGTCAGTTGTTGTCCGTAAATTCTTTGCTGATTTTCTCAACTTCGCTGTGACAAAAAGCAAGCAGTCGGCGGGCTTCGTCTGCCAGTTGCTTGTACTCGCTGAGGCTGACAGCCTCCGATTGCTCCAACTGCTGCACAATGGTCTCCACCCGCGTCATTGCTTGGTCGTAGGTGAGCCGGCTATCCACTAGGGTGGTCGTTTTTTTGTTATTTTCCTTTGCCATCTATGATTACTCCTATGGTGAAAAACAGTATTTTCAAATCCAATCTGAGGGACATATTCTCCATGTATGTAATGTCGTAGTTCAGCCGATCCACCATCTTGTCAATCGTATCGGTATAGCCCACTTTGACAGGTCCCCAACTGGTCAGTCCCGGGCGTATCTTGTAGAGCAGGCAGTAGTAAGGTGCTTTCTGCTCTATCTGCCGTATGAAATATGCCCGTTCGGGCCGCGGTCCCACCAACGACATATCACCCCGCAGCACATTCCACATCTGCGGCAACTCGTCCAACCGGTATTTGCGCAGGAAGGCTCCTACGCGGGTAATACGCGGGTCGTGGTCATGGGTCAGCATGGGTTTTTCCTGCTCGGCATCTTCGCACATCGTGCGGAACTTCAATATATGGAAGGGAATGCCATGCAACCCTATACGCTCCTGACGATAAATGGCCTTGCCTTTGGAGGTGGCATATACCAGCACATACAGGAAGATATACAAGGGCGAAAGGAGTACTAGTACGCAAAGCGAAACAACCACATCCGTTGCCCGCTTAATGCACAGTTCGGCATCGCTCATCTTATGCTCCGTTATGCGCACCAACGGTTGTCCGCCTATCTCCACGATACGGGCGGCACCCGTCAGCATGTCGTATACCCGCGGAATAACGGAAATCTCCACACCGAGAGGATAAAGTCTGTTGATAATGCTGTACAGCGTATTTTCGGAACTATTCTTCGGCAGGTCGATAATAACTTCTTCCACGGTGCCCTTCCGTACACGATTGGCTTCGGCAATGGTGTGGATAGTGCGGGTGCGGTAAGTACCGTTGCGGCGAGTAAGGTAGGTAATAAGGCAACGCGGCAGATAACTAATCGTGAACTGCAGGACAAACAGCACCGCCAACGAAATCAAGTAACGCTCGTAGTTTGTTACTTCGTCGTCTATAATGATAAGAAAGAAGAAAAGCAATGATATGAATACCGCGCTCCAGAACGTAACGACAAATTCCCGAACGGCACTCTTGCGGAACGGGCGCAGATAATATCCCGACAGGTAATGAATGGCTACGCAGACAAGGGGATAAATGATAAGCGGGGGATAGAAGTTGAATATCGGTATCAGTATGGTGTCCACGCCAAAGACCACTCCGTCGTTTACCAGTTTGCGAAACAATGCGAACAACAGCCACACCGCCTCCGCAGACAGGAGGTCGGCAAAAATGTACATCAGTTGTTGTTTGCGGTGGGCTATCATGGGCGAATGATTTGTATCTCGTTGTGCAATCCCAATTTGATAATGCTGCTCGGTTGTTTCTCTTCCTCATCATCCCTGCGGAACAGGCACACATAATCGGCTTGCCGCAACACTTCTTCGGAAATCTGCCGAAAAGTCTTGGCGGCAGGCTCGCCGCTGATATTGGCGGAGGTAGAGACGACAGGCCGCCGCAGCCGCTCGCAGAGGGCTTTCGAGAAAGGCTCTTGTGTTATCCGAATACCCACGCTGCCGTCTGCGGCTATCAGGTTCTTGGCAAGGTTCTTCGCACCCGGGTAAATAATGGTCAGCGGGCGTTGTGAGTTGAGCGTTGAGGGTTGAGCGTCGAGCGATTTTTCCTCCATCGTACAATCCAACAAATCCCATGCTATGTCCGGCACTTCCGCCACATATCCTTGCAGTTTCCCCGGCGCATCCAGCAATACGAGCATCGACTTGCTGTCTTCCCTCCGTTTCAGTGCATACACCTTCTTCACCGCCTCTTCGTTGGTGGCATCACAACCGATACCCCATACCGTGTCGGTAGGGTACACAACCACACCGCCTGCCCGCAGTACGCGCACAGCCGCTTCCAAATCAGATTTCTCGTAACGACCAATCATTATACCATTTTCCGTTGAGAGCAGGACGTTCGTTTTCGGAAACTCCGGAAACCTCCAAACGCTACACACTCAACCATAAAAAAAGAAGGATTGTCATCACGACAACCCAATCTTTACTTAACCTTAAATCTAATACCATGAAAAACACGGTGCAAAAGTACTGCTTTTTTTTGATACCACCAAATAATTTTGCAAAAAAATATGTTTTGCAGCATATTTTCCTGTTTTTTGGCAACTTAATGTGGCAAAAAAAAGGTTTTTCCCTAAAAATTTGCCCGTTTCAAAAAAATATACTAATTTTGTACCCGCTAAAATAGGGCGCAAAAGGTCTAACATTATAAATTAAATAATAAACACAATTATGAAAAATCTTGATTTAACCCAGTACGGAATCACCGGTACCACCGAGATTCTGCACAACCCCTCCTACGAAGTTCTCTTCGCAGAAGAGACTAAAGAAGGTTTGACCGGCTTTGACAAAGGGCAACTCACTGAACTTGGTGCCGTAAACGTAATGACCGGTGTATATACAGGTCGCTCGCCCAAGGACAAATACATCGTGGATGACGCACAGAGCCACGACAACGTATGGTGGACTACCGACGCTTACAAGAACGACAACCACCCCATGTCCGAAGAGGTATGGGCTACCGTAAAGGACATTGCGAAGAAGGAACTCAGCAACAAGCGCCTCTTCGTGGTGGACGCTTTCTGCGGTGCCAACAAAGACACCCGCATGGCGGTTCGTTTCATCGTGGAGGTAGCATGGCAGGCACACTTCGTGGCAAACATGTTTATCCAACCCACCGCTGAGGAGTTGGAGAACTTTGAGCCGAACTTCGTTATCTACAACGCTTCCAAAGCCAAAGTAGAGAACTACAAAGAACTGGGACTCAACTCCGAGACCTGCGTGGCATTCAACACCACCAGCCGCGAGCAAGTAATCATCAACACATGGTACGGCGGCGAAATGAAGAAAGGTATGTTCTCCATGATGAACTACTATCTCCCTCTCCAAGGCATCGCTTCCATGCACTGCTCGGCCAACACCGACATGAACGGCGAGAACACCGCTATCTTCTTCGGTCTCTCCGGTACCGGCAAGACCACTCTCTCCACCGACCCGAAGCGTCTGCTCATCGGTGATGACGAGCACGGATGGGACGACAACGGCGTCTTCAACTTCGAGGGCGGCTGCTATGCCAAGGTTATCAACCTCGACAAAGAGAGCGAGCCCGATATCTACAACGCTATCCGTCGCAACGCACTTCTTGAGAACGTAACCGTAGCCGAGGACGGCACCATCGACTTTGCAGACAAGAGCACGACCGAGAACACCCGCGTTTCGTATCCTATCAACCACATTGAGAAGATTGTCCGCCCCGTGTCCGCAGGTCCCGCTGCCAAGAACGTTATCTTCCTTTCTGCTGATGCTTTCGGCGTGCTGCCTCCTGTCAGCATCCTGACTCCCGAGCAGACCAAGTACTACTTCCTCTCCGGCTTCACCGCCAAGTTGGCAGGTACGGAGCGCGGTATCACCGAGCCTACGCCTACCTTCTCCGCTTGCTTCGGACAGGCATTCCTCGAACTGCATCCTACCAAGTATGCTGAGGAACTCGTGAAGAAGATGGAGAAATCGGGTGCGAAGGCATACCTCGTGAACACGGGTTGGAACGGTACGGGCAAGCGTATCTCCATTCGTGATACCCGCGGTATCATTGATGCTATCCTCGGCGGCGACATCCTCACCGCGCCCACCAAGACCATTCCTTACTTCAACTTCGAAGTACCGACGGCTCTCCCCGGCGTTGACCCCGCTATTCTCGACCCCCGCGACACCTATGCAGATGCTGCACAGTGGGAGGAGAAGGCAAAAGACTTGGCAGGCCGCTTCATCAAGAACTTCGCGAAATACGAAGGCAACGAGGCAGGCAAAGCACTCGTAGCCGCAGGTCCCCAACTCTAAACAGGTTTTAGTAAACACAAATGATAGTGAGCCCCGATGCATCGGGGCTCACGTTGTTTTTGTAGGCATTGTTTCCGCAAATACCATCGGCAACGAAAAGATACTAAGTATTTTCTCTTTGATGTTGCTAGCGTAAAAACAACTTGTTGATAAAACATGACCAATCCGGCATATTTTGTCAATAAGTTTGTATTGCATTGTTGGTTTACACCACAATCAGTTGGATGGATTGTGCGCGGAGTTGGGTGGCTATGGGGGAGGGGATACTCTTGTCGGTGATGATAGTGTTTATCTCCTGTACCTGCGCGATGTGGCAGAAACTGCGTTTGTTGAACTTAGAAGCATCGAACACCGCAATTGTCTGGCTGGCTTGAGCCATCATTGCCTGATTGAGCATGGCTTCTTCCAAGTTGGGGGTAGAGATACCCGATTCCAGCGAGAAAGAGTCCACACCGAGGAACAACTTGTAGTTGCTGAAATGGCTTAGTGTATTGAGTGCCAGCGGTCCGACGGTGGAGTGGCTGTTGATACGCAGGTGTCCGCCCAAGACTATCACGGTGAAACGGTTGTATCGGAGACATACCTCCGCGATATTCACTGAATTGGTGATAATAGTGAGGTCGTAGAAATTATCCAAGTTTTTGGCTATCTCGAGAGTAGTAGTGCCCGAGTCGAGCATGATATGGTCGCCATTCCGTATGAGTTTGGCGGCTGCTTTACCTATGCACTCCTTTTCTCTCGCGTTGAACATGCGCTTTTGGGCGATGTTGTTGTCTTCGTTCAGGTTCTCCACGGGCTTGCGGATAGCGCCTCCTCTGGTACGATTGAGGAGGTTGCGCTGTTGCAAGATGGTCAAGTCCTTGCGAATGGTAACGGTAGAGGTATGGAATACCTGACTAAGGTCATTGACGGATACCTCATCGTTCCCATTTATCAGTTTGAGAATCAACGCTCTGCGCTCTTTGGCAGTGTAAGTTTTTTCGGTGTTGACAATGTCAAGAAACATCTCATTCATGATTTTATAGGGTTTAGATCGGTGTGCAAAATTACGAAAAAAATATGATATGCAAAAGCGAAAAACAATCGTTTTTATAAAAAAATAGTTTCGTAACGTTTCGAAATGTTATTTTTTGCATGGAAATACTATACAATTATCATTAAATCAGCATATTACGAGAAACCTTTCAAAACTATGTTTAATAACATATTTATTTGGCGTGCCTGTATGTTGAAATAGCAGTATCTTTGCCGCAAAGTTCTTCAAAAAAACGAAATAATCAACTCTAAAAACAACAACCATTATGAGAAAACTTTCCCTTTGTGCAATTACGGTTTTTGCAGTCAGTGTAATGAATGCTGCTGTTGTGAACGTGGATCTTACCACAGGTCAGCAAATCAACAATTCGTATCCGGTCGCGGGCACGGTGAACGCATCCGGCGAGTTGACGGTAGAATACGACTTCAATACCGGTGTGGCGTGGCCTAACGGCGGTTTGGAGTTCGGTGTGGACTATCTGTCCGAGGTAACAAATCTGTCGTTTGATTTGATAGGTGATTTACAAAATACCAATTGGACGACTCTGCATATTTATTTGAAAGATGCGAAAGGTACCCGTTGGGCTTCTTCGCCGAGCATTGGCGGCACTCCTACCGAGTGGACTACCCAAAGTATGCTACCGAGTACTCCGTTATGGACAACGGTAGATTATGAGTATGGGGATGAGGAGATAGTGGCAGTAGGGTTTATGGTAAACCCTGAAGGTAATCAAAAAGGTCAGTTTCAGATACGAAATGTGAAGTTGACATACACCGAAGGCGAGACTCAACCGGCGGAAAATATGATGATTGATTTGAGTACTGCCGTTCAAGCGAATACTCCCTGCACATGGACGCTGAATGAGAATAACGAGTTGATGGTCAACTATGATTTGGCTGCGTGGGACAACGGCGGTCCCAAGTTTGCATTGCCCAATATCAAGGTGGAGAAGGTGGAGAGTATTCAGTTTGAGTTCATCGGTGATGACACTTTAAGTACTTGGACATCGTTTCAAGTATATTTGGAAGATAATAATGGCGTAAAGTGGTATAATCAAGCAGCAGATTTGCACTTGAACGGCATAGGCACTTGGACTTCGAAGAAGTATCTGCCCACCGATGAATTGTGGAGCACAGGCAGTACGCTTGGCGCAAACTATGCTGCTTTGGTATTCCTTGCCAACCCGGGAGTGGCTACAAAAAGCAGTTTCGGTATCCGCAATGTGAAAATCAATTTTGTGTCAACAGAACCCACTTCGTTGGAGCAAACAAACTTGTATAAAGAGGCTGTAAAAGCCATTGAGAACGGTCGGTTGGTTATCATACGTGACGGGGTACGCTACAATGCAACCGGCACCCGTCTCTGAAGTATATCTTTCGAAATGTTTCGAAACAGATATTCGTGTGCAGAAATACTAATAACAAATTGAGAATAAGCGAATTACAACCATGATATCAAAACCATGTTTTAGAACATATCTTTCGGTTCGTTTGTGTGGACGGGAGTTAGTAATTTTGCAGTCGGAAATCGGATAAAATCTGCAAACAGCCATGAGCAATCATTAATTCTATATACAGTTATGGAAGATACTTTCACATACGCAGAGATTTTTCAGCAGCCGAGTGCGTGGCTGAAGGCGTACTCGCTGATGGTAGAGCGCAAGGAAGAGATTTGCGCTTTCATGCATCGTTATTTGACACCGGAGACCGATGTAGTGCTGACGGGTGCGGGCACGAGTGCTTTCATCGGGGACGCCATTGCGCCGCTGTTGCGCCCGATATGGGGAAATGTGCGTGCGGTGGCCACCACCGACATCGTTACCAGCGGGGCATGTTATCTTCGCCAAGACCGTCCGTTGCTGTTGGTTAGTTTTGCACGTTCGGGTAACAGTCCGGAGAGCGTGGCGGCAGTCGATGTATCCAACGGTTTGTGCAAAGCGGCGGCGCATGTATATATAACCTGCAATGCAGAGGGACACTTGGCTACGTCGGGCAAAGGAGAGAATATCCTGACGCTGTTGCTGCCGGAGGAGACGGATGACAAGAGTCTGGCTATGACAAGCAGTTTCTCAACCATGCTGCTGACTTGCCTGTTGCTGAGCCAAATAGAGCATATCGAGCAGGAGCGCTGCAAGATAGAAGCCATTGCACTGAATGCGCAGGCGGTGTTAGGACAATATGAGGACAGTCTGTCGGCGATAGCAGAGCGCCGTTTCGAGCGCGGTGTTTTCTTGGGCAGCGGCGCTATGAAAGGTATTGCCGAGGAGTGCCATCTCAAATTGCAGGAACTGACGGATGGGGCAGTGGTGTGCAAGTTCGACAGTTTCTTGGGATTCCGTCACGGTCCGAAGGCGGTGGTGAACGAGAAAAGCATCCTCGTCTATCTGTTGAGCGATGATGAGCGCGTACAGCGCTACGAGCGCGATTTGATAAAGCAGGTGTCGGGCAACAACAAGGTAGTGGCACAGGTGATGGTAACGGCAGGAAAACGCGTAGAGATAGATGGCGTGAATGCAGACCTGCAAGTGGTGATGCCCAACACAAGCGAGAAGACGGGTATCTATGCCCTGTTGCCGTATGTTCTCGTAGGTCAACTGCTTGGATTTTATGCTTCTGTGGCGCACGGCTTGTGCCCCGACACGCCTTCCGTATCCGGCAATATCCACCGCGTAGTGGAAGGAGTGAAGATATACAGGTAGTCGGGTATTTCATGTTGCACATCAGACCGGGCACTACGCGTTAACAGGCACTGATAAACACAAAGTGACAAACAAATTAACAGTTAATCATTATGGCAAAGACAGAAGATATCCTCCGCAGGATGGAGGAGTTGAAAGCAGAGACGGGTGTGAGCAGGACGCTGTTTGCAGCGTGTCCTAACTCGTTGTCGGTTATCAAGGCATCGTTCCGCGCAGCGAAACGCAACAATGCGCCTATCTATTTCGCCACCACGCTCAATCAGGTGGATTGCGACGGCGGCTATACGGGTATGACTCAAGAGGAGTTCACAAAGGTGCTGCGCCGTGAGGCTGAGGCAGTGCACTACGAGGGTCCGTATATTGTGGCGATAGACCACGGCGGTCCGTGGTTGAAAGACAAGCAGTCGATAGAGTGCTGGAGTACGGAGCAGGCGATGGAGGGGGTGAAGAAGTCCTACGAAGCGGCATTGCTGGCGGGATATGACTTGATACACGTGGACCCGACGGTGGATATCTTCCTGCCGAAGGGTGAGATAATCGACATTCACGTGGTCGCCAAGCGGACGGTAGAGTTGATTGCTCATGCGGAGCAGTTCCGCAAAGAGCACGGTCTGCCTGCTATTTCTTACGAAGTAGGCACGGAAGAGGTGCACGGCGGTTTGGCAGACCCGAAAACGTTCGACACTTTCCTCACGGACCTGAAAGCCGGTTTGGCAGCAGCAGGACTGGCAGACGTATGGCCTTGCTTCATCGTGGGTAAGGTAGGTACCGACTTGCACACGACGACTTTCGACCCCGAAGTGGCAAAGTTACTGACGGCGAAGGTGCGTCCCTACGGCAGTTACATCAAAGGGCACTACACGGACGACGTGAGCAATCCCGAAGAATACCCGTTGTCGGGCATGGGTGCAGCGAATGTGGGACCCGAGTTCACGATGAACGAATATGACGCGCTGGCGGAGTTGGAGCAAGAGGAATTGAAGCAGTACGAGTCGGGACGTATTCCGCAACTGAGCCATATCACGGGTGTGTTGTGGAAGCAGGTGTACGAGTCGGGTCGCTGGAAGAAATGGCTGCACGGGGACGAAGTAGGCAAAGACCTGAGCGAAGTGTCACCCGAAAGACAACTATGGCTGGTGAAGACCGGTTGCCGCTATATTTGGCAGAAGCCGGAAACGCTTGTGGCACGGCAATTGCTGTATGATAATCTAAAATATGCGGGTGTGAATGCGGAGGAAGTGGTTCTCATGCGGATTGAGCACAACATGGACAAGTACTATCGTGCATTCAATCTGATAGACTTGAACGATATGCTCGAGGACAAGCATTAGCCGCTTGCGGTGAGCAAAAGGTCAGGTTACAGGTTCGGAAACCATTCTTGAATAACCCATGAATCACCCAAGATTATATGCCGGCAGACTCATGCGATACGGCAGGTGGTCGGGTCGGGGACGAGGTGAATACAAAATGCGATAAAAACGTAATCATTATGGCAGAGAAAGAATTTGATATCATTGCTTTGGGAGAGTTGAACGTTGACTTGATTCTCAATCAGTTGGACGGTCTTCCGGAAGTGGGAAAAGAGAAGTTTGCCCGTCAGATGACGCTGACGTTGGGCAGTTCGACCGCTATCTTTGCGGCTAACGCGGCATCGTTGGGTGCCAAGGTGGCTTTCTGCGGCATGACGGGGGACGATGCTTTCGGCGAGTTGGTGGAGCAGGGTCTGCAAGCCAAGCATGTGGATACGCGCTATCTTATCCGCAGCCGTTGCCATGCCACGGGCGCGACTATCTGCCTCAACTACGGTGAAGATCGTGCGAACGTTACTTATCAAGGTGCGATGGATGTGCTTCGTTGGTCGGATATCAACCACGATCTGTTGCAGCATACCAAGCACGTGCATATCTCCTCCATTTTCATGCAGAGCGGACTGATGCAGGATCTGCTGACCATTCTGCGTGCATGTGCCGCCAACGGTGTTACCACATCGCTCGACACGCAGTGGGATCCCTCGGAGCAGTGGGCGCTGGACTATGCGGAAGTGTTGCCGCTGATAACGGTCTTCATGCCCAATGAGAAGGAACTCTGTGCGCTGACGCATACGGAGACCTTGGAGGACGCCGTTGCCGCCGTGCAGCCGTATATCAACACGATGGTTATCAAGCAGGGCAGCAAGGGTTCTCTGATGGTGTGCAAAGACGGTACGTGCCACCAAGTGGCGGCGTTGCTCAACACGCATGTGGTGGACGCTATCGGTGCGGGCGACTCTTTCGATGCAGGGTTTGTCAGTCAGTTTGTGGCAGGCAAGCCGTTGGCGGAGTGTCAAGCATACGGCAATATGACAGGAGCGGTCAACACCACCGCCGCGGGCGGTACGGCGGCTTTCGTCTCGAAAGAGCATGTAGAGCAGGTAGGAAGGCAGTTGGGCGTGGCATGTCAGCACGGAGTGATTAACGGGAACTGACCGACACAAAGTGATAAACAATAAACATCAAACATTATGAAAACACGGTATATTTTCTTAAGTCTTTTGGCGGGTATCTGCCTTGCGGCATGCACGCCGAACCACACGACGACGCAGAAGGAAATCGGCGTGATGGATACCCTTTTGCTGCGCGATTTTCATCCGCAGAACGTGAATAACATCCCCGCTACCTACGTGGAGAAAGCCAAGTATCCCGTGATAGACATGCACTCGCACGACTATGCGGAGTCGAGCGAAGAAGTGGATGCGTGGGTGCGGAACATGGACGCCTGCAACATACGCGAGACGCATGTGATGCACTGCTCGTGGATAGGTGCGCCCTTCGAGGAAATCATCGCCCGCTACAGCCGCTATCCCGACCGTTTCCGTTTTTGGTGCTGCTTTGACTACACGCAGATGTTGCAAAATGGCTCTGCCGATGAGGCGATTGCTTACTTGGAGCACTGCCGTGCATTGGGGGCTGTGGGTGTAGGCGAGATGGGCGACAAGGGGGAAGGCGACCTCTATGCACGCCCCTCGGAAGGCAGAGGGGTGCACCTCGATGACCCGCGTATGGACCCCGTGTTGGAGAAGTGTGCCGAACTGCACATGCCCATCTCCATCCATATAGGCGAACCCTATTGGATGTACCTGCCGCAGGACGGGAGCAACGACGGACTGCCTAACGGAGCCGTTTGGCACGTGGACACTACGGCTGCCGCTTGCTTGGGCTACAACGAGTTGATGACTTCCTTTGAGAACGCCGTGCGCAAACATCCGAACACCCTCTTCATCGCCTGCCACTACCTGAACATGAACCACGACCTGCCACGCTTGGGTGCACTGCTGGACAAATACCCCAATCTTTACATAGATATTGCGGCACGTGTGGCTGAGGCGGCGCAGACACCGCGTGCCACCCGTGAGTTCCTCATCAAGTACCAAGACCGCATTCTCTTCGGCACCGACAACGGCATGGAAACAGACATGTACAGGAATATCTTCCGTGTGTATGAGACCGAAGACGAACATTTCTACATCCCCGAGTTCAACTACCATTGGGCACTGAGCGGTATGTATCTGCCCGACAGCGTGCTCCGCAAGTTGTACTACGAGAACGCAGAGAAAATCTTAAAATGAACCAAGAATCAGGAACAAAGACATATCAGATATGATTATACAGGACTGTTTAATTTTTATTCCTTGTTCTTTGTTTCTTGTTCCCAGACACGCAAAATTATGAAAAAGCAACTTAGTTGGTTGGTAATGATTGTTTTGACAGCACTCACGCAAGGTTGCTCGAAGCCTGAGAAGGCGGAGAGCGACTTGCTCGAGTGTGATGTTGCCACTATCACTACCTTCCCCTATCGTGATAACGGACTCTTTATCGAGAAACATCAGACCCTCACGCCTGTGCCGGGTTATCCGGGTTTCACGCGCGTGGAGACCTACTACGTCAACCGCGGCAAGCCTGTCTCGGTGCGTGCCTACGAGATGTGCCGCACCGCCGTGCAGGCGGCGGACAGCGTAGTGTGGACGTTCCAACCCACCTCCACCTCCGCACGACTCGACTGGGCACTGCCCGTACAAGAGGGATTCTACAAGCAGAACTATCTCGGCATGAACAACTCCGACTACGGCGGCGGTATCCCGCTTGTTGACCTCTGGCAAGCCGACGGAGGAGTGGCTGTCGGACTGCTGGAGCCCGTGCTGCATACTATCTCCATGCCTGTGGAATGGAAACGCTACGGCAATACCGTTACTATGGCGCTGCGGCAAGATTTTGAGGAGCCCGTCCTGCTGAATACAGGCGATACGCTCCATACGCTCACCGCTTTCCACTATCGGCATACAGGCGATTTCTTCAACACCCTGCGCACTTTCTCCGAGGTGATGCAGCGCGACTTCAACATGGCTCCCGCTCCCTCCGAAAACGAGGCGTTTGAGCCCGTCTGGTGCGCATGGGGATACGAACGGCAATTCACCATCGACGAGGTCATCGGCACGCTGGACAAGGTGAAGGAACTGGGATTCCGATGGGTGGACATAGACGACGGCTATCAGATAGCCGAAGGCGACTGGGAAACCAACAGCCGCTTCCCCGGAGGCGACAGAGACATGCAGCGTATCACAAATGCTGTCCACAAGCGCGGCATGCTCGCCAAACTATGGTGGGCGCCGCTGGCTGCCGACCCCGACTCCCGTCTCCTGCAACAGCACCCCGACATGATGTTGCGCACCGAGGAGTGGACACCCGAGTATATCACGTGGTGGGACAGTTATTATCTCTCGCCCGTCAACCCGCTGACCAAAGCGCACACGCAGGAACTCCTGCAACGCTTCCTGCATACATGGAACTTCGACGGGCTCAAGATAGACGGACAGCATCTCAACTGCTGCATGCCCGACTATAACGACGCTTCCTGCCTCGACTATCCCAATCAGGCGGTGGAACTCCTGCCGACATATTTTCAAGCCATCTACACGCAAGCCCGCTCACTCAAAGACCATGCCGTGGTGCAAATCTGCCCCTGCGGGTGCGCCATCAATTACTATCTCCTGCCCTGCTTCAACCAAGCCGTTGCTTCCGACCCCACCTCCTCGCGGCAGGTGCGCATGAAACGCAAAGCCTACGCTGCTCTGGCACCCCAACTCGCCTATTACGGCGACCATGTGGAACTCACCGACGGCGGTTGCGACTTCGCTTCGCAGATAGGGACGGGATGTGTCATCGGCACCAAGTTCACCTACCCGAAAGACAACCCCTATGCTTCCGATTCGTTCCTGCTCACGCCGGAGAAAGAGCAACTCATACGCCGGTGGATGGGTATCTATAAGACCCACGACCTTGCACGCGGAGAATATCTGAACCTCTATACGTGGGGCTACGACTATCCCGAGGCACATGTCATCCGCCAAAACAATGCCCTCTATTACGCTTTCTATGCCGACCAATACGACGGCACCGTCACGCTCAAAGGATTGGAGAAAGGCAAGACCTATATCGCCACTACCTATGCGGATGAAAACCCCGTTACCCGCGAGATACAAGGCAACGATCCCACGCTACAAATTTCTTTTACCGGGCATTATCTCGTCCGAGTGGAAGAGAAGCAGTATTAACTCCCGGTTCGTATGCAGTGTGATATGAACTATTAACTGAACACCAAACACTAAACACTCATGAAGACATTCTATGTTATTTGTATGAGCCTGCTATTGGCAGTAACCTCCGCCACGGCGCAGGTTACCGTAACAGGCACGGTAACCACATCGGAAGACGGCAGTCCGTTGCCCGGTGTAAGTATTGTCGTGGAAGGTTCCACGCTGGGTACTATCAGTGATATAGACGGGAACTATCAGATAGATGTGCCCCAAGGTGCTACTTTGCAGTTCTCTTTCGTCGGTTACAAGACGCAGCAACGGAAAGCAGCAACCCGCTTGGACATCGTGATGGAAACGGATGCCATCATGATGGATGAGGTGGTCTCGTTGGGTTACTCCTCCGTGAAGAAAGCCGAACTGTCCTCTGCTGTGGTAACGGTGTCCGGCGAAGCCCTGACGGATGTAACTTCCGCTGATATAGGCAACATGCTGCAGGGCAAGATAGCCGGTGTGCAGGTAACCAACGCCGGCGGTCAGCCCGGTGAGGCTGCGGAGATACGTATCCGCGGCACCGGCTCCATCACCGCCTCCAGCGCACCCGTTTATGTGGTGGACGGCGTGATGGGTGCGTCCTTCAATCCGCAGGATGTGGAGACCATCTCCGTGCTGAAAGATGCGGGTGCCACGGGTATCTATGGTGCAGCCGCAGCGGGAGGTGTCATCGTGGTAACCACCAAGTCGGGTAAGAAGAACGAGAAGATAAGTGTGGACATCAAAGCCACTGCCGGTGCCAAACAAGCGCTGTACGGCAACTACAAGATGATGAACTCGCAGGAGTTGTACAATTTCCATAAATCGCTCTATTCCAAGGCGGTGTTCAACTCGCAGTATCCCAAGTCGTTGCTTGAGCAGGACTACAACTGGCAGGACGAGTTCTTCCGCACGGGTGTGATACAGGATTATTATCTCTCGGTGAAAGGCGGTTCGGAGCATGTAGGCTACTACGCGGGCTTGAACTACTACGGCGAGGAAGGAACGCTGGTAGGTACGGGCATGCAACGCGTGAACGGAAATTTCAATATGAATGCGGAGATAGCCAAATGGCTGGATATGAGCGTGAAAGTGAACTTCACGAAGTCGTACACCAGTTATGCTGCCTCGTGGACTATGCTGGACGATGCTTTCATGAAGATGCCGTGGGACAACCCCTATGAGGTGGATGCCGACGGAAACTCTACGGGCAACTACCTGTACGTGAACAGCGACACGCGGTCGGACAACGGACAGAAATGGTGGTCTCAGAGCAAGTGGAACGCGCTGCACACGGCACAGTACAACTACAGCAAGGACGAGAACTTCGAGTTCAACGGTCAACTGCAACTGAATGTGCATTTCACCGACTGGTTGCATTTCACCACTACGAATACGTTTGCTGCGGGTTCGTACAAGTCGATGGAGTATCGCGACCCCCGTGCTTTCGACTCGGAGTTCTCGAGCGGCTATCTTGGCAACACGATAGGGTTGAGCAAGAGTTTCGGCACCATCAACATCCTGAAAGCGGGCTACCAATGGGGCAACCACAGCCTGAACGGTATGGCGGGTTTCGAATACAGCACATGGAAGTCGCAGTACACGTCTGCAGCGGGTACGGGCATGCCTAACGGTGTGGATGCGCTGAACTCCACCACTCCGTATTCCGTGGGCGGATACGAGGTGCCGGGTGCCGGTTGGGCGGCATTTATTCAGGCGCAGTATGACTACGCGAAGCGTTATTTTATCACGGCAACGTTCCGTGCGGAGGCAAGCAGTATCTTCGCGCCGAACAACCGCGTGGGCTACTTCCCCTCGGTGGCGGCGTCGTGGCTGATATCGAACGAGGCGTTTATGAAAGACCAAGACGTGGTGAGTTTCTTGAAGTTGCGTGCGTCCTACGGCGTAACGGGCAACAACAACATCCCTGCTTACAAGTACCTGTCCACGTATGCGTTGAACCTGCTGTATCAGAACGAAGTGGGTGCATCTCCTTCTCGCTTGGCTAATCCCGAGTTGCACTGGGAGACGGCGAACATGGCGACGGTGGGTATCGACCTTGCGTTTGTGAACAGGGTGGATATGTCTATCGATTTGTATAACACGGATAACACGGGTCTGCTCTTGAACGTGCCTGTAGCACCCTCGACGGGTTTCTTCGAGATAACGAAGAACGCCGGTTCGGTGCGCAACCAAGGTATAGAGTACCGCATTGATGCACAGGCTATCCGTATCGGCAAGTGGGCATGGGACATCGGTTTCAACATCGGTTTCAACCGCAACCGCGTAACCTCCACGCCCAACGGTCCGTTCTTGCAGACTGCCAGTTCGGTGAGCCAGCAGGTAAAGGAAGGTCAGGACATCTTCTCGTGGTATATGAAAGAGTGGGCAGGCGTGGACCCGAAGAACGGCGACCCGTTGTGGTATATGGTGGATGCCGACGGAAACTATGTGCTTGATGCGGAGGGCAACCGCACGACGACCAACGACTACAACGCCACCAACGCGCGTGTCTGCGGCAAAGCGACGCCTCTATTCTCAGGCGGTCTGAACACCCAGTTGAGTTGGAACGGTATCTTCCTGAGCGTGAACACCAACTTCACCTACGGTAACCAGATATTCAACTACACCCGCCTCTCCACCGATGCCGACGGTGCGTATGTAGGCTACAACCAGTTGTCTATCGAAAACTCGGTACAGGGCTGGAGCCGATGGGAGAAAGAGGGCGATATAGCCACCCATCCGAAAGCCGTGCTGAACGGCAACAAGAACTCCAACGCCATCAGCTCGCGCTATTTGGAGGACGGATCCTATTTCCGTATCAAGAACCTGACGGTGGGCTACGACTTCCCGAAACAATTGATACAGAAAGCCCGCATGACCCGCTGCCGTATCTATTTCTCGGCGGACAACCTGTACACCGCTACCAAGTTCTCCGGCATGGACCCCGAAATCACGATGAGTACATCGGTGTATAACTTGGCAGGCATGTATTCCACCAACTATCCCGTGGGCAGAACATTCCAGGGAGGTATAGAGATATGTTTCTGAGAAATGAACCATGAACCGAGAACCGTGAACCAAGACGAATCACTTGCTGCTATGCAGGACCATTTGGTCTTTGTTCTTTGATCCTTGTTCCTTAATCCATAATAAACCTATGAAAAAGATATTTCAAATCGTTGCAGTAGCCGTTGTGTCGGCGTTGTGCTTGGCGGCATGCGACCTCAATTATTTCCCGTCCGATGAGTTGAACTCCGATGTCTTGTTGCAAGACCCCACCGGCGCGGAGTATATCATGAACGGCTGTTATGCGTTGCTCAAAGACGAGGTGGAGTACTTGGGCTACGCCAGTGGTAACACTTATGTCCGCCACTACACCCAGTTGGCGGAGTTTCCTGCTGACAACTGCTGTCTGGCGGGCAAGACTACCGACCCGCTGTATGAGGCGTTGGCATACATGATGACCGACAACCTGAAGAACGTAGGCACGCTGTGGATGTTGGCATACAAGGTCATCTACATGTCCAACACCGTTATCAGTGCCAACCCCGAAGGCGAATCGAAAGAGTCTGACCAACTGATAGGCGAGGCGTATTTTATGCGCGCCTTGATGCACTTGCACTTGGTGACGCTCTATGCCAAGCCGTACAGTCAAGGTCGCGACAACATGGGCGTGCCCTTGCAGACCGAGGCGGGCAACAGCAACATCACCCGTGCCAATGTGGGCGATGTGTACGACCAAATCGTCAGAGACCTGCAGAAAGCCGCAGGTTTGATGGGTGTTTCGCGTGGCAACAAAGGATACCCGAGCCACGATGCCGCCCTCGGGGTGCTCTCGCGCGTCTATCTCTATATGGGCTTGTACGACGAGTGTATCACTACGGTGAATGATATGCTGGGAAGTGCAACCCCAGAGAGCAAACTTGAGTCCGACTTTGCCAACTATTTCGCCAATGCCAAGACCTCGCAAGAGACTTTGTTCTGCATTGCCCACGAGACCATCGACGACAAGGGACAATCTTCTGCGGGCTCCATGTACAACGGAGACGGCGGCGGATGGGGCGAGATTTATCCCTCCGACCCGCTGCTCTACCTCTACGAGCGCTATCCCTCGGATGTGCGCTATACGGCGTTCATCAAGCCGCAGTTCCCCAATCCTGTGCCCGCAGGCTATAATGTCTATTTCCCCGACCCCGAGACTCCCGATGACGCCTCCGGCAGGCAGAACCTCGTGTTCGGCGTAACCCCCTCGGGCGACAACTACACGTTCTCCGAGAACGGACAGACCTACACCGTGGAGAAACGCACCGTGCAGGGCGAGTATTCGGAGTACCATGTGGTGTACAAAGGCGAAGACTGCCTTGCCCGCGTGAGTGCGCCCATGCAGAACCGCTACAACTACCCCAAGTACTATGTTACTAAGTTCGGCTACCAGGACGGAATCCCTACCCTCTCGTCGCCTGTCTTCTGCCGCTGGGGGGAGGTCATACTCAATCGCGCTGAGGCGTATGCCCACCTCAACCAAACGGACAACGCACTCAAAGACGTGAATACTATCCGCACACGCGCCGGCATACCCGCCGAGGGGCTGTTCGCTGCCGACAAGATGCACGGCTACAGCGATGTGCTCTCCGTTGTGCTCGACGAGCGACGCTTGGAGTTGGCGTTTGAGGGACACCGTATGTTCGATGTCTATCGCAACGGCTTGTCGATGGACAGACGATTCCCGGGTGCACAGCCGTGGGCGGTGGTGGAGTCTACTTATCCAAAGATACAGTACCCTATCCCCAATGCAGAATGGACGGTGAGCGGCATACCGCAAAACCCGGGCTATTGATAATCAACAACTCAACACACAAAACATTTATTAACCATCAAAAACAAAACAATTATGAAAAAATTTCAATTAGCACTTATGTGCTTTGCAACGTTGGCTTTTGTTGCATGTAAAGACAACAACAAACCCGACCAACCCGCTACCGGCGGCGATGATGACGAGGAACCCGCATTCGTTTCCAAGATTAATGTTACAGATGGTACGCTCGCTGACTGGGATGCGCTGCCCGCAGAGTATGTGTTCACCACCACTTGCGCTGCCAACTCCTCTATGAACGGCTTGAAATCCTGCAAGGTATATGCCGACGAGCAGTATCTGAACGTGTTGGTAGAGTGGAACCCCGAAGTAGTGGTTGACCTCGAGTGGCCTGCTTTCCACATCTATCTGAATGCAGACAACGACCCCAACACCGGCGGCTACACCGACGAGTTTTCCGATGGCGATGCAGAGGTATTGCTGGAGACCGTGTTTATCGCAGGCGGCGAGTCTCATCCCTACAATCCCGCTGTATTCAAATGGTGGGGCGAGCCCGGCACAGCAGGTTGGTTATGGACAGACCCCTCTACCGAGCACTCCGATGCTGATTTCTGGGGCGCACTGGTCGGGGAAGGACAACTCCCCATTGGCAACAGCGAACTCGTAGGCGGCAAGTGCGAGATTCAAATCTTGCGCGAACTCATCCCGATGCCTTTCCATGCTTCGGAGTTCACTATCGGTTTCGATATCCAGCAGAATTGGACTTCTTGCGGTATATTGCCCAATGCCGATGACGACGAGACAGGCTCCTTGGTAACAGCACCCAAGATGCGCGTGAAAATCGACCTCGGCGAATAAGTACCTGACCTTAACTGTCGTTGAAAGTGTTGATTGAAAGTACAGGGTATGGCGGAGCATACCGCCATGCCCTGTACCTCTTAAAAACAAAAGCCCGAGGAGAATCCTGTTCCTCCCCTGCCTGTAACGAGTCAAGAGTTAACGATTAGTTAGTGATTAGTTAGCGATTAGTTAGTGATTAGTTAGCGATTAGTTAATGATTAGTTAGCGATTAGTTAATGATTAGTTAG
>JBJEJX010000073.1:0-5564 GCA_051878345.1 Paludibacteraceae bacterium | reverse complement strand
CGTAGGTGAACTCTTTCTCATCAAGGAAGCGGCAGAAGTCCTCTATCTCTTCGTCTGTCAGCGTGAACACCTCCGGCGCGGCAATGCTGTCGTGCAGGCGGTGGTAGCGCGTGGCATAGTCGAAAAACATATTCTTGATATACAGCGAGTAGCATATATCCACTTTCGCCGAGTCTTCCATTACGATGTCGGGCAGGATGCCGCCTGCCGTGTCGCGTTTCAGGCTGTTTCCTTTCTGTTGCTCGGCGTAGTCGATGGCTTGTATGCAGCGCCCCGATGGCAGGTAGTACTTCGATGTGGTTACTTTCAGGTGTCCGTCGTAGGCGATGGGGCGCACGTTCTGCACCAGTCCTTTGCCGAAGGTGCGTTGCCCGATGAGGGTGGCGCGTTTCAGGTCTTGCAGGCTGCCGCTCACTATCTCGCTTGCCGAAGCCGAGTTCTTGTCCACCAGCACCACCAGCGGCAGGTCGGGGAAGCGCACGGGGGCTTGCGTGATATAGCGGCGGCAGGACGCTTGGGTCTTGCCTTTGGTGCTGACCACCTCCGTGTCTTTGTCCACAAACAGGTTCACGATACGCACTGCCTCGTCCACGATACCGCCGCCGTTCCCGCGCAGGTCGATGATGAGTCCTTGGATATGCCGGTTATAGTAGAGGTCGTCCAATGCCGCGGCAAAGTCCCGCGCCGAGTTCTCCGTGAACTCGCGGAAAGAGATATAGCCGTACACCGGGGACGCGGGCATATCGCCTGCGGCGGTACCGCTCTCCCCGCTGACTACCGACTGCTGACCACCACCCACCGTACAATAGTAATCCACCGCTTCGAGGTGGATGTCTTCCCGTGTAAAGGATTTCGTGAACGGCTTTTCCGTCCCCTCGCGTTCCAGCACGAGTGTAACCGTCGTACCGGGCACGCCGCGCAGGTTGTTGCTCACCTCGCTCACCGTCTGCCCTTTGGTGCTGATGCCGTCCACCGACACTATCCTGTCCCCTGCCAGCACGCCGTTGCGTTGGGCGGGCTTGCCCTCGTAGGGATTGGCAATGAAGGTCTGCCGCTCGCCTTCTACTTCGCGCTGTTGTATCAGGGCGCCTATGCCGCCGTACTTGCCTTGCGTCATCATGCGCAGGTCATCGTCTTTTTTCTTCGGGAAATAGACCGTGTAGGGATCCACCTTGCGTAGCATGGCGTTGATGGCGGTTTCCGTGAGTTGCTCGTAGTTAAGTGTGTCTGCGTAGTTCATGTCCAACTGCCGCAACACGTCGCTGAAGATGGTGAGCGACTCGTCCACCCGCGCGGTCTTCTGCTGTGCCGCCACCCCCGCACAAAAACAAATTGCTATGATAGAGGTCAAGAAATAACGTGTTCTCATAAGAAATGCTGTCTTTTTTTCAATCCGTGTGCAAAGGTACTAAAAAAGTGGGAAATACGCAAATAAAAATGCAAAAAAGTTAGTCGTCGGGCAGAGAGACTCTGATATGTCTCGGCTCATTGTTCCTTGTTCCTTCCCCGGCACACATCGCAGTGTCCGCAGGGCGGGGCGTCCGATTCCCCGAAATATCCAAGGAGCAGTTGCTCGCGGCAGAACTGCTTCTGCTCGGCGTACTCCACCATCGCCCGCAGGCGTTCCGCATACTGTGCCTGCCGTTCTTCATAGATACGCGGCGGGAGGAAGATGTCCGCCTGCCGCTCGATGATAAATGTGAAGGTGCAGGCGACGGTGCGCGGGATATAGGTGATGATACGCCGTTGCGCGAGGCTCACAAGGAGGTCATGCTCCGTATCGTCAATATACTGAAAATCCGTGAATATACCGCAGTATTGCCGCATAAGTTGGTCGAGCAGGCGTATCTGCTCGCGGCTCAGGGAATAGTGCACCAAGTCCGTGGGGAGGATGTTTATCCGCACGCGCGGCGGGGTCTCGTGCTCTTCCTCAAAATGGATATAACCCGCTTGGTCGAGCAGGTGCAGGGCGGAGTAGGTCTGCAAGACGGGCAGGTGCATGCGTTGGCAGAGTTCGTCCAAGTGCAGGGGAAACGAGTGGTTGAGTCCCGACCCGGCACCCACTTGCAGAAAGTCGCAAGTGGCATGATACACCCGTTCCACAAACTCTTTGGGCGGGTAGTTGGCGGACACCCTTCGGCGTGCTTTGGCGCGGTCGGCGGGATGGTAGAGCAGCACGGCATACGCGGTCTTGCCGTCCCGTCCCGCCCGACCTGCCTCTTGGTAGTAGGCTTCGAGGCTGTCGGGCAAATCGTGGTGAATCACTACCCGCACGTTGGGCTTGTCGATACCCATGCCGAAGGCGTTGGTGCAGACCATTACGCGGGTGCTGTCTGCTTTCCATTGTTCTTGTTTGAGCGTGCGCTCCTTCGTGGACAGCCCCGCGTGGTAGAAGTCCGCGGAGATATGGTGTGCCGAGAGTGCCTCCGCCACCTCCTGCGCCCGCTTGCGGTTGCGCACATACACTATCGCGCTCCCTGCCACCTTGCCGAGGATATGGATTATCTGCGCGGTCTTCTCTTCCCGTCCGTCGCTTGTGGCAGGTTCTGAAAAGCCCCCCTCCGAAGGAGATTTGGAAGTCCTGCTTACCTCCCGCACGATATACTGCAAATTCTCCCTGTGAAAACTCTTCTTCAGTATGTTCTTCTCGCGGAAAAGCAGCCGCTCCTGTATGTCCTCCACCACGGCGGGCGTGGCGGTGGCGGTGAGTGCCAGCACGGGCACGCCGGACAGGCTCTCGCGGATGTCCGCGATGTGCAGATACGACGGGCGGAAGTCGTAGCCCCACTGCGAGATACAGTGTGCTTCGTCCACGGCGATAAGGCATATCGGCAACTCCGTCAGCCGTTTGCGGAATGCCTCGCTCTCCAACCGTTCGGGCGACACATAGAGGAAATGATACGGACCGAACTGGCAGTTGTCGAGTGCCGCGCGCTGTTGGTCGCGGCTCATGCCCGTGTAGATGGCGGCGGCGAGGATGTCCCGTTCTCTGAGATTCGCCACTTGGTCTTTCATTAACGCGATGAGCGGCGTTACCACCAGACACAGCCCGCTGCCCGCCGGGGACGCGGAAGCCTCGCCTGCGGTGGAAGAAGAATCGGAACCACCGTTGGCAATCACCATTGTGGGCACCTGAAAACAAAGGCTCTTTCCGCCGCCCGTGGGCATAAGTGCAAGGGTGTCCCTGCCGGCGAGTACGCTGTCGATAATCTCCGCCTGCAACGGACGGAAATTATCATAATGCCAATATGTCTGAAGTACCTCGCGTGGAGACATGGTTTTTGCGTTCTTCGTTTGTAATGCTCTTTCCGTGTATCGTTTAGTGCCTTGCCCTGTACCTATTAGTGTTTTTTCCGTGCACCGCTTAGTGTTTTTCCGCGCACCGGTTAGTGTCTTTCCGCGCACCGCTTAGTGTCTTTCCGCGCACCGCTTAGTGTCTTTTCGTGCACCGATTAATGTTTTTTCCGTGTATCGTTTAGTGCCTTGCCTTGTACCGGTTGGTGCGGAGTGTTCCGCCCCGCCGCTTTCATAATTTTTCGTTAAAACAAGTTTTTTATGATGTGCACAAATTATCTCTTGCATTTTGTGCAAAAAATAAGCGAAACGGATAGCAATATAGTTAGCGATGGGGTAGTGTTTATTGGGTATTTCTTTCGGAATTATTCTGCTTTGAGCTGAATGAGTCAAACTTGCGGCATACATCACACTATGCCGATACTATACGCCTTTCATCACAAACAAAAGGCTTCCAAGATTATTCTTAAGAGCCTTTGATTGGGGCCATTACGGTAGAAAGATTGCTTGTACAATTACCACCTTCGTGGCTTGCTGTTCCATCTGCCTGAGTATGTATGGCTGTTGACGGTGCGAACGGGTGGTAGAAAGGCGTTCTCGTAGTGAGTGAGTTCTATCACCTCGTGTGTCTTAGGGTGGAGTAGGATACCGATGATATCAAACCGAACGGACTTTTCTATGCGATGAGATTTCACATACGCATTGGCTGCTGCCACGATACGGCGTTTCTTCGCTTCGTCCACATACTCCGCAGGTGTCTTATCCCCGAACAGCGTGGTGCGCGTCTTTACCTCAGCAAACACAATAGTCTTTTTGTCCTCTGCAATGATGTCTATTTCCAGATGCCCTAGCAGCCGGTTACGTTCGCGTATCTTCAGCCGCTTCTGTATCAGCAGGTTAGCAGCTATCTCCTCACCCAACTTGCCTATATCGTTGTGAAGAGCCATACCCTGTTTAGTTAGGAATTATGAGATATTGTAATGCCGACTATTTAGAGCATAGACACTCATAATTCAAAATTTATTCTACTGTTACCGACTTCGCCAGGTTGCGCGGTTGGTCTACATCGCAGCCTTTCACCACGGCGATATGGTATGCCAGTAGTTGCAGCGGGATGACGGTCAGCAGCGGGGTGAGACATTCTTCCGTCTCAGGCACGGTAATAGTGAAGTCCGACATGTTGCTTACCAGTACATCCCCTTCGGTTACCACGCTGATTACGCGCCCTTTGCGTGCCCTTATCTCTTGTATGTTCGACACCACTTTCTCGTATGTACCGCAGTGCGGAGCCACCACTACTACGGGCATCTCCTGTGAGATAAGTGCAATAGGACCATGCTTCATCTCGGCAGCGGGATAGCCTTCGGCATGGATGTAACTGATTTCTTTCAGTTTTAGTGCACCTTCCATAGCCACTGGGTAGTTGTATCCGCGTCCGAGGTAGATGAAGTTCTGCGCATAGGTGAAGGTCTTTGCGAAGTCGGCTATTGCTTTGTCCTGCTCCAGCACCTTGGCTATCTTGTCGGGTATCCGTCCCAGCTCGTGCACCACGCGCAGATACTGCCCTTCGTCCATTGTGCCTTTGGCACGCCCGATACAGAGCGCAAGCATGGTGAGTGCGGTAACCTGTGCGGTGAACGCCTTGGTGGATGCCACGCCTATTTCCGGTCCCACGTGGGTGTAGCAGCCGCTGTCCGACACGCGCGGGATGGACGCCCCCACCACGTTGCATATAGAGAAGATAAACGCCCCTTTCGCTTTCGCCAGTTGAATAGCCGCCAGCGTGTCTGCCGTCTCGCCTGACTGCGAGATAGCTATTACCACATCGTCTTTGTTGATAACAGGCTTTCGGTAGCGGAACTCGCTGGAGTACTCTACTTCCACGGGCACTTGCGCAAACTCCTCCATCGCATACATTGCTATCAGTCCTGCATGCCACGATGTGCCGCATGCAGTGATGATGATACGCTTGGCGTTTACAAAACGCTCTTTGTTGTCGATAAAGCCCGAAATGGCAATGTTGTTTTGGTCCACGTTCACACGTCCGCGCATGGAGTCCGCAAGTGTACGCGGCTGCTCGTAAATCTCTTTGAGCATGAAGTGCGGATAGCCGCCTTTCTCCAACTGCGACAGGGTCAACTCCAGTTTCTTTATCTCCGGCGTCTTGCGCACGTTCCCTATCGTAGTGATATCCAGTTCTTTGCCACGCTCCAGCGTAACCACTTCCTCATCGTTGATATACACCACCTTGTCGGTATATTCCACTATCG
>JBJEJX010000072.1:0-5644 GCA_051878345.1 Paludibacteraceae bacterium | reverse complement strand
ACTTTGTAGCAGTTCTCCACATGGTCGCATATCCAGCGGGCGATGTTCTCCGCCGAGGGGTTGACATCCAGCACTTCGTTGATATACCTGTGATCGAAGGTGTTTTTGACAATCCGCTTGATATGGGTGAAGTCGGTTACCATACCGTCTTGGTTCAGCGTCTCCGACTTGCAGAATACGGTGATGACCCAGTTATGCCCGTGCAGGGCTTCGCACTTGCTTTCGTAACTGAGATTGAGGTTGTGTGCTGCCGAGATGGTCAGCGTCTTTTGAACGTAATACATATAAACTTCGTGTATTTAACTTCGTGTATCCAACTCCGCTTCGCTCCGTGTTAATAACTTCGTGTATGGAACTCCGCTTCGCTCCGTGTACAGCGCGGAGCGCTCTATACATATACTTTCTTACAGCCTCGCAGAGGCTTTTCTACACGGAGCGCAGCGTAGTCTATTCATACACCGTCTTGTCGTCTATCCCTGCCTCTCGGAGGGCTTCCATGCGCTCGGTGCAGGTGCCGCACTTGCCGCAGTGGTGCTCGCCGCCTTTGTAGCAACTCCATGTCTCGCTGTAGTCGATACCGAGAGCCTTGCCGCGGCGGGCGATGTCGGCTTTGGTGAGGCGGGTGTAGGGAGTGAAGAGGCGCACGCCGTTGTAGGTGCCGGCTTGCACGGCGCTGTCCATCGCCTGTACGAAAGACGGTCGGCAGTCGGGATAGATGGCGTGGTCGCCCGCGTGGTTCGCCATCATGATTTGCTGCAAGCCGTTGTCTTCCGCCAAGCCTGCCGCCACCGCCAGCATGATACCGTTGCGGAACGGCACCACCGTGGAGCGCATATTCTCGTCGTCGTAGTTGCCTTCGGGCACCGCCTCTGCGCCTGCAAGCAGGGAACTGTGGAAATACTGATGGATAAAGTCCAGCGGGATAATCAGGTGCTTGATACCCAGCCGCTCGCAGTGGAGGGCGGCAAACGCCAACTCGCGTTTGTTGTGGTTGCTGCCGTAGTCGAAACTGACCGCCAGGGCGATACGCGACTGATATTCATAGAGCAGGGTGGTGCTGTCCAGCCCGCCCGAGAGAACTATAATGGAATCTTTCATTTGTCGGAACAAGGGTTAAAGGGCAAGGAACAAAGACTGAAAAGTATCATGCAGCCGCAGATAATCCGTCTTGGTTCTTTGCTGTTGGTTCTTTCTGCGAAACGGTTTGTTATCTTGCAGCGTAGTGGTCAAACATTGCCAGCATTCGCTGCTGTTTCAGTCCTTCGTGCTCAGGGTCGGCGTAGTTGGCGAA
Source organism: Paludibacteraceae bacterium (assembly GCA_051878345.1). GTDB lineage: Bacteria > Bacteroidota > Bacteroidia > Bacteroidales > Paludibacteraceae > Colicola. Next base: position 4,353 of record JBJEJX010000072.1, on the reverse strand, counting down.
GGGGTAGATACTGATACCGCCGCGGGGAGTGAAGATACCCGTTACCTCAAGGTATTTCGGGTTCATTAGTTTGACGAGGTCTTTCATGATGATGTTCACGCAGTCTTCGTGGAAATCCCCGTGGTTGCGGAAAGAGAACAGATAGAGTTTGAGTGATTTCGACTCCACCATTTTCTCCCGCGGAATGTAGGAGATGTAGATGGTCGCAAAGTCGGGTTGTCCTGTCTTGGGACACAACGAAGTGAACTCCGGACAATGGAAAGTAACCAGATACTCATTGTCCGGATGTTTGTTCACAAAGGTCTCAAGTACTTCGGGAGCGTAGTCGGTAGGATACGCGGTGTGGCTGTTCCCCAACAGGGACACGCCACTGAGTTCAGTTTCAGTACGCATTGTTTTCAGTGTTATGAGCGGGGGAAAAACAGTAGCCCCGACGGTTTTTTCTTATTGATTGTCAACGAGTTTGTAACCTTTCCCGTGTACGCCGATGATGCGGTATCCGGTCTCGTTGATAAAGCCTCTCAAATGGTTGACATAGACGGACAGCGAACGAGAGGAGAAATAGTCCTCTGTCTTCCAAAGGGTGTTGAGGATGACATGCCTCTCTACCAGTTGGTTGAGGTTCCGGCAAAGGAGGAGCAGCAAATCGCTCTCGCGGGACGACATATGGCGACCCGCAAAGGTCTGGTGTACGGAATCGAACACGCGACCATTCAGTTCATATACCACTTCCGGTCGGCTCTCTCCGGCGTGGTACCGCCTGAGGATGGCGTTCATTCGGAGAATCAAAATATCCATGGAGAAAGGCTTGACCACATAGTCATCACACCCCAATTCAAAGGCACGAATGACGTCGTCGCGGTTGTTGCGGCTCGTGAGCACAACCACGGGAACGGGGTTCCCCGTCTCTCTGATACCTCTGAGCACCTCATACCCGCTCACACCTTGCAGATTCAACTCGAGCAGGCAGATATCATACTTCTTTTGCTTGACAGCATTGAGGGCGGCTACACCGTCTGCTACAGTATCTACTGCAAAAGTGGTTGCACGCAAGTAATCCGCCAACACGGTACTTAAATTGATGTCGCCATCAACAAGCAAAACATTTGTCTGAGTCGATTCCATGGTTTCAATGATAAAAAAGATGAAATATAAACGATAAAAATTGCATTTTTTTAGTTTCAAAAACTGTGCCAAACAAGATTGACAGGGTAAAAATACGACAGTATGGCAACAAAACACCCCGAAAAAACATATTTGCTTCCTTTTTATTTGGAATATTAAATAGTTTTTAGTAACTTTGCACCCGAAATGAAAAAAGAGAGTAAAGTTCTTGTCATACTAACGGGCGGCACCATAACGATGGTGCGCGACCGCGAGTCGGGTTCGCTTCTGCCTGCGGATATGGAGACCTTCAAGGCGTTTGTCCCCGAACTCTTCACGAGCGACATTCATATCGACATGGAGGCGTTCACCCCTTTGCTCGATTCCTCGGATGTCAATCCCGAGAATTGGGCACGCATGGCGCACGCGGTGTATGACCACTATGCCGACTACGACGGTTTCGTCATTCTGCATGGTACGGACACCATGTCCTATTCGGCTTCGGCGCTGTCGTTCATGCTGGAGAACCTGAACAAACCCGTGGTCTTCACGGGCAGCCAGTTGCCCATCGGCACCTTGCGCTCCGATGCGAAGGAAAACCTGCTGACGGCGATAGAGATTGCCGCCGCCAAGGACGAGGACGGCAATGCCATTGTGCCGGAAGTAACCCTCTTCTTCGAGGACAAACTCTTCCGCGGCAACCGTACCACCAAGCGCAATGCCGAGCATTTCTCGGCGTTCAACTCCTACAACTATCCTCCGCTTGCCAAGGCGGGTGTGCACATTACCTACCAGCCCCACCTTATCCACTACAACAACCCTTCGTCCCCGCTTCGCCTGCGCGTGAAGACCGACCAGAATGTGGGTGTGCTCAAACTCTTCCCCGGTATCCAGGAGGCGTTCGTGAAACAGGTGTTGGCTGCTCCCGGGCTGCGCGGCTTGGTGTTGGAGACCTTCGGTGCAGGCAACGCGCCCTCGTCCGAATGGCTCTACCGACTGTTGCACGACGCGGTGGAGCGGGGAATCATTGTTGTGAACAAGACCCAATGCAACACCGGCTCCGTGGAGATGGGTTTGTATGCCGTGTCGATGAACCTGCTCAAAGCGGGCGTTCTCTCAGGCTACGACATTACCACCGAAGCCCTCCTTACCAAGATGATGTACCTGCTCGGCGAGAATCCCGACGCCCCCGATACCGTCAAAGAACTCCTCCAGAAAGACCTCTGCGGAGAAGTAACGATAGAGTAAAAGACCGTTTCGCAGAAAGAAAAGACCGCGCATGGCGTTCGCTGAAAGTTGACTATACAAAACTAACTTATCCCCCTCCCTTTGGGGATGGATGGGGTGGGTTCAATCCTTAAATAAATATGCAAAACTTACAACCCGCAGGCGTGTGGAGTGTGTTCCGCAGCCTGACCCAAATCCCTCGCCCCAGCGGCAAGAAAGACCAAGTACATGATTTCCTGATGAACTACGGCAAGTCGCTCGGCTTGGAGACGCTGACCGACGAGATAGGCAATGTGCTGATTCGCAAGCCCGCCAGTCCGGGCATGGAGAACCATCCGGGCGTGATTCTGCAGGGGCACATGGACATGGTGCCGCAGAAGAACGGCGACAAGGTGTTCTACTTCGAGACAGACCCCATTGAGGCGTATGTGGAGGACAACGGCGAGTGGGTAACCGCCAACGGCACCACCCTCGGCGCGGACAACGGCATCGGCGTGGCAACGGCGTTGGCTATCCTCGCCGACAAGAGCGTGGTGCATCCCCCGCTGGAGGTGCTGGTTACCGTCGATGAGGAAACGGGTATGTACGGCGCATTCGATTTGAAGGGCGGCTGGCTGCAAGGCAAGACCCTGCTGAACCTCGACTCCGAGTCGGAAGGCGAACTCTATGTGGGCTGCGCAGGAGGCGTGGACACCACCGCTACCTTCGACTACGAGCCCGTCCCCACCGAGGAGGGCGATATCGCGCTGAAAGTGTCGCTCAAAGGCTGCAAAGGCGGACATTCCGGCTGCGACATTCACCTGCAGCGGGCGAATGCCATAAAGTTGCTGTTCCGCTTCCTCAAAGACGCGGTGGCTGACTACGAGGCGCGTCTTGCCACGGTGGAAGGCGGCAGTCTGCGCAATGCCATTCCGCGTGAGGCGAGCGCGGTCATTACCATTCCCGCCGAAGGGAAAGACGAGTTGCTGGAACTCGTTGCCGACTACGAAGACCTGTTTATCCGCGAGTTCGACGGCGTGGAGGACAATATCAGCCTCACCGCCGAAGAGGTGGCGTGCCCCGACCACGAAATGCCGGAGGATGTGCAGGACTTCCTTATCCATGCCATTACCCTCTGCCCCCACGGCGTGTACCGCATGATTCCCGAGATGCCCGACATTGTGGAGACCAGCAACAACCTCGCGATGGTCGGCACCGAGGCGGGAAAAATCACCGTATTCTGCCTCACCCGCTCGTCCGTGGAGTCGCGCAAAGAGGAGTTGCAGTCCATTATACAATCGGCTTTCGCGTTGGCAGGTGCGGATGTGCAGTTCAGCGGCTCCTATCCGGGATGGAAACCCAATTTCCACGGGCATATCTTGGAGGTGATGAAGCAGGTATACGAGCAGGAGTTCCATGCCGAGCCCCATGTCATTACTATCCACGCGGGCTTGGAGTGCGGTATCATCGGGCGCAACTATCCGGGCATGGAGATGATTTCCTTCGGACCCACCATTGAGCACCCGCATAGTCCCGACGAGCGCGTGAATATCGCCACCGTGCAGAAGTTCTACCACTATCTCTTGGCTACACTCAAAGCATTGTAAATATGAATGTTATAAAAACACCCATTGAGGGTCTTCTCGTCATTGAGCCGCAGGTGTTCTGCGATGCCCGCGGCTATTTCTGCGAGACATACAACGAGCAGCGTTACCGCGATGCGGGTATCACGGCGCAGTTTGTGCAGGACAACCAGTCCTGCTCTTCCTACGGCGTGGTGCGCGGGTTGCACTTCCAGCGCCCGCCCTACACGCAGGCGAAGTTGGTGAGTTGCACCGTCGGCAAGGTGCTGGATGTGGCGGTCGATTTGCGCCACGACAGCCCCACCTTCGGCAAGTGGTATGCCGTGGAACTCTCCGCGGACAACCATCGCCAGTTCTTCATTCCGCGCGGCTTTGCCCACGGCTTCTCCGTGCTGAGCGAGACGGCGGTCTTCACCTACAAGTGCGACAACCTCTACCATCCCGAGGCGGACGGCGGACT
>JBJEJX010000071.1:0-79400 GCA_051878345.1 Paludibacteraceae bacterium | reverse complement strand
AATCGAACCCGAATCTAAGGTTTAGGAAACCCGTATTCTATCCATTGAACTACAGGGCCGAGATTCTAATCATGAATCAGGAATTGTGAGGGCGCATGCTTTGAGGTGTAGCCTCGGCATTCCTTGATTTGAAATTGACCTAAACCGCGTGCAAAAGTACTGCTTTTTTCTGAAATAACCAAGAAAAACGAAAAAAAAAGCAGAAAAACTTGTGTAATTAAAAAAAAAGCAGTACCTTTGCACGCTTTTTCGGGTGTAGTGTGCCCCGTTGCGTGGTCAGCGGGCGTGTGTGCACGCGCAGAAGCATTGTTATTCATTATCATTATTAACAACAAAATTCACTAACTAACATTATGTTAAATCATTACGAAGCCGCTTTCGTGTTGACTCCCGTTTTGTCTGAACCACAGATGAAGGAAGCGGTTGACAAATTCGAGAACCTTCTCACGCAGAATGGCGGTACCATCCTGAACCGTGAGGAGTGGGGCATGAAGCAACTCGCTTACCCCATCCAAGGTAAAACAACGGGATTCTATGCCTTGCTGCAGTTTGATGTAGAACCCGCCTTTATCGCTACGCTCGAGACTGAGTTCCGCCGTGATGAGCGCGTAATCCGCTTCCTCACTACCCGTCTGGACAAGTACGCTTTCGAGTACGCAGAAAAACGTCGTAACAACTTCAAAAAAGAGGAGGCTTAATCATGGCACAAAACGAAGAAATCCGCTATCTGACTCCGCAAACAACCGAGCAGAAGAAGAAAAAGTACTGCCGTTTCCTGAAATCCGGCATCAAGTACATCGACTACAAAGACCCTGAGTTCCTCAAGAAGTTCCTCAACGAGCAAGGCAAGATTCTGCCCCGCCGTATCACCGGAACCAGCCTGAAATATCAGCGCAAAGTGGCTCAGGCAGTGAAGAAAGCACGCCATTTGGCATTGCTGCCCTACGTAACCGATATGATGAAATAAGTGTTGAACCCCTAAAAACAAAAGACATCATGGAAGTTATTTTGATTCAAGACCTTGCAAACCTCGGTTTCAAGAACGATATCGTAAAAGTACGCGACGGCTATGGCCGCAACTACCTGTTGCCCAACAAGATTGCCATCATCGCTAACGAGAGCAACCGCAAACAACTGGCAGAGAACCTGAAACAACAGGCACACAAGCAGGCCAAGTTGCTGGCTGACGCACAGGCACTGGCTGCCAAGTTGGCAGAGACCATAATCACCGTGACCGTAAAGGCTAACGAAGACGGCAAAATCTTCGGTACCGTTACCACGACGCAAATCTCCAACGCACTCGCTGCACAAGAGATAAACATCGACAAGAAGGTGATTACCATCGCAGAGCCGATTAAGGCAGTGGGTGAGCACACCGCACAGGCGCGTCTCCACCGCGAGGTAAAAGCAGACATTCATCTGAACGTAGTGGCTGCAGAGTAATTGTTTAACCCTAAGACTGTAAAGACAATGAAACAAGGAATTCATCCCGAAAACTACCGCGTGGTAGTCTTCAAAGATATGTCCGACGGTACTCAGTTCTTCAGCCGCTCCACCGCTGCCACCAAAGACAGCATCGAGATAGACGGCGTACAGTACCCGCTCATCAAGTTGGAAATCTCCAACACCAGCCACCCCTTCTACACCGGCAAATCGAAACTCGTCGACACCGCCGGTCGTGTGGATAAGTTCATGTCGCGCTACGGCAACCGTAAACGCAACTAATAATAACATGCAAAGGCGGACTCAGAAGTCCGCCTTTGTGTTTTTTGCATGATGAAGGACAAGGGTGAAAGAGCAAAGACTGCATAGTTGCGGCTCTGCACTCCGCGGAAGAATGTACTCAGTCCTTCGTCTTTCGTTCTTTACCTTTTATCTATTATGAAAAAAAACTTATACAAAGAACTCGGACGGATGTTGCTTCTGTCGGTGGGCATTTATGCGGCGCTGTTTGTGGTGCTGCAAGTGATTGAATGGCTCTACGAGCCGTGGCGCGGCGTACTGCTGCAATGGAACAGCCCCGCGTTTATCGTGGGTATTCCCGCCAGCGTGGTGGGTACGGCGTATGTGCTCACTATCCGCAATCCGCAGAACTATACGGGTTTCATCGGCGGCATCTGCATGGCGGTGCTGCTTGGTACGCAGTTTGCGCTGCAAGGCAACTATGACCTTACTTTTTTGCAAATAGGTATCTTCATACCTTTCATGGTCATGTCGCTCATCACATGGCGCAAGAAACTCCAAGCAACGGAAGCCACGCCAACAACGGAAACGACATCGAAGCCTTTCCGTCCGGAGTACCTGCATGGCTGGCGGCAAGCACTCACGCTCACGCTCGTCCTGCTCATCATCGTGGCGGATTATGCGTTCACCACGCTGGTGCTCAACCACGACGCATGGGGTGACCGATGGCTGCTCAAGATAGCGGGGGCACTGATGATTGCCTCTTCCGTGATGGCGAATTTCTGGCTCATCTACCAAAAGATGGATGCTTGGATATGGTGGATGGTGTACAGCCTTGCGGGCATACTCTTCTATGTCGTGCTGGGTAACATTTACAGCATTGTACTCTTCCTCTTCTACTTCGTTATCAACTCCTCTGCCTTTTTTGCATGGCAGAAACTACGCAAGAACTGATATATGTATAAGAAAAAAGACGATACCTCTCTCCGTGTGGATCAACCGACCACCCTGCTCGACTTCATACAGTCGAAGATGGGCGGCATGGCAAAGACCAGCGTCAAGCAACTCCTCAGCCAGCGCCGCGTAACGGTCAACGGTGCCGTGCAGACCCGCCACGACACGCCGTTGCAGGCAGGCGACGCGGTGCTCATCAGTAGCGGCAGAGGCAACAGCCAACTCAACCACCCGAAACTGCGTATCGTGTTCGAGGACGACCACCTCATCGTGGTGGAGAAGCAGGTGGGACTGCTCACGGTGCCCACCTTCCCCGGTTCCACCGAGACCACGGCGTTCTCTATCCTGAAAGCCTATGTCCGTCGTCAGAACCCGCGCGCGGGTGTCTATACCGTCCATCGCCTCGACCGCGAGACGAGCGGACTGCTCGTGTTCGCCAAGACGCCGGAGTTGCAGCACTACATGCGCACCTACTGGCGGCAACTGGTTACGAAGCGTACCTATGTGGCGGTAGCCGAGGGTATCTTCGAGCAGAAAGAGGGCAAAATCACCACGTGGCTCACCGAGGACAAACGCAACGCCATGGTCTATTCCTCGCCTGTGGACGACGGAGGCGACATTGCTATCACCAACTACAAGGTCATCCGCGAGAATGCGGAGAAAGACCTCTCCATGGTGGAACTGAACCTTGAAACGGGGCGCACCAACCAGATACGCGTGCACCTTGCCTCCAAGGGGCACCCCGTCTCGGGCGACCGCAAGTACGGACACGGCAACGAGTTCTCGCCTGCCGACCGCCTCTGCCTCCATGCCCGCGTGCTGGAGTTCATCCACCCCGCCACCGAGCAGACTGTCCACTTTGAGACACCCGTTCCCAAGGAGTTTAACCGCATATGTCAGTAATCAACTAACAAACAAAAATATGAAAAAAACAACCCTTTTTGTTGCTATGTTCGTGTGCACTTGCTGTATGTTTGCAGCAAATGCCGCTCTCGTGTTACTACCAATATCCGTTGTCGCAATATGTCTTTTGAGGTAGATGGTGTGTGGATGAGAGATACGACGGTGCATACGGATTTTGGGAACGGCTTGCAACTGTCCTATTGGACATTAGACGCATCGCGACGTGTGTATGCCTATTGCTTGTACGACACCGTCCAACTGAAACCTGCTGCTTTGCTTCAAACGATGACCGATATTATGCAGCAGCAATTTTCCGATTCTATCTACCATTTCTCCGCGGACACCGTTGAGACCTTTATGTTGGGAGATATTCCTGCTGTGGGTAGAACCATTCGTTTCAATTTAGGTGCTAATGTGTATGGAGATACCTACGAGTATTTGGTGGCGAGTGCACAAAAGGGCAACACATTCTTTATCTCTGTTCGCTCATACTCACCGGATAAATCCAAAAAGATAATGGGGCAGATTGGCAACTCGCTGGATGTGAAATCGCCGCAGTCCGAGGAAGATATCATAGAACCCAAATTGGATGAATCCTTCAAAATGCCTTCTTTCCGTGGTGGTCAACAGGCACTATTTCGGTTTTTGTCGGAAGAGGTGCGTTATCCGATATTGGCTATGGAACAAAGGGTGCAGGCGAGGGTGATTTGCTCTTTTGTAGTGGATAGAGACGGAAGTATTACGGATATCTGTGTCTCAAATATCAGCCATATATCGGCAGGTCGTCAGGAAAGCCGAAAAGAGACCATACTGTTGTCTGACCTCACATCCGCGGAGATAAAAGCCGTAGAAGCCTTGGTGGGGGAGGCAATGCGGGTGATAAAGGCTATGCCGAAGTGGAAACCCGGGACGCAAGACGGGAAGCCGATGCGAGTAAGATACACAATCCCTATCAATTTCCGCTTTTGATATTCAACAATCCTGTCACTGAGCAGACCGTCCACTTGGAGACACCCGTTCCCAAGGAGTTTAACCGCATATGTCAGTAATCAACTAACAAACAAAAATATGAGAAAAACAATTCTTTTTGTGGCTATATTCATATGCACTTGTTGTATGTTTGCAGCAAATGCGGCGTCTCGTGTTACTACCAATATCCGTTGTCGCAATATGTCTTTCGATGCAGAAGGCGTGTGGATGAAAGATACGACGGTGCATACGGATTTTGGTAACGGCTTTCAGTTTTCTTATTGGTCGTTGGATGAATCGAAACGGGTATATGTCTATTGTGTGTACGACACTGTTCTGCAAACGCCTTCCGCCCTGCTCGGTTCAATGACAAAAATCATGCGGCGGCAGTTTACCGACACCGCCTACCACTTCTCTGCCGATACTGTTGAGACCTGCACGCTTGGAAACCTTCCGGCCGTTGCTCAGACCATTCGTTTCAATTTGGGAACCAATGTGTATGGAGATACTTATGAGTATATGGTGGCGAGTGCACAAGAGGGCAATACGTTCTTTGTTTCCGTCCGCTCCTACTCGCCCGATGAAGCCAAGAAGATAATGGGGCAGATTGGCAACTCGCTGCACATGAAATCGCCGGACTACGTGGAGGATATTTTGGAATTTAGGCCGGATATGTCCCTTACAATGCCTTATTTCCCCGGTGGGCAACAGCAAATGTTTAGCTTCCTGTCCAGTGAGGTGCATTATCCGGAATTAGCAGTGGAACAACAAGTGCAAGCCATGGTGATATGCTTTTTTGTGGTGGATAAGGACGGAAAAGTTACGAATATCGGTGTCTCGAATATCAGTCGGATAAAGGTAAATCGTCCTGAATTAGGCGAGCAGTCTGTACTATTGTCAGCCCTCGCACCCAAGGAGATAAAAGCCGTAGAAGCTTTGGCGGAAGAGGCTCTGCGGGTGCTGAGTGTGATGCCGAGGTGGGTACCCGGGACGCAAGACGGGAAACCGGTACGGGTAAAATGCGCTATCCCCATCAATTTTCGCCTTAGATAAATGATGTCCCCGCTTTGGGGCAGAATCAACTATTTCACACTATAAAAATGTAGATTTATTTGCACGGGTCAAGAAAAAGCAGTACCTTTGGCAGCAAAGTAGAAAACGAACCATGAAGATAGTTATCCTTGGCACATCATGGCCCTATCGCGGAGGGCTATCTACCTATAACGAGCGTCTGGCGCGGCAGTTTATGGCGGAGGGGCACGAGGTGGAAATCCTGACTTTCACGCTCCAATACCCCGACTTCCTCTTCCCGGGCAAGACGCAGTACTCCGACGAACCCGCGCCCGCAGACCTGCGCATCACGCGCGTGATGAACTCTGTCAACCCCTTCTCGTGGTGGAAGACGGCACGCCTGCTCCGCCGTATCAAGCCCGACCTGATGGTGGTGAAGTTTTGGATACCTCTTATGGCGCCTTGCTTGGGCACTATCTCGCGTTTGGCACGCAGGCAGGGCATACGCGTGGTCTCTATCCTCGACAATGTCATTCCCCATGAGCCGCACTTCTGGGACAAGTGGCTGATACGCTATTTCGTGCGCAGCATAGACCATTTCGTGGCGATGTCCGACAGCGTGAAACGCGACTGCGAGCGTTTCCTGCCGAAGCAGAGCCCCGTGCGTGTCGCTCTCTGCCCGCATCCGCTTTACGATAACTTCGGCGACCCCATGCCGCAGGCGGAGGCGCAGCGCCAACTCGGCTTGCCGGGCGGCTGTCGCTACCTGCTCTTCTTCGGTTTCATACGCGACTACAAGGGGCTTGACCTCCTTATGCGCGCCTACGCTGACCCACGACTGCGAGGGGAGAAGGTGCGTCTGCTCGTGGCGGGCGAGTTCTACAATAACGCCGAGCAGTATGCCCTGTTGGAGAAAGAACTCGGCTTGGAGGGGCAAATCCTTTGGCATACGCAGTTCATTCCCAACGACCAAGTGCGCATCTATTTCTCGGCGGCCGACCTCATTGTGCAGCCGTACAAATCCGCTACGCAGAGCGGCGTAACGCAGGTGGCGTACCATTTCTCCAAACCGATGTTGGTAACCGATGTTGGCGGGCTGGCGGAGATAGTGCCGAACGGCAAAGTGGGCTATGTAACCCCTGTGGACGCCCGCGCCATAGCCGACACACTGCTCGATTTCTGCCAAAAATGCCCTGACTATTTTAGTCAAGGCATCGCCGAAGAGAAGAAAAAATACGCATGGTCGAATATGACCAAAGCGATAATAACCATATAGTAATACCGTTATGTTTATTCGCAGCAAAGCTCCGTTACGTTTAGGTCTCGCCGGAGGCGGCACCGATGTCTCTCCCTATTCGGATATCTACGGTGGTGCCATCCTTAATGCCACTATCTCTCTTTATGCCTATACTACCATCGAACCCACGAACGATGGAACGATTGTGTTTGCCTCTCCCGATGCGGGTAAAGAAGAGAGTTATGATAGTTGTAACCGATTGAATACAGAGGGCTATTTCATACTTGCCAAAGGAGTTTACAATCGTGTGGTACGTGATTTTACCCACCATCCTCTCTCCTTTCGTATCACCTGCCATGTTGATTCGCCTGCCGGAAGCGGGTTAGGAACAAGCAGTACATTGGTAGTGAGCATATTAGGGGCTTTTGCAGAGTGGCTTAAGTTACCTTTGGGTGAATACGATATCGCACGCTTGGCATACGAGATAGAGCGCATCGACCTCGGCATGGCAGGAGGAAAACAAGACCAATATGCTGCCACATTCGGAGGATTTAACTATATGCAGTTTTTGCAAGACGATAAAGTGATTGTCAATCCTTTGCGTATCCGCCAACGCTATCAAGACGAGTTGGCGCACAACCTTCTCCTCTACTATACCGAGACCAGCCATGTCAGTGCCAAAATCATAGAAGGACAAATCAAAAACGTAAAAGCAAAAAATACTATTTCCGTAGAGGCGATGCACCAGTTGAAAAAGCAAGCTGAATGGATGAAAGAAGTGCTTTTGCGTGGAGAGATAGACCGATTGGGTGAAATTCTTAACTTCGGTTGGGAGGAGAAGAAAAAAATGACCCGTGATATCACCAATCCTTTGCTTGATGATATCTATGCTACTGCCCTTGCGGCAGGTGCCTCGGGAGGAAAAGTGAGTGGCGCAGGGGGTGGAGGATTCATGTTCTTCTATTGCCCCGCCACCACGCGCTATAATGTAGAACGTGCGCTGCAAGCCAAGTTCGCAGGGCAAGCCAAACGATATGAATTTACACAAGAAGGGTTGAAAACATGGACACTATAAGAAAATCTATCGGCGACAGCATCAGTGTTAAGCAACAAATTCTGCAATCTGACATCCTGTTACAAACTATTCAGCAAGTTGCAGACGTGATTGTCACAGCCCTGCAAAGCGGTAATCGAGTATTGTGGTGCGGCAATGGAGGTAGTGCTGCCGATGCCCAGCACCTCGCTGCTGAACTTTCAGGACGCTTTTACTACGACCGACCACCGCTGAACTCTGAGGCTCTTCACTGCAACACATCGTATCTAACCGCCGTGGCTAATGACTACGGATACGACCTCATCTATTCACGTATGATTGACGGCGCATGCCATACCGGAGACGTGCTAATAGGCATATCTACATCCGGCAACTCGAAGAATATCTTGAATGCCTTTTCCAAAGCGCGGCAATTGGGGGTAACGACGATTGCTATGACCGGCGCAACAGGAGGTGCAATGCGCGAACAAGCGGACTACCTCCTCAACGTACCTTCATGTGATACACCACGCATTCAAGAATCGCATATCATGCTGGGACACATCATCTGTGAAATGGTGGAAGCACGAATTTTCCCCCAAGAAGCATAGCCTGAGATGTTTAAAGAAGTGGTTATATTAGCCGGCGGATTCGGTACACGTTTGAGTCATGTGTTGGGTAATGTTCCTAAGCCCATGGCACCTGTGTACGGAAAGCCTTTCCTCGCCTATGTACTTTCGCGATTGGAGCAGGCAGGGGTGGAACATGTCATTTTGGCAACAGGGTATCTGCATGAAGTGGTAGAAAATTATTTTGGCAACCGCTATAGTTCCCTGCGTATCTCCTATTCTCGTGAGCAACAACCACTATGGACAGGTGGGGCAATTATGGCAGCCTCTCAGCAGATAAAGGCAGACCACTTCTTGGTGCTAAATGGTGATACATTATTTGATATCAATTTCAATGCACTGTGCCAACTACATATAGCCCATAGTGCGGATATATCGGTGGCACTGCGCTATGTGGAGGATACCGCGCGTTACGGAGCAGTAGAATATACTACTTCACAACAAGACGAAGGGAGGATTTGTGCTTTCGAAGAGAAAACAAGCAGCAACGGAGCAGGATGGATTAATGGAGGGATATATGCTATTAACCGACGCTGGTTGCAATCATTACAAATGCCGCAAAAATTCTCTTTCGAGAAAGAAATGCTGCAAACAATGGTCAAAAGCATACATATCTACGGTATGCCCACTGATAACTATTTCATTGATATAGGTGTTCCGGAAGACTACTACCGTTCACAAAGGGAGTTTGCAAATTTGTTTCCTAATGATCAAAACTTGTTCCTTGACAGAGACGGAGTTATCAACGTGCAAGTGAAAGGGGATTATGTGCGAAATTGGGAAATGTGGCAATGGTTGCCCAATGCGGCGCAAATAGTAGCAGAACTGTCCAAAAGTTATATCCGCACTTTCGTAGTAACTAATCAGCAGGGCATCAGCAAAGGATTGTTTACAATGGCAGACATTGACAATATCCATTCCAATATGGCGGCGGTAATAGAATCCTACGGCGGAAAGATTGACCATGTGTATGTGTGCGCCGATTTGGAAACCGCCCATAGTCCTAACCGTAAGCCTGCTATCGGTATGGCGCGGCAAGCGGCGACCGATTACTCTGATGTGGAACTTACCAAAAGCATAATGATAGGTGATAGCCTCAGCGACATACAATTCGGTTGGAAAGCAGGTATGCGGTGCGTGTATCTGCACCATAATGCTCCTGTTCCAACCGAAGTAAGAGATTATACTGATTTGCTGTGTACTGACCTGCAAGAATTTGCAGACAGACACAAAATGCACAAATCTTAGTCTTTATTTCGTAAACGCATTCCAACCTTGGGCGATGATATCTATCTCCTCGCCGTTGCGCCCGATGAGATGTCGCCCGTACTCGGGTTTGGTGATATGCCCGATGATATAAACATCATCAATAGGCACCAGTTTCTCGTAGTCGCTCAGCGAGCAGGTGAAGAGCAGTTCGTAGTCTTCGCCGCCGTTCAGGGCGCAGGTAACGATGTTTAGGTTCATTTCCTCTGCGAGCGCAGCTGCTTGATAATCAATAGGTAACTTGTCCTCATACACCGCACATCCGGCATTCGACTGCGTGCAGATATGCAGCAGTTCGCTGCTCAGTCCGTCCGACACATCCATCATCGCTGTCGGTCGGATACCCGCCTTGCGCAGTTTGGCGATGATATCGCGCCGCGCCTCGGGTTTTAACTGCCTTTCCAGCAGGTACTCTTTTCCCTCGAAGGCGGTTATCTCTCCCGCTTGCTCTCCGCCCAGCGCCTTACGCTCGCGCTCCAGCAACAGCAGACCCATGTAGGCGGTGCCGAGGTTCCCCGTAACACAGATGAGGTCATTCTCTTTGGCGCCGTTGCGATAGACTATCTCGTCCGCTTTGGCGGTGCCGAGACAGGTGATGGAGATGGTCAGTCCGGTCATAGATGCACAGGTGTCGCCCCCCACTAAGTCCACGCCGTAGCGCTCGCAGGCAAGGCGGATACCGCTGTACAGTTCCTCTACCTGCTCTATTGAGAAACGCTTGCTCAGCCCCAGCGACACCGTTATCTGCGTAGGGGTGCCGTTCATGGCGTATATGTCCGAGAAATTGACCACCGCCGCCTTGTAGCCCAGGTGCTTGAGGGGCACGTATTCCAAGTTGAAATGGATTCCCTCAAGGAGCATATCGGAGGTCATAAGCACTTGGTTATCACCAAAGTCCATTACCGCAGCGTCGTCTCCGACACCCTTTCGGGTGGAGGGTTGCTGCTGCGGGAGTTTGTCTGTGAGTCGGCGGATAAGCCCGAACTCACCCAAAGTAGAAATCTGAGTCATATTTTTTCGATTATGGAACAAGGAGCAAAGAACAAAGACCCAATGGCCTTGTATGGTCATATCTAATCCGTCCTTATTCTTTGTTCTCGGTTCATGGTTCTTGGTTCTTGATACCCCCGTCCACCATCTCTACCACGCGGTCGGCAATGGAGGTGAGGTCTTTGTCGTGGGTTACGATGATGATGGTCTGCCCGTACTGCTTGCGAAGGTGGAGGAGCAGGCGGTTCAGTTCCTGCTTGTTGGCTTCGTCAAGGCTGCCTGTGGGCTCGTCGGCAAGAATGACCGAGGGCGACATCATCAGTGCCCGCGCTGCTGCCACGCGCTGCTTCTCGCCGCCGGAAAGGGCGTTGGGCTTGTGGTGCAGACGCTCGCCCAACCCGAGGTCTGTCAGCAGTTGCTCCGCCCGCCGGCAACTCTCTTTGCGCGGTTCGCCGGCGATGAGGGCGGGCATCATCACGTTCTCCAGCGCGGTGAACTCCGGCAACAATTGGTGGAACTGGAAGATGAAGCCGATATGCCGGTTGCGGAAGGTGGCCAGTTCCTTCTCGCCGAGGGAAAACACGTCTTGTCCTGCTATGCGCACGCTGCCGGAGTCGGGTCGGTCAAGTGTGCCGAGTATCTGCAGGAGTGTGGTCTTGCCTGCGCCGCTCTTGCCGATGATGGCAAGTATCTCGCCCTGCTGCACGCTCAGGTGCACGCCTTTCAGCACCTCCAGCGTGCCGAAAGATTTATGTAGGTCTCGTGCCTCAATGAGTGGAGTTGTCATAGACATGGTTGATAATTTCTATTGCGTGTTCTATTAGGTTATCTTGTGTCGGGTGGTCGGTTGTTTGGAGCGAGTCGAGGACGTGTGGCGGGATACCTTCTTCTATGGAGTTGCCGTCGGCATCGTACATCTTGACGCTGGAGAAGCGTACTATCCAGCCGTTTGGCAGTTCGTAACTCATCGGCATGCCTCCACCTCCGCCGCTCACGCCGCCGAGCAGGAGGACGTTGGGCATATAGCGCATGGCATTGACAAACGAGTTGGTGGCGGAATAGGAGTGGCGGTCTTGGAGGACAATGGTGGGGCGGAGCCACTTGTTGGGCATATCCTCCGTGCGCACATAGAGCGGTTCAAGGGAGGAGAAATCGTTGTGCCCCGTGCCGTTCTTGTGTTGCCAGTAGCCGACGAGGGTGTCGTGGTCGATGAAAGTCGCCGCAAGGCGGTAGGCATACTCGAGAGACCCTCCGCCGTTCTGACGCACATCGAGAATCAGCCCGCGACAGTCCTTGAAAGAGGATAGGATATAGTAGAGGTTTGCCGCGCTGAAGGATGATTGGAATGAGCCGTAGTAGATATAGCCTATGCTGTCGTCGGCAAGGGTGGTGTAGTACATGCCTCCCACATAACGGGCATTGGCGAGGTATTGGCGATGGAGAGCGGCATCGTAGCAGACGGGATAGCCCTCATACCATGCGCTACTCGCCGATATGTCGAAAGGCGTATAGAGGTTCACATGCCCGTCGTGCAGGATATCTATCATCTCCGCCATCAGGTCAAAGAGTTGGAAATGGGCATCCTCTGCTGTTGGGTCAATGGCCTCCGCACGGGCGACATAGGGTGCGCGAACGGCGTCCCAATCCACCCCTTTCTCCTCTACGAAGCAGTATTTCTCGTCGATAATCTGCCATAGTGCCGCCACATTGCCTGCAGGGGTATTCTCCTGTATGTCGAAAGAGCGGGTGCAGCCGGCAGAGCAGAGAGCCAAGAACAAGGAAACAAGACCGATTAGCCTTGTGCAGTCGAATGTATTTCGTCTTTTATCCTTCATCTTTCAGTGAACAGAGTGAGCGGTCCTTTATCTTATGTTGGCTACTCCGTATCGGAAGCAGGTGCCGAGGACGAGGGCGACTTGCTCGCGGGAGAACGCCATCTGTTGTTTGCCGTATTCGAGGTACTTGTGGCGTATGCCGAGCCGCCATGTGGAGCGTTGGCAGACGATGTCGAGCGTGAGTTCATGGAAGAGGTAGCGCCTGTTCCACATGCCTGCGCAGCGCAGGTCGCCGGGCACACCCTCCGTGAGTTCGTAGTATGACTGCCAGTAGTCGGGCATGAAATCCATGCCGATGAGGTTCGCACGGAGGATATAGGAGAGGCGGTAGGCTGTGCGGGGCGCAGAAAAAGTGTAGCGTATGCCCGCAAGGGCTTGCACTTCTACGGCGGCGTCCATGGAGTAGGGTTTGTTCACATTGCTCAGAATCATGCGCGGAGCCCATTCTGCGGCGAGGTAGGGACCCAGGAAAACTTGCAGCCGATGTTGCTCGCGGCGGGCAAAACGGAAATCCCATTGGTAGGCTGCCCCCCAGCCGGCTTCTATATCGAGGGCGTAGATGCGGTTGGAGTATCGTTGGTTGGTGAGCCAGCCGAAGGTAAGATCTGCTCTGCCCACGTGCAGCCATTGAGGCGCACGGCGGAAAGCCTGCCACCACTCGTTACCGATACCGACTTCCATGCCATCGTAGAGCAGCGGACTGAGGTATTGGTCTTGCTGCCACATTCCGCCGAAACGCAGCGTCAGCACATCCTCATGGGGATAGACTTCCTGCGTATCTTCCGCCATAGCAGCAGAGGCAAAAAAGCAAAGGAAAAGGAGCAATAAGCAAAGACGGACTTTGGAACCGAGAGCAGGGAACAAGAAACAAGGAGCAAAGGCCGAACGGGTCTTGTATAGTCGGAGGCAATAAGTCTTTGTTATTTGTTCTTTGTTCATGGCTCTTGTGTCTTATATCCTCTTCACCACCTTGGCGGGGTTGCCTACGGCAATGCTGTTGTCAGGTATGTCGTGCACCACCACGGAACCTGCTCCGACGGTGCAGTTATTGCCTATGGTTACACCCGGCAGGATGGTCACGGAGCCGCCTATCCAGCAGTTATCGCCTATGCGGACGGGTTTTGCCCACTCCATGCGGGTGTTGCGCTCGGTGGGGTCAGTGCTGTGGCAGGCAGTGTAGATGGACACGTTGGGCCCGATGAAGGCATCGTCGCCGATGGTTACAAAGGCCTCGTCGAGTACGGTGAAGTGGAAATTGGCAAAGAAACGCTTGCCGACGCGGATATGCTTGCCATAGTCGCAGTAGAAAGGCTGGTTGATAAAGACATGCTCATCGCATGCACCCAGTATCTGCTGCAACATCTCGCGCCGTGCACTGAGGTCGGTGGGGCGGAGACTATTGTATTGCTGCAACAGGTCTTTGCACTCGTTGAGGTCTTTGGTCAAAGCAGGGTCGCAGGCATAATAGACCTCACCCGCCAGCATCTTCTCTTTCTCTGTTTTCATTATTGTATCTCCAAATCGCGGGGCAAAGGTACGAAAAAACTTTCACATATGCAAGAAAGCAACAAAAAAATCGGCTTATCCCTACGGCGGAGTTTTAGTATAGGTTGGAAACGGGTACGCAACCGTCTCGGCAGGGGTGCTCTTATGTTGCGATAATGTTGCGATAATGTTGCGATAATGTTCCGATAATGTTGCGATGATTTCTCTACGGGTTCGGGACATACGGACGGCGTCAAATAGAGCCGCTGTCGGCGGGGGTCGGGTAGGGTAGGATTGTGTGTTAACAAAGCATAAAGTATTGCTGGCGTTTGTTATGGAAAAGGCTGCAGAAACGGGCGGCTGCCATATGGGGCGGCTGTGATATGTTTTGGGGTGTAAATTTGTTCAGAGTGGTGGATAAATGAGCAAAAAAGCAGCAAAAAAGAAGAAAAAGTGTTTTTTTTTTGCAAAATGTTACTTAAAAATTTGGTGGTATAAAAAATAAGTTGTACCTTTGCGCCGTTTTTCGGTAGATGGGTATATACATTATTAACATTTATCGCAAGAAAATATTTAGTCATAAACAAAAACAATTAAGGTATGAAGAGATTGTTACTTCTCTTTGCTGTGTGCGTTTTAGGCACCGGCTTGGTTTGCGCAGAGCAAATCACAGGTACGGTCGTCAATGCCTCCGATGGTGAGCCCGTTGTGGGTGCATCGGTTATGGTGGTAGGTTCCGGTACGGGTACTATCACGGATGTTGACGGCATGTTCGTATTAAATGTCTCCTCCGACAGCCAGATAACGGTATCGTTTGTCGGAATGGCATCGCAGACCGTTCCCGCGAAGGACGGTATGGTGGTTCGCTTGGAGGAGAAGACCAGCGAGTTGGACGATGTGATGGTGGTCGCTTTCGGTACCACTACCCGTAAGTCGTTCACGGGTTCTGCTTCGGTGGTGAAGAGTGAAAACATCGAGAAGCGTCAGTCGAGCAACGTTACCAACACCCTTGCCGGTCAAGTGGCAGGTGTGCAGGGATTGAGCGCTAACGGTCAGCCCGGTGAGGTTACCAAGATTCGTATTCGCGGTATCGGTAGTATGAATGCCAGCAACGCCCCGCTCTATGTAGTGGATGGTATCCCTGCTGACGACAACATGATCGCCACACTGTCGAACAACGATATCGCCTCCATCACGGTGTTGAAAGATGCGGCTTCCAATGCGTTGTACGGTGCACGTGGTGCCAACGGCGTGGTGTTGATTACCACCAAACGCGGTAACACCAAAGACGCGCAGGTTACGGTTGAAGGCAAGTGGGGTAGCAACTCCCGCGCCATCCCGACCTACAGTGTGATGACAGATCCGGGTATGTACTACGAGAAATACTGGGAGTCTATGTACAACAGCCAAATCAGCAAAGGTAGTGCCTACGCAGCCGCGTATGCTAATCAGTACTTGCTGGACGCAAAGAACGGCGGTCTGGGTTATCAGGTTTACACGGTGCCCGAGGGACAAAACCTGATAGGAACGAACGGTAAACTCAATCCGAATGCCACTCTCGGCTACAACGACGGCAGCAACTATTTCCTGCCCGACAACTGGTACAAAGAGTTGTTCAAATCGAACAACCTGCGTCAAGAGTACAATGTGAACGTTTCGGGTTCGACCGAGAAACTCACCTACTTTGCTTCGGCTTCTTATTTGGACGATTCCGGTCTGATGGAGAACTCTGACTACAAGCGTTTCACCTCGCGTGTGTCGGTGGACTATCAGGCAAAGAAATGGTTGAAGATTGGTACCAACATGAGTTATGCGCATGCTGACCAACGCTATCCTCAAGACCAAGATGCGGCTACCTCGGCAACCAGTTCGGGTAACCTGTTCTTTGTCAGCAACAATATCGCACCTATTTATCCGCTCTATCTGCGTGATGCACAGGGTAATATCATGGTGGATAACAACGGCTACACAATGTACGACTATGGAGACGCTACCGTTGCCAACGCCGAGCGTGCATTCATGAACCAGTCTAACCCCGCTTCGGCTATTGACCTCAACAAAGAACTCTATAAGAACGATATGTTCTCTGGCAAGTACTTTGTAGAAGTGGAGTTCTACAAGGGCTTGAAGGCTACTGCAAACATCGGTTTGAACTATTTCGGCAGCCGCTATCAGATGACTTTGAACCCCTACTATGGTCAGTTTGCCGCGATGGGCGGTCAGGCAGTAGTGGAGGCAGACCGTATCTTCACGCTGAACCAGCAATACCTCTTGACCTACAACAACACTTTCGCCGGTGAGCACCACCTTGACCTGTTGGTAGGTTATGAGAACTATCAATACACTTCTTCGTATGTGTATGGCGCGCAGACCAAACTGTTCAACCCCGATATTGCCGAGGTGAGCAACGCCATTCTGCAACCGACTACGGGTTCTGCGACCGACAAATATGCTACCCAAGGTATCTTGGCGCAGGCGAAGTATGACTTTGCAGGACGCTATTTCATCTCGGGTTCGTACCGTCACGATGCTTCATCCCGCTTTGCTGCCGGCAAGCGTTGGGGCGATTTCTGGTCGGTAGGTGCCGCATGGGACATCCAATCGGAGCCTTTCATGTCGGGTGCAAGCAAAGTGGACCTCTTGAAACTGAAAATCAGTTACGGTGCGCAGGGTAACGATAACCTGCTCTCGCCGGACGGCACTGTCAACTGGTATCCCTACGCAGACCAATACACCCTTTCTGAGAACAATGGTAACTTTGCTACCGCAATGTCCTACAAGGGTAATGAAGACCTGACTTGGGAGACCTCTTACAACCTGAACGGCGGTTTGGACTTCGCCTTCTTCGATGAGCGTTTCGGCGGTACCATCGAGGGCTTCTGGCGCAAGACAGTGGACATGCTCTACTACAAACCCGTATCGCCCTCGCTCGGTTACTCGTATATCCCGATGAATATCGGTTCGGTATCGAACGCCGGTCTGGATGTGGAACTCCACGGAGATGTGGTGAAGACCCGCAACGTAACGTGGTCGCTCTATGCCAACTTGTCCTACTTCAAAAACAAAATCTTGGAGTTGGCACCTGAGTTGAACGGCAAGTGGATTGACGGCTCGTATATCTATCAGGAAGGCGGTTCGCTGTACCAACTCTATATCCGCGAATATGCCGGTGTGGACAAGACCACGGGTGCTGCGCTGTGGTACAAAGACGTGCTGGATGAGGAAGGCAACGTAACGGGCAGAACCACCACCACCCAGTGGACCAGCGCCACTCAATATGACCAAGGCGATATCCTCCCGAAAGTATATGGTGGTTTCGGAACCACGTTGGAGGTGTTCGGTGTGGATGTGTCGGTGGCTTGCAACTACCAGTTGGGCGGTCGTATCATCGATGCTTCTTACCAGCGTCTGATGCACTCCGGCTATGCAAGTGCAGGTCAGAACTGGCATACCGACATTCTAAACTCGTGGACACCGGAGAATACTGACACCGATATTCCTCGCGTGAACACCAGCGACCAATACACCAACTCGCTGTCCGACCGCTGGCTCGTTTCGAGCAACTACCTCTGCTTGCAGAACATCACCGTCGGCTACACACTGCCCAAGAGATGGACGGACAAGATGAAGATGCAGAAACTGCGTGTTTACTTTGTAGCAGACAATGTGGCTCTTGCTTCGGCTCGTCAAGGTCTTGACCCGCGCCAAGGATTCTCTTCCTCGAACTCTTCGACCTACTCGCCTATCCGCTCCATGTCGGGTGGTATCAGCATCACTTTCTAAGTAAAACCATAAATAGTTAAATAGTATGAAAAGAAAATATATTAGTTGCCTCATCGCCTGCTGTTTGGCGTTTGCAGGCTGCGAAGATATGATGAATACCCAGCCCGAAGGTGCCAACAAGACCGATGCACTCAAAGAGGATGCGTATACTAAAATTCCTGAGAATGCCTCGGCAGATATCAGTGCTATCTATGCCATTATGATTCAGGAGTACGCCGGTCTGGGTGATTACGGTTACAGTCGCCACAACGATTTCGGTTTGGCTTCCTGCTTGATGCTTATCGAGTGTGAGGGTCAAGACTGGGTAGGTCCTAACATTGGTTACAACTGGTTTGGCTACTCTGATTTTGCTAATCATTCCACCACCTCTTACGGTGCGTTGCAGGTGTGGAACACGTTCTACAAGATTATCTATGCTTGCAACACGGTTATCAGTTCTATTCCTGCCGACTCCGAGGATGCCACTCTGCTCTCCAACCGCGGTCAGGCACTGGCGGTACGCGCTTATTGCTACACCACGTTGGCACAGTTGTACCAATATACGTGCAGCAACTCCGCTAACCTGCAGAAACCTTGCGTACCTATTGTGCGCGATGGTATGTCGGCTGATGACCTGACCAACAACCCTCGTCAGACGGTAGAGGCTGTCTATAACTTCATTATGGAAGACCTCAACGAGGCGATTGTTGACTTGGACGGCTATGATCGTTCCGACAAAGGTATGGTGGACCAAGCGGTGGCTTACGGCTTCCGTGCCCGTGTTAACCTTCTGCTCAACAACGGACAAGAAGCCGCTGATGATGCAGCCAAGGCTATTGCTTTGTCCGGTGCACAACCTTACACCCGTGAGGAAGTGTCGAAACCGACTTTCTGCTCCGCTACCGCTAACTCGGTTATCTGGGCGAACATCATTGTAGAGAGCAACGACATCGTGCAATCGGGTATCGTCAACTGGCCCAGCCACATGTCTTCTTTGTTCACCGATGGTTATACGGGTGTAGGTGCATACCGCAGTATCGCCAGCGCACTCTACGACCAGATTGCTGCTACCGATGTACGCCACGGCTGGTGGCTGGATGAGAACCTCTCCTCGCCGCTGCTGGAGAACAATAACTACAGCGTATGGAAAGAGGTGGCAGAGAGCGACCCTGCTATGCAATATGTGAACGTGAAATTCGGTGTACCGGGCGATAACATGCAGACGCTCACGGCGGCTGCCGACTGGATCCTGATGCGCTATGAGGAAATGCTCTTCGTGCAGGCAGAAGGTTTGGTATTGGCAGGCAAAGAAGGCGAGGCAAAAACACTCTTGGAGAACTTCGTACAGCAGAACCGCGACCCGAAATACACCTGCACGGGCGATGTGCGTGAGGCTATCTGGCTCCAACGCCGTATCGAGTTGTGGGGTGAAGGTTTTGCCTTCTTCGACCTGCAACGCTTGGAGAAACCGACTATCCGCACCAACAGCAGCAACTGGCCTGCAGCATGGGTAGTGGATGTGCCGGCTAACCACTCCGCACGCTTGTGGGTAATCCCGCAGAAGGAAATCGAAGCAAACGATGGTATCAGCGAGCAAGATAACAACCCGTTTGTAAGTCCGCTGTAATTGTATAACGAATAAAAAGTCAAACTATTATGAAAACAAGATATGTAATTGGTGCGGCAGTGGCATCTTTAGGACTGCTTTTCTCCGCTTGCCAGCCGGAGGAGGTATTGCGCGACCCGTCGCCTGTGGACGACAACCAAGTGCAAGCATTTATCTACAACAATACAGGCGATATCACGATTAGGCCTGCAGACGGAGACTCTGTGGTTATAACATGGGCAGGTGGTACTTTTACCAGTGCTGAACCGGCTTTCCCGGTTGTTGTCGGACGTAACATTAGCAATGAGGCACTCTCGCTCCAACTGGAGTTTGGCGGAGATGTAGAGGCATTCATTTTAGATAGTGTGGCAGATTTTGCTGCCGGACAGGCTGTTGATACCCTATGGATGACTGCTTTGTTGGGTTTTGGAGAATCGGCTTCTCTCTCGGTGGCTATTCCGGAAGGTTGTGCTTTCTCTTATGCTCCGAGTAGTGTTACTCTTGCGGTATCGGCAGATTATACTTGGCTCCCTATGGGTTCGGTAACGCTGAGCTCCGAATGGGAAGGCGTAGAGGGTGTTGTACCCATTGAGCAAGCCAAAGAGTTCACGGCAGAAGACGGCTCTTTGCTCTTCCGATTGAATAGCCCGTACTACTACATCGCACCGGAGTGGTGCACAGTCCCGGGATTGCATCTCTTCTTCTATCTCAATGCAGATTATAGCGCAAAAGATCTTACCACAACGTGGAATGAGGTGGAGAATACAGGTTACAACTGGATTTATTGGACTGAGAAATATATCGGAACCTACGAGTTGTTTGCAAGCGAGGGTAACGAATATGCACTCACCTGTTTGTGGACGGATGGCGAAAGCTTGTATGGTCCTGTTACCGAATCGTGGGTATGGGACAACGGTTATCCGGGTAACTAATGGTAAAACGTTAAAATTCAACGAAAAGTTATGAGACATTCTATTATAAGTTTAGCATTGGCAGCAGGTGTATTGCTGTTGCCTGCATGCCAAGACAAGTTTTATGACACTTCTTTGGGCGACAATCAGCAAGCAGAGCGTGAGACCTTGACCCAAGGCACGGCATTTGCTTGGACATCACCCGACGTGGATGGCGTATTTGCAGTGGTTTGCTCGTTTGCCTCTGACGGCGTAGTGCTCACTACCGATCCCCTTACAGGACAAATGTCGTGCAGTGGAGACGGTTACGCTTTTGACCTCTGTTTCCTGACCGATGCACCCGCATTGGCAGATGGTAAGTATGTTACGAGCGATAGTCTTGCACCGATGACTATGGATAATAGCCAGGCACAAGTAGTGGTGCTACATAACAATATTGCAACTACTCTCGCGCTCCAAAGCGTAGAGGCAGATGTGAAACACGATGGCGATCAAGTGGTGATAGACATTAACGCTGTTGCCATTACGGGAGCAAATGTGCACGCCACCTATCATGCGCCACTTGAGGTGAAAGACGAGACCATCTTGACAGAAGCATCCGCCATCGTTGTGGGTGATATTGTTGGGGCAGGAACGAGTGTCGGAGTTGTATGTTCCTTGATTTCCGAGGATGTGATTGCCACCTATGACGAAGATGCAGATGAGACTATCTATGGAGGAAATGGTTTGGCTTTTGACCTCTTCCTCTTCTCCCCGGATCCCGCCGCGCTCGCAGACGGAACCTATCAATTTGATGTTACGGGCGATCCGAACACGATTTATCCCTACTGGACGCAGGTGTCGCTGTTGCAGAACGGGGTGCAGACGGTGTTGTCGCTGAAAGCGCTGAACGTGGAGGTAAAGAATGAGGGAGAGCAGTTCCTTATCGGTATAGAGGCAATCACGGCTGCCGGTGCAACTGTTGCTGCTACATACCATGCGCCGCTGGATGTCTATGTAATGGAGTAATGGTATGATTATAAAAGAAATCGGCTGTTTGGTGCATACCGGCAGCCGATTTCTTTATGTTTATTTGCATAGTCGGAAAAAAAGCAGTATCTTTGCAGCGGGTTTGGTATTGCAACCACAAAAGGACAAAATATAGACAAGATATGGAAAAGATAGCCAGTTTTCAGATTGACCACGAGCATTTGTTGCCGGGCATCTATGTGAGCCGCAAGGACAGCATGGGCGGCGAGACGGTAACCACCTTTGATATCCGCATGAAGGCACCTAATCGTGAGCCTGCTTTGGGGCAGGGGGCACTGCATACCATCGAGCATCTGGCAGCCACCTACCTGCGGAACGACCCCGAATGGAAGGAACGGGTGGTCTATTGGGGACCAATGGGTTGCCTGACGGGAAACTATCTGTTGCTGCGGGGCGACCTGAAGAGCGAAGACATCGTGGAACTGATGCAACGGACATTTGCTTTTGTGGCGGACTACGAGGGCGAGGTGCCGGGGGCAACGCCGCGCGACTGCGGCAACTATCTGCTACACGACCTGCCTATGGCGCGCTATGAGGCACAGCGCTACTTGGAGGTGTTGCGCCACCTGACGCCCGACCGCTTGCACTATCCGCACTAAGACTGCTTCGTGCCCTCTGAGTGATGATTATCGCCGTTAATCCCCAAAACAATATCTATCCGTATTGAAAGGTTGTCCCGTGCTTTCAGGGAGGGAAGGGCATAATAAAGCAAGAGCCGCTCAACATTTGTTGAACGGCTCTTGCTTTGTGCGCAGGATGAGACTCGAACTCACACGATCTTGCGACCACTACCCCCTCAAAGTAGCGTGTATACCAATTTCACCACCTGCGCTTCGTCGCAGAATTATGATTGCCCATATTCCGAATAATCGGAGTATGCTGAATAATCAGATAATTCGGATAATTCTGCTCCTCAATCAATAAATAAAAGAACCCTTTGGTGCCCAGAACAGGACTCGAACCTGCACGTCTCTCAACACTCGCACCTGAAACGAGCGCGTCTACCAATTCCGCCATCCGGGCAATGTCAATTATGAATGATCGTCCGCGGCGAAGCGGACATAAGAATTATGAGTGCGCCGTGCGATCGCTCAGAACTCCAAATTCAAAACTGCATGTTCAATACTTCAAAGATTTTTTGCTAAAAAAAGCAGGAACGTGTCCTGCTCTTTCCACTGGAGCGGCAAACGAGACTCGAACTCGCGACCCCGACCTTGGCAAGGTCGTGCTCTACCAACTGAGCTATTGCCGCATTATGTGAGAGACCACAGTGCTCTTCTTGCCATGAAGCGTACTTCATTTCCGAAAGCGAGTGCAAAGGTACTGCTTTTTTTTGATATGACCAAATTTTTTGAAAAAAAAATGTAGAAAAAGTGCATTTTCTTGCTTCCCCTCTATGCCATTCGGCTTTTTTTTACTAATTTTGCAGCGGATTTGTATCGGACGAGGAGCGGAACAAGAAATCAGGAGCCAAGAACAGAGACCAAACAGTTGCGACTCTCACCGTTGAGCACCAACCTCTCCGCTCTGTTCCTCTTCCTTTATCCAAAACCGGTCTTCCCTTTTTTATCCAAAGCCGGTTTTTCATCTTTCATCCGAAGAAAGTCTTTTATTCTTATTCACTATGGAACTGAGTGCGGAACAAGTAGAGCAAAAGCGGTTGCAAGCGAAACTGACGAAGCGTTTCCACAAGGCTTGCGCGGATTATGGTTTGATAGCCGACGGCGACCATATCCTTGTGGGGTTGAGCGGTGGCAAAGACAGCCTGGCGCTGGTGGAGTTGCTGGGCAAGCGCGCACAGATATACGTGCCGCGTTTCCGCGTTACCGCTCTGCACGTGCGCGTGCGCGAGCGTGCGTACCTATCCGATACGTCGGCGCTGGAACTGTTTTGCCGTTCGTTCGGCGTGCCCCTCATCGTGAAGGACACGGAGATAGGGGAGTCGCCTGCCACGGCAGAGAGAGCCACGGAGAAAGACCCGTGCTTCCTGTGCGCGTGGTATCGGCGCAAAGTGCTGTTTGATACGGCGCAGGAGTTGGGTTGCAACAAGATAGCGCTGGGGCACCACAAGGACGATATTGTGGAGACGCTGCTGATGAACCTGCTTTTCCAAGGGGCGTTTGCCACCATGCCGCCCTGTCTGCCTATGGAGAAGATGCCGCTACGGCTGGTTCGCCCGCTCTGTCTGATAGAAGAGGAAGACCTAATGCGCTATGCCGAGTTGCGGGCTTATCCCAAGCAGACGCGGCTCTGCCCCTTCGAGAAAGCCTCCTCGCGGGCAGAGGTGAAACAACTGCTCCGCAGGCTGGAACAACTCAATCCGAACGTGCGGGACTCGCTGTGGGGCGCAATGGAGAACGTGAAGGCAGAGTACCTGCCAAGAAAAATTATGAATTATGAATTATGAATTATGAGTGCCCATGCTCTGACTACTTACCACAGGCCACCCATCACTAACCACCAACCACAGAGCATTTACCACTAATTACTCACTACTGCCACTCAGCACTAATCACCAACCATAGAGCATTTACCACTAATTACTCACTACTGCCACTTCGCACTAATTACTGACAATATACTACTAATCACTAACCACCAATCACTAATTACTGACAATTAACTATTAACCATGCAAGGATTCTATACTATTTTGCTGTTGGTTTGCTCCAACATGTTTATGACACTGGCTTGGTACGGGCACCTGAAACTGGGGGAACTCTCCTGGTTCCAGAAGTGGCCTATGATCGCCGTGATAGCCTTCTCGTGGGGCATTGCTTTCTTCGAGTACTGCCTGCAGGTGCCCGCCAACAGGATAGGCTTTGAGGCAAACGGCGGTCCGTTCAGCCTCGTGCAACTGAAAGTCGTCCAAGAAGTTATCACACTGATAGTGTTCGCCGTATTCAGCGTGGTTGCTTTTCATACCCAACTGCGCTGGAACCACTTGGCAGCGGCTCTCTGCCTGATTGCCGCCGTCTATTTCGTGTTCGGCTTCAAGTAAACGCGCGCCCGCCGAGCAAGCGGCAACCTCGCGGGGCTATCGGGTGAGTTGCTCCAGCAGCCACTCGGCACGCCGTTGCTTGTGCTCGGTGTACATCCAGTGGGCGCAGTCAAGCGGCAGGAGCAGGCTCTTGGAGCATGTGAGGGTATTGAAGACAGCGTAAGTGCTGGTGGGGCAGCACACTTGGTCGTTGTAGCCGAGCATGAACCATACGGGACAGCGTACATAACGGGCAAAGTTGACTACATCGTAGTATTCCGTAACCTTTTGTTTTTCTTCCGACAGTTCGCGCCACTTGGGCCATCCGGCGGCGCGTCCTCTGACATAGCCTGCTATCTCCGCAAGGGCGGGGTAGGAGGCGGCTGCGGCTTTGATACGCGGGTCGAGGGCGGCATGTACTATGGTGAGCGCTCCGCCCTGCGAGCCGCCATAACAGCCGATACGCGCCGTGTCCACGCAGGGTAGCGAGCAGAGGAAGTCCACCGTCTTCACCGTGCCTGCATAGACGCGGCGATAGTAGTATTGGTCCCGGTCATCGAGATGAATGGTGTTGTAGTCGTGCAGCGCATTGGCTCGGAGGTCGGTATAGACCTGTTGCGGCAGGTTGACGGGGATACCGTTGATGCCCATCTCCAGCGTAATGATGCCGTGCGCGGGGAAGAAGTCCACATCTCCCGGGTGTGGCTTCACGCCTGCTCCGGGCCATAGGACGATGGCGGGATACCGCTCCGCGGCATGCAGCGGGTCAACGCCGCGGGGGACGGCGAGTGTGCCATAGAGATAATGCCCCTCGCGGAAGTTCTGGAAGCGCACTTCATAGACATCGGCATCGGGTGTGCAGTGGTCAGGCAGCGGCGTCAGCAGGGGTTTGAGAGGGATTTTGCGTGCCTGCTCAATGGTCTGCTGCCAGAACGCCTCGAAGTCGGCAGGCAGCGGCGTGGTGGGTGCTATCCGGTCGGGCGCGAAAGCGAGGTTGATAGTGTTGGTGTAGGTCCGTCCGTCTATCTCCACTCGGGCGGTCAGCGTCTTGAATCCCGGTTGCTTGGCGCCGGGCAGGCGGAGCGTCCGCACACCGCTGCCTGCGGTGCGTACGGTGCCTTTCTTCTCGGCATCGCGTTGCTCCATGCCCCACTCGTAGCGTATTTCGGCGTCGGGCACGGGTACATAATGGCGGATAGCGGCAATCTCTATCTCCACCTCCTCGCCCACAGCGTAAACCCAATCGGCGTGGTTGGGCACGAATCGAATGGAGATATAGTCACGGACATTGTTCTTTTGGGCAGAGAGCCCGAGGCTCAGCAACAAGCATAAGAGCAGGGAAAAGGTCTTTCTCATGGCGGTAAGTGTATTGGAAAATCGCCACAAAGGTACTACTTTTTTCCTGAATACGCAAATCTTTTTCGTCCTTTTTTCGCGGGTCTATCGCAACATTATCGCGGGTCGTTCGCGGGTCTGTCGCGGGTCTGTCGCGGGTCTGTCGCGGGTCGCGGAGGGGTAGCGGATTTGTCTAATCTGAATATAGCGTGGAAAAAGGGAGGGTGGGTGAAGGGGCGGGGCGTGCAGGTGAGAGGTCGGTGAGGAAAGGGGCGGGGTCGGTGATGGGAAGGGTGGGGAGGGGCTTGAAAGGAGTGGAGGAAAGGAGTGGGGGAACGGGGGAGAATTGGTAAATAATCGCTATTTGTGCCCAAAAATGCCACATGGAGTGTGCAAAAACAAACTAATTAACCAAAAAAATATACATTTGGTCGATTTTTTTTCTCAATTATTTGCGTATTTGGAGAAAAAGCAGTAACTTTGTACCCGATTTTGGAATATGAAATTAGTCTAATTAAAGGTACAGTGAACCTAATACCCGCTGTGCACATGGTGCAACTAACTGAAAATCAATGTTTTACCCCCCCCACCCAAATAATGCCTATACCGGGGTGGTCAGTAGTCCTTCAAGCGTAGTTTGGAGTACGACTCAACCATCTTCTTTCCATACAACCTCTGCTTATCGAAACCATTCTGCCAATCGCTCCTTCGCGGGCGAGAGCGCGGCGAGTGCAGGCAGGTGGTCGGGTGTGTCCTCTTCGTCCTCGCCGTCGGCAGGGGGCGGAGCGTTTGTTTCTCCCGTATCGGTCGGGGATAGAGCGGGCGCGTCGTCCGTATCGTTTTCAATGTATTCCGTATCGCCGAAGACAATGTCTTCTGCGGCTGACAGGCGCTCTTCGCAAGGGAATGCGGCGGCAGAGTCGTCGTTCTATTCCACATCGGTGTATCGCTTGCAGTCGGTGAGCGGTGTGTCGGGCAATGCGGCGGTGAACCCGTTTGCCGGTGCGAACGCCGCTGCCATGCAGAGCGCGTATGCCGTTATGGCTGCACAGGAGGAGATGGCGTATATGGCGCAGGCTGACTTGGCGTATATGTCGCAAGCCACGCCACGGGATATGAGCATGGCGCAGGTGAACCGCTTCTACGCCACGGCGGACGATGTGTATGAGCAGTATCTGGCCGCAGACGGGGGGCAAAGCAAGATGTATGCCTCCCGCAGACCCAATGACGGTCCCTCGATAGGTGAGTTGACCCCTGTGGGAGATGCCGTGCTGCCGCTGCTGGCGTGCGTGGCAGCCTATGCGGTCTATAAGATAAGGAGGGTGATTAGTCTGAAAAAGGTGGGAACCTTATTGAAACGAAAACCTTATAAAAGGTGAGAATCTTATAAAAGGTGAGAGCCTTAATAAAAGGTGAGAGCCTTAATAAAGGGGGAGAACCTTATAAAGGGCAAGAGCATTATAAAGGGCGGGAACCTTATTGAAACGAGAGCCCTATTGAAGCGAGAATCTTATTAAGCGAGAGCCTTATAAAGGGGGAGAACCTTATTGAAAGCAAGAGCATTATAAAGGGCGAGAATCTTATTGAAACGAGAGCCTTATTGAGGCAAGAACCTTATAAAAAGTGGGAACCTTATAAAAACAAGAGCCTTATGAAAACGAGTTGGCAGAATAAGATAGGACGGGCAGTGCGTGTGTGGCTGGCGGGCATGGCGATGGCTATGCCTTTGTTTGCGCAGGCGGAGACGGCGAGCGAACTGCTCGCAGAGATGGCGAAAGACACGATTACGCTGGCATACTCCAACGACAATACGCAGTACTATCTCATGGTCGGAACAAACAATTCTGTTTCCGCCACGCTAAATAGTACCGATACTACGGCATTATGGGAAGTGTATGACTTATATGGGTATGGTTTTAGGTTACGAAATATCTGTGCAAATAAGTGGCTGTATGTGTCCAAAGTAAGCGGGGCGTACTCTTTTTCTTTGGTCGATGATAGAAATAACGGTACATTGTTTTTCATAAACAGTGTGGAAGGTGCTCCAAGTCCCAGTTATTCTGACACAGGGCGAGGATTTGCCTCTATTTATTTTTGGGGAGACCAATACCAAAAAATGTATTTGTATTACGATGCAAGCAAAAACAAGCAGAAGTGGGCTGGTCAGAAAAATGCGGAGAGTTTTATGCGCATAGAGCAGTGGACAAGGTATTACACGCGGGCGTATGAGATAACGACTGACTACTCGCAGTGGACATGGCCTTTCGTGGATGAGGAGCATGCGTTTGCCAAGAATCAGAAGTACAGCCAAGACTATCAGGTGTGGCTGCGCACCGTTTCTTATCTCTATTGCCGTCCGGACGGTCCGAACAGTTCATTAAAGTTGCAAGAAATGAACACCGAAGTCCTTACGGATGACATTACCCCCACCTACTATTGGGAGTCGAACCTCAACCCCACAACCACCTATCTGACCAGCGAGCAGATATTCAACACGGGTGAGATTAAGGAGGAAGAGCCGCGTGCAATGGTGAAAGCCACGGTGGAGAGGGGAGCAAACACGGGTCAATGGATTGTAACTATGGAGCCTCAGGGCAAGAGCCCCATCAATCTGCGCGATAAGTCCGGCAACTATGTGAACTACACCGACCGTTGGGTGATGAGCGTGGCGTCGCTGAGTCGTGATGAGGGCGAGCCGGCGAGCGATATCTGTGTCCGCCCCGTGGTGCGCTATGCGGGTCACTACAAGGAGATGGACGGACTCTATGCCGCCACCTCCCCCACCAACTACTATTTCACCCACGATGGCGGCAATCATGACTTCCAGACGACCCTCACCCTGATAAAAGGTACGGCGATACTCGGCAAAGACGAGCAGGTGCTGGAGAACTCCTATGCCAACAATCAAGCAGGCTATGTCTTCTCCGACACCACGCACACGGTGCTGCACTTTGCGAATGTGCAGACCGTTTTCAAGGCTACCGAGGGGGACAGCGAAGCGAAATGGCTCAGCACGGAGGTTGTCGCGACGGGTAACACTTTCACTCTATCTGCCGCCGCCAGCACACAG
Source organism: Paludibacteraceae bacterium (assembly GCA_051878345.1). GTDB lineage: Bacteria > Bacteroidota > Bacteroidia > Bacteroidales > Paludibacteraceae > Colicola. The sequence continues at coordinate 50,712 of JBJEJX010000071.1, read as the reverse complement.
TCGGCGCCCCGCACCGCGGCGTTGCTCGCCACCTACACCTACCAAAACGGATCGACCTACAGCACGAGCGTGCAAACCAATATCTACCAAGCAGGCACCGACGAGGCGGGCGAGGTGAAGATGAAGCACCAACCCGGCGCAGGCAACACCGCACTGGATGAGAACGGCTTGCAGGCGGTGCACACCGTGGAGAAGACGATATACTACTTGCCGGACATAGAAATGGAACTCCGCCTCAACCAGTCCACCTTCAAGGGCTATATGCGCTGGTACGACTACGAGACAGGCAAAGACCCAATGTTCGACAAGGACGGCAATGCGATAGAGAATTTCTGGGTGCAGGAGCCGACGACGCAATCCGGCAACAGTTACTACAATTTCAAGTCCATCAATATGGACGGCAAGACTTCCCACGGACGCTATGCAGACAAAAGCCTGATAACGAGCGGCAGCGGCACCGGCGAGACGCTGGTGCCTAACCCCACCATCAAAGCCAACTGGAGCAAGGAGCAGACCGTGGGAGGCGACGGCCGGCGCGACATAGCCTGCGACGTGAGTTGCTACACCGACTATACCATTACCGATACGGCCATCACGGAGCCCACGCTCTCTTATCGCCAGATATTCCACCTGCGCCCCGCGGAGGAGATAGCCAAGCAGATTGGTGACTGCACCGCAAGCAAAGGGAAGTACTTTGAGGTGCACCACTACACCGCTCCTACCAACGTGAATGTGCACCTCTCCACGAACATCGCGCATTACGACAACTCCAACCTTGCCGAACTCTGTATGTTCTACTACGACAAGAACGGCACCTTGCAGCGTATAGGGAACGGCTACAACGAGGCGGTGTGGTACAAAGACAACGTGAAAATGAGCGGGGTCACCCGCAACGGCGACAACGTGGTGGTGGAGTCGGCAACGGCGGACACCGTGGTTTATGACCTGCGTCTGCCCTCGTCGGTAAGCGGTTTGGCAGAAGACTTGTTGCTGGTGCGTTTTTATGTAGTCTTCGCACCCTACACTACCTACGGACCCATGCAGCAAACCCTGATAAGCGAAGAGACCATCGAGAAGAACTATGACATCCTTGCCAAGCAGGACTTCAACTTCGACATCCCCGGCACCACGGACGTGAAGTACTACAACGGGCACCTGCCGTGGAACGAAGCCACCTACGGCTATGTCTATCCGGAAGGGAGCACGCCGAGTTACATCCGCGCGGTGAACACCACCTTCCCGTACTATGGCGAGTACACCATTACGAACCGCGTGGACCAAGGTACATGGGCAGTGGGCGAGCAGCACGGCGGTGCCGCCAACGGCTACTGCTTCTACGCCGATGGCACCATGATACCGGGGCTGGTAACCTCCGTCTCTACCGATGCGCAGATATGCTCCGGACAGCAAATGTATTTCAGCGCGTGGGTATGCAACCCGAACCGAGGGACCAGCGGCGACGACCCCGTCTTCCGATTCAACGTGCAAGGACGCAACAAAGAAAACGGCAACTGGACAGAATGGGAGAACGTGGGGCAGTTCTACACCGGACCGATATCCAGAGGCGGGGCGTGGTATCAGGTGGTGTTCCCGATAGTGAGCGAGGAGAGTTACACCGAGTCGCGCGTGTCGATATACAACTTTGCCGCGACCAACTCGGGCAACGACTTTCTTGTGGACGACATCTGTCTCTTTGCGTCGCGCCTGCCGTTGCAGGCATACCAAGCCACGACCACCTGCGCGGAGGACAGCAACGAGGTGATAATCAGCCGTATAGACTATACCCGTCTGACAGGCGACTGGGCAGGGAAGTTGATTTACTATCAGATATACAATACCGAAGCCGACAGCGCCCTGCTGGCGAAATACTATCGCTACGGCGAAATGGACGCGGAGCCTTATCCCGACAGCCGCGAAGGCTATATCTGCATACCTTGCAGCGAGTACGACCCCGCCAAGACGGGCGACCCGGACTACCAAGACGAGCACCTGTACATGAAAGGCGACGAGTCGAAAATGGTGTACAACTCGGTAACTCAGTTTATCGACACGCTGCTTCACCTGAAAGAGCAGCACGGGCGTATCCGTGCGCAGAAGGCGTACGTGAAGATACGCGACAACGAGCAGGACGAGGGGCGCTACGTGCTCTATATCGGCGAGGTTATATCGAAAGACCAACTGAAGAACACGGGCAAGTACCAACTGCGTATGGCGGGCGCCATAGATGAGTTGAGCAATCCGGAGTGTGCCCTGCAAGCGGAGTTGCCGCTGAACCACCAGTCCACATTCCTCTTCAACGGCGAAGTAGCGCCCACAGCGGGCGTATGCGCCAACAACCTGTATCCGATAGACGTGGTGGTAACCAACCAGTACGTGGACGATGAAGGTATATCGCATACCATCCAAGCCAACGCCTATGCCGACTGGCTGGCGGCAGACCGTGCGGACGACTGCTACTGGGTGGATACGCTGAATACGGCAGACAACCGCGCGCTGGCGGACACGGTATTCAAGCAGAAATTCGGCTATGAGCGTGGCAAGGTGGAGGACGCGATACGGAACATGCGCCAACTGCCCGCCGACACGCGGGAGAACCCCAACCGCGACATAAGCGACGCGGAGAACCTTGTGATAACCGACTATCTGCCCGAACTGCAATTGAACATCCTGAAAGACCTTGCCTCCAAAGGGTATCTGCACCTGAGGCAGAAGACGGCATGGTGCTATATGACCTCGGAAGATACGATACGCTACTGGATATACCCCATCTCGGGAACGGCAGAGACTGAGTTTGAGGACACCACCATCACGCTGAACGACTGCAACTCCCCGTCCTATATGCGTATATGCGTCAACAAGAGCGATTATGTGTTCTCGATCAGTCCTCTGCCGCGAGCAGAAATGAGCGAGCAGCAACGCGGGCAAATACCCGGTCTGCGCGTGTCGGCAAGCGAGGCGAACAAGTCTATCGCGACAAAGGTAGGCGAGTGCTCCGAGAAAGTGTCGGGACTGGTGGAGGACAGTTGCAAGTTAATGGACACGAACGACCCCGTCGTGCTGGCATCCATGAAGAAAGACGGTTTCCAAATGGGGTATCACAATAAGTTAGACAAAGTATCATCGGTATATACGCTGACGCTGAGTCCTCTGGACAACAACACCGACACCATGCGCGCGGGCTACACCTATACCATGCGCGTGAAGTTGATTGGATCGGACGGTGGGACGGACGGATGCGAGGTAGGGTACAGTTACTTCAAGGTAATGGTGCTTCCCGACACGGTGGTATGGTCTCCGACGGTGAGCACGGAGTGGGGCGACGACCGCAACTGGCGCGGCATCGTGCACGGCGACACGCTGGATTTCGGCTTCGTGCCCCTTGCGGAGAAGACGAACGCGGTGATACCCACGATAGACGAGCCCGGCCGGTATCCGTACCTGTCGCACAACAACCGCTACCCAATGGACGCCAACTACTCGCCCTACGGTTGCAAAGACATACAGTTCCACAAGAACTCCATCCTCCTGAACCAGCACCTGCTGGACTACAAGCGCGTGTTTATAGATTTGGTGATTAACTCCGCCAAGTGGTATTCCGTGGCGGCACCGCTGCAGAACATGTATTCCGGCGACTTCTACATCCCCCACAGCGGGAAGTACACGGGCGAATGGGAGAACCTTGAGTCCACGCGCGACTTCGAGGTGGGAACCTTCCAGGGCACTCGTCTGAGCGACGCCGCCTATGCTTTTGCCGCGGCATACTACAACAAAGAGGTGAAAGTCTATCACTTCGTGGACAAATACTCCACCGTGGTGTCCGCCAAGACCGCCGCTTTCGCCCGCTCCAACGCCATGAACGAGGCACTGCTCCCCGGCACGGGTCTGCAGTTGCGTGGCTACGGACCCGGTGAGGACGGCGAGGAACTGGTGGTGCGCCTGCCGAAATCGGACACGAGGTACTACTATTACGAGCGGTCAACGGGTGAGGCGAGCACGCTGTATGACGAGATACCCAACCGCAACCTCGGTTATACCTTTGCCTTCGCACCCGACAAGAGCGACAGCACCATGACCATCACGATAGATAACAAAGAGGCGAGCCAGTATTTCCTCTTCGGCAACCCCACAATGGCGTATATCGACATGGAGCGGTTCTGCACCGACAACGCAGACAAGATAGAGAAAATGTTCCAGTACATGGACGGCACGACCTGGAAGACCATGTCGCCGAACACGGGCACGGGTGCATATGACGACCGTCTGGTGCTACCCATGCAGGCGGTGCTGCTGACGGCGAAGGAGGCGAGCACATCGCTGACGCTGAAACTGAAGTCCTCGCACCTGTCGGGTCTGCTGCAGACAGACCTGTCGGGCGATATCTACGAGCGTGCGGAGAAGCCCGCCCGCGCTGCGGGACGCGCTGCGGCTGCGGCGAGCGACGCCAGTTGGGACGGGACGGTGCCTGCCGTAATGGACTTGGCACTCTATACGCCGCTGGCGGACTATGAGCGCCAAGCCTACGCCACCGCCTTCGCCGCCGTGGCGACCAACAGCGGTGCGAGCGACGACTATATACAAGGCGAGGACGTGGCATTCATCTCGTCGGGCATAGAGACGGCAGACAATGCCGTGGTGTCGCCGCTGAACCTCTACACGCTGTCGGGCGAGCAGACAATGATGGCGGACATCCGCCGCGAGGTGAGCATCATCCCCATCGGCATGGTGGTGAGCAATGAGATACGCGAGGACTACGACAGCCTCTATCTCGCCTTCCGCCTCAGTCCGACATGGAGCGACGAGTGCTACCTCTGCGACAACCTCACGCACACGCGCGTACCTATCTGGAACGACACACGGGTGAAAGTGCCCGTGCCCGCCGCCAACCATGAGTTGCGCTACTATATCGAGGGTCCCGCCTATGTGCCCGCGGGTCCGGACACGCCGACAGGCAACGGTCAGCAGGGTGCAACAGGTGAGGAGAAGGGCGCGTCGGGCGCAGGCGGCACGGTGCAGGTGTTTGCACCCGCCCGCGAGAGCCTGACCATCACGGCGAGTGCGCCGATAGAGGAAGTGCGCGTATTTGACATCACGGGACGGAGTCTGCGCGCGGTCGCCGGCGACAGCCCGATAATGACGATAGCCGTGCCGAGCGGGATAGCCATCGTGGAGACGACGCTCCGCACGGGCAAGACCGTCCGGAACAAAGTAATGGTGCCGTAGGCGCCGAGGGTAAGCGAATTTTTGTGTAGAAAAAAAAATACACGGAAAGACACGGTTTTTGCGAAATAAATTTGGTTATATCAAAAAAAAGCAGTAATTTCGCATCCGAATTACAGACAACAATATATACAAATAGTAGGTATCAAGAGTAACGCCTTGATTGAAAAGGGAATACGGTGAGAATCCGTAACAGACCCGCTGCTGTAAGTCCGCATCGTGCCTGAAAAGGCAAACGGTGTATTTCGCAAGAAAAAGCCACTGGTACAGGTCAACTGTACCGGGAAGGCAGCGAAAAAGGACAAGTCAGAAGACCTGCCTATTGTTTTAGTTCGCACAATGCTTTCGAGGAATAGAGCAGCGAGACCCCTTTTTCATTGCAGTTTGTCTTGTCGCCGCAAGGCGACAAAGAGGCGGTGGTTTATAGTAATCTATTCTCGAAACAAGGAGAATAGATTATTTTTATTCACCATAAACACAAACTGAAACGAAATGAAAAAGCCATTTTTTCGAGTGCTGATCGGCCTGTTGCTGCCGAGTTTCGCCGCCTCTCTCCATGCGGAGGAGGTCTTAATGCCCCAACTGGGGAAACAGGTGGTGGAAGTAGCCGCCGACCAAGTCTTGACCTACTATGATTACAAAGGTACGGAAAGCATGCCCGCCACCGCTACGGGAAGCGCTTTTGCCACCACGATTTTCAAACCTGCGCAGACGGGGTATGCCGTGCGCATAGAGTTTGAAGAAGTGGAGATTAAGACTTACAGTGCCAGTTACAACGCCTATCTCAAGATTTACGACGGCGTGTTCGACACGCTGAGCGTAACCTATCCGACACAGGCGAGCAGCGTGACCACGACCGGTTTTCCGCACACCGCCGCACAACTCGACAGCCTTGTGGGCACCTACACCCATCTGACCTACACCTCTTCCGACCCCACGGGTGCACTGTCCGTCTGCCTGCAATTCAAGAACCCCAACACGAGCAAGGGCTGGGTGGCAACGGTGAGCAGCGTCGAGGTCAAGCCGATGGAGGTGAAGGAAGCCGCCGCCGACTATACGCAGGTGGAGTCCGAACTGTACCCCGGCAAACCGGCAGTCAGCCTTGCGGCTCTCCGTATCACCACGGAGGGACTTACGCCTGCCGCCACTCTGCAAACGATTTCTTTCACCCTGAGCGGCGAGGGCGTATTCACGCCCTCCGCACTGCGTCTCTATGCCGGCAATGCGCCGCGTACCACTGCCCTCTCGGAGGCAGCCGCCACACTAACGGAGGAGGACGGGGTATATACCTTCACGATCGCCGACCGCGCTTTGGCGCCCGGCGACAACTACTTCTGCATAGGCGGGGAGGTGTCCGCCACCGCGCCTTTCCATGCCGTTTCCGCACTCACGATTACGGGCGTGCAGACCTCCCAGGGCACATTCCCTCTCTCCGCGTCAGCCGTCCAGCAGACGGTGGCCGCCATGGTGCTAATGGCGAACGGCGAGCAGCAACTGGCTCTCTCGGAGCCCGTCCTGCTCTATGACGACGGCGGTCCGGAGGGGAAGATATCCAACAATTTTGAGGGTACCTACACCTTCTTCCCGACCACCGCCGGCAGCAAGGTGGGCATCGACATGCGCAATATCAGCATTTTCTACAACTCCTCCGCCGTGAGCGTGGGGAATCAAGACATCCTCGCCGTTTACAACGGCACGAAAGTGTCTGCCGACAGCCTGCTCCATGTAGTGCAAGCCGACAAGGCGGACAGCCTTATCCTGCACAGCACGGCGCAGAGCGGTGCCCTGACGGTGTATCTGAAAAGCAAGACCCCTTCTTCCTACTACCAAGGCGACGGTTTTGCCGCCACCCTGAGCGAGTTTGTGCCGCAGGCGATGGAGTTGGTGTCCGCCGCCGTCAGCAAGCCGACCTCCGAGCCCTCGGCGTGCAGCACCGCGGTGGAAGCCCTGTCTTTCACGATTCAGACCCGCCACACGGAGCCTGCGCTGGTGCCCGCCTCGTTCACCTTCACGACCAACGGGACATATCCGCGGATTAGCAAAGCCACTTTGTACTACGGCAGCCGGCAAGCGGGGGAGGCGGTTGTCTCCGACGACACCTTCACCATCACTCCGACCGCCGACCTGCCGCTCCGCGAAGGCGACAACGGTTTCCGGCTGCTCATAGACCTTGCCTGCACGGCGCAGACCGGCGAACAGGCGGAGGTGGACATCACATCCGTATCGTTCGGCAACGGCACGACATACAGTGCCTTCGAGAACCCCGAAGGCGCCCTGACCATCAAGAACACCGCCTATTCCGAATGCGGCACGAAGCAAATCGAGGTGGTCGGCGAATGGGAGTTCACCCATACCGTTGCATCCGAATACAGCAGCAACTACAAAGCCGAGCAGTGCGACCAAACGACCACTTTCCTGCCCACCAGCGCGGGGCATATCATCGAGGCGGACTTTTCCGACTTTGCCGTATATTACAGTTCTTCTTCCTATGGCACCCAAGCCAAGTTCCAAATCTATGCCGGCAGCGACACCTCCGGCGACCTCCTCTGGGCCGCTAATGCCGGCAACTGCACCACGGGACCGGGTCGCGTGCGTTCCACGGCGGCGGACGGAGCACTGACCGTCGTGTTCAACCCGAACACCACTTATTCGTACTACACCAGCGCCGGTTGGCACGCCACGGTGCGCGAATATCTGCCCGAACCCATGGAGGCAGGTACGCCCGTTCTCTCCCTGCCGGAGCCGCAGACGGCGCTGGTCCGCAACCTGCTCCATACCCCGCTGCTGGAGATAGCACTGCCCACCACCGGCATGCTGGATCCGCTGTCTCTCACGCAACTGAGCGCGACGCTGACGGAGGAGACGGCTGCCGCGATAGATTCCCTCCTGCTGTTGCGCGACGGAGAAGTGATTGCGAAAGCCGCGGTGCAGGCAGGGCAGACCGAGGTTGTCCTCTCGGCAAGCGACTGCACCCTTGCGGAAGGCGACAATGCTTTCACCCTTGCGGCGAACATCGCCGCCAATGCGCCCTTCGGCAACAGCGTCTCCCTCACGGCGGTCTCCCTCCTCGTCGGCAGCCAAACGCTAAACCCCGAAGTGCCCGCCAACGCGCGGCCGATAGTGAATATCTACTGCCTCCAAACCGACTACCGCAAGGTGGAGGTAGGCGAGACGCCGCTCACCTTCTATGACGCGGAGGGTCCCGAAGGCAACCTCACGCAGTATGCGAAAGGTGCGGTAACCTTTGTGCCGACGGTTCCCAACACCGCCATTCAGTTGCGCTTTGCCGGCTGGGACATCAACGGTGCCGACGCGTTCTATGTTTACTACGCCGACACCGTGCAGAGCGCCTCCGACCTGACCCTGTATAACAGCACGGCGGGCATCCTCGCCTGCGAAGTCGTTTCCGAGGCGGAGTCGGGCGCCCTGACCGTCCGTTTCGCAGGATCCTACAACTCCGCGCTCAACGCGGGTTGGGAGATAGAGGTCTCATGCCATACGCTCACGGCGCTGCGGTTGGACTCGGTGGTGGTCAGCAACGCCTCCGCGGGAGTAGCCACCAAAGGGAGCAGCGACGTGCCGATGCTGCAAGTGGCGGTCAGCCTGTCGGGCGACCGCGGCAACATACAGGTGGAGCAGTTTAACCTGACAGGGCTGAGCGAAGACATCACTCCCGTATTCTACCATACGGGCGGCGGGAGCACCTTCGCCAACACCGCGGCGTTCAGCCCGACAACCCCGCTCACCCGCAAAGGTACTTACTACTACTGGGTGGCGCTCGACATCGCATCGGATGCCGAAGAGGGCACGCACACGATAGGGTGCGAGAGCGTGCAGATAGACGGCACTGCGGTAACGCCTCTCGGAACACGCACCGCCTCGCTGGACATCATCAGCGGCATGCACGGCATCTATCGTATCGGCAGCAGCGAACAAGCCGACTTCCACACGATTCAGTCTGCCGTGGACGCCCTGGCGATAGGCATAGACGGGGCTGTAACCTTCCAAATAGAGAGCGGCACCTACAACGAGTGCGTCCGCATACCCGACCTGACGGGACTCTCCGCAACCAACACGCTGACCATCGAGGCGCTGAGCGGGAACCGCGAGGACGTGCAGATACACTATGAGTCGTACTCGCCCGCCTACGGCGAGGAATACGGCGTGTTCAACATCCTGGGTGCGGACTATGTAACCCTGCGCCACCTCACCTTCTACACCTCCTATACCTCTTTTGCGGGTATCGTCTTTGTGGGGAACATCAGCCGCAACATAACGGTAGAGGACTGCCATATCCACGCACCGCTTGTGGACAGCGGCACCGACAAACTGAGGCTGGTCTATACCAAAGCAAACGATGTGGAGAACCAGAACAACGACTACTTCACCCTCACCGACTGTCTGCTCGAAGGAGGATACGTAGGACTCTATCTGGGCGGTACATCGTATGTCAGTCTGACGCCGCAGACGGGAGGTGTCGTGCGCCGCAACATCTTCCGCAACCAAGGCAACCAGAGCCTCTATGCTCCCTCCGAGAGCCACATCACCGTACAAGGCAACGCTTTCTACAACGATGCCACTTCCAAAGCGGACTTCAAAGCCATGGACTTGAAACTCTATGACGGCGGCGAGATAAGTGGCAACTATGTCTATCTTGCGCTGACCAACTATGCGGAAGGTATCTACCTGCGGAACGTGGAGAACACCGCCGAGACCCCCACGCGCCTCTACAACAACGCCCTCTGCATAGTCGGTTCCGAGAGCACAAGCACCTCCTACGGACTCAACCTGACGCAAGCGGCGAAGTACCTGGACATTGCCAACAACACCTTCTACACCGCCTGCTCCAATGCCGTGCCGATGATTGTGAAGAAAGCCCCCGTGCAACTGGAAGTGCGCAACAACATCTGCTACAACGACAGCACCGGCCTGGCATGGCAGATGTCGGGGACATGGAGCGACAGCGTCCGCTTCAGCCACAACCTGCTCTACACGCGCGGCGCCACCCTCGCGCGGCTGAGCGGAACCGACCTTCCCGCGCTGAGCGACTGGACAAACGCTGTGGGCGACATGACGGCTATCTGTGAGCCCGTGGCCTTCCGCGACAGCACGCTCGACCTCACGGCGCAAGGCAGCCTGCAATCGGCGGAGCCCGTCTCCTACCTGACCACCGACATCGCGGGCAACCCCAGAGCCGCCACGCCCACCATAGGCGCCTACGAATGGATTTCCGGCAGCGAGACGACGATCCGCCAAGCCAACGACACGGAGAACATCACGCGCAAAGTGCTGCGAAATGGACAACTCTACATCATCCGTTCCGACAAACAGTACGACCTGCTGGGGAGAGAACGATAGGCTCACGGCGCGGACATGTCCCCCTCCTTCCTCGTACCCTGACCGATATCCCCGACAGGACCGTGGCGGAAGGGGAAAATCCAAAGAATGGTACGATTGTTAAGATTGCCTCCCTCGCCGCCGTCTCGGATGTTTTTCGCGGGTCTCCCGCGGGTCTGTCGCGGGTCGTCAGCGGGGAAATAACGCCCAAAAAATGTACTTTTGTTAAGAATAAGCATTTTGTGGCGACGGGGCGGCGGGGCAGCGGGGCGGCTGTTTCTATAAACTCACCCGCGCGCGTACACACGTATATATTTTAGGAAACAGCCGCCCCGCTGCCCCGCCGCCCCAAAATACCACATCTTACAAACCCGCTCAGAGGCGCAAAACGGGTTCCGAAAGCCTGTCTGCACCCCGCAAAAAGCAAAAAAATAAGGGAAAATGCAATTTTTTTGCGAAATTATTTGGTCATGTCAAAAAAAAGCAGTACCTTTGCACCGCTTTTCCGCCGAACAGGATTTTCTGCACGACGCGAACGGGAAACATGACCGCCTCTTTAGCTCAGTTGGCCAGAGCACGTGATTTGTAATCTCGGGGTCGTTGGTTCGAATCCGACAAGAGGCTCAGGAAAGAAAAGTGAACTTTGAAAGATTGAAAATAGGGGTGTGTTCCAGAGTGGCCAAATGGGGCAGACTGTAAATCTGCTGTCTCTCGACTTCGGTGGTTCGAATCCATCCGCACCCACAAGAAAGCTTCGCTGTACGAGGGCTTAGCCGTAAGCGCTTCGCTGTAAGAAAGCTTCGCTGCTGCGGAAATAGCTCAGTCGATAGAGCACTAGCCTTCCAAGCTGGGGGTCGCGGGTTTGAGTCCCGTTTTCCGCTCACAGATTTATAACCTTGTATCACAGGGACGCAGAGGTCGGTTCAATCGAGAGCAATCTCGATTAGGTGGGGTGAGGACTGACCGATGCTGTTGCTAATGTAGCTCAGTGGTAGAGCGCATCCTTGGTAAGGATGAGGTCGCGGGTTCAACTCCCGCCATCAGCTCGAAAGGACGCTGCCCTCCAATCCCGCAGCGGGATGAAGGGTGGGTTTTTGTATCAAAAACGACGTAAATAAGGACAACAACAATTATTAACGTTAATAAAACTATTGTATTACTATGGCAAAAGAGAAATTTGACCGCTCGAAACCGCACGTTAACATCGGTACCATCGGTCACGTTGACCACGGAAAAACCACTCTGACCGCTGCTATCTCGCTGGTTCTCCACAAGAAGGGCTTCGGTACTGAGGAGGTTAAGTCGTTTGACCAAATCGACAACGCTCCCGAGGAGAAAGAGCGTGGTATCACCATCAACACCGCACACATCGAGTACGAAACCGCTAACCGCCACTACGCTCACGTAGACTGCCCGGGTCACGCTGACTATGTGAAGAACATGGTAACGGGTGCTGCTCAGATGGACGGTGCCATCATCGTAGTTGCCGCTACCGATGGTCCTATGCCTCAGACCCGTGAGCACATCCTGCTCGCTCGTCAGGTGAACGTTCCCCGCTTGGTAGTATTCATGAACAAGTGCGACATGGTAGATGATGCCGAGATGCTCGACCTCGTTGAGATGGAGATGCGCGAACTCCTTTCGTTCTATGAGTTCGATGGCGACAACACTCCTATCATCCGTGGTTCCGCACTGGGTGCACTGAACGGTGTAGCAGAGTGGGAAGACAAGGTAATGGAACTGATGGACGCTGTGGATACCTGGATTCAACTTCCTCCGCGCGCTATCGACAAACCTTTCCTTATGCCTGTTGAGGACGTGTTCTCCATCACCGGTCGTGGTACCGTTGCTACCGGTCGTATTGAGACGGGTGTCGTAAAAGTAGGCGACGAGGTTCAACTTATCGGTCTCGGTGCAGAGGGCAAGAAGTCCGTTGTAACCGGCGTTGAGATGTTCCGCAAGTTGCTCGACCAAGGTGAGGCAGGTGATAACGTAGGTCTGCTCCTCCGCGGTATCGACAAGGATGAGGTTCGCCGTGGTATGGTGCTCACCCACCCGGGTGTAGTGAAACCCTACAGCGAGTTCAAGGCTTCCGTTTATATCTTGAAGAAAGAGGAAGGCGGCCGTCACACACCGTTCCACAACCACTATCGTCCCCAGTTCTACATCCGTACGATGGACGTTACCGGCGAGATCACTCTCCCCGAAGGAACCGAGATGGTGATGCCGGGCGACAACCTGGAAATCCAAGTGAAACTCATCTACCCGGTAGCATGCTCCGAGGGTCTGCGTTTCGCAATCCGTGAGGGTGGCCGCACCGTAGGTTCGGGTCAAATCACCAAACTGATTGACTAATAAGTCAGCCAATCGGTTTACACTCCAAGAATTTTTGGGGCGCAACGCCCCAAAAATTCATACGGAAGTCCTCCAATGGTAGGAGAGCGGTCTCCAAAACCGTTAATGTGGGTTCGATTCCTGCCTTCCGTGCTTGTTACATTCATAGCTTCCAATCTGACTTTGACCGGGGTGTCAGAGCCGGATTGTCGCTGTGAAAAAGAGAAACCGACATTGCAATACATTGCAACAAAAAGAATCTACTCAATATGAAACTTGTAGAGAATATCAAAGAATCGTACAACGAACTGGTGCATAAGACCAGTTGGCCGACTCGCAAAGAGTTGTCCCAAAGCGCCGTGGTAGTATTAGTTGCTTCCATTATCCTATCACTCGTGGTCTGGGCTATGGACTGGTGCTTTGAGTCCATCATGAGTTTTGTGTACGGCCTGTTCTAATCCATCGTAAGTCGTCAATCGTAAATCGTACATTAGAATCATGGCTGACAGCAAATTCAAATGGTATGTGCTCCGCGCGATTAGCGGGAAAGAGAACAAAGTGAAAGAGTACATCGAAGGTGCGCTCGTTACTTCCACTCTTTTCAAGGAGTATGTGTCGCAGGTGCTCATCCCTACCGAGAAAGTAGTGGCTCAGCGTGGCGGAAAGCGTATCATCAAGGAGCGCAACATCCTGCCGGGCTACGTGCTCGTAGAGTGTAACCTCTGCGACGAGTGCTATCCTCTGTTGCGCAACATCCCCAACGTGCTCGGATTTCTCTCCGAGGGGAAGAGCAGCATCAAGCCTGCTCCCGTTTCCCAGGCGGAAATCAACAAGTTGATTGGTGACGTGAATGCGCCCGAAGTGGAACTGCAGATGGATGACGTGTATTTCGAGGGCGAGAAAGTGAAGGTTACCGACGGGCCGTTCAACGGCTTCACCGGTGTCGTTCAGGAGGTAGCCCAAGACAAACGCAAACTCAAAGTCGTTGTTACCATCTTTGACCGCCAGACTCCTCTGGAACTCGGTTTCAATCAGGTAGAAAAGGAGTAGGAGACTCGTTACGAGTCGTTGGACTACTCGGTAGTTTAATCATTAACTATTAAAAAAGTAAAACACAACAATTATGGCTAAAGAAATTGCTGGTTTTATTAAACTCCAAATCAAGGGTGGCGCAGCCAATCCCGCTCCTCCCGTAGGTCCCGCGCTGGGTTCGAAGGGTGTGAACATCATGGAGTTTTGTAAACAATTCAATGCCAGAACACAGGACAAAGCAGGCAAAGTGCTCCCTGTTGTCATCACAGTTTACTCCGACAAGTCGTTCGAGTTCATCGTTAAGACCCCTCCCGTAGCAATCCAGTTGCTGGAGGCTGCCAAAGTGAAGAGCGGTTCGGCACAGCCCAACCGAAACAAGGTGGCTTCCATCACGGCGGAACAGTGCCGTCAGATAGCAGAGGACAAGATGGTGGATTTGAACTGCTTCACCGTTGAAAGCGCAGAGTCGATGGTACGCGGTACCGCGCGCAGTATGGGTATTACCGTTAAATAATCAAAACTTCAATCACTATTATGGCAAAGTTGACAAAAAAACAGAAGATTGCTGCTGAGAAGATTGAGGCAGGTAAACTCTATTCGCTCGCAGAAGCAGCCGCTCTCGTAAAAGAGATTACGACTACCAAATTTGACGCCAGCGTGGATATCGACGTTCGCCTCGGTGTTGACCCCCGTAAGGCAAACCAGATGGTACGCGGCGTAGTATCGCTCCCCAACGGTACGGGTAAGACCGTGCGTGTTCTTGCATTGTGTACTCCCGACCAAGAGGCAGCCGCCAAAGAGGCAGGCGCCGACTACGTAGGTCTGGATGAGTATATCGAGAAAATCAAAGGCGGTTGGACGGACGTGGATGTTATCATCACCATGCCGCAAATCATGGGCAAGATCGGTGCCCTTGGTCGCGTGCTCGGTCCCCGCGGCTTGATGCCTAACCCGAAGAGCGGCACCGTTACCATGGACGTGGCAAAGGCCGTTAAGGAGGTAAAGCAAGGTAAGATTGACTTCAAGGTGGACAAGTTCGGTATCGTACACACCTCCATCGGAAAAGTGTCTTTCTCTGCAGAGGCCATCGCCGAGAACGCTCGCGAGTTCATCGATACGGTCATCAAACTGAAACCTGCGGTATCTAAGGGTGAATACATCAAGAGCATTTATCTTTCCAGCACCATGAGTCAAGGTATCAAGGTGGATACCAAATCGATTGGTTAATCCCCCTAATGGTAAAACCCTTATTATTTTGAGACAATGAAAAAGGAAGATAAAAACGCGATTATCGTTGCTTTGCAAGAGCAACTGAGTGAGTACCAACACTTCTACATCACCAACATCGAAGGTCTGAACGCAGAGAAGACCAGCGCGCTGCGCCGTCTCTGCTTCAAGAGCGACGTGAAACTGCTGGTAGCCAAGAACACCCTGCTCCAAAAGGCTTTGGAGGCAAAGGGTATCGACGAGCAGATTTTTGCCGCCCTCAAAGGCAACACCGCGCTCATGCTGACCAACACCGGCAACGCTCCCGCCAAACTCATCAAGGAGTTTACGAAGGGCGACAAGACAGGTGAGGCAAAGCCCCAACTGAAAGCCGCTTATGTAGAAGAGACCGTTTACGTAGGTGCTCAGAACTTGGATTTCCTCGCAACCATCAAGAGCAAGAACGAACTTATCGCAGACCTCGTTGCACTGTTGCAATCGCCTGCCAAGAACGTTGTTTCCGCTCTGCAATCGGGTGCTACGACCATCCACGGTGTCCTCCAGACGCTGGGTGAACGCGCTGAGTAAATCAGCATAATAAAAAAACAAACAACGGGGCTACAGAGAGCCCCGAACAACCAACATTAAAAATAACATCTAAAAAAATTATAAGACAATGGCAGATTTGAAAGCTTTTGCTGAACAATTGGTAAACCTTACTGTAAAGGAAGTTAACGAACTCGCTCAGATTTTGAAGGACGAGTATGGTATTGAACCCGCTGCTGCTGCAGTTGCTGTGGCTGCCGCTCCCGCTGCCGGTGAGGCTGCTGCCGCTGAGGAGAAGACCTCTTTCGACGTAGTATTGAAGAGCGCAGGTGCTCAGAAACTGCAAGTAGTTAAGGCAGTGAAAGAGCAGACCGGTCTTGGCTTGAAAGAGGCTAAGGACATCGTTGACGCTGCTCCCGCTACCGTAAAGGAGGGTCTTGACAAGGCTTCCGCAGAGGCACTGAAGAAGGCTCTTGAGGATGTAGGCGCTGAGGTAGAACTCAAGTAATACCCTCCTCCGCTAACCGTACCACACAGGCTGTGGTAACAGGTTTAGACCCCTCAAAGTGGGGTCTAAACCTTTTTCTCTGAAAAAAGGAAGATAGTAAAAATAACTGAATCTTTGGTAAATCGACAGGGGTATTTATTAAGAAAACATAAACTTGCATACCCGCATATTTAGGTGTAAATAATTTATTACCAACAGTTTGCTACTATTATAACAATAAACCATATAGAAAATTACATGGCTACAACAAATCAATCGAAGAGAGTCAACTTCTCGCGCATGCAGAAACACATGCCTTACCCTGACTTTCTGGACATTCAGTTGAAGTCCTTCCACGACTTTGTGCAGATGGATTCCACTCCGGAGCAGCGTCGGCACGAAGGACTTTTCAAAGTGTTCAATGAGAATTTCCCCATCAACGACACCCGCAACAGTTTCACGCTGGCGTTTCTCGACTACGAGGTGGACCATCCCCGCTACACCATCGAGGAGTGTATCAAGCGCGGTCTGACCTATTCGGTGCCCTTGAAAGCCAAACTGCGTCTGAGTTGCGAAGACCCCGACCACGAGGATTTCGACACCGTGGTATCGGACGTCTATCTGGGTACCATCCCCTACATGACTCCGAAAGGCACATTCGTGATTAACGGAGCGGAGCGCGTGGTGGTGAGCCAGTTGCACCGTTCGCCGGGCGTGTTCTTCGGAACGAGCATGCACTCCAACGGCACCAAACTCTACTCGGCGCGTATCATCCCCTTCCGCGGATCGTGGATAGAATTCGCCACGGATATCAACAAGGTGATGTATGCCTACATCGACCGCAAGAAGAAATTGCCCGTAACGACGCTGCTCCGCGCCATCGGTTTCGAGTCCGACCGCGACATCCTGAGTTGCTTCGACCTTGCAGAGGAGGTGAAGTGCAACCGCACGGACCTGGAGGCTTGCCTCGGTCGCCGCTTGGCAGGATACGTGATGAAACCGACCTTGGAGGACTTTGTGGATGAGGATACGGGTGAGGTTTCGTCCATCGAGCGTAACGAGATTGTGGTAGAGCGCGAGGCGGAACTCACGCCTGAGGTGATAGACATCATCCTCGAATCGGGCAGCAAGACCGTGCTTCTGCACAAAGACGAGAACCGCGAGAGCGACTACTCGATTATCTTCAACACCTTGCAGAAAGACCCCGCCAAGACGGAGAAAGAGGC
Source organism: Paludibacteraceae bacterium (assembly GCA_051878345.1). Classification (GTDB taxonomy): domain Bacteria; phylum Bacteroidota; class Bacteroidia; order Bacteroidales; family Paludibacteraceae; genus Colicola. The sequence continues at coordinate 33,327 of JBJEJX010000071.1, read as the reverse complement.
GGTGCTCTATATCTATCGCCAGTTGCGCAACGCAGAGCCTGCGGATGACGCTACGGCACGCGAGATGATTCAAAACCTCTTCTTCTCGCAGAAACGCTACGACTTGGGCGACGTGGGACGCTACCGCATCAACCGCAAGTTGAACATGTCGATTCCCGATGACGTGCGCGTGCTGACCAAAGAGGATATCATCGAGATTATCAAATACCTCGTGGAGTTGATTAACAGCAACGCCGAAGTGGATGACATCGACCACCTGTCGAACCGCCGCGTCCGCACCGTGGGCGAGCAACTCTACAACCAGTTCGGCGTAGGTCTCGCCCGTATGGCCCGCACCGTGCGTGAGCGCATGAACGTGCGCGACAACGAGGTGTTCACGCCTACCGACCTCATCAACGCCAAGTCCATCTCCTCGATTATCAATTCCTACTTCGGCACGAATGCGTTGTCGCAGTTCATGGACCAGCAGAACCCGCTGGCGGAGATTACGCACAAGCGCCGTATGTCCGCCCTCGGTCCCGGCGGTTTGAGCCGCGACCGTGCAGGCTTCGAGGTGCGTGACGTGCACTATACCCACTACGGTCGTCTCTGTCCTATCGAGACGCCGGAAGGTCCGAACATCGGTCTTATCTCCTCGCTCTGTATCTATGCGAAGATTAACGACCTCGGCTTTATCGAGACCCCGTACCGTCTGGCGAAAGACGGCGTAGTGGATTTGGACAACGACCACATACAGTATTTCAGCGCGGAGGACGAGGAAGAGAAGACCGTGGCACAGGGTAACGCGCCGTTGGACAAGGACGGCAAGTTCATCCGTACCAAGGTGAAATCGCGTCTGGGCGCCGACTTCCCCGTAGTAGCCCCGGGCGAGGTGGATTTGATGGACGTGGCTCCGTGTCAGATTGCATCGGTGGCTGCCGCCTTGATTCCCTTCCTGGAGCACGATGATGCCCACCGTGCGTTGATGGGTTCGAACATGATGCGCCAGGCAGTGCCTTTGATTACGAGCGAGGCTCCCATCGTGGGTACCGGAATAGAGGACCAGTTGGTGGAAGACAGCCGCACGCAGATTACGGCGGATGGTGCCGGCACGGTAACCTACGTAGATGCCGACAAGATAGTTATCAACTACGACCGCGACGAGGAGCAGGAGTTTATCTCCTTCGAGCCCTCGGAGGTTATCTACAAACTGCCCAAGTTTGAGAAGACCAACCAGAACACCACCATCGACCTGCACCCGCTGGTGCGCAAGGGCGACCGCGTGGAGAAGGGTCAGATTCTCACCGAGGGTTATGCGACGCAAGGCGGCGAGTTGGCGCTGGGCAAGAACTTGAAAGTGGCATACATCCCCTGGAAGGGTTACAACTACGAGGACGCCATCGTGCTGAGCGAGCGTATCGTGCGCGAAGACATGTACACCTCGGTGCACGTGGTGGAGCAACTGCTCGAAGTGCGCGAGACCAAGCGCGGTATGGAGGAGTTCACCGCCGACATCCCGAACATCAGCGAGGATGCGACGAAAGACCTTGACGAGAACGGTATCATCCGCATAGGTGCGCACATCAACCCGGGCGACATCCTCGTGGGTAAGATTACCCCGAAGGGCGAGAGCGACCCGTCGCCGGAGGAGAAACTGCTGAAAGCCATCTTCGGCGACAAGGCAGGCGACGTGAAGGATGCTTCGCTGAAAGCCACCCCGTCGCTGGACGGCGTGGTGATAGACCGCAAGTTGTACTCGCGTGCGAACAAAGACCGCAAGCAGAAACTCGCCGACCGCGAGACGCTGGCGCAGATGGATGCGAAGTTCGAGGCGGAGAGCAAAGAACTGCGCGACCTGCTCATCAGCAAGTTGGCCGTTATCCTCAAGAACCGCGAAGCCGTATCGGTGAAAGACAACGTGGGTACGGAGATTATCGCCAAGGGGCAGCATTTCAGCAAAGAGCGTCTGGGCATGATTGATTACCACTCCGTGATGCTGGAAGGCTGGACGAACGACGCCCACAAGAACGAACTGGTGGCACAGTGCGTGATGAACTACATCGCCAAACACAAGGAGATGGACGCGCAGTTGAAGCGCGACAAGTTCAACCTGACCATCGGCGACGAGTTGCCCAACGGTATCATCCAAATGGCGAAGGTATATATCGCCAAACTGCGTAAGATTCGCGTGGGTGACAAGATGGCAGGCCGCCACGGTAACAAGGGTATCGTGTCGAAGATAGTGCGTGTGGAAGACATGCCGTTCCTGGCAGACGGTACGCCGGTGGATATCGTGCTGAACCCGATGGGTGTGCCTTCGCGTATGAACATCGGTCAGATTTTCGAGGCCGTGCTCGGTTGGGCAGGTCAGGAGTTGGGCGTGAAGTTCGCCACTCCCATCTTCGACGGTTGTACGCTGGAACAGTTGGACGAGTGGACGGACAAAGCCGGTCTGCCGCGTGCGGGCAAGACCCAGTTGTACGACGGCGAGACGGGCGAGCCCTTCGACCAGATGGCAACGGTGGGTGTAACCTACTTCATGAAGTTAGGCCACATGGTGGACGACAAGATGCACGCGCGTTCCATCGGTCCGTACAGCCTCATCACGCAGCAGCCGTTGGGCGGTAAAGCGCAGTTCGGCGGTCAGCGTTTCGGTGAGATGGAGGTTTGGGCGCTGGAAGCACACGGCGCCGCACACACCTTGCAGGAGATTCTGACCGTGAAGTCAGATGACGTTACCGGTCGTGCACGCACCTACGAGGCAATCGTGAAAGGCGAGAACTTCCCGACGCCGGGGCTCCCCGAGTCGCTCAACGTCTTGCTCCACGAGTTGCAAGGATTAGGACTTTCTATCACAATGGAATAATGAATCTAATAAACGAAGATTTGTATGGCTTTCAAACAAGATAACAGTAAAAGAACCGGTTTTACCAGGATAAGTATTGGTTTGGCATCTCCCGACGAGATTATGCAACTCTCCAGCGGCGAGGTGCTGAAGCCCGAGACGATTAACTATCGTACCTATAAGCCTGAGCGTGATGGTCTGTTCTGCGAGCGTATCTTCGGTCCGACGAAGGACTATGAGTGCTACTGCGGCAAGTACAAGCGTATCCGCTACAAAGGCATCGTCTGCGAGCGTTGCGGCGTGGAGGTTACCGAGAAGAAAGTGCGTCGCGAGCGCATGGGACATATCCGTCTCGTGGTGCCCGTAGCGCATATCTGGTACCTGCGGTCGCTGCCGAGCAAGATGGCCGCCCTGCTGGGAATACCCACCAAGAAACTCGACTCCATCATCTACTACGAGAAATACATCGTGGTGCGTGCGGGTGCACTGGCAGGCGAGGAGATAGGCGAGCGCCACAAGGACGACAAAGACCGTCTGGTGATAGAAGACCGTATGTTGCTCGATGAGGAGCAGTACGAACAGATTCTGGACTTGCTGGATGCGAAGTATCCCAACAACGAGAACCTGGATGACAGCGACCCCGACAAGTTCATCGCGAAGATGGGTGCGGAGGCTATCTACGACCTGCTCTGCAATATCGACTTGGACGCGCTCAGTTACGAGTTGCGCGACATTGCGGGCAAGGCCACTTCCGTGCAACGCAAGCAGGAGGCGCTGAAGCGCCTGCAAGTGGTGGAGTCGTTCCGTTCGTCGCACGGCAAGAGCCGTCCCGAGTGGATGATTATGCAGGTGATTCCCGTTACGCCGCCGGAGTTGCGTCCGTTGGTGCCGCTGGACGGTGGTCGTTTCGCTACGAGCGACCTGAACGACCTCTATCGCCGCGTCATCATCCGCAACAACCGTCTGAAACGACTGGTGGAAATCAAGGCGCCGGACGTCATCCTGCGCAACGAGAAGCGTATGTTGCAGGAGGCGGTGGATTCGCTCTTCGACAACAGCCGCAAGACGACCGCCATGAAGTCGGAGGCAAACCGTCCGCTGAAGTCGCTGAGCGACTCGCTGAAAGGCAAGCAGGGGCGTTTCCGTCAGAACCTGCTCGGTAAGCGTGTGGACTACTCCGCGCGTTCGGTTATCGTGGTGGGTCCGGAGTTGAACATGCACGAGTGCGGTCTGCCCAAAGAGATGGCCGCCGAACTCTACAAACCGTTTATCATCCGCAAACTGATTGAGCGCGGCATGGTGAAGACGGTGAAGAGCGCGAAGAAGATTATCGACCGCCGCGACCCCGTCATCTACGAGATTTTGGAGCACGTGATGGAGGGGCACCCCGTATTGCTCAACCGTGCGCCGACGCTGCACCGCCATGGTATCCTGGCGTTCCAGCCGCGTATGATTGAGGGTCGTGCCATCCAGTTGCACCCGCTGGCTTGTGCGGGTTTCAACGCCGACTTCGACGGCGACCAGATGGCGGTGCACTTGCCGCTGAGCAACGAGGCCATCCTCGAAGCGCAACTGCTGATGCTGGGATCCCACAATATCCTCGACCCCGCGAACGGCAATCCTATCACGGTGCCTTCGCAGGACATGATTCTCGGCTTGTACTATATCACCAAGGAGCGCACGGGCGCACAAGGCGAGGGGCTGGTCTTCTCGTCGCCCGAGGAGTGTATCATCGCGCTGAACGAAGGGCGCGTGAACATCCATGCGAAGGTGAAAGTGCGTCTGGAAGACGTGGTGGACGGCGAGCATGTTACGCATATCGTGGAGACCACTCCGGGCCGCGTGGTGGTGAACCAGTACGTACCCGCCGAGGTAGGCTATCAGAACGTGGTGATGAAGAAAGGTGCCGTGAAGAGCATTATCTCCAAGGTCATCAAGACCTGCGGCGTGGCACGCACGGCGAAGTTCCTCGACGACATCAAGAACCTCGGCTACTACAAGGCATTCCGCGGCGGTCTGTCGTTTAACCTGAACGATATCCTCATCCCCGAGGAGAAGCAGGGTATCATCGCCAAGGGTAACCAAGAGGTGGAGAACATCACGGAGATGTACAACTTCGGTGAGATGGGCGATGATGAGCGTTACAACAACGTGATTGCCGCATGGTCGCGCGTGGATACCGAGGTTACCGACATCCTGATGAAACACATGCAGGAGGCGGACCAGGGCTTCAACTCCGTATATATGATGATGGACTCCGGTGCGCGTGGTAACAAACAGCAGATCAAGCAGTTGGCAGGTGTCCGCGGACTGATGGCGAAGCCGGGTAAGGCGGGATCTACCGATACCCGTCAGACCATCGAGAACCCGATTCTCTCCAACTTCAAGGAGGGTATGTCCGTGTTGGAGTACTTCATCTCGACGCACGGTGCCCGCAAGGGTCTTGCCGATACGGCGCTGAAGACCGCAGACGCAGGTTACCTGACCCGTCGTCTGGTGGACGTGTCGCATGACGTTATCATCAACGAAGAGGACTGCGGTACGCTCCGCGGTCTGACGGCGCGCGCCATCAAGCAGAATGACGTGGTGGTGGCAACGCTGACGCAGCGTATCCTCGGTCGTGTGAGCGTGCACGACATCCACGACCTTGATGGCGAACTCATCGTCGCTGCCGGCGAAGAGATTCGCGAGGCACAGTGCGAGCAGATAGAGGCAGCGGGTATCGAGGAGGTGGAAATCCGATCGGTGCTCACCTGCGAGAGCAAGCACGGTGTGTGCGCGAAGTGCTACGGCCGCAACCTTGCATCGCGCAAGATGGTGCAGAAAGGTGAGGCGGTCGGCGTGATTGCCGCACAGGCGATTGGCGAGCCGGGTACGCAGTTGACCCTCCGTACCTTCCACTCCGGTGGTGTGGCAGGCAACGCGGCAACGCAGAACACCTACGCCATCCCCCGCGAGGGTATCATCGAGATAGAGGACTTGCGCACCATCACCACCGCCGCAGGCGACGTGATTGTGGTGAGCCGTCTGAACGAGATGCAACTCAAAGACGAGAAGACGGGCGTGGTGCTGACGACCTTCAACATCCCCTACGCTTCCAAACTCTTCATCACCCCGGGTGAGAAATACGAGAAGGGAACGGTTATCTGCGAGTGGGACCCCTACAAGGCTGCCGTGGTCATCGAGCAAGACGGTGTGCTTCAATACGAAGACGTCATCGAGGGCGTTACCTCCAAGACCGAGGTGGACGACCAAACGGGCAAGAAAGAGGTTACCATCACCGATACGAAAGACAAGACCAAGATGCCGTCCGCACATATCGTGGACGCACAGGGCAATCTGCTCAAGACCTACAACCTGCCCGTGAAGGCGAGCCTCGTGCACGCCGACGGCGAGGAGGTGAAGGTGGGCGACCTGCTCTTCACCGTGGCGCGTGCGTTCGGTACGGCAGGCGATATCACGGGCGGTCTGCCGCGTGTAACCGAACTCTTCGAGGCACGCAACCCGTCGAACCCCGCCATCGTGGCGGAGATTGATGGCGAGGTAACCTTCGGACGCATCAAGCGCGGTAACCGCGAGTTGTTCGTAACCTCGAAGATGGGCGAGCAGAAAGCATACCTCATCCCGCTGACCAAGCAAATCCTTGTGCAGGAGGGCGACTATGTGCGTGCGGGTGTGCCGTTGTCGGATGGTGCCATCACGCCTGATGACATCCTCGCCATCCAGGGTCCCACGGCGGTGCAGGACTACATCGTCAACGAGGCGCAGTCCGTCTATCGTATGCAGGGTGTGGAAATCAACGACAAGCACTTCGAGATTATCGTGCGTCAGATGATGCGCAAGGTGGAAATCCTTGATGCGGGCGACACACGCTTCCTCGAAGGTCAGATTGTCGATAAGATGGACTTCCTTGATGAGAACGACCGTATCTGGGGCAAGAAGGTGGTTACCGACGCGGGCGACAGCGAGTTGCTCCATGCCGGTCAGATAGTAACCAGCCGCCGTCTCCATGACGAGAACTCGACGCTCCGCCGCAAGGACAAGCACCTTGTAGAGGCGCGTGAGGCTACCTGCGCAACCGCCAAGCAGATTCTGCAAGGTATCACGCGTGCGGCACTGGGCACCAAGTCCTTCATGTCGGCAGCGTCGTTCCAAGAGACCACCAAGGTGCTCAACGAAGCGGCTATACAAGGCAAGATAGACTACCTCGATGGTATGAAGGAGAACGTTATCTGCGGTAACCTGATTCCTGCGGGAACGGGTCTCAGAGAGTTCAAGCGCATGCCCGTGTACAACCGCGAGGAGTACGAAGCCCTGCAAGCAGCCCGTGCCGCCCAAGAAGAGGCGATGGCGGGCGAAGAGGCAGAGACGAACGAATAACACGCTCCCCCGAAAGACTTGTAACCGTCTTTTCGAGATAATATGCCAAATCGGTTCGGTACGAGAGTGCCGAACCGATTTTGTTTCTCGCCTGCAAAACCGCTGCGTTCTGAGTAATCAAGTCGGAGGGCAACTAACTCAAGTTCCCTTTTAAGGGGGATTTAGAGGTTCCGATTATGCCCTGACAAGTCGGGGCTATCCGCTACCATATAAGTCGGACAGCGTCAGCGGTCGCTCGGCAGAAGATTCCCTAATTGCCGTTAGACTATCTTTTTTGCATTTTTTCTTTGCACATGTAAAAAAAAATTTGTACCTTTGCAGCGTGAAGTCCACGATAGGGGTCTGCAAGTGGCAGGGCAGTTGTACGCCCCGCCGCGAACAAATCAATATCTGCGGATATATTTGAATACTATTTGAATATATTGCAGATATAAACTCGGTGGGCAGAGCAGACATGTTGAAAAAGGCGTTTGTTGAAGCGCTGTTCTGATGCTTGGATCTCGCAAGTTCAATGTATTTTTCTTCAGAGCATACGCAACGATGGATGTCCTCGTGGTGTAAATTTCCGTATTCTTACCGTGGGTAGATTATATACCCGTACAGGTAGTTGAAAGTGCATATATTACACAATATTTGTACTTGTGGTTATTTATATCGGCGTGGGCTTCGCGTTGTCGTTCTTAAGAAAAAGGCAATGCGAGAGCCTCAAGCATGGGAACGATATCAGAGAATTCCCACGCTTTTTTTGTGTCGCTATAAAGGAGATAACACCAACTTAAAAACAGGGTCTAATATGCGTTGCAGTAATTGTGGTTGGGAAAACCCGACCGATCTCACGAAATGTGAGAAATGTGGTACGCCCCTTTCAGACGGGGCAGTACAGAGTAGTTATAGTGGTACATCCCGTGAACCTGCTTATGCAGGCACAGCCATGGAGGGGTGTGCTGACACTCCCGCTTTCAGCAAAACCGTATGCGAAGCCGGTGTTTTCGGCACGGAGGCATCGACTGCACCTTCTTCTCAACCGTCTGTTCACAATGGTCGTTGCCCGCAGTGCGGGTATCCGTTGCGTCAGGAGGCAACGGTGTGCCCGAAGTGCCACTATGTGATGGGGCAACAAGCGCCGAAAAGGGAACAGGGCACTGAGCAGGAGAACTCGCAGCAGAAGGTTTCCGCAGAACGAAGCCACACCGAGGGTCGAACACCTTTTGGCGGTACGGTCATGCCCGGTATGAATAGGAAGCCGGATATATGGTGCTCTCTCACACCCATGCCCATCCAAGGCGAAAGAGAAACGCCCGAGAAGGTGGAGTATGAAGGGAAGCGCCATGAACTCAACCGTGCAAACACCGATGCCAAGAACCATACCATCACCGGCAAGGTGCAAGCAGTGTTGGAGTATAATGATTCCAAAAAGCGTTGGTATATCCAAGACCAATCGGCTCTGCAATCCACGTTCCTGCGCTGTGCGGACGAGGTGCCTGTCGTGGATGGTGATGTGCTCCTGATAGGAGACAGACGATTTGTCTTCCACGCTGTGGAGAATACACCCAATGCGGAACGGCAGCAGGTAGTCGGCACTATCGCCGTAGGGCGGCAGCACGTGAGTGTACCGCGCTGCGTGCTTACGCCGATAATAGAAGAGGGAGAGCAGGATGCACCTCAGGAGCAAACTTTCTGCGGAGATGCGCACCTGCTCAATCGGGCTAACCTTGCCCCCGACAACTATACCATCACCAGTAAGGTGCAAGCGGAACTGACCTGCGAGAACGGGCAATGGTATATCAAAGACCGTTCTCAACTGCAAACAACCTACATCCTTTGTCAGGATCCTATGGATTTGAAGGATGGAGACAGCATTCTCATGGGTAACCGTGTATTCACTTTTAACTGCTAATCACCATGCCTGACCGTTGCGATTTCTCCGTGGGTGATTATATTGACCGACAATATAGGGTAACCAAAGGACTTGGTGAAGGCAGTTTTGGTAAGGTCTTTCGGGTTACGGACAATGCCGGGCACGACTATGCCCTGAAACTGCTCAAGTTGTGGGAAGTACATCCAGATATTCGTACCCAATTGGTAAACCGCTTCGACATGGAGTATGAGACAGGGCGAATCAACAGTCCCTATCTCGTGCACTCCGTCGGGCATGGCTTTGTGCAGGGTAATCCGTATATCGTGATGGAGTTCTGCCCTGGTGGCGATTTGAAAAGTGCTAACCAAAATACCGATTGGAACAAGGTAGGTCAAGAGGTCCTTTTGGGGCTCAAAGCCCTGCACGCTTGCGGCAAAGTGCATCGCGACTTGAAGCCGGAGAATGTATTGATTAAATCCGATGGAACAGCCGCATTGACGGATTTTGGTATCTCCGGCGACCGCAATAAACGCATGACGGAGCGCAATATCCTTGGCAAGCCGCAGCAAATCTTCGGTACCTACGCCTATATGCCGCCCGAGCAGGTCAATCCGCGAAGCGGCGATGCCACTGTTCTGCCGACCACGGATATCTTCTCTTTTGGCGTGATGATGTACGAACTCCTCACGGGCACGCTACCTTTCGGAAACCTGCGTGATGAGAATGAATTGGTGGTGTATATCAAGAACGGGCGCGAGGGTAATTGGGACCGCCGGCGTTTGCAGTCGGCTTCCTGCGGCAGCCAATTCCTGCGTGCCATAGAAGGCTGTCTGCAACCTGATTTCAAGCAGCGGTTGCAGTCTTGCGACGAGGTGATGGCATTGCTACCCAAAGTGAACAACTTGAAAAAGCCGATGCCTTCCGATGAGTCGCTCAAGATACCTGCGGTGGTGCGGGGATTGTTGCTCCGTATCATGCAAGGCGAGGAGTATGGCAAGACTTATGATATCACGCGGCTGGCGCGCCAGAGTTATGTATTGAACATGGGGCGTGCGGCGGCAGGTACCAGCAACGACATACCTGTTATAGAAAACCAAAGCAGTTATGTATCTCGCAAACATTGTACCTTGGAGTACGATGCATCATCTCAACACTGGTTCATCCGTGACGGTCAGTGGGACAACGGCAGCATAGGCGGATGGAAGCATTCGCTCAATGGCACATTTGTTAATTCCAAACAAGTGGATGAACAAGGGTATTTCCTCCAAATAGGAGACATAATATCCATAGGAGATACCAAACTGCGTGTAGAAGCATACTAAAAAATCAAAACAATATGGCAAATCAAATTACTATTTAATTTCGGATTTATCAAAAACAACATTTAAGAATATGGCAAACGCAACACAAGCCTACAAAAAATCTTTTGCCGGTTCGGTAGGTGCCGGTATGGGTAGCCTCATAGGGGGCGGAAAAAAGACGTATTATGTGCTGGAACACAAAGTGTCGTCCAAGTATCACAGAGCAGGAGAGTCGCAGGAGATTATCGTTGACCAAATAGAGTTGGGGCGCGATTCTCATTGTGCAGTACAGTTTGATGAGTCGTTCAAGACCGTCAGCCGCCGTCATGCTGCCATTGTGCGAGACGGAGACAGATGGAAATTGGTTCAACTCAGCCAAACCAATACGACCTTCCTCAACGGACATCCTGTCCAAAGCGAGTGGTACTTGCAAAACGGGGATGAGATACAACTGTCGGTCAATGGTCCGAAACTCGGCTTCATCATTCCGCAGAACAACCAAGTGGGCACTATCGGCTTAAGCCGTCGTCTAAGTGCTTTTCGCCAACAGGCACTCAAACCCTACAAGACAGCCATGTGGAGCATGGCGGCTTGCATATTGCTGCTTATTGTAACCGGCTTTGGAGTCGGTCTTTGGCAACATAAGCAAATCACCTACTTAGTAGAAAAAGGAGAACTTACACAGAAACAAATAGAGCAGGCCGAAATTCAGCACCAAGAAGCATTAGCAGCTGCCAAAGCAGATCGAGAAGCATTAGAAAAACAGTTGAAGAATGTCAAGGCAGACATGAAGAAACTGAAAGAGAATACTGTTGGCGATGTGAAAGAACCGAAAACCGTCACTAGTTCCAATACCTCGAATGCGACCATCGCCAAATGTGAATCGGATGTGTATTATGTATTTGTTCGTAAGATAATTGTTTCCATAGATGGGCAGACGGGAACGTTAGAGAACGTATGTAGTGGTACAGGCTTTCTGCTGAGCGATGGGCGATTTGTTACAGCACGTCATGTGGTAGAGCCATGGGCGTTTCTTGCACATACAGAAGATGAGAGCCTCATCGCATGCAACCAAATTGCCAACAATGGCGGCAAGGTGGTAAGTTATTTGGATGCCTACTCTCCATCGGGCAAACAATTGCATTTTGTTTCAACAAATGCCATCATAAATCGTCAAACTGATGAGGTGGGCGTTACCCAAGATGGTGTATGGTTGAGTGTAGCACACGCAGATGCAACAGACTATGCTTATTTCCGTACTAACGAAAAAGGAGGACTGAAATATGATGCCACACTCTCGCAGAAACTACCCGTACAAACCAAACTAACGGTATTGGGCTATCCGTTGAGAATAGGTGGAACGCAGTCTCCCGATGGCGTTCATGCCATCTATAGTGAAGCCATCGTCGCACGTGAAGGATTAGAAGATGGGCGTATACTAACTACCGCTACGACCTATGAACAAGGCAACTCCGGTGGTCCTGTCTTTGCTACTACAAAAGATGGTGAAATGATTGTTGTTGGTATTGTTTCTGCCGGAGCAGGTCGCTCTACTGGTTTTGTTGTTCCTATATCCGTGATAGAATAAACTAAAAACTCCGTGTAGGGAAGTAACCGGGTACATCCCTATCTTTCGGGGCTATAAAGCCACGGCATGTAGCACACGGAACGAAGTGAAGTTCCCTACACGGAGTTCTTAACACGAAGTTTCCAACACGGAGCGAAACGGAGTTAATAACACGAAGTTAAAAATATGTCAAATATCAAATTTCGCATGGCGGCTCGCTGCGAGGCAGCCGGTCGCCCCAATAATGAAGATAATTATCAATTGGATTTTGACCTGTCTGATGATATATGGGGATTTACGGCGGACAAACCTATCGACCTGGGCAAGAAAGGCGCCCTTTTGGTGGTCTGCGATGGTATGGGTGGAATGAACGCCGGTGAGGTGGCTTCGGCGATTGCTGTGGCAACCATCAAGAGTTGGTTCGATTCCGATAAACTAACCGCCGAGGTACTTGCCTCACCTAAGGCATATATCAAGCAAGCCATCATTGCCGCTGACAGTGCCATCAAAGCACATGGCAAGGCACATCCCGAGACAGAGGGCATGGGCTCTACCATTGTCATGGCTTGGATGCTGGGCAAGAAAGTGTATGTGGGTTGGTGCGGCGATAGCCGTTGCTATTGCTACAACCCCCAAACGGGTCTTGTCCGCCTGAGCCGCGACCACTCGTATGTGCAGGAACTGGTGGATGCCGGAAAACTGACTGAGGACTTGGCATTCGACCATCCGAACAACAATGTTATCACGCGCTCTTTGGGCGATCCCAACGGCACCGCCCGACCTGATGTAAAAGAATTCGATTTGCACGATGAGGACATCCTACTGTTATGTTCGGACGGACTATGCGGATGCCTGCGTGATAAGGAGATAGAAAAACAGATAGCAACGCATTATCAAGGTTCTATGCAGGAATGCCGCGATGCCTTGTGGGCAGCGGACGAAGCCGCAGGGTGGCACGATAATGTGACTATCGCTTTGGCACAAGTCATTAGCGGAGGGCAGACAGTCCAAAAACAACCTATCACCTCTGCCAGTAACCAACTGAATGCTATCAAAACAACCAATAAACGCTTGAAGATAGGTATTGCTGTTTTGATATTGCTAATTGTTTGTATAGCGGTAGGTATTGCCTACAAACCCATAGTCAACCATTGGCAAACGCGCACTAATCCTACAGATTCGGCGGCTGTTGCTACAGAACCTTCCTTGATGGAACCAGAAGTGGGGCAAAAAGAATCTAAAAGTAAGGAAAAGAAAAAGTCTATGGATGTGAATGTACCGTCCGTAAAAGGAGATGAGATTGAGGTGGAGGTGGTGCAAACTGTGCCTCAAACTGACACTATAAATATTTCAGAAATAATGAACCGTTTACACCCTTCAGACTCCGAAGAAGTGAATAATGATGCAACTCAACCAGATTCGTCCGATGCACAAGAAAGCGTAGATAATACACAAGTTTTTGCCCCTTCGGCGGAAAGTGCAGACAAAGAGCAGACAAAGAGCAAAGAAGAAGCCGACGAAACCCCTGCGGAAGGAGGCGGTTTGCAAGAGAAAAAAGAAGATAATCAGGCATCGCAACTACCAAAGGATATTTTGGACAAAAAACAGGGAGATGCTATTAGTTCACCCGATAAATAACCACAGAACACTCAACTCTCAACACCACCATCATGCAACTACAAGAAAACACCCTATTTGCAAATAGATACGCATTGCAGAAACTGCTCGGGCGGGGCGGTTTCTCGGAAGTATGGTTAGCCAAAGACAACTGGACGCACCTGCTTGTTGCGCTCAAAGTGTATGCTCCCGGGCAGGGGATGGATACCAATGGCTTGCAGGAGTTCTGCGGCGAGTTGGCGAGCGTCTATGACCTCCACCATCAGTACCTGCTTAAACCCCAGCACGTGGATACATGGGAGAACATGCCCTATCTGATTATGGCATATTGCGCGCAGGGCTCATGCGCAAGCCGATTGGGAAAGATGTCGGAAAACGAGATGTGGAAGTTTATCCATGATGTGGCATCAGGTTTGGCATACCTGCATGAGAAAGAGGTGGTGCACCAAGACCTCAAACCCGCCAACATCTTGATAGACGACTCGGGCAACTATCTCATTACCGACTTCGGGGTTTCCACTCGCGCTCGCAGCACTCTGCGCAAGAGTGTGGTCTCCTCCACGGCAGGCGGCGGCACTACCGCCTATATGGGTCCGGAACGTTTCTCGCGCCAACCTGCGCCTATCAAAGCCAGCGATATATGGTCGTTTGGAGCGATGTGCTACGAACTGCTGGAAGGCGAGGTCCCTTTTGGTGAGTTAGGCGGCGGTATGCAGAAAAGCGGTGCGGAGATTCCTGCCCTGCAAGCCCATGTGTCGGATGCCCTCAAATATACCGTCACCAAGATGCTTCAAAAAGAGACTTGGGACCGACCCACAGCCGCCACGTTCGTGGAGTGGGCGAAGAATCCGCTCGCCATAGACATCGACTATGCCTTGTTGGAGGAAGACCACGCACTTACTGCTCCCCACACCTCTCCAGCCAAACAGGATACCTATGCCACGCAGCGCTTCAACACGCCGCCGCAGACCACAACCGGTCATGCCACGCAACGCTTCGGTACACAGCCTAACGAGGATACCCAAGGACCGTTGAAGCTCTCCATCTCTCCTGCAAGTTTACATGTACCCGCAGAAGGTGGCAATGCAGTGGTCTATGTGGACGCAAGTACAAATTCTTGGATGGTCAAGGAACTTCCTAAATGGGCACATTTTGGCAAAAAGATTGATAATAAATTTACCCTGCATTTTGATAAGAACGACTCGGGGAAAACCCGTGAGTGCAAGATGCAAGTGGCAGCCTCTGAGTATGGAGAAACAGTAAGCGCAACGCTAACGATATCCCAAGCGTCCTTGCCAAAGAGCAATAAAAGGGTGAAATGGATTGCGGGTATCTTATTATGTCTTATGTTCATCTTTGCTATTTGTGCTGGTATTAATTACCAAAAGGAAGTCCGTGCAATCAACAATAATCATGACTATTCTGTTGCAGCATTTGACGATAATGTACGAGAAGCAGATATAGATCATATAGAGTTGTTGGAAAGGGCATTGAGCAATCTTAGGTCAATAGAAAGATATGAAAATGATTCTAAATTCAAAGGGCAAAAAGTGTATTCGTCTAAAAGAAACACTTTGATTCAAAAGACGCAGAATATGTATGAAGAAGTAGACCGTAAATATCGGAAAGCCCCTGCTGGCACTCAAACTGAACGGAGAAATTATGAGAAACGTGAGAAAGTTGAACAAATTAAAGCAAGAATATAGTATGAAACGATTTTTTCTCTTTGGGCTTTTGTTTTGCTCGGTCGCGTTGTATGCGGATGATTGTTCGGATGCGCTCAATGAAGCAAAGAATCTATACAATGCCGGAAACTACTCCAAAGCGAAGAGTTTGTTTAATTATGTCGCTAGTGAGTGCGGTGCCAATTATGGTGATGCGACCACATGGTCGAAGAAATGTACAGAAAAACTTACTCCGCGCTTAACTGTTAGTAGAACCAATATATCTGTTGGGGCTTCTTCCGGAACGACATCCATAACAGTAACCAGTAATAGGGAATGGAAATTACAAAATACAAACTCCAATATGTATGCTGTTTCCAAGAACGGAAACTCTGTAACAATCAATTATTATGCTAACTCCGTCGCCTCCTCGCGTTCCGACTATTTTGACATAGTAACAGAAGATGGTAGCAAGTCTGTGCGTGTGAGAATTAACCAATCCGCGGCACCTGTAACACTATCGGTTAGCAAAACTTCTATTTCTTGTTCTGCAAGTGGTACTACCGAATATCTTACTGTTAATTGTAATCAAGCGTGGGAGATACAGTACCCGTCGGGAGATATGTATTCTACTACTCGGAATGGAAATACCGTTACGGTTACAATCAATCGCAACACATCTACTGCGTCCCGCACTAACTATTTCAATATAAAATCAACTGACGGGAGTAAGGTAGTTAAGATTTCCTTAAGCCAAACAGACGGTGACTCTTATGCTACCATAGAGAAGGTTTGGGTGGACCATAATGTGTATGAAAATGGGCAGAAAGGAATGAGAATACATGTTAAGTTTGATGCATATAATGTACTCAACCATTCTGTAAAAGTATGTGTTTATTTTCACTATTCCGATGGAGGTAATGCTCTCAAAGGTATACGCGGAAGTGGTTATTGCACTTCGGATGGCAGTGTTACCGTGCAAAGTGCCTCAAAGGCGACATATACAAACACTACTTGGAGTGATTTTACCCTATTCATGCCATATCAAAAACTAAATATGCAGGCCGGATGTAAAGATGTCTCTTTAGAAGGAAGAGTTGGCATATTGGATAATACTACTGACAAATGGCTGACGACGAAACATAAGAAATTTAGTTTCACTTTCTCAAATTAATATATTGTATGAGAAGAATCACTTCATTCTTGTTTATTTTTTCTTGTTTGTTGGTATTTGTGGTACCTGTATTTGCAGATGATTGCTCGGATGCGCTCAATGAAGCAAAGAATCTATACAATGCCGGTAACTACTCCAAAGCGAAAGAATTGTTTGATTATGTCGCAAGTGAGTGCGGTGCCAATTATGGTGATGCGACCGCATGGTCTAAAAAATGTAAATATGCTGTAATTAATGATATCACAGTGGATCATAATGTATATCAAAATGGGCAGAAAGGAATGAGAATACATGTTAAGTTTGATGCATATAATGTACTCAACCATTCTGTAAAAGTATGTGTTTATTTTCACTATTCCGATGGAGGTAATGCTCTCAAAGGTATACGCGGAAGTGGTTATTGCACTTCGGATGGCAGTGTTACCGTGCAAAGTGCCTCAAAGGCGACATATACAAACACTACTTGGAGTGATTTTACCCTATTCATGCCATATCAAAAACTAAATATGCAGGCCGGATGTAAAGATGTCTCTTTAGAAGGAAGAGTTGGCATATTGGATAATACTACTGACAAATGGCTGACGACGAAACATAAGAAATTTAGTTTCACTTTCTCAAATTAATATATTGTATGAGAAGAATCACTTCATTCTTGTTTATTTTTTCTTGTTTGTTGGTATTTGTGGTACCTGTATTTGCAGATGATTGTTCTGAAGCGCTGAACGAGGCCAAAAGCGAGTATAATGTCGGAAACTACTCGAAAGCGAAAGAATTGTTTGACTATGTTATTAGTGAATGTGGAGCAGATTATGAAGATGCTGCGGCATGGTCGAAAAAGTGTGCGGACAAACTAACTCCCAAATTAAAAGTAAGCAACACGAACATATCTGTAGGTGCATCCGCAGGAACAACCTCAATCACAGTAACCAGTAATAGGGAATGGAAACTACAAAATACGAGTTCCAATATGTTTTCTGTTTCAAAGAAAGCAAATACTGTAATTGTTGATTATTATGCAAATCCTTATTCTGTTGCTCGCTCAGGATATTTTGAGTTGGTTACGAAAGATGGATTAAAATCGGTGCGTATAACTGTTAATCAGTCTCCTGCCACCGATTCTAATACTGGCACTATATCTACGAATATATCTTCCACTGAAGCAATACTGTCTGTAAGCAAATCATCCATTTTTGCACGAGCATCCGGGACAACAGAATATATTACCGTTACTTGTAATCAATCTTGGGAAATACAATATCCATCGGACGGGATGTATTCAGTCTCTCGTGATGGCAATAAGGTAGTCGTAAAGATTCATCCCAATCCATCAAGAGATCAAAGGACAGACTTCTTTAATATCAAGACCACTGATGGTAAAAAAGTTGTAAAGATTTCCCTCTCTCAGGCGGGTGGTTATCTGTCCAAGACAAAATCGAGTAATGCTCTTTCTAACAACCATTTGTATGGACCCTATCTGAACAAGCATGGCATGTGGGAACTTACGTGGTGCAGTATGCGTTTGGGAATAGGTACAGGTATTGCCTATTCAGCATCGCTGATGAAAGTTCGTTTGGGACCTATTCAAATATCGCCATTAGAATTTGCGGCAGGATGGAATTTTATAGGTGGTGATGCATTCATTAGTTATCAACCGACTATAGATGGGCTGATACCTGTGAACCAATGGAGTGCCGTTTATGTAGGCATTGGACCCACAATTAATGTGGTGGATAGTTATGCGTGGTTCAAGATAGAAACAGGGTGGAAATATCACTGGCGGAGTAACTTCTCGTCTGATTTCTTCCTCCGATATGATGGGATACTATGTATAGGAGCATCCATCCAATGGTCTTCCGAGTGGTAATACACGATTAGTGTATAAATGTGTATAAAAATTGTTATTGAGCTATTAAGACAGAACCAAAATGGGAACCATAGTTTATGCAACTACAAGAAAACACCCTATTTGCGAATAGATACACATTGCAGAAACTGCTCGGGCGGGGCGGCTTCTCGGAAGTGTGGTTGGCGAAAGATGCCATCACCGATTTGGAGTTGGTGCTCAAGGTCTATGCCCCGGGCACAGGTATGGATGAAGACGGTTTGCAGACGTTCAGCAAAGAACTTGCTCGCGTCTATCACCTCAACCATCCGAACCTGCTCAGACCACAGCATGTAGATTCTTGGCAGGGAATGCCGTATCTGCTAATGGCATATTGCGCCCAAGGCTCTTTGGTGAAGCGTATTGGCGGTATGTCGGAGGAATCGATACGCAAGGTGCTGCACGATGTGGCATCGGGGTTGGCGTACCTCCATGCCCACGATGTTATCCACCAAGACATCAAGCCCGACAACGTCCTTCTGGACGATACTAGCAACTATGTGATTACGGACTTTGGGATTTCCGCCCGCGCCCGTAGCACCTTACGCAAGAGCGTAGCCGCCTCTGTTGCCAACTCCGACGGCACGATAGCCTACATGGGACCTGAGCGGTTTGGCAAAGAGCCTGCGCCCATCAAGGCAAGCGATGTGTGGTCGCTCGGAGCAATGCTCTACGAACTGATGACCGGGGACACCCCCTTTGGCGAGCACGGGGGACTGATACAGAAGTCAGGTGCGGAAATCCCCACTATCCAAGGTAACTACTCCGCCGAGTTGAAGCAGATGGTCGAGCAGATGCTCGCCCTCAACCCGTGGGACCGCCCCACTGCCGAGGACTTGGCAGCAGGCTACGCTGTTCCGTCTACACCCCGCGCAGTCGCCCCCACTATCCCTATGGCAGACACGAAGGAACTACCAAGGAACTACCAAGGAACTACCGAGGATGCACCCACCTCTTTCGCCCCGATAAAGTTCCCAAAATATGCTAATATCGCCTTGGGAATAGTGATGGCGATATATGTTTTTATGAGTATTATTTTTGCCTGTATAGCTTTTGATGAGAGAAGCTTATGTGGTTTAACATTTGCAATAGGTTCCTACTTTTCTATATTACTTTTCTTATTAGTTTGGATTACAAAGAAGAAATCGTTGTTTTTTGTTTATATACATTCATATGTATTAACTTATATTATAGCTTCGATTTTTGGAGTTCTTTCCTCAAACCGCTATAATGATGAAGAAACCATTTTGTTTTTATCTTCTATTTTTTTAGGTGTGTTACTGCTGGTAACGCTAGCGATATTTTATGTAAAGGTAAAAGGCAAATCAGTTTATAGTTTGCTGCGGTAAGAACGATGCGCTCTCGATGCTACACGATGGTCGGTTTGTCCTTTCGCTCATCTTTCGCTGAACCCTGCTGAATAGTACAGGAATAGCACGGGAAAGACGGCTGTTAGTCTCGGCACGGAACAAGGCAAAATGCTAAATGAAGTTTATTAACAACATACCATTATGAAACGTTTAACTATTCTTTTAACCGCTGTGGTGCTGTCGTTGCACCTGATGGCGGAGAACTATCTGGAACTGGCTGCGCAGGCAGGGAAAGAGGGTAAGTATGAGTCCGTAGTGGAATACATTACCCGGTATCTCAGCACCTCGCCTAAGGATGCTGCCGCCTATTTTTATCGTGCCATTGCTTATGTCCATTTCGAGGAATACGGCAAGGCGCTCAAAGATGCCAATCAAGCCATCGCGCACTACAACAAAAAATGCGCAGACCTCACGCTGACCGACCTGTACGGTCTGCGGGCATTGATTTATGAGCAGATAGAGGAGTACGAGAAAGCCTTGGCAGACTACAATGCGGCGGTGAAGAAAGACAAGAACAACGTGGACGCCTACACCAATCGTGCAGAGTTATATTATCGTATGGAGGAATACGATTTGGCGGAGCAAGACTATCGCAAAGCCGCTATGCTGCAGCCCGACAACTCGGAGTGGCAAATAGAAGTGGCACGCTGTCAGTTGGCACAATCCCGTTACGAAGAAGCCAGTGCTATCCTGAAGCCGCTCACCAAACTGGAGCCTCGCAACGAGGAGGCACGCCGACTGCTGTCGCTGGTGTATCTGTACCAAGACCAAAAGCAGGACTTTGTGGACCACTATCTCCTCTATCTGGAGATGGCGGACGGGGGCGACCTCACGCCGCTGGCAATGGTGGCAGAAGACGGGGTGTATTCATACGTCATCAAGGCCATTGCACGCATGCTCTCCACAACCGACAACAAGACCTATTGGTACGGCGTGCGCGCGCGTATCTACCGCGAGAACAAGCACTATGAAGAAGCCTTGGGAGACCTGCAGAAGATGGAGCAGGCATACGGCGACAGCATAGAAAACCCGTTTGTTTATTATCAAATGGCGAAATGTTACGACGGTCTGTATGATTTCCCCAAGGCGATAGCCTATTACACGCGGTTAATCCGTTTCTTAAAGCAGAATCATCAAGAGGAAGCCGCTTACTATATCGACCGTGCCGATGCCTATTGCAACAAAGGCGATATAGACAAAGCATTGACGGACACAGAAAAGGCACAGGAAATCATTGCAAGCGGTAGCAGCGTAATCTACTATCGCCGCGGTTGGATTTATGAGATGGCGCGGAACTACACGGCGGCTTTCGAGGAGTACAACAAGGCCATCAACATGGATGACGGTGTAACCAATGTCATGTATCTTTTGCGGGGCAAAAACTATCTATTGCATCGGCAAGACACCGCGCGTGCCCATACCGATTTCGAGACCGTGCTCGGGATGGATACCCTTGTGGCGGAAGGTTCCTGCCGCCACTACGCATTGGCTTATCTCGGACGATATGAAGAGGCGAAGCGTTGGATGAACCAACTGTTGGAAGCCTATCCCGATGCCGGGCAATACTACGATGCGGCATGTCTCTACTCACGCATGGGAGAAGCCGAACAGGCGGTGGTTTACTTGCGCAAAGCCTTTGAGTCGGGATACCGCTCTTTAGTCCATATCATCCAAGACAACGACCTTGACGCTATCCGCGAAAGGGACGATTTCAAAGAGTTACTCCAGCACTATCAGAAAGAGAAAGTGAAAAGTCTATTAGAGCAACTGACGAATTAACTTCTGCTTTTGTATAACGCATAGGGCATCCATGGCGTAATCGTTTTTGCACCAAATCATCTCAGAGATGGTTTGGTGCATTTGGGTTCGAGTTTCATACATTGGTTGTTTAGAAACTCATGTTTCGATAACCACATCTCGTAGGCGAGTTGTAATATCTATATTTATTCCCGCCCGTCTGTATTTATCGGGCAAAACTAATTTGGTTTTGGAAATACATAAAAATGTGCTACTCGGAAATATCTGAACAATGTTTCGAGATGTTTGTTTATAAGTATTCCTTTGTGGGTTCTCCGGTGGAAACACCCGAATCTATTGGGGAAAGTCTTGATTTTTGTGGTGTTCTTAAGGCAGATTTAGGGGGCGAGGAGATTTAGAAGGTTCGATTACTAAACTATACATAAGCGCCGAATGGGGCGCCGAGTGGGCGGGGATTACCTGTCTATTCGGCGCCTCGTTCGGCGCCTCCGAAAAAAATGCACGATAAGTGCATTTTCTTTGTAGTGTGCTGATAGTCAATGGACTATAAAACGGCGGAGTTGTGCTAAAAACTTCGTAACTCGCACTTTTTTTGGCGTTTTTTGCCAGACGCCGAAAATTCGGCGCCCCCTTAATAAGTGAAGGCGGTTTCCCAAAAAGAACAAGGAACCGGAAGGCAAGACAAATGGACTTTGCCCAACCTGTTGCATCTGCTGCCGGCGCAGCATCCGCAGGCGGGACGCCTGTGTCCCCAGTGTTTCTTTTGCACTTTTTTTACGGTTGTTCTTTTCTGTGCACATACCTCAGGTGGGACGCCTGCGCCCCTGGTGGGCACACCTGTTGTACCTAAGGCAGCCTAACTTGTTGTATCTGCTGCTGGCGCAGCATCCGCAGGGAATGGGGCGATTTATTCAGGGGAAAATCGGAGGTTTGGAATGGTAGGACTTATCGGGTGAATCCGACCACTATCGTGCAACTGCTTTTCCCAATGGTCATGGGATAGGGGAAATAAGTATTTTTTCTCTTTTTTCTTGCATATATCGTAAAAAAGTAGTAACTTTGTCGCCAAATTTGTGCAACTCGGTTGGGGCGTGTCGTTTTCGCAAACCGGCGTAACGAACGCGACCCGTGCAAACAATAAAATAGACAGACCAACAATGAAAAAGCATATAGCCATCATAGCGGGAGGAGACAGTTCGGAGCACGAGGTGTCGCTGCGCAGTGCCGCGGGATTGTACTCTTTTTTGGACAAGGAGCGGTACGAGGTGCATATCGTCCGCCTGCGCGGCAGACAATGGGAAGCGGAGGTCTGCGGTCAGCCCGACCAGAGCGTGTGGGTGCCGATAGACAAGAACGATTTTTCCTACACTTATCAGGGGGAACATCGCACATTCGATTATGCGTACATCACCATCCACGGCACGCCGGGCGAGAACGGACGGCTGCAAGGGTACCTCGACATGATGGGGATCCCCTATTCGTGCTGCGGGGTGCTGGCGGCGGCCCTCACCTTCAACAAGTATGCCTGCAACCACTACCTGCATGGTTTCGGCATCCGTATCGCGCCGAGCCTGCTGCTGCGCCGCGGCGAGGAACGCCCGACGGACGAGGAGATAGTGGCGCAGGTGGGACTGCCCTGCTTCATCAAGAGCAATGTGGGCGGGTCGAGTTTCGGCTGCACGAAGGTGAAGACGCAGGCGGAGGTGGCGCCCGCCATCGACCGCGCTTTCGAGGAAGGCGACGAGGTGATATGCGAGGCGTTCATGCAGGGCACGGAGATAACCTGCGGCGTGTACAAGACCGCGGAGAAAGCCGTGGCGTTCCCTATCACGGAGGTGGTAACGCAGAACGAGTTCTTCGACTATGACGCGAAATACAAAGGGCAGGTGGACGAGATAACGCCGGCGCGTATCCCGGACGCGGTGCGCGACGCGGTGCAGGCGCTCACGCTCAGGATATACGACATCCTCGGCTGCCACGGGATTATCCGCGTGGATTATATACTGACAAAGACCCAGTGTTCAGTGGTTAGTGGTCAGTTGCCAGTGGAGATAAACCTGCTTGAAGTGAACACCACGCCGGGAATGACGGCGACATCGTTCATCCCGCAACAGGTGCGTGCCGCAGGACTGGACATCGGCGAGGTGCTGAGCGAGATAATAGAGGGCTGAGAGACCCACAGACCCACCCCTGCCCTCCCTACGAAGGGAGGGAGCAGAAACCCCTCCGACTCCCTCTGCAAAAGGGGAGAGAAAAGAAAACAAGTATTGTATAACCGAAACTAATCTCTTGCTCCCTCCCTTGTAGGGAGGGTTGGGGAGAGTCCCATTCATCATGATAGATTCATACTTATCCCAATTGGACTGGGCGCGGGAGCCGCAGGGGTTGTATGCGCCCATTGCCTACACGCTCGAATCGGGCGGCAAGCGTATCCGCCCGACGCTGGCGCTCATCGCCTGCGGGATGTTCGGCGGCAAGGAAGAGGACGCAGTGCCTGCCGCATTGGCGCTGGAGGTGTTCCACAACTTCACGCTGCTCCACGACGATGTGATGGACAAGGCGCCGGTGCGCCGCGGACGGCCGACCGTGCACGTGAAATGGGACGACAACACCGCCATCCTGTCGGGCGACCAGATGCTGATAGAGGCGTACAAACTGCTGAGCCGCGTGCGGGAGGACAAGTTGCCGCGGGTGTTGCGATTGTTCAACAAGATGGCGACGGAGATATGCGAGGGACAACAATATGACGTGGATTTTGAGCGCAGGGATGATGTGTCGATAGACGACTATATGATGATGATTCGCCTTAAGACCTCCGTGCTGCTGGCGACGGCGTTGCAGACAGGCGCGTATATCGCTGATGCAACCGAGGAGCAACAGCAGGCGCTGTACGATTTCGGCATCCATATCGGGCTGGCGTTTCAGTTGCAGGACGACATACTGGATGTGTACGGCGACCCCGCCACCTTCGGCAAAGCCATCGGCGGCGATATCCTGTGCAACAAGAAGACCTATATGCTGCTCACGGCGCTGCAACGCGCGGAAGGAGAGACGCGGCAGGCGTTGCAGGCATGGATGGCGGACACCACCCATACGCCGGCGGAGAAGATAGCGGCAGTAACCGACCTCTACACCCGACTGGGTGTGCGCGAGGTGTGCGAGGGTGTGATGGCGGAGCACACGCACGAGGCACTCTGCCTGCTCGACACCCTGCCGCAGAACGCCGCTACCGGGCAGTTGCGCGCCCTCGCGGAGAAACTGAATACGCGTAGTAAGTAATCAGGTAATATGCACAGCGGGAAATCAGAATCCTCCGATTATTCCGGGTGTTCCGATTTTTCAGATTGCTCCGATACCTCAGAGTGTTCAGCGCATGCGCCCTTATAATTATTAATTCTTAATTCATAATTAAAATGCCTTATCGTCGATTACCCAACACAGACCAAGCGCGACTGACTGCCCTGCAGACGGCCGTTCAGCGCGCGAGCGAAGCCGACTTCACGGAGCAGGTCTTGCAGTATAAGACCCTCAGTGAGGCACAGCGTTTCCTGATGCAGTTTGAGAACACCGTGATGCAGTACCACGAGAACTTCCGCACGAAGGTGTCGGTCAACAAGCAGTACCGCAAAGTGGTGCAGAACGCGCGGATGTATATCTCCCACTTCATACAGGTGCTTAACCTCGCCGTGATACGCGGGGAGATAAAAGCGGAGCAGAAAGAACTCTACGGGCTCGACCCGACCAACCATATCGTGCCCGACCTGAGCAGCGAGGAAGACTTGCTCGTATGGGGCGAGAACATCATACAGGGCGAGCAGAAACGCACTTCGATGGGCGGTTTCGCCATCTACAACCCCGCTATCGCCAAAGTGAAGGTGCACTACGACATCTTCAAAGACCACCAGATGAGCCACGCGCTGCACAAGAAAGCCACATCGCGCGTGATGGGCGATGTGGAGAACATGCGCAAGCAGGCGGACGCCATCATACTGAATATCTGGAACGAGGTGGAGAACTACTACAAGGACTTGCTGCCCTATGACAAACTCTGCCACTGCAAGAACTACGGCGTAATCTACTACTACCGTCCGACAGAAAAAAAACTCTCTGCCGAGACCGACAGAGAGATCATACGCTTGCGCGACAGCCAACCTACTTTCGACTTCGGTCAACCACCAACGACGGACTGACCACCCTGTCCATCGGTTGGTCATGCCATAGGGTGGGCAACGGTTGGTGTTTCAACTGAAAATCGTAGCAGACACCCATCTTGAACGACTCTTTGTGCTGCCCAAGGAACTTATCGTAGTATCCTCCGCCGCGACCGATACGATGGCACTTGGTGTCGAACACCACGCCGGGCACCAGTATCAAGTCTATCTTGCCGGTATAGGCTTTCCCCTGCGGCTCCGGCACACGCATACGCCCGCGATGGAGCAATGCCTCGCCCTCGTACTGACGCACCTCCATATAGCGGCGATGGGTAACAGGCAGCAGGATGGTCTTGGTATCGCGATACTTCTCCAACAATGCCCGCAAGTCCACCTCGTTGTGGATGGGATAGTAGGCCAATACGGTTTCGGCATTTTGGAACGTGTGCATCTGCTCGATATGAGAAATGATAGTCGCAGAATCGGCTGCAATGGCACTTTCGGGATAGACACGGCGACGCTGCTCCAAGATAGAACGCATAGCACTCTGTTGCGCACGAGTCTTATTCCACGGAAGGAGATTTTTGAGGTCGATAAACTGGGATTCGAACAACATTGCAAAGTAAAAATTACAAATCATTAGAAAACGGGGACAAAATTACAAAATTATTTGCAAATATACAAATTATGGCACTGATTTTGTCAAGAAAAATCGAAATGAAACGCTTTTTATATATCATTCTTCTTTCCTTACCCCTCTTCGGGTGCATACTGGCAGGGTGCAGCAGTTCCACCACGACGACGACCAAGTCGTCGGTGGCGCAGTTGTCGGCATTCTCTTTGGCTGCCAACGATTCCTTCCCGGGGATGGCAAAGGCCGTGTTCAAGGTGGAGGAACGGCTGGACACGGGCTTGGTGTATAATCCCGATTCCATCATGTACGGCACGCCGCTCGACTCGGTGGTGCCGAAGTTCACCTTTGCCACCACGCCGGGTGCCGCCGTGCTGACAGTGGGCGATACGACGATTATCCTCACGGGTTCGGACACCGTCAATCTCAATATCCGACCTATCTACCTGACCGTTACCTCGCAGGACGCGTCGCATACCAAGGTGTATGAGATCGAGGCGACGGTGCATCAGGTGGACCCCGATTTGTTCGTGTGGACGCAACTCACCCCCGCCGTCTATCCTGCGGACAACAGCGAGCAGCAGGTGCTTGCGCTGGGCGACAGGATGGTGCTGGTGCGCAACAACGGTTTCCGCACCTCGGTCTATACCTCTTCGGACGGGGCTGTCTGGTCGGGCGAGCAGGTGCCTGCGGGGCTGCCGCAGACCACGCGTGTGCGCAGTATCGTATCCGACAACGGCACGCTCTACTATGCCGATGACTCGTTGCTCTATACCTCCGCCGATGCACTCACATGGCGGAAAGAGAGTTACGCGGGCAGCGGGTTCTCGCTCAAGACCATGCTCATGGCGTGGAACGGTACGGTGTGGGCGCTGGTGGAGGATGGCGAAGGACTGGTGCTGGCAAACATGCAGGACGGCAGGCTGAAGCCCACCACTCTGCGTCCGCTCTCGCCTTTCCCCGTGAGCGATTTCGCGGCAGTGGCTTTCGAGAGCGCCAGCAACCGTGCACGGGCAATGATTCTGGGCGGATATGCCGAGGACGGTACGGCGCTGAACACCCGATGGAACCTCGAATATGCCACGACCATTGCGGAGAACGGCGGCTACCGCATGCAGGACTTCTCTATCGACCGCCCGCATTTCACCCGCCTCACGGGTGCAAGCGTGGTGTGGTATAACCACCAACTGTATATGTTCGGCGGCGTGGATGACGAGATGCAGTACCAGGGAAGGGATATCCTGGTTAGCACGGATGAGGGCGTCAACTGGACGAAAGCCGATACCGCGAAATGCCTACTGCCGGAGACCTACACGGCGCGGCAGGGGCAGTCGGTCATTGTGCGCAACAACGAGATTTATGTTATCGGCGGCGAGTCGCAGACCGAGACTTTCAGCGATGTCTATCGCGGCAAACTCAACTCGATAGACTGGGAATAGAACCCGCCCGACCCTCCCTGCAAAGGGAAACAGAAACAACGCAATCAACTAAACAACAAATAAACACTTACAATTATGACTATTTCCAATTACAATTTCGCCGGCAAGAAGGCGATTGTACGCGTGGACTTCAATGTGCCACTCGATGAGAACGGACACATCACCGACGACACCCGTATCCGCGGTGCCCTGCCTACCCTGAAGCATATCCTTGCCGAGGGCGGCGCACTGATTATCATGTCCCATATGGGCAAGCCGAAAGGCAAAGTGAACCCCAAGATGAGCCTGAGCCAGATAGCAGACGCCGTGTCGGCAGCCCTCGGCGTACCCGTACAGTTTGCTCCCGACTGCGCGAAAGCACAGGAGCAGGCGGCAGCCCTCAAGCCCGGCGAGGTGCTCCTGCTGGAGAACCTGCGTTTCTACCCGGAGGAGGAAGGCAAGCCCGTAGGTATCGACAAAGAAGACCCCGCTTACGACGAGGCGAAGAAAGCCATGAAGGCAAGCCAGAAAGAGTTTGCCAAGACGCTTGCTTCGTATGCCGACTGCTATGTGAACGACGCTTTCGGTACCGCTCACCGCAAGCACGCTTCCACCGCAGTGATTGCAGACTACTTCGACGCAGACAACAAGATGCTCGGCTTCCTGATGGAGAAAGAGGTGGAGGCAGTGGACAACATCCTCTCCAACATCAAGCACCCCTTCACCGCTATCATGGGCGGATCGAAAGTATCCACCAAGATCGGTATCATTGAGAACCTGATGGACAAGGTGGACAACCTCATCCTCTGCGGCGGTATGACCTACACCTTCGCCAAGGCGCAAGGCGGTCAGATCGGTAACTCCATTTGCGAGGACGACAAGTTGGAACTCGCTCTGGACATCATTGCACAGGCAAAGGCAAAAGGCGTGAACCTCGTGCTGGGTACCGACTGCGTGGCAGGCGACGCCTTCTCCAACGACGCGCATCAGCAGGTTTGCCCCGCCAATGCCGTACCCGAAGGCTGGGAAGGTATGGACGCAGGTCCTGCCAGCCGCGAAGCGTTTGCCGAGGCTATCCGCGGCGCAAAAACCATCCTCTGGAACGGTCCTGCGGGTGTGTTCGAGTTCGATAACTTCACGGCAGGTTCCCGCGCTATCGCAGAGGCTATCGCCGAGGCTACCGACAACGGCGCTTACTCGCTTATCGGCGGCGGCGACAGCGTGGCTTGTATCAACAAGTTCGGGCTGGCAGACCGCGTAAGTTATATCTCCACCGGCGGCGGTGCACTGCTCGAAGCCATCGAAGGCAAAGTGCTTCCGGGCGTAGCCGCTATCAAGGGATAACGGGATTATGGTTATAAGTTTCAGGTTTCAAGCACCTCGAATAGAAAATCCGCTTGAAACCTGAAACTTGAAATCTATCCCAAAGGCTTGCCGTAACGCACCAAACAACGCAAATAACGCAAACATCGTAAACAACTTACACAAAATGGATATAGTAGGAAAAATCATACAGGTACTGCCCTTGCAGTCGGGTACCAGCAGCCGCACGGGTAACTCATGGCAGGTACAGTCGTATGTGCTGGAGACGCAGGAGCAGTATCCCCGCAAGGTCTGCTTCGAGATTTTCGGCGAGGAGCGTATCAAGAACAACCCTTGCAACATTGACGACTTGGTAACCGTCTCGTTCGACATTGAGTCGCGCGAGTTCAACGGTCGCTGGTACACCAGCATCCGTGCTTGGCGTGTGCAACAGGGCGACCAGACGGCGGCGCAGCCTGCCGCCGCTCAAACGGTGCCCCCCGTTGCAGCACCGGCACCCGCAGCAGCCCCTGCCGCCAACACACAAGTGTTTGACGCCTCCGCAGACGACGAGTCCGGCGACCTGCCGTTCTAAGGATAACAGAGAAAGGATGAAGGATGAAAGACTTAGTGCTTTCGTCCGTGAGTTTCTCAAAGTCGGAACTGTTTGGTCTTTCGTCCTCCATCCTTAATCCTCCGCCTCCATGACTCCCAATCACCGCAAGATACTGCGTGCCGTATGCCTGATGCTTCTGCTGGTCGGAGGCGTCGTGTTGTGTGCGGTGCGTTGGCAGGCATGGTTCGGCAACCCGCCGGAGCCTGCCCTCACGGGTGATACTGTTGCCTATCGGTTCCGTACTTTTGCGGACTCGGCAACCTATGCGCAGCGTCCGCAAACGCCGCAATACCAAATCCTTCTCTTGGGGGATGTGCACAACTCGCTCACCCGCGCCGACTACCAAAAGATAGCCGACGAAGCAGGCGAATCGGCTGCATACGCGCAGTTGGGTGATTTTGTGGAGCGTTGCTATCCCTATTATTTTCAGCAACTCTACCGCGAGTTGCAGGGTACGCCTTTCGACAGCCTGCCCATAATCAGTTGTCCGGGCAACCACGAGTACCGCAAGGGACTGCGCCGCACGCTGCCCGACTTGTGGTGTCAAAACTTTCCCCAGCCGCTCAACGGACCGCAGGATTTCCTCGGCTCCACCTATTATATCGACTTCCCGAATCTTCGTTTTATCGTGCTGGACAGCAACGGCATGCAATGGCTGCACGAGTATATGCGCACGCTGACGTGGCTCAACGGCGTGATGGCGGAGGCAGGCGACCGCTTTGTCGTGGTGATGATGCACCACCCTGTCCATTCCTGCGGAGCGGGACGCTTCAACACGACCATCTACACCACTTTCGCCCATACCCTGCGCCATGCTGATCTTGTCTTTGCCGGACACGACCACAACTACTCGCGCCGTCTGCCTTTTGTCAACACCAATGCCGCCTCGAAGTTCTACCTCAACAAGGTCAACCCGCGCGATACGCGTATCGCCTCCGGCTGCCGTTTCTATGAACTGCTGACGCTCTCCGGCGACACGCTCACCATGCGCTCCTGTCTGCTCCGGGACACGCTTCCGAGCACCGTTTACGACGAGGTGCAAATCATCCGCCTCCCCGACGGCACGCGCCAAACAACAGACCTCTACCGTGATTCAGCAGAGGTTATCTTGTTGCCGGAGCGTTATGCTCAACGCAATGATGTGAAGGTGCGTCGTTTTTGTAATCGACGCGCTGCCAGACAAGACTGAAGCGATTATTTGCTCAGTTCTTCCCGCAGTTCGGCTACCATCTTGCCGTACTCTTCTTCGCTCAAATAGACTTTGCCGGGATTCATCTGGAAAGTGCCTCCGTAGTCCGGACCATCTACATATTTGGGAGCCAAATGGAAATGTAGGTGCGACAGTTTGTCGGAATATGCACCGTAGTTGATTTTCTCCGGATGATAGAGTTTCTGCATGGCGCGTGTTACTTGTGCCACGTCTGCCATAAAGGCATTGCGCTCCTCATCGCTCAATTCGTTCAGGTCGTTCACGTGTTTGTCGTATGCCACAAGGCAACGGCCGTGGTAGGTCTGCTCCTTGAAGAGGAACGCACGCGAGACGCGCAGGTGCGCAATCTCAATCATCAGGTCTTTCTGCGTCTGATTGTTTTGGCAATACAGACAATCTTTCGGGTCGGAATACATGGTAATTATAAATTTAAGAATTACGAGTTCACTTTGGTACGCATAGCCGCCTCATTAGGGCTATGCTGAGCCTCTCCTTCAAGGGAGATTCAGGAGGTCTTCTTTACGCCTTCGATGACGGCTTCGCGCACGGCGGCAATCGCCTCATCGGCTTCCGCATATTGTTTCAGGTCAATCGGCTCCCCCACATGTACGTGGATGGGGTGCCATGTTACGTACTTTGCTTTGCGGTTCATTGCCTCGTAGCAACCGGAGAGGGAGATGGGTATCACGGGCAGACCCAGGTCCAAGGCTATCTGGAATGCCCCGCGTTTGAAGCGTCCCACCTGTCCGTCTTTCGAC
Source organism: Paludibacteraceae bacterium (assembly GCA_051878345.1). Classification (GTDB taxonomy): domain Bacteria; phylum Bacteroidota; class Bacteroidia; order Bacteroidales; family Paludibacteraceae; genus Colicola. Next base: position 1,846 of record JBJEJX010000071.1, on the reverse strand, counting down.
CGCGTTCCTTCGGGGAAAATCACGGTACAGACACCGTTCACCAACTGTTTCTCTATCGCTTGCAGACTGCGGAACGAGGAACGGGCGTTGGTACGCTCCACAAAGATATGCCCTGCGCATTTGCATGCCGTACCCACAAACGGTATCTTGCGAATCTCCGCCTTCATCAGCCATTTATAGACTACGGGCAGGTAACCGTACACCGCCCATACGTCCAACATCGACTGGTGGTTGCTCACAAACACATACGACTGCCCTTTCTGTATATGTTCCAGACCCGTAACCTTCACGGGCAGGAACAGCAGCCAAAAGAACGACCGCGACCAGAACATCTGCTCCAGATGTACGAACCGCGCATTTTTCCACGGCGAGCAGACAATGGTAAACAGGGCGGTGAAGATAGTCAGTACCACCAGCAACGGCAGTGCTATCACATACTGATATACAATGTAAAGATATTTCATAATCGGTTTTATGATTAAGGAACAAGGAACGAAGAGCAAAGACGAAACGGCATGGTATAGTCGAAGTAGTGAGTCTTTGTTCTCGGTTCTTTGCTCATGGTTATGAGCGTATCGAACTAAACCCTCTGTACAACGCGCAGATACGGCGAATCTCCTCCCATGTGTCTTCCGATAGTTTGGTGCCGATAATCTCCACCACGCGTCCTGCGGCTATTGTTCCTATCTCTCCGCACTTGCGCAGGTCGAAACCGTTGCTCATGGCATACAAGAACCCGCCCGCGTAGAGGTCGCCCGCGCCGGTGGAGTCGGTGCAACTGGTGGTGATGGCGCCTATGTGGTACCGCTGCGATCCTTGCTGTACGTACGATCCCCGTTTGCCCACTTTCACAATCGCTATGTCGCATTGCTCGGCTATCTTCATGGCGGACTCTTCGGGGTTCAGGTGCGTGTAGGCAAACGACTCATCCTCGTTGGCAAACACGATGTCCACATATTGTCGTATCAGTTCTTTCAGAAACAGGTGATTCTCGTTCACTACGTTGTAACTTGCCAAGTCCAGCGACACCGTGCATCCCGATTCCTTTGCTATACGAATCGCCTTCGCTATCAAGTCGTGGTTCTGAACGAGGTAACCTTCTATGTGGAAAATATCGTAGCCGATAAAGGCTTCCTTCTGAATATCTTCGGGTTGCATCTCCGCGGCGGCACCGAGATAGGTGGCAAAGGTGCGCTCGCCGTCGGGGGTTATCAGTACGATACTGCAACCGGACATTTCATTCTGCGAGGTGAGCAACATCGGCTTGACATTGTTCTTCAACATGTCTTCACGGTAGAAATCGCCCACTTCGTCATTGCCTATCTTGCCGATAAATGCCGCTTTGCCGCCCAGCGAGGCAATGGTGCTGATGGCGTTGCACGCGCTCCCGCCTGCCACCAAACGCTTGCGCACGGACGCAAATCGTTGCTGGATGGCAGCGGCTTCCTGCTTGGTGATAAGGTTCATGCTGCCTTTCGGATACCCCAGTTCCCGCAAGTCCCCTTCCGATACTTGCAACAACATATCTGTCAGTGCATTACCCAATCCTAATACTTTCTTCATGAAGTAGTGTTTTTGTCTTTTGTGCTGCAAAAGTACTAAAAAAATCCCATATATGCAAGCGAAACCTTTATTTATGCCGGAAATTGGCTAATTTTCATGCAATAATCTGCTTTTTTATATTTTTTCTGCATTTTTTTTTCAAAATATTTGGTCATATCAAAAAAAAGCAGTACCTTTGCACTCGCTTTTGGAAAAAGAGCAAGTACGCTTCCTTAGCTCAGTCGGTTAGAGCATCTGACTGTTAATCAGGGGGTCCAAGGTTCAAGTCCTTGAGGGAGCGCAA
>JBJEJX010000070.1:0-5726 GCA_051878345.1 Paludibacteraceae bacterium | reverse complement strand
CGTACTACCTGAACGGGCACGACCCGATGTTCGGCAAGTCGTACTACGACCTGCTCATCGGTATGGACGCCACGGTCTTCCCCTCCTATTACGAGCCGTGGGGCTATACGCCGCTGGAGTCGGTGGCGTTCCATGTGCCCACCATCACCACGACCCTGGCGGGCTTCGGGCTGTGGGCGGAAGACAAGGTGGCGGCGAACGGTCTGCCGAGCGTAACGGTGATAGTCCGCAACGACAGCAACTACTACGACGTGGTTGACCAAGTGGCTCGCCGATTGGTGCAGTTTGTGCAGTTGTCCGCCGAGGAAACGGAGCAGGTGCGTCAAGATGCTGCGGCTATCGCCAAGAAAGCGGAGTGGCGCTACTTCTTCAAGTACTATCGGCAGGCATACGACATTGCGCTGAAAAACATAAAAGCAAGGCAAGAATAAAGTCCGTTGTCTTATTGAATCTGTCAAACTATGGAAGAACTGCAAAATCAAAATACTGTCTCTGTGGCGTACAGCGACGAGAACATTATCCACTTGGATGACCGTGAGCATATCCGCCGCCGTCCGGGTATGTACATCGGCAAGTTGGGTGACGGAAGCCACTCCGACGATGGTATCTATGTGCTTATCAAAGAGACGATAGACAACTCCATTGACGAGTACCGCATGGGCGAGGGAAAGGTGATAGAGGTTACGGTGCGCGACGAACAGGTGCGGGTGCGCGATTACGGTCGCGGCATACCGTTGGGCAAGATGGTGGATGCCGTCTCGTTGCTCAACACCGGCGGCAAGTACGACACCAAGGCGTTCAAGAAGTCCGTGGGACTGAACGGCGTGGGTACCAAGGCGGTGAACGCGTTGTCAATGGATTTCTCCGTGCAGTCGTTCCGCGAAGGCAAGACGCGCAAGGCGGTTTTCCATCAGGGACATCTGGTGAGCGACACGGGCGTGGTGGACTATGACGGCAGCGAGAAACGCGGCACCCTCATCGAGTTCACACCCGACAGCAGCAAAGGGCTGTTCGAGAACTACCATTTCCGCGACGATTATATCGAGGAAATGATGCGCAACTACGCCTATCTGAATACCGGTCTCACCCTGCTCTACAACGGGCGCAAATACACCTCCAAGAACGGCTTGCTCGACCTGCTCACGGAGGATATGAGTGCCGACCCGCTCTATCCGATTATCCACTTGAAAGGCGAGGACATCGAGATTGCGCTCACCCATACGAACCAGTCCGGCGAGGAGTACTACTCGTTTGTGAACGGTCAGCACACCATTCAAGGCGGTACCCACCAAGCGGCTTTCCGCGAGGCGATAGGGCGCACGATCAAGGAGTTCTTCAACAAGAATCAAGACCTCAGCGACATACGCAACGGCGTGGTGGGAGCCATCGCCATCAATGTGGAGGAGCCGGTGTTTGAGAGTCAGACCAAAGTCAAGTTGGGATCGAAAGACATGTCGCCTACGAGCGGGCTGTCGGTCAATAAGTTCGTCAATGACTTCATCAAACAGCAACTTGACAACTACTTGCACAAGCACCCTGAGATAACGGAGGTGATGTTGCAGAAGATACAGGACTCCGAGAAAGAGCGCAAGGCGATAGCCGGCGTTACCAAGGTGGCACGCGAGCGGGCGAAGAAGAACCAACTCAACAACCCCAAGTTGCGCGACTGTCAGGTGCACTACAATGACGCCAAGCCCGTCAAGTCAGCCAAGGATGCCGATGACGACTTGCGCCAAGAGAGCAGTATCTTCATCACGGAGGGTCTCTCTGCCTCAGGCTCCATCACCAAAAGCCGCGACGTGCGCACGCAGGCGGTCTTCTCCCTGCGCGGAAAGCCGCTCAACTCCTACGGACTGAGCAAGTCGGTCGTGTACGAGAACGAGGAGTTCAACTGCCTGCAATCGGCACTGAATATCGAAGACGGACTCGACGAACTGCGCTACAACAAGGTGATTATCGCCACCGATGCCGATGTGGACGGCATGCACATCCGTCTCTTGATGCTCACTTTCTTCCTCCAATTCTTCCCCGATTTAGTCAAGAAAGGGCATGTCTATATTCTCCAAACGCCGCTCTTCCGCGTGAAGGACAAGCAGTCGGTGCGCTATTGCTACTCCGAGGAGGAGCGTTTGAAAGCCATTGCCGAGGCGAAGAACCCTGAGATTACGCGATTCAAAGGACTGGGAGAGATTAGCCCCGATGAGTTCAAAGGCTTTATCGGCAAGGAGATACGCCTCGATCAAGTAATGCTCCGCAAGGAAGACGCCGTGTCCGACCTGCTGGCGTACTACATGGGCAAGAACACCATTGAACGGCAGAACTTTATCATTGACAACCTCGTGGTGGAAGAAGACGCGGTGGAGTAGAAATATAAGTAAAAGGTTTCCGGTTTCAAGTTTCGAGCAGCAATGCACCTGGGATTTGAAACCTGAAAATTGAGTCTTGAAACCTAAAACCTGAAACTTGAAACCCGACATGGTACCCTTGATAGTATTTCTTTGTTTAGGTCTGCTCATACTCGTGTTGTACGAGGTGCGTGAGCGCAGAAAGAGCAGAACGCAGACCCCGCAGAGCGAGCCTGCCACCCCTGCCGTGCCCGCCGATGGCGAGTGCTGCGGACAGCATTTGGTCTGCGAACGGGACTCCCTGTTGCAGAGCAATGCCGCCATAGAGTACTACGATGACGAGGAATTAGACGCTTTGGCAGGCATAGACCCGACTGCCTATTCCGAGACGCAGCACACAATGCTCAGAGAGGTATTCGACACTTTGCAGGAGCGCGATGTGGCGGGCTGGGTGCGCAGCCTGCAACTGCGGAATATCGCCCTGCCGCAGGACATCCGCGAAGAAGCCCTCCTTATAGTTCGGGAACGGAGGAAACTGTAAGCGGACAATTACGCAGGATATACGCAGGATAACGGTGAGTCGGCGCTGATTATGACCTTGCTTTCAACTGCCGATAGGCGTTACAGACAACAAAACGACGCTCCTCCGGGCGGGTTTCCCGCCTGCGGAGGATAGCGAAAAACAACACCGATATGAAAGGTCTTTCTTTACATAGCGTGGTTCCTGTAAGGACAGAAGCCCGTGAATCTGCCGAGATGAGCACGCAAATGCTTTTCGGCGAGAAATGCGAGATATTGGACGAGCAGCCGCGTTGGTACAAGATTCGCCTCTGCCAAGACGGGCAGGAAGGATGGGCGGATAAGAAAATGATCACCCCCTTGTCTGCGGAGGAGGAGCAGAAACTGCCCGCCGAAACCACGGCGATGGTACTCATGCCCATGGCGTATGCCGTGAGCGAGAACAACGGGCAGACTATTCCGTTGACGGCAGGCACACGCCTGTTCAACTACCGAGACGGACGCTTTGAGTTGCTGGGTGTGGGTTTCCGTATCGACCCTTCGATGGTGCTGACGGAGCCGCTGCCAATGGACGAGCCGCATCTGTTGCAGGCAGTACGCTTCTTCCTGAACATCCCCTACCTGTGGGGAGGCAAGAACGCAATGGGTATGGACTGCTCCGGCTTCACGCAGACTATTCTCTCGCTTTTCGGCAAGCACCTGCTCCGCAACGCCTCCGAGCAAGCCGCGCAAGGCACGGAAGTACCTTCTTTAGACCAAGCCCTCGCGGGCGACTTAGCCTTTTTCTGCAAACCCGACACAAACAACGGAACCGTCACTCATGTGGGTATCCTGATAGACAAGCAGCGGATTATCCACTGCTCCGGTCGCGTCAAGGTAGAGAAAATCGACTCGACGGGTATCTTCTCCATAGAGCAAGCCGACGCTCAACATCCCCAAGGACAATACACCCACCAACTGCTCTCCATACGGAGATACTAAGCAGACGGGCAAATCTTAACAATAGTACATTTTCGATGCCCATCCCTCCCTTAAAGGGAGGGCGGTCGACCTGCGACCGACCCGCGATCGACCCGCGACAAACACGCGAAAAGATCGCGACAGAGAAAATCTTAAAAATCGTACTGTTTTTAGGAGGCACAGGGGGGGGTAGGGACAGCGTGGAAAAGGTGAAAAGCGGGACGGCAAGACAGCGAGACAGCAGTTTTCCTAATAACTATGTGCGCGCACGCGCGCGAGTGAGTTTACGGAAACTGCTGTCTCGCTGTCTTATCCCTCTTTATGGTCGTGGAGCAGGCGTTGGATAGCGAACTTGCCGGTTACGGCGGCATTGGGCAGTCCGCCGGGGGCTTGCAGCCACTGACCGGCGAGATAGACATTGCCGAGTCCGCGGAGACGACCGTCGTGCACCACTTTCTCGTTGTAGGGCGTGAGGGCGAAACTCATATACGCCCCCTGGTAGGTGTTGCAGAAACGGTGGTTGGTGGCGGGTGTGGTAACATCCAGCACCGTCAGGGCGTTGGCTAACTCGGGGAAGGTGCCGACGAGGCATGCTTTGACGGCTTGCGCGACAATCCCTTTCTCTATGCGATAAGTCTGGTAGTTGTCGGTGCGCAGTTGCTGCCAATAATCAAAATCGTCCGCGTATTGGGTGATAAGCACTTGCAGAATGGTGGTGTCGGCAGGCGCGAAAGAAGGCTCGTAGTTGAAATGTTTGAGGAAAGCATAGGGAATGCTTTTGCCGTTGATTTGCAGGTCTGTCAAATCAAGGATACGCGCCTCGGGAATGGTGGCGGTACGGTGGTTGACCGCGAAATAGAGATTAATGCTGCTGTAGGTGGGGTATTTGTCGGGGTGCCCCAAGAAACGATCCCACATATATTTGTCCATATATCCCATGGGCAGCAGCCGTGTAACGGCATGGTGCAAATCGCAGGCGAGGACGATATAGTCCGCCTCGACGGTCTGTCCGTTGCGGAAAGTAACGGAGACAGCGGGGGATGCGGCATGGCAACCACTCCTCCTTTGGGCATGGGGGATGATGTTCACTCGTTCGGCTTCCCAACCCGTTTGAAGTACGCCGCCCAAAGACCGGTATCGGCTGACCATGCGCTCCACCATGCCCCGGCTGCCGCCTGCGGGCAGGTCGGCATTGCCGCCGGTGAAAATGCCGAAGACGAAGAAGAGGGACGCCACATTATAGTGGACGGGGAAGTATGCCTGCAAGAACTTGCGGATAAGAGGATGGCTGAACTGTTCGGCATAGTGTGCGATACTCATCTTGGCGTATTTGCGGTGGACTTTGCCGATATGCCGCATAGAATAGACGAGTCGGGCTTTCTGCCACAGCGAGTACTGCTCGAAAGGCTTGTCGGCAATGATGACGGTGTCGCGATAAATGCGGACAAGGCGGATAAACTCCTCTATGCGGGTCGTGTCTTCGGGCGAGAGACGCAGCATGTCATCGTGCAGGCGGCTGAGGTCGCGCCAGAGGTGGAGCCTCTCGCCGTTGTGCTCCACTTGCATGAAATACTGCGGACGATGGACGACCACATCATCGGAAAGCACACCCACTTCCTGCCACAATCGGTAGATGGGTGTGCTTGGGTCGGTGCCCGTGAGCCAGTGCACACAGTTGTCGAGCAGGTAAGACCGTCGTTGCCAATAGGAGAGCAGTCCGCCCGGCAGGGTGTGTCGCTCATAAATGGTGGAGGTGAGTTGGGCTTTTTGCGCGTAGATACCTGCGGTGAGTCCGGCTACGCCGCCGCCGATGATGATGAGTCTGGGCATGTTACTCTTTGCGTGGATAGTCGATGTTGTAGTGCAGTCCGCGGCTCTCTTTGCGCTCGAGGGCTTGGCGGG
>JBJEJX010000069.1:0-5821 GCA_051878345.1 Paludibacteraceae bacterium | reverse complement strand
ACTAACTAATCACTAACTAATCACTAACTAATCACTAACTAATCACTAACTCTTGAGTGCATGAAGTCGGGGGTAAGGAAAGGGGCAGGCGGAATGCCTGTCCCTTTGTGTATGCTTTGAGTTAGAGCGGGCGGAGGGTAATGGCATAACCGCCGGAAGGAGCCTCGTAGATTTTCAGTTTTGTCCTGCTATTTACCTTCTTGGTGGAGACAGTGTATGCCTGCGGATTGGTCAGGTAGTGCGCATCCTTTGCATCTTGGTAGATAGTGGCAACATACTGTTTGCCTGCGGGGAGGAAGTCGAGCGAGATAGCAGAGGTGCGCGCCTCTTTGCCGCAAGTGCCTCCTACGAAATACTCGTCTTTGCCCTTGGTCTTACGCGCCACGGTGATGTACTCCAACGGTTCTGCTTCGAGGTACCACGACCTGTCCCAATCGAGCGCCACATCGCAAATGAAGCGGAAGGCGTCGGGGAAACGCTCGTAGTTCTCCGGCACATCGGCAGCCATCTGCAAGGGGGAGTACATGGTTACATAGAGCGCGAGTTGGTTGCAGAGAGTGGTGTTGCAGTGGTTGGGGTTGTTGGGCGACATCTTGCTCATATCCATCTCGAAGATACCGGGTGTGTAGTCCATCGGTCCTCCGTTGAGGCGCGTGAAAGGCAGGATACAGGTGTGCCCCGGCTGAATGCCCATCGTGGCTTGGTACTCCGTACCCATTGCCGACTCGTTTCCAATGAGGTTGGGATAAGTGCGGCAAAGCCCCGTAGGGCGTACCGCCTCGTGCGCATTGACCATGACATGGTACTTCGCCGCCTTCTCAATGCAATAGAGGTAGTGGTTGTTGACCCACTGCGAGTAATGGGTCTCGCCCCGCGGCACGATATTGCCCACATAGCCGGATTTCACAGCGGGGTATTCGTATCGATTCATAAACTGGTAGGCGGTGTCGAGGTGTCGCTCGTAGTTGCGGATAGAGGCAGAGGTCTCGTGGTGCATAATCATCTTCACGCCCTTTGCCTTGGCGTAGTCGTGAATACGCTCCACATCGAAATCGGGATAGGGGGTTACGAAATCATAGACATAGTCTTTCTGGTTCCCAATCCAGTCTTCCCAACCGATATTCCATCCCTCCACGAGCACTCCGTCGAAACCGTACTTGGCGGCGAAATCAATGTAGCGGAGGACATTCTCGGTGGTTGCCCCGTGGTTTCCGTGGGGCGTTACCCTGGTGTAGTCGGTCTTGCCTATTTGCACGGAGGGGAGGTCGTTGGTGTAAGACCAAGCCTTGCTCCAGTTGATCATCTCCCACCATACGCCAATGTATTTCATGGGTTTAATCCACGAGGTGTCCTCAATTCGGCAGGGTTCGTTGAGGTTGAGCGTCATGCGGTTGGCGAGTATCTGCCGCGCGTCGGTCGCCACCTGCACCGTCCGCCACGGGCTTTGGCAGGGGGCTTGCATATAGCCTTTGTTGCCGATAGCATCGGGCGAGAGATGGGAAGTGAAGACGAAAGTGGTGTCGTTGAGGTCGAGGTGCATGCAAGCGTAGTTGACGAGTGCCGCCTCGTGGATAGTGAGCCATACGCCGTTGTCCGTGCGGAGAAGGAGAGCCGTCTGCACACCGGTCTTGGAGAAGCCGCGCTGACTGACATTACCCACACGCGTGGCGTCGCTCAGGCTGCGGATTTCGCTCAAGCGCGAGCGGGTGTATTCATACTCCTGCGTGTCGTAATCGCCTGAAATCCAATAGGCTGTAATGTCGCCCGGCATGGCAAACTCGGTCTGCTCCTCGCGAATGGTGAAGTAGTTGAGTCCGAGCAAAGGGAACTCGTAGCGGAATGCCAAGCCGTCGTCAAACAGGCGGAAGCGCACGCGGATATAGCGGTTCTGCGGCGTCTGCTTGAGGTGGACAAGGAGTTCGTTGTAGTGGTTGCGAATCTCGCGCTCCTCGCCCCATACGGGTTGCCACGTCTCGTCGAACGTACTGCGGTCTGCGCCTACCTGCTCAAAGCCGTAGAGCAGTTGGTCGCCCGCAAGGTCCAAACCAAGACGAGAAGGGCGGACAAGGGTGTCGCCTTGGAGCATCAGCATATAGGTCATCCGACCTTGGTCGCCAATGGAGAACTGCATAGACAGTCTGCCATCGGGAGAACAGAGCGTCTCGCTCGCCACGGCACCCGCAGAGAGCACCGCGGCAACAATGATAGATAGAATGCGTTTCATGATCATTATGTGTTTGTCATTGTATGTTGGGCATTGCATGTTGGCATTACTTGCTAACACGAAGTGAAAAACAGGAACTGATTAACACGCAGTGACTAACATGAAATGATTAACTACTATTTCGTCAGTCTATACACTTTGCAGGCGTGGGGTGCGAGTTCCACACTGATAGAGTTCATGGTGCCGAGGTCGCAGTGTTCCCACAGGTCGCGTACCTGCATCTCTCCTTCCGTCAAAGAGGCAAAAGAGAGGTAACGCGTCTGAGGCGTGGACTCGCGGTTGAAGAGCCCTACCACCCAGTCGCCGTTCTGCATCTGACCTACCCAAATCTGACTCTCCACCTTACCCAAGTCGCGCGAAAGGGGTTTGCCCACAAAGCCGTCTTGGTTGAGCGCCAGCATCTCCTCATTCTGGTAGTACTGCACGCGGTTGGCTATATCCTCGGAGTCGTACTGGTCGGCACAAGCAACGGGTCCGCCGGCAATGAGTTGCAGCGAGATAACCGATTGGCACTCGTCAGCCGTATTGAACTTCCCCTCGTGGTTGAGGGTAGTGAGGCGGGTGAAATCGCCATCGGGGATAATCTTGCCGCGTCCCGTGATATCGGACCAATAGACAAAGCCGTCGAACACATTGAAGGTAGTGGGCCATTGGTCAGGGACGATATCCCCGCGGCGGCGGTAGTAGGTACCCCCTTTGTATTCATCCACCCATTGGTCGCCGTCCACACCTGAGAAAGCCGCCCAGTGACCGCAGAACACATCCGCCTCGCAACGCATCATGTTCATGTAGCGACGCTCGTTGGCACCGTGGTTCTTGCCCAAAGGCATGACGATAGAGGTGAACACGCCGTACTTGACAGCCGCCTCGTTGATATACTGCAATGCCAATTCGTATTCCTCCGTACCATAGCCGCGTCCGGGGGCGCCGCCCATACCCGTGCCTTCCTCGAAGACGCACATGAAGTCCATGCGGATATAGGTTACGCCCAACTCGCTGTAGTACTTGAAGAAGCCGTCAATAAACTCCTTGCAACCCGGATGGGAAGGGATAGCCCATTGGAAAATCTCGTTGCCTGGGTTGGCATCGGGGTGCAACACATTGTCCACTCCCTCCTGATAGACGAGGTTAGACACTTTGTACTTCGTCCCCGGAATGTTTTGGTCCCAATCGCAGTGAATCCATAGCGGGTTGTCGTACACGCCCAAACGCAAGCCGTGCTCTTTGCAGAGTGCCACCAATTCTTTCAGCGAAAAGAGTTGACCATTCTCCTCGCCGTAGTGCGTCATATAGAGGCACGAGTTGTCGCAGTACATGGTCATAAAGCCGTCGGTGCAAATCATGTCGTAGCCGTATGGCAGAAGATTCTTTTCCACCCACTCCACATTCTTCACCCACCTGTCCCAAGGCATGTTGCGATTGGTGTTGCTTGCTTCCGCCTCATAGCAGTATTCATACACCGACCAATAGAGCGGCGCATTGGCTTTCACCTTGGGGGCTTCGATAATGGGGTCGTCCTCCACATCATCTATCGTCCAACCGGTGTCGATTTTTTTCTCGCAGGACACTTGCGTCAGCGCCAAGAACCATGCGCTAAACGCCAAAAAGATATATTTCAATTTCATGTTAGTAAATTTCATGTTTAGAACTTCGTGTTTTTAACTCCGCTTCGCTACGTGTTGGAAACTTCGTGTAAAAAACTTCGTGTAACTCCGCTTCGCTACGTGTACTGCCCGCAGGGCTTCGCTACACGCAGTTTCTTCTTACTTCTCAAACGTTACTTTGTTGTTCAGCGCGTCTATCGTAATAGTATATTCGCCTCCTTCTTTCACTATCCATTTCTGGTCGGGGTCGCCGTTGCTCGTGTAGAAGAAGTCCATCGGCTCGCCTATCACCACCGGCGTGTTTGCCGCCATAGCCATCAAGGTAGGTCCTTGGTAGTCCGAAGTGGTGAGCGGGAACTTGATTTCGCCCGGAGTGAGTGTGCCCTGCCACCGGAACAGGCAGTCGCCCACATAGGAGAAACTCTGCGTGAAAGGCGTGTCCCAGCCACTCGGCGTAGCGTTGCCGCAGAGGTATATGTAAGCGTAGTTGCAGAGGTAGGAGAACGTGAGGGTATGGTTGCTCAGGTCGGCATCCACTTGATAGATACCGTCCGCCGCGCACTGCCACTTGAAGTCATCCGCGTCCGTCGTCCCCTGCGGGTGGAAGAGCATATCCGTAGTGCCGTCGGTATAAGCACCTGACGCAGTGGCGGTGTAGAAAGCATCGAAGAAAGAACCGCTCGAGGGATTGCAAGCCAACTTCAACTCGCCCTTGGTGAGCGGTCCCGTCCATGTCAGGCGAGTCTCGTTCTGTTGCTCCATATAGGAAGCGTTGCCCAAGTTCCAGCCGCCCCATGTAGCGTCGCCGATAAGCGCCAGCGGTTGATTCAGCACCAGCGTCATCTCATCGAGGTTCACCTCCGGTGCATAGAAACCCTCCTGCTGCACAGGTACACCCTTCACCGTCTCGACGGTAGCATGCACCATCGAACGCTCGTCCGCTCCCATGCCGATAAAGTCCGCCTCAGCCGACTGCTCCGTCAAGAAGACTAACTCCCCGGGCTGCATCACGCCGCGATAGGTATAGGCATTCACGCCTGCCGTCTTCTCCATAATCAACGCATTGGCATAGTCGTCGCCCGCACTCGTCGCGCTACCTGCCACATAGAGCAGATTGGCAAAGCCCACGGCATCGAAACGCACCGTGGAAAGCATGGGCTTGATATAGGTCTCCGACCCCAACGGATTGGCAATCAGTTCGGCTTCCAACTGCATCCACGTGCCCGCTTTCACGCCCCACTGCTCCAGCATGGCGTTCAACTCGGCGTGGGTGAACGAAATCGACTGCGTACCTTTCACGGCAATCTTGCTGATGGAGGTCTCGAAGCCATTGTCCGCCACGTCCATCTTGAAGAAATAGTCGTAGCCCGTAGTGCCCTCCAAAGGCTCGGGTATATCCCATGTGAAGGAGATGGCATCCTCGCCTGCATAGCGTTGTGCAAGCCTTACACTATCGCTTGACGCTTTCAGGTGCATCGCATCCTCCGGCTGGGGAATACTGATGTGCATGCTCTCCTGCTGACATCCCGCCAGCAAGAGAAGACTACTCAATATATAAAGAATCTTTTTCATAATAAAACTTCGTGTTATTAACTCCGCTTCGTGTATTTAACTTCGTGTAGGAAACTCCGCTTCGCTCCGTGTACAGCGCATAGCGCTTTCGTACATTTACTTTCTTACAGCCCGATTGGGCTTCCCTACACGAAGTTTCCAACAGCGCGTAAGCGCTTAGTTACTTCCAATAGGGCAACTGTTTCAGTTTCGGGTTGCGGTCTATCTGCGTTTGATGGATGGGGAACCAGTAGTACGCCTTCTTATAGACGCGCGTCTGATACTGCGTCTTTTGGAAGAACTCGTTGTCGGTCTTGCCCGAGTAGTTCATGCCATACTGCACCCCGCTCAGCAACTCCTCCGCCTGTTTCCAACGGCGCAAGTCGTCGTAGCGCAAGCCCTCGCAGCAGAGTTCCACATTACGCTCGTGGCGGATAATCTC
>JBJEJX010000068.1:0-1599 GCA_051878345.1 Paludibacteraceae bacterium | reverse complement strand
TTCTCCGAGGCTCCTGTTGAACGCGAAAGAGGTTTGCACCTTTTTCATACTATTCTATCGAGATTGATAGCATGCACTAACGCTATCAGTCTATGGCGCGACAAGATTTGGCGAAGGCAAAGGATGCCAAGAAAGACGAGTTCTATACCCAACTGGCGGATATAGAGAAAGAGTTGATGCACTACAAGTCGTATTTCCGCGACAAGGTCGTCTTCTGCAACTGCGATGACCCCTACGAGAGTAATTTCTTCAAGTATTTTGCGCTGAACTTCAATTCATTGGGATTGAAGAAGTTGATTGCTACCTGCTACAACGGTTCGCCTGTATCGGGCAACGAGTTGTTGCTGGACTTCGGCGACACGGTGGATGACCCGAAGAAGATTGCCTACAAAGTGGAAATAAGCGAGGTAAGCGACTGCAACGGCGACGGGGCAATAGACCTGAGCGATGTGCGGACATTGCTACAAAACGACAAGAATGTTATTTCCATACTGACGGGCAACGGGGACTTCCGCAGTGCGGAGTGCATTGCACTGCTCAAAGAAGCCGATATAGTGGTTACCAACCCGCCTTTCTCGTTGTTTCGGGAGTATGTGGCGCAACTTGTGGAATACCAAAAGCAGTTCCTTATTATTGGTAATGTCAATGCTATCACTTACAAAGAGTTTTTTCCGCTTATAAAGGCAAATAAAGTATGGATGGGGGCAAGTATTCACAGCGGCGACAGAGAGTTCCAAGTGCCCGATAGTTATCCGCTGAATGCAGCGGGTAGTCGTGTTGATGAGAAGGGGCGTAAGTTTATCCGCGTAAAGGGAGTGCGTTGGTTCACGAATATGGATTATCCACAGCGACATGAAGATCTTGTATTGTACAAGAGATACTCTCCTGAAGAGTATCCAAAATACGATAATTACGATGCAATCAATGTAAATGTTACAACAGATATACCTTGCGATTACGAAGGAGTAATGGGTGTGCCTATTACATTCTTGGATAAATATAATCCTGAGCAGTTTGAGATTTTAGGATGCCACGAACCCGCAATTGCCTTATCAACATTGAGAAAACAAATTGGTTTCAAAGAATATAAATCTCGTCAAATCATGTATCAAGGTATGGTATGCCAGAAGTTGTATCATAGATTTTTTATTCGCAGGAGGCAATAAGGCGCACTGGAGTATGCAGGGAGGCAGAGGGGCTCCCCCGCCTCTCCTGAAAGGAGGGGAGGGGGAGTTGCAAAGCACCTCCATGACAGTTCAATCTCTAACTAATCATTAACTAATCGCTAACTAATCGCTAACTAATCGCTAACTAATCACTAACTAATCACTAACTAATCACTAACTAATCACTAACTAATCACTAACTCTGTTCTCTACTTGGGAGGTAGAGAAAAAGGGTAGAAATAAGTATCATTCATGGAAATAACACTGCACAAAATCACCATCGGAGAATTAGCCGAGGGCTATGTGGACAACCAAGAAGCGGGGGTGAAAGCCTACGGGGGAGTGCTGGACGTGCGGCCGCCTTATCAGCGGGAGTTCGTCTATAACGACAAAGAGCGGGAAGCCGTGATAGACACCGTTACACGGGATTACC
>JBJEJX010000067.1:0-5951 GCA_051878345.1 Paludibacteraceae bacterium | reverse complement strand
TATCGGACTGGATATTAGTCGCTTACGCCGTTGGCACTTTGCCCTGTATGCCGATTTGTTCCGTTTCTCCGGCGTGAAATTCGGCATACCTTTCGCGCCCTCGTGGGGCTACGAGGCAATGGGCGAAGCCGCCTATACGCCCGCGCCCGCCCACCGACTCACCCTGCGCCTGCGTGCCCGCGAGAAGGGGCACACAGGGCTGTACAGCGGGCGGTTCACCTATGCTTGGAGCGGCGGCGGTTGGGACTTGCGCACGCAGGCGGAGTGCAACCTCGCCGCCGACACCGCGAGCAACCTCACATGGGGCGTCTCCGTCTTGCAGGACATCGACTATGTTTTCCGCCAAGCCCCCGTCTCCCTCGGCGGGCGCGTCCAACTCTTCAATGCGCGCAACTACGCCAACCGTATCTACACCTACGAGCAAGACATCCTCTACGCCTATTCCGCGCCTTTCGTCTATGGGCAGGGCGTGCGCCTCTACCTCAACCTCCGTTGGCAAGCCGCCAAAATGATTACCTTCTACCTCCGCGCGAGCGAGACCGTCTATTCCAAAAACACGGCGAGCCTGCGCCAAGTAGCGCAGACCCGCACCGACATCCATCTCCTTGTCCGTCTTAGCCTTTGATAAAGTCGGGGTTGAGGTAGGTTTGTTCCAGCAAGTCAATGCCCCGTATCTCCTCAGCCGTCAGTTCGCGCGTGCGGTCGCACAGCCGCGCCGCGAAGTAGTCCGCCAGCGCACGGATATCCCGCAGCGCAGGGTGCCCCTCGTTGGCATTGTCCAAGTCTTTCAGGTTCACCACCCGTTGGCGCACGGACTGCACGCCGTGTTTCGCCAGTTTCTCATGCGACGGCGTGATAGCCTCTTGCAGCGCGGCGAAATCCACATTGTAGAGCATCGTCCCGTGCACTATCGTCCCCGTCGGGAGGGCATAGCAGGCGTTTCCCGACACCTTTCTGTCGCCTATCAGTACATCGTTGTGATCCGACTTTGCCGCGGGGAACCCCATGGCTTTCAACGCGTCCGCCACCGTGTCCAAGTACCATTGGAACACCTGTTCGGAGTGGGTGTTGGGCGTAATGTACGAGAGCATCAGGTTTCCCTCGTCCGAATAGACGCACCCGCCGCCGCTCTTGCGGCGGTACATCTGCACGCCGTGCGCTTGGCAGTAGGGCATGTTCACCTCGTCTGCCATCACCTGGTGCCGCCCGAAAATCACGGTCGGCGCCACCACCCATGAGAAGAACACATCCTCCGTCGCATGCTGCGCCAGATACTCTTCCATCGATAAATACCAAACAAGGCGTTTGCCCTCAGGAGCCGGAATATACAACATAACCTTTTACGATTTTACGATATAGAAATTCGGCTGCAAAAGTACAAAAAATAATTGGAACCTGCAAGTCCGTGCCCATAAAAACTTGCGTTTTCGGAATAGAGCCCCTCCCCGTCCCTCCCCAAATTCACCCCATTAGGACAAGACCCACCCCGTCCCTCCCTAAATTCACCCCATTAGGACAAGACCCACCCCGTCCCTCCCTACAAAGGGAGGGGGGAAGATACCTGCGGGATAAGGACCCTCCCCAGCCCTCCCTAAATTCACCCCATTAGGACAAGACCCACCCCCGTCCCTCCCTACAAAGGGAGGGGGGAAGATACCTGCGGGATAAGGACCCTCCCCAGCCCTCCCTAAATTCACCCCACTGCGCGTTGCTTGTGGGGACCCCGAAAAGGGAGGGAGATAGCGCCGCAGACGATATATCGTGGCGGCGAACGAACACGCGAAAAGGTCGCGGCGGGGGAAATCTTAATAATCGTACATTTTTGGAGGGGCAGAGACCTGCGACCGACCCGCGATAGACCCGCGACCGACCTGCGACAAATACGCGAAAAGGTCGCGGCGGGGAAAATCTTAAAAATCGTGCTGTTTTGGGTGCAACAACAGGCGGCGGAGGGGGAGATCGTGTGGCAGGCAGGAGTGGGGCAGCGGGGCAGCGGGGCAGCAGTTTCCTAAAACTATATGTGCGTACGCGCGCGGGTGAGTTTATAGAAACTACTGCCCCGCTGCCCCGCTGTCCCACCTCTCTTTATGAAGAATGCTCCAACAATTAGGGCTGCCACCCCAAAGGTAGCAGCCCCAAACCAAATCCCAAACTCCAAATCACAAATCCTGCACCAAACGGACGGCGAACCCGAACTTGCGATAGGAGCCGCCCAATTTGATCGCACCCGTGTCGAAGTCCAGGCAGCCGGCGCTGTACGAGTCGCCGGGCGTAGCAGACCAGTAGTAGCCGCGAAGCACATAGCGGATCTCCGACCCGTAGCGGTAACCCGTAGCAGGCAAGAAGACGGCTCCTGCTGTTTCTAACTTTTCCCACTGCGCAAGGGTGAAAGCTTGGTACTCTGCGTAGGCCTGTTCGCTATTATTGCTTGAGAAACCCGACTTGAAAGTAATGTCTTCGGGGCAGGTCCAACTATCGGGCAAGAGGATGAGACCATTGGCATAGGTTGTGCCTGCCTCGTCAAGGTTGATACGCGCAATACCCATCAAACTTGCGGCATTGGCACGAGTTTCATACAGGTATGTCCACTCATCGTTGGTCAAGGTACGCCATGTGGTGCCGTCGCCGATATTCTGACCCCAATCCACAAAGTCGCCACTATAATTGCTCTCGCTCTGGGAGTCGCTGACCCCCCATTGTGCAGAGCCCGTGCTGCCGCTCCAACCGAAGAGGTCGATTTTGTCTGCCAAAGAAAAGTTTGCCACATTGGCAGTGCCCAACAGATCATACTGATTGAGTGCGAATGCCCAAGTATTTGTGCTTCGCGTGTATTGTAGATTACCGCACGAGAAAGCGACTTGTTTCGTTTCCGAGACGGAGAAAGCCCCCGACAGAGGCTCATTCGGGCATTTGTACACTTTCTTAATCACCGTATCGTGCACTTCGACAATCACCTCCTTAATCACTTCTTTGATAGTGGTGTCGTGTACCTCCTTGATAATCGTGCGGGGGAGGATAAGGTGGAGGGTGTCGGAGGACTCCATCTCGGCGGCAAAGATAATGCTATCCACGGTCGGGATGGGGCTGCCGTACATCACTTTTCCATTGTGCCAAACCATCGGGTTCTGCTGCGCAGTGGCGCAGAGGGTTGCTGCCAACAGGGCAGCGAAGAGAAATATCTTTTTCATATAGAGTTAATTTTTTTTGTTGTTGATAAGGGGATGCGCATAGCAAAGGTTACTCTTTTATAAATCTTGAACCAAACGGACGGCGTACCCGTAGTAGCGATTGCTGAAGCCCCCGCCGGCTCCACTCGAGTAGAAGCGCAGGTAGAAGGCGTAGTACGAGACGTTGGGCGTAGCAGACCAGTAGTAGGCGTTGTACTGCACACTGCTGATACTCGAACTGTTGCGGAGACCCGAAGCAGGCAAGAAGACGGCTCCTGCTGCCTCCAACTTTGCCCACTCTGCGAGGGTGAAAGTTTGGTAATCGGCGTAGGCTTGTATGGCATCCTCGCTCGATAAACCCGATTTGAAAGTAACACCATCGGGGCAAGTCCAACTATCGGGCAAGAGGATTAGTCCGTTGGCATACGTTGTTCCCTCCGCATCAAGGTTGATACGTGCCACACCCATCAAACTTGAGGCATTGGCACGAGTGCTGCGCAAGTATGTCCACTCATCGTTGGTCAAGGTACGCCACGTATTTCCGTCGCCGATATTTTGTCCCCAATCCACAAAGTCGCCGGAATAGTCGCTATTGCTTGCGGAGGTGCTGATACCCCACTTGGCTGTCGCGGTGCTACCGCTCCAACCGAAGAGGTCTATCTTATCTGCCAAGGCACTGTTTTCCGCATTGGCTTCCCCTATCATATCATACTGATTCTCTGCAAATCCCCATGTTTTAGTACTTTGAGTGTATTGCAGGTTACCCATAGAGAAATGCACCTGCTTGTCGGCAGACACGGAGAACACGCCTGTCAGAGTAGGGCATTGGTACACTTTGTCAATAATGGTATCGTGCACTTCGACAATCACCTCCTTAATCACTTCTTTGATAATGGTGTCGTGTACCTCCTTGATAATCGTGCGGGGGAGGATAAGGTGCAGCGTGTCTGAGGACTCGATGTCGGCGGCGAAAGTAATGCTATCCACCGTCGGGATAGGGCTGCCGTACATCATTTTGCCGTGCTGCCAAACGACTTGGTTCTGCTGCGCCGTGGCGCAGAGGGTTGCTGCCAACAGGGCAGCGAAGAGAAATAGTTTTTTCATAATGAGTTAATTTTGTTTTTGATATATGTGTTCTTTATTAAGTTATGTCGCCCTTACAGGGCTATGTTTTTGAGGGGGTGTTTTTTTACATAGGGGCGAGCCCCTACGCCGGTTTATATCGCCCCTTCGGGGCTTTGCCTTTGAGGGAGGGGGAGACATCCAGACCCCGACTTGTCGGGAGCCGCACCTTCGTGTCTGTAATACTCTCACTGGGGACGCGGGCGTCCCGCCCATGGGGTCCCCGCAAGCAACGCGCAGTGGGGTGCCCTCTGCGGTCAGTTTGGAACAAACTGCTTGTGTTTGCAATGCTTTTACCGTCAAGGCTTTCGCCTTGCCCGCAGGCGAGACGCCTGCGTCCCCAGTGGGTGCCCCGCTCGCAGAGCAGGGGAATCGGGGTGTTCTCTGCGGTCAGTTTGGGACAAACTGTTTGTGTCTGCTATGCTTTCACCGTCAAGGCTTCCGCCTTGCCCGCAGGCGAGACGCCTGCGTCCCCAGTGTGTGCCCCGCTCGCAGAGCAGGGGAGTCGGGGTGCTCTCTGCGGTCAGTTTGGGACAAACTGTTTGTGTCTGCAATGCTTTCACCATCAAGGCTTGCGCCTTGTCCGCAGGCGAGACGCCTGCGTCCCCAGTAAGACCCTCTAAATCCCCAAGACCCTCTAAATCCCCCGAAATCCACCCCAAAAATCAGAGATTTTTCGGGGACCCCGGAAAGGGGGACTTTCTGCTGGCGGGGAGGACCCTCTAAATCTCCCTTAAAGGGAGACTTTTTGCGGGCAGGAGTTTCCTCAGGCGGTTACTCCTTGATAATCTTGAAGGCTTCGCCGTTGCAGAGGAGGAGGTAGGTGCCTGCGGGGAGGTCGCTGACATCCAGCGTGGTGCGGGCGGCGGTGAGGGAGGCGGTTTTGAGCAGTTGCCCCTGCCGGTTGTAGAGGCGGGCGGTTTGGTCATTCTGCTCTTGGGTGCGGCTTCCGATTCCATCGGAATAAACTTCCGACCCCACCTCCATGATAAGCACCGACGCCGTCGGGTTGGGGAACACCCGCACAGCCCCGCCTGCGCCGGATTGGACATCTTCCATGCCCGTGGTGGGGTCGCCGCCCTCGGAGTAGGTGAGTTGTTGCACTTTGGCGAGTTGCTCGCGATAGAGCAGTGTGCCGAAACTGTCGTAGAGGTAGAGGGAGTCGCCGTGATAGACCACCTTTCCAATGGTAGCCAACTCGCGACGATAGTCCGTACCTGACAGAGGTTTGACCACAAGGTTAGTCGCCATTGCCTGTACTCCAACGGCAAGGGCAGCCAAACAAAGAAATAGCCATTTCTTCATAATCGTTTGTATTTCCATGAGTTGCAAGCACCTGACAACTCGGTGAACGGAAACAAAAAAGCGTGGTGCTTCCTTCTTTGCTTATTCTCTAAATAGAGGTACTGGAATAACCCTTTAACAAAAATAAACAATCCAAACGCCCACGCCGAATATGATAATCTTCGTCGTGGACGAAAGGACTAATCATATCCTGCAGGCGTTCATTGCCATTCTTGCTTTGGGTTAAATACAAAATTCCAGTTTCCTATTTACCAAAACAAGCGCCAATAAACGCTTTTATCAAAATATATGCTGAAACCTCAATGCTCGGCGTGTGCGGACTTGCGCTTGTTCGCTACTTGGTTGGTATCGGTTCGG
>JBJEJX010000066.1:0-1629 GCA_051878345.1 Paludibacteraceae bacterium | reverse complement strand
CATATTCGGCAACTATCTCACGCTGGCGGGCTATCGAAGGAATGGGGAGCAACACGTTGCACATTTCAGACCAATCGAAAATCTCTCGTGCACTTCCATGAGACTTGAATCGTGCGTATCTATCAAACTCCGGACGACGAAACCACATCATTAAGTATTCGGGCAAAAGAGCATTGCAATCTTTTACTTCAAAAACGGAATATGCCTGTGAAATAATAGCCTGTTCTTTTCCACTATACAATGCAATTGAAACCTTTTCGCCATTGCGTGAGGTAACCGGACCATAAGCGAACTGATTTTGCGCCACAATCTTATACGAGGACATATCCGTCCCTATCGTATTCGCAATAGACGGAATAAACTTTTTTGAGATGCTGACCCCCAAAAGTGTATTTACCTTCAAGTCCTTGTTCCGAACATCCACTTCGCGGATGTAGTCGCCCAAGCGTTGATATGTGGCATTATGCGGTTTCATTCTTTTAGATTATTTACGCTTTTTCCGATAAATACACATAGTTTCTATCTCGGTGGTCGCAGTATGGATTGTGCGGCATTTCATTGGTTAAAATAACATATAAGAGAGCCGTCGGTTGCGTATTGTTCCATTCATACAACGCGTGTGCAAACAGTTTGCGTCCCTCTGCCAAACAATTCTGCCATTTGGTCAGCATTCGGTCAAGCAGTTTTCCGTACCTTTAACTGCGCACGCCGTCCACGGAGCGATATATTGCGTCTTTATCAAATCCCATACCCCAAGTCCCGAAACAGGTTCAAGAGGTCTTTCCTGCTCTCTTCCTCTTGACGCAGCAGTTCCTTTATCTCGCTTTGCAACTGCTTCATCCTTGTATCAAAATCGATGTTCTCGTCCCGACTCCTAAACTCGATATACTTGCTCGGCACCAGCGACCAGCCCTTCGCCTCTATCTCTTCGAGCGTGGCGGAACAGCAATATTCCGGCACATCGCGATAGGTGCTCTCGTGCCCCTCGCGCTGCCAGTTGTGGAAATTATCCGCCACCTGCTTTATCTGCTCTGGCGTGAATTGGATATATTTCTTCTCGAACGGTTCGCCCCACTGCCGAAGATCGACAAACAGCACCTCGTTCTCACGGTCGCGGTAACGCACTATCTCGCCGTTCTGCTCCACGGTGCGGGCTTTGCGATTGCCTGCCAATATCCAGAGGGTAACGCTGATGTCGGTGGAGTAGAACATATTGCGCGGGAGAATCACTATCGCCTCCACCAGATGGTTCTTCAAGAGTTGGCGACGGATATTCAGTTCCACGCCGTCGCCGCTTAATGCGCCGTTGGCAAGCAGGAATCCCGCCATACCGTTGCACGACAACTTGGAGACGATATTCAGAATCCAAGCATAATTGGCGTTGCTCGCGGGCGGTACATCGTAGCCGTACCAACGCGGGTCGTCCGTGAGTTCGGCAGTAGTCCGCCATGCCTTCTGGTTGAAAGGCGGATTCGCCATTATGAAGTCCGCTTTCAGGTCTTTGTGTTGGTCGTTGTGGAAAGTATCCGCCGCCTGATCGCCCAAGTTGTTGGCAATACCTCGGATGGCGAGGTTCATCTTTGCCAATTTGTAGGTGGTGTTGGTGTATTCCTGCCCATAAACGGAAAT
>JBJEJX010000065.1:0-6249 GCA_051878345.1 Paludibacteraceae bacterium | reverse complement strand
GATGGTCTGCTGTTTCTCCTCCAGATTGACCACCAGCCAGTACATCTCCTCCGTCTGCTGCATCAGGTCGCGCTCCGTGATGTCGGCTTGGTATCGTGCCGCCTGCACCCCCACTTCCGCCAGCCTGTTGCCTGCCACTATCTTCCCGCCCATGTAGAGCGGCTGCACGGCGGTGGCGGTTGCCATCGCCCCCTGCTGGAATAGTGCCAATCGGTCGGGCAAGCCGAGCGCGATGCCGTAGTCGTTGTAGAGCGTCAGCAGCAGGTCGCGGGCGGCGGCGTTAGGTATCTCGGAGACGCTGTATTCCAGTATCGGGTTGTAGGCATGATAACCGCCCGCTTGCAGGTTCACTTGCGGGAAATAGTTGGTGCGTGCCTCTTTGCGCAAGGCTTCGGCTTTGCGGATGTCCTGCTGTGCCATGAGCAGGGTACGGTTGTTCTGCCGCGCAAGGGCAAGCGCAGAGTCGAGGGAAAGAGTATCAGTGGATGAAGGACTAAATAGTTCCTGCTTTGATGTTTCTTCATTATGGGTGTGGCCTGGAGACCGCACCTCCTTGTAAGTAGAAGAGTTCGTTAAAACTTGTTTACCCTCACTGCTTGCTGATATAGGTAGGCAGCAATGCAGACACAAAAGCAATACAATATATGGATAGCGTTTCATAAGTGGTCGGTAGTTAATGGTCAGAGCATGAGCACTCATAATTCATAATTCATAATTCATAATTCCCATTACTTTGCCGCCAGTTTCCAGTACGCCACGGGCAGCACGGTGATGATAAGCGGCAGGGAGAAAATGGTGCCGAGGCAGATAACCACCCCCATCGGCATCCACAGGCTGGTGTGTGCGGTTATCATCGGTATCACGCCCAGCGCGGTGGTCGCCGAGGTGAGGAAGATGGGGCGCATGCGTCGCAGTCCTGCCTCGTAGGCGGCATCGCGCTTGGAGAGGTGTCGGTGTCCGAAGCGCAGTTCCTCCGCGTATTCGTACATCATAATCGCGTTTCTCACCACGATTCCCACCAGCGAGACCACTCCCAGCACCGCCGTGATGGAGAAGTCGAGTCCGAAGATATATAGTCCGAGGAACGCCCCGAAGATAACCAGCAGACAACTCATCAGCGTGAGCAGCGAGATAGCAATCTTGCGGAAATGATAGAGCAGTACGATAAACATTACGAGTAGTGCCATCGTGATGGCCATCACTATCTCCGGCAGCAGGTCGGCGTTGGTCTTGGTCAGTCCGCCCATGCGCACCTCCACTCCTTCGGGCGCGGGATGGCTGGCTATCCATTGGTCTATCTGCCGTTGCATAAGCGGCTGCGAGGTCTTGCCGCGCAGGTCGGCGGAGAGCGTGATGGTGCGGATATTGTTGCGGTGGCATATCATCGAGTGGTGCCATTCGGGCGTGATGGTCGCCACCTGTCGGAGCGGCACCCACACTTCGGGATAAGCGGTCGGCACCAGCATGTCGCCGAGGGTGGAGTAGTTGAGTGTGTCGAGACCTGCGCGGTAGAGCGTGACGGGGATGGCATAATCGCCCTCGTAGAGCGTGGAGACGGTCTGTCCGCCCATTGCGCCGTTCAGGAAGAGCGAGAGCATGCTCTGCGTAACGCCCAGCCGTTCCGCCTCTTCGGGGATAAGGTCGATACGCACGGAGCGCACCGTCTCATCATAGTCGGAGTGTACCCACATTAGTTCGGGAATAGTCGCCATATACTCGCGAAAAGCCGTGGCATATGCCTCCAGCGCATCAAGGTCATTGCCGCTGATATAGACCTCCACGGGCGCTTTCACGTCCTGATAATCCATCTGTTTATAGCGTATGTACGCGTTCGGATAGAGGTGCTCGCCCTGTGTCTGATACTCTTCGAGGAGTTCCGCCGTCGCGCTGTTCGACACGGTGTTGACGATGAACTGCGCATACGAACTCCCGCCAATCTGTGGCGCGTAGGTGGCATGGAAACGCGGCGACGACATGCCTACAAACGCCGTTATTCCCTCCACGCGCGGGTCGCTCACCATTCGCCGTGCCAGCGAGTCTGCCACCGCTGCCGTCTCGTCTACACTGCTGCCCGCGGGCAGGTGTATCTCCACGGCGAAGCAGTCGCGGTCGGCTTTCGGCATCATCTGCACGTTCGTCTGCGTGAAAAGGAACCCGCCTAACCCCACCAACACCGCTGCCAGTGCCAATGTCAGCCACGGGAAACGGAAACACACCGTGAGCAGTTTCTCGTAACCCCGTTGCAGCCATGCGAAGAACTTGTCCTGCCCGCGGCTGAAGAAGTTTGCTTTTATCTGCGACGGCGGTTGAATGAACGCGCAGCAGAGCGAGGGCGTGAACCACGCCGCGTATATGATACTCGCCGTCAGTGCGATGAGTATCGTCCACGGGAACAACTGCACGAACTCCCCGATAGGACCCGTCAGTATCTTCGTCAGCGGGAACAGCATGGCGGCGGTGCTGAATGTGGAGACCGCCATCGGCACGAACAGTTCGCGTGTGGAGACGGCTGCCGAGTACCAGCGCGAGTGCCGCTGAGCCAGCGAGTTGGAGTAGCCGTCAATGACGATTATCGAGTTGTCCACCAGCATACCCAGCACCAGAATCAGTGCCGCCAGCGTTACGGTATGCAACTGAATACCAAACAGGTACATCATTCCTATGGTGATGAAGATACATATCGGAATACCGCTGCCTGCCACCAGTGCCGTCCTTACGGGGAATAGCACCAGCATCACCAGTATCACCACCACGATACTCATGCCTATGTCCCGCAGGAACGATCGCACCGACTCGTCCACCACTTTCGGTTGGTCGGTGATACGGTGGAAGCGGATGTCGGCGGGCAACTCTCTCCGTGCCGCTTCCAGCACTTTGTCCACCTCTGCACCGAAGGCAACGATGTTGTTGTCATCTACCATCTGCATGTCCACGATAAGGCATCCCGCCGGTGCACAGGCATTCCAACCTGCTGTTTGCATGAAAGAGCGGTTGCCGGACTGCGCCGAAGTGCTTCCTCCGTAGTAGTCCACAAACGAGTCGGCGTGGCGGTATCGCCGCGTGATGGTGGCGATGTCGCGCAGGTGGATGATACTGCCGTCTTCGGGGTTGGCGAAAATCACTTGGTTGCCTATTTCGTACTCGTTCTGCAGCGGCGTATGGATATAGAGCATCGCCCCGCCGGCGTGGGAGCCCATCTTGCCGGTGAATGTGCGGAAACCCTGTGTCGCGAGGATGGCGTTGACCACATTCGGATTGATGTTGTAGGTCGCCAGTCGGTCGGGGTCTATCTCGATGGCTATCTCCTCCTCTTGTTGTCCCAGCAGTTTCACTTTGCCCATCGTGGGAATGGTGCGCAGGCGGTCGCAGAGTTGGTTGGCGTACACCTCCAACTCGTGCGGCGTGCGTTCTGCGCTCTCTATGGCGAGCAGTACCGACGATGTGCTGCCGAAGTCGTCTATCACCACTATCTGCAGCACCCCTTGCGGCAGGCTCGTTTTCTTGAAGAGGTCGAGCCCGGCACGCACGCGCGTCCACACGGCGTCGCGGTCGTCCACTTCCTTGCGCAACTCCACGAACACATATGCCATACCGTCTTCGCTCACCGAGTAGGTCTGTTGCTTGTCTATTTCGGGAAAGGTAAAGAGGAACTGCTCCAGCGGCGTGGTAACTTCCTCCTCTATCTCTTGTGCCGTAGCACCGGGATAGACTGCCCCCACCACGCCCTGGCGTATCGTGAAGGCGGGAAACTCGTCTTTGTTCATGCGGGGCAACGACCATACCCCGTAGGCGGTCAGACACACCAACAGAAAGAGGACGATGTTGTGCCCCACCATAGCCGATTCAATATGATTGCGAGAAGATTTCATAAAAGATTAAGGATTAAAATAAAGCCTGAAAGCCCATAAAGTCAATGTACTCCGAAATGCCGTGGGACTTGGGACGCAGGCGTCTCGCCTGCGGACAAGGCGCAGCCTTGAAAAAATATCGCAGTCCCTTATGGGAATTGAGACAAGCATTCTCCCGACCGTTCCGACCACTCCGATTATTCCGATTCCTCAGATAACTCTGATTACTCCGAGTTAATCAGCCGAACCAATCTTAGGTGATTCACGAACCGCTGCCCTTACTGTATTACCACTTCGCACCCGTTGTATAGTTTCTGTATGCCTGCCGTTACCACCCTGTCGCCTCTCCGCAGGCCGTCTGTTATCAACACCTGTTCTCCCACGAAAGGACCTGTCGAAACCTGTTGCCGCATGGCTCTGCCGCCCTGCACCAACCATACTGTCTTGCCCTGTTGCCCTGTCTGGATACATTCCGCAGGCAGCAGTATGCCCTCTACGCGTTGCTCGTCCAGCATCACGCGGCACACCATTCCGGGCAGCAGAGTCGAATAGGTGGAGATGGAGTCTATTGTGATTCGCACGTCATATGCGTGCGTCAGCGGGTTAGGCAGCAGTGCACGCTCCGACACGCTCCCGTACAGCACCGCGCCGTCCAGAGCGTTCATTTGCATGGTGCACCGTCCGCCGATGCGCACGCCGGGCATATCTGCCTCTGGTATGGAAATCTGCACGTTCAGCACTTCTATACGAACGAGGGTGCCCACCTTTTGTCCGGGCAGTACGTTCTGACCTACCTCCGCTTGAATACTCCCTATGGTACCGCTCTTGGGCGCACGCAGTGTGCAGTCCGTCAGTTGCTTTTGCAGGGTCGCCACCATTGCGCGCGCTTCGTCGCGCTGTGTGCGCACTTCTATCAACTTGACTTCTGTCGCACCGCCTGACTGGTAAATCTGATAGATACGATTGTACCCGTCTTCCGCTTGCCGCAGTTTCGCTTGTGCAGAGGCAAGCATACTCTTCGCTTGGGTGTTGTCCACAGTCATTAGTACCTCG
The DNA here is from genome assembly GCA_051878345.1 of Paludibacteraceae bacterium. Taxonomy (GTDB): domain Bacteria; phylum Bacteroidota; class Bacteroidia; order Bacteroidales; family Paludibacteraceae; genus Colicola. The sequence goes on along the minus strand of JBJEJX010000065.1, from coordinate 1,348 downwards.
CCTGCCTGCACCTGCTGACCTGCGCGTACATGGATGGCGGTTATCGTACCGCCCGACGGAAAACTCAGTGGAGTGCTGCTGTCTTCGGTTATTGTCCCGATATAACTGTGGCTGTACACGGAACTTGTTTCCCTCACCTCTTCCACACGCACGGGGATAGCCTGCCGCTCATACTCCGTTTGCTTTTTCCCTTGACATTGCGACAATCCCAATGCCAAACAAAGCACATATATAACCTTTCTCATTACCGAACCCCCTCCGACTCCCCCACGAGAGCATACCAAAAATCAAAGACTTTTCGAGGACTCCGCAAGGGAGAGCACAGAGAGATTAGTTTTAGTGATACAATAGTAATTTCATTATCTCCCTCCCTTTGTAGGGAGGGCTGGGGTGGGTCTTAATTCTTCTTCGCAATCATTTGCACGTTCTCTGCTTCCAGCAGTATCGTCTCGTCTTCTATCCCTTGCCCTTGGTAGTGCAGCGAGAAAAGAATGCTCTTGTCATAAATGGTGGCAGTCCCGCTTACGGTCAGGCGCACTGCGTCCGACACCACTACTTGCCGCGAGTAAACGGAGTCCGTGGTCACGAAACCGCCTATTACGGTGTGAATCGTGTCATAGACTGTCTTGGTGGTAATCACCGAATAGGTGCGCTCAAAAGGAGCAAAGCGCAACTGCGTGGCTTGCCCGTCTTTGTCGGGGGGTGCTATCACCCCGCGTGTGCTGTACACGCCGCCGTCCACTTGGTTGAAGGTCAGCAGCACGCTGTCTTCCTGATGGAGCGACACCACTTCCATTTGTCCGCTCTCATCGTTGAGTGCCACTTGCCGAGACTCCTCATCAGTGGTCAGGGTAGCGGTACCCGAAGTCTTGAAACTGTATGTTCCTTTCGTGGAACGAACCTCTGCTGCCTCGTCGCAGCCCGCAAACAGCACAGCCATACACACGCATACCGTGCCAAAAAGAATCTTTTTCATAGCCTTAACGTGATAAATTCGCCGGCAAAGGTACGCTATTTTTACCATTACCATACGGTCTAAAACATACCTCGTATGGTCTATTTGTGCAAATAAATCACATTTTACCCTAAAATATACCAAATAGACCTTGCCGTTTGCCAAAAAAGTTGTACCTTTGCAGTCGATTTAGCCACACCATTGTGAATGCGGAACATTACCAGGGACGTGAAGAATCACTGGGGACGCGGGCGTCTCGCCCGCGGACGGTTTGGAACAAACTGCCGCACCCTGCATTATAATATAAATATGTAAATTGTACATTTCGCCATGCTTATCTGTTCATCCAACTTAGACGCTATCAGCCTTGCACCCGAACAAGTGAAAGGCCAT
>JBJEJX010000064.1:0-29744 GCA_051878345.1 Paludibacteraceae bacterium | reverse complement strand
TCGTGCCCTACTCTGCCCTTCACGCCGGTATAGACCACGCCGTAGGCATCGCCCAGTTTGGCTGCCATATAGTTGGCGCTCAGGATAGCCGTTGCCGTAGCGTGGCGCAAAGCCTCTGCCCCCATCATGGCGATATAGGAGTAACTGATTAGCGCCAAGTTGGCATTGCCGAAAAGCGCGGACGAAACGCGGTTGTTGTCCTCGGTCGGCATACAGTCCGCCAGGTGTTCCGCACAGCAGATGGCACCCACACCGGGTCCGCCGCCGCCGTGGGGCGAAGCAAACGACTTATGCAGGTTGAGGTGGCAGACATCCGCCCCGATGAAAGCGGGGTTCGTGTAGCCTATCTGTGCGTTCATGTTCGCGCCGTCCATATAGACCTGCCCGCCGTTGGCGTGCACCGCCTCGCACATCTCGCGGATAGCCATCTCAAAAATACCGTGGGTGGACGGATAGGTTATCATGCAGCCCGCCAGCACGTCTTTGTTCTCCTCGGCTTTCTGTTTCCAGTCGGCGAGGTCGGTATTGCCGTTCTCGTCGCATTTCACCACCACGGGGGTGAAACCGGCCTGCACGCACGACGCGGGGTTGGTGCCGTGTGCCGATGCGGGGATAAGGAGCACCTTGCGTGCCTCCTGCCCCGTCTTGTGCAGGTATTCGCGGATGGTAACCAGCCCGCTGTATTCGCCTGCTGCGCCGGAGGTCGGCTGCAGGTTGCATGCGGCAAAGCCCGTGATGGCACATAGTTGCTGCTGCAACTCCATCACCATCTGCAAGTAGCCTTGCACCTGCTCGTCCGGTGCCATCGGGTGCGGAGCCATAAAGCCGTTGTAGGTGATGGGGGTCATGGCTGCCGCGGGGTTCAGTTTCATGGTGCAGGAGCCCAGCGGAATCATCGAGTGGGTCAGACTGATGTCTTTGCGGTCAAGGCGCTTGATATAGCGCATCAACTCGGTCTCGGTATGATATAGTTGGAATACCTCTGCTTTCAGGAAATCCACCTCGCGCACACGCGATTCGTCTATCGCCCACAGCCCTTCGAAAGCGCTCTCCTCACTCTCTTCCTGCGCCATGTTGCCGCTTACCTCGGCAAGGATGTCTATCAGGTCGTTCATCGTGTCGAGGTTGACCGTCTCGTCCAGCGAGATACCTACCCAGCCCGCCTCGTCATAGTAGAGGTTGATACCAGCCTCTTCCGCGGCATCGTGCAGGCGGTCTGCCCAGTCCTCGCACGGACCGTCCGTTATCTTCAGCGTGTCGAAAAACTCGGTATTCTCCTGCTGGAAGCCGTATGCTTGCAGCAACTCGTTGAGATACACCGTCTTGCCGTGTATGCCTTCTGCTATCTCGCGCAGTCCTTCCGCACCGTGGAACACTCCGTAGAAGCCCGCCATCATGGCGCATAGCGCCTCGGCGGTGCAGATGTTCGAGGTGGCTTTCTCGCGTTTGATATGTTGCTCGCGTGTTTGCAGGGCGAGGCGGAACGCGGGACGACCGTTGGTGTCTTTGCTCAGTCCGATGATACGCCCCGGCATATCGCGTTTGAACTCCTCGCGCGTGGCCATATAGCCCGCCGTAGGTCCGCCGTAACCCATCGGCAAGCCGAGACGCTGTGCCGTGCCGCACACGATATCCGCGTCCAGCGGCTTGAGCAGCACCAGCGACATTAGGTCAGCCACCACCGTCACTTTCAGCCCTGCGGCGTGGCAATCCTCAACAAACGCGGTGTAATCTTCTATCGAACCGTCCGCATTGGGCAGTTGCACCAGTGCCCCAAAGAAATCTGCCGTCGGCACGAAGTCGGCATAGCGTCCTACTACCAATTCGATACCTTGTCCCGCCGCGCGCGTGCGCATTACGGATAAGGTGTTGGGAAATATCTTCTCGTCCACGAACACTTTGCATGCGCCGTTCTTCACTTGCTCGCGCGAACGCAGGTTGCGCATCATCGTCGCCGCCTCGGCGGCAGCAGTCGCCTCGTCCAGCAGCGAGCAGTTGGCGAGCGGCAGCCCCGTGAGGTCGGAAACGAGTGTCTGGAAGTTGAACAACGCCTCCAACCGTCCTTGACTCACCTCGGCTTGATAAGGCGTGTAGGAGGTGTACCACACGGGGTTCTCCAGCACGTTGCGGCGAATCACGGCGGGTGTGATGCTGCCGTACCAGCCGCGACCTATCAGGCTGCGGGCGGGGATATTCTCATCGGCAAGGGCTTGCGTGTAGTCCAACAACTCCTGTTCGCTCATCGGGGCGTCCAACGCTATCGGCTCCGGCAGCAGGATATCCTCCGGCATGGTCTCGCGAATCAACTGCTCCATTGATTCTGCGCCAATCACTTCGAGCATCCGCTGCTCGTCTTTCTCGCTCAGGCCTATGTGCCTGCCTTCAAGGTAGTTCGATTTCATATCATGTATGGTTAATTTCAATTTTGCCGCAAAGGTACTGCTTTTTTTTTATATGCACAATAGATACCGTAAAAAAAACTTTCCCGTCCTGCCGCGCTGCTCCGAAACAAAAAGGCGCATTCGCAACCTGTACCCACCCATGTCGAAGTGTATTATTTGAACTAAATATGTTGAAAAACATAAAAAACGCCTACAAAATCAAGTTTTTTCTTGCACATGTCCTAAAAAAGTTGTATCTTTGCACGCACTAAATGAAAGGTGATTACTTTCAATACCCTTTCGAGTGCTATCTTTCGGTATTAGTTTAAGGTATTATGGCAAACAGGAAAAAAGAAGAAACGTACGCTAAGTTGTGGGAACTGAATCCCATTTGGGATGTGTTGACCGCGGAGGAGAAACTGTTGGTTAGCGACAAAGTCCAGGTGGTGCGTTACAAAAAGAACGCCGTTATCCATAGCGAGGGCGATGCCGCCACCGACATATGGACGCTCATTGAAGGCAAAGTGCGTATCTACAAAGAGGGCATCGGGCAGCGTTCGCAGATTATTCGCCTGCTCAAGCCTTATGATTTCTTCGGTTTCCGTGCTGCCATTGCGAGCGATGTGTACACCTCTTGCGCCAGTGCCATAGAACCGTCGGTCGCCTATAAACTCAATGCCCAATTGTTTCTCCAACTCCTCCACCAGAACCATGAGTTTTGTTACCAGATGATGCTCGCGTTGGCAAAAGATTTGGCTGTGGCGGAGTTGCAGACCATCAACCTTACGCAAAAGCACATCCGCGGACGATTGGCGGAGTCGTTGCTTACCATCAAGAAAAACTACGGCTTGGACGAAGACGGTTGCACGTTGGCAATGTATATGAGCCGCGAGGACTTGGCGAACATGAGCAACATGACTACCAGCAACGCTATTCGCACGCTCTCGCAGTTTGCACAGGAAGGTTTGGTTTCCGTGGACGGAAGAAAAATAAAACTTCTCAACGAGGAGGAAATCAAGCACATTAGCCGCTTGGGCTGACAACAAAATCGCTCCCCGTTTTCAAGCACATCATCCGCTTGAACTGACACAAAACCTGTCCCCGTTTCCAAGCACATCATCCGCTTGAACTGACAACAAGACCACTCCCCGTTTTCAAGCACATCATCCGCTTAGTCTGTCAACAAGACCACTCCCCGTTTTTCTCATTTCCACACCTTTTTTCCTACGCGCCGAGGAAACATGTTTCCGCTACCCTCGCGCTACTCTCTCGCATCCTCCCGCCCCACGGTAAGCAAATAGCAAACCACAGGGTACAGAACATTCTAACCCTATGTATTTCACGACAGGAGGCTATCTTCTCTGTGTAAAGAAACTATATGTGCAGTGTTGTTAAGAACTTTATGTATTGAGAAATCCCAACCGAATACATATTATGTCCTTTTATGTTATAATCAGAGTATCGCACTTCAGTCATAATTTTCTCTAACTCATTCACTGAAGTTACTCCGAATAATGAGCTCTTACCGGTTATTTTTTTGACGGTAAAGCATACACCCACATTATTCGAAACTGTAGTGGAATATTTTTTAACAGACCTTTCTGACAGACCATTCTTACGCATGAACTCTTGAAATAGCTCGCACATTCTGTCTTCTGAAATGGAAAAAGTAGCAATAGAACAGCTATTCATAACCCCTTATTCTTATTTAATCAATCCACTAAGAATACCATATTTATCATTTTGCCCGCTGCCGGACGGCCTCGTAAATCAAAATACCGGCGGCGACGGAGACATTTAGGCTCTCTATGGTAGCGGTCATGGGGATACGCACCTTGTCGGTACAACGCTTTAGGTTCTCTTCATAGATACCCTTCTCCTCCGATCCCATCACGATAGCCGTGGGCACGGTCATGTCCACGTTCGTGTAGTTGGTGTCGGTATGCTCGGTGGCTGCCACGATACGCAAACCGCTGTCGCGCAGATAGTCCAGCGTGTTTTGCAGGTTCTCCACTTTGCAGACGGGCAGACTGTGCAAAGCCCCTGCCGAAGTCTTGACGGCATCGCCGTTGATGGCCACGCTGCCGCGATTGTTAATGATGAGCGCGTGTACGCCCGCGCACACGCATGTGCGGGCAATCGCCCCGAAATTGCGCACGTCCGTAACCGCATCCAGCACCACAAGCAACGGCGTCTTCCCCTCTTCAAAAAGGCTCTGCACGATATCCTCCACGCGGTGGAAAGCAATCGGCGAGAGGAATGCAATCACTCCCTGATGGTTCTTGTCGGTGTACTGATTCAGTTTCTCCAGCGGCACTTTCTGCACCGGCGTAGCACTCCCCTCCAAACGTTGGAGAAGTTCTCTGCCGACGGCGCTGCTCATATCGCGACGGATGAGTATCTTGTCTATTTCCTTGCCCGCATCGATGGCTTCTATCACGGCTCGGATGCCGAATATCATCTCTTTCTCCGGCGGGCGGCGAGTTTCATAACGCATAATATCTGTCTCTATTTAGGAGCCCCCCTGAATCTCCCTTGAGGGAGAATTCCTATTATCCCCCGTTAAGGGGAAGTTGGAGAGGGACTTACTGTTTAGTATTTCAGCCATTCGAGGAACTTGTCTATGTCCTCATCATAGGAATAGGTTGATTCCACCAAGCGGGATCCGTCGGGATTGAGTTGTACATAGTACGGTTGTGCATTCGCGCCATACTCCGTACGCTGCATGTAACTCCATTTGTCACCTATGGTCTTCAAGGTTACCTTTCTCCCGTTCTCTTCCAGTACGATAGGCTCTGCGAGTTTTGTCTTATCGTCCACGATAAGCGAGATAAGCACATACTTGTGCATATGCTCCTCCACCTCTGGTTTAGTGAGTACTGCAGCCTCCATTTTGCGGCAGTTGACGCAACCGTATCCGTTGAAATCCAAGAAGACGGGCATATTGTGCTGACGGGCATACGACATGCCCTCGTCATAGTCGGAGAAGGTGATTTGCCCGTTCACGTTCTGCACGGTGGTAGCCCCCGCGGGCGCACTGCCGTTACCCGTGCATACCCAGTCTTGAGTGGACATGGGAGGTGCGAAAGCCGAGATGGCACGCAACGGTGCACCCCACAAGCCGGGCACCATATACATAGCAAACGAGAGCGAGATGGTAGCGAGGAAGAAGCGCGTAACGCTCGTTTTCTTGTGGTCTTCATCGTCATGCGGGAAGGAAATCAAACCAAGTAGGTATAGACCAAGCAAGGCGAAGATAACTATCCACAGTGCAATAAACACTTCCCTGTCAAGGATATGCCAGCCGTAAGCCAAGTCTGCCACCGAGAGGAACTTGAGCGACAGAGCCAACTCCAGGAACGCCAAGGTTACTTTGAAGGTGTTCATCCATCCTCCCGACTTCGGCATCTTCTTCAGGAACGAGGGGAACATCGCAAAGAGCGAGAAAGGCAACGCCAACGCTATGGCGAAGCCCAGCATACCGATGGTGGGTGCCAGCAACGACTTGCCTGCCGCCTCCACGAGCAAAGTGCCGATGATAGGACCTGTACACGAGAAAGAAACTATCACCAGGGTGAACGCCATGAGCATGATACTCAGGAAACCCGATGTTTTACTCGACTTGGCATTCAGCGCTGTGGACCAGGAACTGGGCAGGGTAATCTCGAAGGCGCCGAAGAACGATGCGGCAAACACTACTAATATAAGGAAGAAGATAATGTTCACCACGGCGTTGGTGCTCAGCGCATTCAATGCCGACGCGCCGAAGATAAGCGTGATAATCAGACCTAATCCCACGTATATTAGTATGATACTCAGTCCATAGAACAGTGCATCGCGGATAGCGCTCGCATTGGTCGTGCCGCGTGCGGCTCCGTTGCGTTTGATGAAGAACGATACCGTCATCGGGATAATCGGCCATACGCAAGGTGTGAAGATAGCCATCAGTCCGCCGAGCAAGCCCATCAGGAAGACCATCCAAAGGCTGCCCCCTGCTTCCTCGTCGCTCTCCTCCTCAACCGTCGCCTCTGCGGTCTGGGCGGCTAAGGTTGTCTCGGGCACATACGTCCATGTCTCCGGCGCGATACACTGCTTGGCGTCGCAGGCGTTGTAGCGTACCTCCACTTCACCCGTGTTGGGCAAAGTTACTGAGAATGTGCCGGCATACTCCTCGTCATAGTCGCCCCCGGGCATATCAAGGATATTCAAGTGCCAACCTTCGTCTATCGTGGCGGTAAGACAGATGCTGTCGCCGCGTGTCTCTCCCGCCCAGTGTACGGGATTCACCATTTGCGCGCTTAGGGACAAACCCGTGAGCATGCCGCAAATCAACAAAAAGAGTTTTTTCATATAAGTGAATATGTATTTTAGTTTTCCCGATGGATATGTGCACCTATGGCATTCAGCCGCGCTTCTATGTCTTCATAGCCGCGGTCTATCTGGTCAATGTGGTCAATACGGCTGATACCGTCTGCCGCCATGGCGGCAATCAGCATGGCGATACCTGCGCGTATGTCGGGCGAGGTCATGCTGTTGTGTTTGAGTCGCATCTGCCTGTCGTGCCCTATCACTACGGCACGGTGAGGGTCGCAGAGGATAATCTGTGCACCCATGTCTATCAGTTTGTCCACGAAGAACAAACGGCTCTCGAACATCTTTTGGTGTATCAATACCGACCCGCGTGCCTGTGTGGCTACTACCAGTATTACCGAGAGCAGGTCGGGCGTCAGTCCGGGCCACGGTGCATCGGACACAGACAAGATAGACCCGTCGATAAACGACTCTATCTGATAGTGCTCCTGTGCGGGTACGAAGATGTCATCGCCTTGTTGCACCACGGTAACTCCCAGTCGGCGGAAGGCTTCCGGTATGATACCGAGGTCTCTGTTCGATACATCCTTGATGGTCAGTTCGCTTCCCGTGAGTGCCGCCATACCGATAAACGACCCAACCTCAATCATATCGGGCAGCAAAGTATGCTGTGTGCCGTGCAATGCTTGCACACCCGTGATGGTCAGCAGGTTGGAACCTACTCCGTCTATGCGTGCACCCATGCGGTTGAGCATACGGCAGAGTTGTTGAATATACGGCTCGCAGGCGGCATTGTAGATAGTGGTTTCCCCTTCCGCCAGTACAGCCGCCATAATGATGTTCGCTGTACCGGTAACACTCGCTTCGTCCAGCAGCATATACTGCCCTTTCAGTTGCTCTGCCTTGAAACGGAAGGCACCTATACGGTCATCGTATGCAAAGGTTGCCCCCAGGTTCACCATGCCTTGGAAATGGGTATCCAGACGGCGACGGCCTATCTTGTCCCCGCCGGGCTTGGCGTAGATGGTCTCGCCCAAGCGTGCAAGGAGCGGACCTATCAGCATAACGGATCCGCGCAGCTTGGAGCATTTCTTCAGGAACACGCTGCTCTGCAAGTAGTCGCGGTTCAGACACTTGGCGCAGAAAGCGAACTTCCCCTTGCTCAGCGGAGTTACCTCCACACCCATCTCGCGCAAAAGGTCTATTAAGTTATTCACATCCAATATGTTTGGGATGTTACCGATAACCACCTGCTCGGTGGTGAGTAGCGTGGCACAGAGCACTTGCAGTGCTTCGTTCTTCGCCCCCTGCGGCGTTATACTGCCGTGCAGTTTATGTCCTCCTTCTATGATAAATGCTGCCATCTTATGGAACTCCCTCCGTCCCTTCCCGCAAGAGCACCCCGCGAGGGGAAGAATAAGGTATTGGTTTTTTATTATACAATCGTTAGTTTTCTTCTCCCCCCCCCCGCAGGAAGGGCATGGGTGGGTCTATATATAATTCACCTCGGGATGAAGAGTGATTTGGAAACGCTTTTCTATGCTCTCCGTGATGTTTGCTGCAAGCGTAATGATGTCCTGTGCTGTGGCATTGCCGGTATTCACTATCACCAGCGGCTGTTTCTCATACACTTGCGCCCCACCCTGTCGCTTGCCTTTCCATCCGCATTGCTCTATCAACCATGCCGCAGGAATCTTTATGCCGCTGCCTGTCGGATAGTGCGGCACTTCCTCTGCCGTCCTCTGCTCCTGTCGGAGTATCTCTTGGAAATGGGCAGGCGTAACAATCGGGTTTTTGAAAAAACTGCCTGCGGAGCCCAAATCCTCAGGCTCGGGCAGTTTCTGCTTGCGTATGGCAATCACCGCCTCGCGGATATTCATTGGCGTAGGCTCCTTGCCTGCCAACGCCTGCCGCAGGTTACCGTAGTCGAGGCGTGGCTGCGGTTGCTTGCTCAGCCTGTACACCACACTCGTTACGATATATTTCCCTTTCAGTTCGTTCTTGAATACACTGTCGCGATAGCCGAAGCGGCACTCCTCATTGCTGAATACCCGTTCCTCACCGCTCTCCGTTGCCACGGTATGCACCTCCCTTATCACGTCCTTTGCCTCCACGCCGTATGCGCCCACGTTCTGTATGGCGGACGCGCCCACCTCGCCGGGAATGTGGCTCAGATTCTCCAAACCATATAGCCCCATGTCGGCTACCTGCGCTATCAGGTCGTCCATCACGATACCTGCCCCTGCTTCTATATCGACAGCCTCGGCGTTCTCTTCCAACGCCCGTGCAAAGCAGATACGCGAGTGCAGCACTAAGCCGTCAAAGTCGCCGGTGAAAAGGAGATTGGACCCTGCGCCTATATGCAACATCCTCTCGCCTTTATGCAACGAAAGAAACGCCCGCAACTCCTCTATGGACGCGTATTCGACGTACTCCCTCGCGCGGACGGGAATACCGAATGTATTGGGAATTAGTTTATTCTTTGTCATTTTGCTACAAATCCTCTTCTGTTTATCATCGGCTTATTCTCCGCTATATTCTTCGCAGAAGGCGGCTTGTTGTCGTTATAACAAATACTTCGCCGATATATTCAGCAAAATATCAAATTTCATTCACATCACTGGGCATGCGCCAGTCGCCGCGTGGCGAGAGACTCACGGCCACTACTTTCGGTCCGTCGGGCATGCAGGATCGCTTGAACTGCTGGCGGAAGAAACGCTGCATAAACACATCCAGCCACTTGCGGATGGTTTCTTCGTCATACACGTCGGCAAATGCCTGTATCGCCATGTAGGCTATCTTCTCGCGCGTAAACCCGTAGTGGAGGAAATAGTAGATAAAGAAGTCGTGCAACTCATAAGGTCCTACCTTGTCCTCTGTTATCTGTGCGATGTTACCCTGGTCGTCAGTCGGCAACAGTTCGGGCGAAACGGGAGTATCAATGATATCCAGCAGCGTGCGGCGAGTTTCCTCCCCGAATAGGTTCTCCGCCGCATAGCGCACCATATAGCGCACAAGGGTCTTCGGAATACCGGCATTCACGCCGTACATTGACATCTGGTCGCCGCAATAAGTTGCCCATCCGAGAGCCAACTCGCTCAAATCGCCCGTACCCACTACGATACCGTTGTATTTGTTCGCCATATCCATCAGTATGAGTGTGCGCGATCGTGCCTGTGCGTTCTCGTAGGTGATGTCGTGGTTGTCTATGTCGTGCCCTATATCGTTCAGGTGCTGCGTAACCACATCGCGGATGGGTATCTCGTAGGTGGTAACCCCAAGTTGGTCCATCAGCGTGAGGGCATTGTCGTGTGTGCGGTCGCTGGTACCGAAGCCGGGCATGGTGATACCTACCACGCGGCTGTGGTCGTAGCCCAAGCGGTCTGCCGCCTGCACGCATACCAGCAGCGCAAGCGTGCTGTCCAAGCCGCCGGATATACCCACTACCACCGTTTCGGCGTGCGTATGTTGCCAGCGTCGCATTAGTCCGTTGGTCTGTATCGCGAGCACGTCCATGCAGTATTCGTCTTCGTTCGCCTTTGCGGGCAGGAACGGAGTCATGGAGAATGTGCGGTGCACAGGCTCCGTAGAGTCCGCCTCGCGCTCTATCGGAGCGACGTTTATCTTACGATAGTGTCCCACTTTGTCGGAAGTGAAGTTGGTATTGCGTTGGCGTTCCGTGCGCAGACGCTCGATATCTATCTCCTGAATAATCATATCCGACATACGCTGGAAACGCTCGCCCTCGCTGAGCATTGCCCCGTCTTCTGCAATATAGGTGGAGCCGGAGAACACCACATCGGTCGTGCTTTCGCCCACACCGGACGAGGTATAGATATAGCCGCAGTGCACGCGGGCGGACTGCTGCGTAATCATTTGGCGGCGGTAAGCGTTCTTGCCCACGAGGCAGTTGCTGGACGAGAGGTTGAAGATAAGTTCCGCCCCCTGTATCGCCAACTGTGTGGACGGCGGCAGCGGACTCCACAAGTCTTCGCATATCTCTATACCGAAGCAGTAATGGCGTGTGGTAAAGAGCAGGTCGGTGCCGAAAGGCACATCGCCGCTCCACAGTTCGATGGTTTCTGCATCGGCACTGCGCTGCCAAGACCGCCCCGAGGTGAACCAACGTTTCTCATAGAACTCGCCCGTATTCGGCAGGTTAATCTTCGGCACTACGCCCAGCACCTCACCGTCGGTCATTACGAAAGCGCAGTTGAACAGGTTGTTATCCACTTGCAGCGGTGCCCCTATCAACACAATGATGGGTTTTTCGCGTGTGTAGGCACACACGTCTTCCAGCGCCGCCAGCGCGTTTTGCTGCAACTGCTGCGTGAAGAACAAGTCCGCACAAGTATAACCCGTGAGCGTCAGTTCGGGAAAGCATATCACCTCCACGCCCTCTTCGATGGCTTCGGCAATCTGCCGTTTCACTTCCTGTGCATTCTGCCGACAGTCGGCAACTCGCAACGCGGGAACCGCCGCCGCCACACGCACAAATCCGAAATCAGTATTATTCATTGTGATATATCACTAAACTATCGATACTAAACTCTTGGCACAATACTCTCAACCACTTTGAGCGCACAAATTTACTAAAATCCCGCGATATATACAAATTTACCCCGTATTTTCTTCCAAAAATAAAGAAAAAATCAAAAAAATAACATTTTCTTGCGAAATTATTTGGTCATATCAAAAAAAAGCAGTACTTTTGCACTCGCTTTTGAAAAAGAGCAGTTACCAAGGTGCTATCGTCTAGTGGCCTAGGACAACGGCCTCTCACGCCGTAAACCCCGGTTCGAGTCCGGGTAGCACTACCAAGGAAGGAACTATCAAAGTCTGTGGATTTTGGGAGTTCCTTTTACTTTGTATATATTTTCTCACACACCGAAGGAGAAGGAGAAGGAGAAAGAGAAGAAGAAGGAGAAAGAGAAGAAGAAGGAGAAAGAGAAGAAGAAGAAAGAGGAGAAGAAAGAAGAAAAAACGTCCCGAATCTGCCGCGTTCGAAGCAAGAACCAAGAGTTAGTGATTAGTTAGTGATTAGTTAGTGATTAGTTAGTGATTAGTTAGTGATTAGTTAACGATTGCAGATATTCGATAGAGACTGTAAGCAATACCGGGAGTATGTAGGCCTTTCGCCTGCGGTAACTGACCACTAACCGCTAATCACTGTCCACGAACCACTGATATATTATCAATCTTCCTCCTATGAAACCTTTTCGTTTATCTTTCTTTCGTGTAGGCATACTTGTTGTGTGCTGCCTTTTCCCCTCTGTCAGGGGCTATGCCAAACCGCTCAATAGTATTGTTTCCCCGGACGGTAGCCTGCGACTCACCTTCTCGCTCACATCCAAAGGCGAACCGCAATACACGCTCAGCCGTCGCGATACGGCTGTCCTGCTCCCTTCTTCCTTGGGTATGACTATCGCTATCGACCAAGCGTCCAATGGTCAAATGGTCAATTTGTCCGATGGTATGCGTCTGCTTGCTGCCGACACCGCTTCTTGCGACACGGTTTGGGAAACCGTATGGGGTGAGGAACAGTTTATCAGGGACAGGCATACCCGGCTTACAGTCCGCCTGCAACATCGCACAGGCATCAAGATGAACATCAGCTTCCGTCTCTTCAACGATGGTATGGCATTCCGCTACTCTTTCCCTGAGCAGAAGAAACTCAGCCGTTTCCTTGTGTTGGACGAGCATTCTGCCTACACGTTCGCTTTCGAACCCCAAGCATGGTCTATCCCGTGGCGGACGGAGTACTATGAGGCACTGTGGCGGAAAGCCCCTGTCAGCCAAAAGCAGGACACCCTCTGCTCGCCGCTCACCCTTGAGTTTGCGGACGGCTCCTATGGTTTCCTCCACGAGGCGGCGCTCACTGACTATCCCGCACAGAACTTCTACTGCGTCGGGCAGACTGTCCACACCTACCTTACGCCATTGCGACCCTCCCCATCCCTCCCTGCATGGGAGGGAGATAAAGCACCTTCGGCTATTGTAGGGTATTCTTCTCCCTCCCTTTGTAGGGAGGGACGGGGTGGGTATTCTTCCCCTTGGCGTATGTTCATTTTCACGCGCACCTTGCCCGAGTTGGTCGCTTCCCGTATTATGCTCAACCTCAACGAACCGTGCCGCATAGAAGACACCTCGTGGATTAAACCTATGAAATACATAGGGATATGGTGGGGAATGCACATTGGCACTATGACGTGGAACCAGTCGCCTATCCATGGTGCCACCACCGCCAACATGACTCGCTACATGCACTTTGCTGCCGAACACGGTTTCGGAGGCGTACTCGCGGAAGGCTGGAACGAGGGTTGGGAAACGTGGGTCAATCCCGTACCCAAACATTTTGAGTACGACATACCGTACCCTGATTTCGATATAGACTCCATTACGCGCCTCTCTTACCAACTCGGTGTGGAGATGATAGGGCACCATGAGACGGGCGGGCGTGCTGACGAGTACGAGCCCCGGTTGGACAAGGCTTTCGCTTACGCGCAGGCACACAACATTCATGTGGTCAAAACAGGCTATGTATCGCCCGTTATTCATACTTTGGACGGCTTGCAGTGGAACAAAAGTCAGGCAGGTGTGCGCCACTATCGTCGCGTCATTGAGACGGCGGCGAAATACCATGTAGCCATCAACAACCACGAGCCTGTCATGCCTACGGGCTTGCAGCGTACCTATCCCAATCTGCTTACGCAGGAAGGAGTGCGCGGACAGGAGTGGAACGCATGGGCAGGCGATGGCGGCAGCCCCTGCGAGCACGCTACCGTCCTGCCTTTCACGCGTATCTTGTGCGGTCCTGTGGACTATACCCCTGGTGTGTTCAATTTCGATAACCCGAATAATCCGAACACTCGCGCACACGCTACTATCACCAACCAGTTGGCGCTCTTCGTCTGCTTCTACTCGCCCTTGCAGATGGCATGCGACTTGCCTGAGCACTACCTGCAACACCCCGATGCTTTCTCTTTCATTGAGCGGGTACCATGCGACTGGAAGCAGACCCTTCTGTTGGACGGACGCATAGGCGACTACTGCGTCTTTGCCCGCCAGGACAGGCATTCCGATAATTGGTTTGTGGGCGGTATCACCGACGAGAACCCGCGTGAGCTGACTATTGACTTCTCTTTCTTGGAGCCGGGCATCACTTACACCGCCACCATCTACCGCGATGCCGCCGATGCCGATTGGAAGACCAACCCCTATGCCTACCGTATCGACACCGTCCACTGCCGGCAAGGCGACAGCCTCACCATCCCTATGGCATCGGGAGGCGGCTTCGCAATCATCTTGGATAAAAGATAAAAGAGCAAGGACAAAAGACGAATTGGTCTTGAATAACCGCTTGGAGAAACAAAAAAGACTTATTAGCCTCTCAAAGTAGAAACTAATAAGTCTTTTTATATTGTGTCTTGTATCTTTTATCCTGCTATCATCTCGTGGTCGTTGCCCGCAGTATCAACTTCGCTATATCGCTGTTGTCGTGCCAGCCGGAGAAACGCGCTGCACCCACACCCACCGCGAATATGGGCACTGCATGTGCGCTGTGCGCCGTCGTCGTCCAGCCTATCTTGCTCTTGTCGTTCAGCATCTTCACTGCCAGTGCCCCTATCTCATTGATGTCTTTGTACATCGTTTTCATGTCGTTGCCCTTGTGAGACACGGCTTTCTTGTACGCCTCTTGCAGTGCTGCATCTTCCTCTGCCGTTACCTCCACCTGTGCATACAGACCGAGGCTCTCCGTCAGTACCTGCTTCACCTCCTCCCACTTCGGCTGCTTCTTGCCGTTGAAGAGCGCAGACACTTTGTCCGACAGGATCCACGCTGAGCAGTGCTGGTGTTGCAGCAGTTGCAGGTTCAGCGTGTAGTCGCTGTTACCCAGCGCCAAACCGCCTGTCTCGTGGTCGGCTGTTACCACTATCAGCGTCTCGTCGGGGTGCTCCTGATAGAACGCGTATGCCGCACGCAGCGCCTCATCCATCGCTATCACCTCACCAAACGCCGTTGCCGCATCGTTCCCGTGGCTCGCATAGTCTATCATGCCGCCCTCCACCATCATGAAGAAACGCTCGTACTTTCCGCTCAGAAACGGTATGGCCGTGCGTACTATCTGCTCCAGCGTCAAATCGTCTTGACTGCGGTCGATGGCATACGGAATGTTATACGAAGGTTTGTCTTTGTCTATGCCGTCCGTCGCTTGCACCAGTATCATCTTCTCTGCATCCATCTTCTGCTGACCGTCCGCATAGCCGTGCGCAAATGTATAACCCTGTTTCTCGCAGAGGTCATACAGGTTTACGCGTTTCCCCTTGCTCGAACCGCTCTTCGGATTAGGCTGATGAAATGCTGCACCGCCGAAGAAATCAAAACCGGAATGCGCCAACTGCGTGCCAATCTCGTAGTACATCTCGCGGCTCGGCACATGGGCGTAAAATGCCCCCGGCGTTGCATGATCAATGGCTACCGATGTCATGATACCCACTCCCCATCCTTGTGCCTTCAGCGTCTCTGCCACCGTACGCACATCCTTTCCGTTCGGGTCTTGTCCCAACACGCCGTTGGTCGTCTTCTTTCCGCTTGCCAGGCAGGTGCCTGCCGCTGACGAGTCGGTGATACCGTTGCTCGCGGAGAATGTTGCCGCCTGACCCGAGTAGGGAAACTGCGTCATACACAGACGCTGCCTGCCAATCTCACCTTTCAGTTCCGACAGATACATCTCCGTACCCAGCACTTGATTCGTGCCCATGCCGTCGCCGATAAAATAGAATACATACTTTGCCTGCCCGAAGGTCAGCAATGCTACTGCCAATAGGCAGATGATACTGCTAAATCGTTTCATATTCTCATTTCGTGTTTTTCACTGCTTGTCAGGAACTGCGTGTAAATAAGAAGCTCAACTTGCAGAGCCACAATGTACATGACTCTATCGGGGTCTTGCCTTTATGCTTCGGCTTCCGGCTGCTGCGTTTCCTCGCTATCCGCAGGGCTTTCGCTGAGTATCTCGTCCCCGCGACTCTTCCACGGGCGCGGACCCAGTATGCGCTCCACGTCTTCGGAGGTAATCACCTCTTTCTCTATCAGCAGGTCTGCCAACGCATGGTGCCCTTCTGCATGTTCCTCCAATATCTGCTTCGCACGAGCCATCTGCTCCGCGATTATCGCCTGTGTCTCTTGGTCTATCACCTCCGCTGTCGTCTCCGAATACGGCTTCGTAAACCCGTATTCATAACGACCCGTAGAGTCGTAGAAACTCACGTCTTTCAACTTCTCCGACATGCCGTAGTATGCCACCATGGCATACGACTGCTTCGTCGCACGCTCCAGGTCGTTCAGCGCACCCGTTGAGGTCTGGTCGAGGAACAACTGTTCCGCAGCCCTGCCCCCCAACAGAGAGCATAACTCGTCAAGGATATGCTCCTTGTTGGTCAGTTGGCGCTCCTCAGGCAAGTACCATGCGGCACCCAATGCCTGACCGCGGGGCACTATCGTTACTTTCACCAACGGATTAGCCCAACGCAACATCCACGAGATGGTTGCATGCCCCGCCTCGTGATAGGCTATCGACTTCTTCTCCTCCGCTGTCATAATCTTCGTCTTTCGCTCCAAACCGCCGATGATACGGTCCACGGCATCCATGAAATCCTGTTTGCCTACCGCCTTATGCTCGTTGCGGGCGGCGATAAGAGCTGCCTCGTTGCACACGTTGGCGATGTCCGCACCCGAGAAACCCGGAGTCTGCTTTGCCAAGAAATCCACATCCAGACTATCGTCTAACTTCAGAGGACGCAGATGCACGCCGAATATCTCTTTGCGCTCTTGCAGGTCGGGCAACTCCACGTGTATCTGCCGGTCGAAGCGCCCTGCACGCAGCAACGCCGCATCCAGCACGTCCGCGCGGTTCGTTGCCGCAAGGATAATCACACCCGAGTTGGTGCCGAAACCGTCCATCTCCGTCAGCAACTGGTTCAGCGTGGATTCGCGCTCATCGTTGCCACCGCTCATCATCGCGTTCTTCCCGCGGGCACGACCTATCGCGTCTATCTCATCAATAAAGATGATAGACGGTGCTTTCTCTTTCGCTTGGCGGAACAGGTCGCGTACGCGGCTTGCACCAACACCCACGAACATCTCCACGAAATCGCTGCCCGACATCGAGAAGAAAGGCACGTCCGCCTCGCCTGCCACCGCTTTCGCCAGCAGGGTCTTACCTGTACCCGGAGGTCCTACCAGCAGCGCTCCCTTGGGTATCTTACCGCCCAAGTCCGTGTATTTCTTCGGGTTTTTCAGAAACGCCACTATCTCCTGCACCTCCTGTTTGGCACCGTACAGCCCCGCCACGTCTTTGAAAGTTACCTTGTCTTTCTTGTCTTTGTCAAACACTTGCGCTTTCGCCTTGCCCACGCCGAAGATTCCCCCTGCGCCGCCGCCTGCTGCTGCGCCCATACCGCGGCTAATCCACACAAAAAACAATATCATCAGCACAAATGGCAGCACGTTCACCAGTATCAAATACCAGTAGTCTTTCGACTTCTCGTAACGCACGTCTATCGCCGTTTTCCCTTCTGCCTTGCGCGTGCTGTTCACGCCGTCAAGGTATTTCGAAAACTCTTCCACCGACGGAATCTGCGACACCACTTCACCTTTCGCCTGCTCACCTTTGCCTTGGTCGCCGAACACCAGCACATAACTCTGAGGCTTCACCAACGCTTTTGCACGATTATCGTCATACACCGTGATGTCTTTCACGGCATCGTTCTCTATGTAGGCAGCAAACTTTGTGTAACTCAACTCTTTGCTGGCGGTACTCCCTACGTCGCCGCCGAACATCCATACCGCCAGAAGAAAGAATGCTATACTGTACAATAACCAACTCACCCAACGCCAACGGTTGGGCTTTTGGTTCTCAGGTTTCATGTTCGGGAAACGGTTGTTGGAAGGATTAGGATTTTGTTCACTCATAACGCTTAATTCTTAATTCTCAATTTCTCTCACCACCCCGTCTTCCCACAAATGCTCGATGTCGTAGTACGCGCGGGGCTCACGCTGCATGATGTGGACAAAAACCGTGCCATAATCCATTGCTACCCACTCGGCGTTCTCCATACCTGCCACGCTCAGCGGATGCACGTGCGTTTCCGTACGCACATGGTCATCCACCTCGTCGGCGATGGCGCTCACTTGCGTGTTGCTGTTGCCTTCTGCTATCACCATGTACTCTGCCGGAGCCTCTTTTATCTTGCGCAAATCTATCGTTACTATGCGCTCGCCTTTCCGATTCTGGATACCTTCGATAATCGTATCCACCAGTTTCTCTGTGCTAATTTCTGCCATGTCTGTAAGGTTTTATTTTGTAAGGTTTGATTGATTTCTGATTTCGCTTGCAAAGGTACAAAAATTATTCCAAATATGCAAAATAATGATAAATTTTGAGTGTTAATTCTTGATGGTTGAGACAATCTCTTTGGACTCTTTGTTCATTTCTGTAATTCGTCATGGCTCTCGATCTTTGTTTTTTGACTCCTTATCGCCACCATCCCCGCAAATATCAACGCGGCATTCAACAGCAGTCGCTCATGAGAGAAAACATAGCCGTTGAACCACACCGCGGAGTGAATATCAATGGTGTAGGTAATCACGGGTGCAGCGATGGCCATCAGTGGAATCAGGCGGTCGCGTATCTGCCATTTTGTCAGTATGCCAAATGCAAACATGCCCAGCAGCGGACCGTATGTATAACTTGCCACCAAGAACACTGTCTGTATCACCGAATCGTTATTCAGCATGTGTATCACCATAATACACACTGCCATCAGTACGGCCATAAAGAAATGCACAATGCCTAACTTGTTTGTTTGGAGATGGCTGTACCAATGGCTGCACCACGAGGGGCACCGCCTTTTATCTCTTGACAACTGACCACTGACCACTGACTGCTGACCACTGAAATTATCCAGTATGTCCACGCTGAACGAAGTAGTCAGTGCCGTCAGCGCACCGCAGGCGGAGGAGTAGGCGGAGGAGATGAAGCCGATGATAAACAGTATCCCCACAATGGTCGGAAAATAGCCGCCTGCCGCCAAATAGGGGAATACATCATCGGGATTGTCAGGAATGGCTATCTGCATCTTATCGGCATACGCATAGAGCAGGTAACCCAAGAAAAGGAACAGCCCGATAACCACTACTTGCATACTCGCTCCGAGCAGGATATTCTTTTGGCTCTCGCGGTAGTTGCGGCAAGAGAGTGTGCGTTGCATCATGTCTTGGTCTATGCCTGTCGTACCTATTAGCAACACTATTCCTGCCACAAACTGCTTCCAAAAATAGTTGCCGTCCTTCGGGTCATCGAAGTAAAACATCCGCGGCAAAGGAGTAGCGCTCTCCTGACCGTACCCGAAAGCAAAATCCGGCAATGCTCTCAGAATAAACCATATGCACAATCCCACCGAACCCACCATGCAAATCGTCTTCAGCAAATCCGTCCACACCAGCGATTTCACCCCGCCGCGGAACGTACATAAATATGCAATCCCCACGGCGAACAACGCATTCGCCCAATAAGGTATGCCCAACGGCGAGAACACCAGTAGCTGTAGCACCTCCGTGACGATAAACAGCCGCACACTCGCCCCTAATAGTTTGCTGATGAAGAAAAACCACGCCCCCGTGTGGTACGAGTGCATGCCTAATCGTTGTTGCAGATACTGATATATAGAGGTCAGATTATGCTTGTAGTAGAGCGGAACCAGCCCGTATGCCAACACCAACTGCCCTACTGTGAACCCCAGCACCATTTGCATATAGCCCCATCCGCTTGTGCCCACCATGCCAGGCACGCTCACAAACGTAACTCCCGACATGGCAGCACCTATCGTGGACATCGCCACCAACAGCCAGTGGTTGCTGCGGTTCCCCGTGTAGAAACCCGCCTTGTCCGTCTTCCGACCGGCGATATACGATACTGCAAACAGCACCGCAAAATACACAAAGATAATACTGAGAACCAATATAGGAGACATATCCGACAGACGATTACTCTTCCCCTAACAAGTCCGGACGGCGTTTGCGGGTGTGACGCAGCGATTCTTCGTAGAGCCACTCCTCTATCTTTGCCTGATGCCCCGAGAGCAGGATATCCGGCACCCGCCAACCCTTATACTCTGCCGGACGGGTATATACTCCGGGCTCTAACAATCCGTCTTGAAAACTGTCGGACAGCGCACTCTCCACATCGCCCAACGCACCGGGCAGTAGGCGCACAATGGCATCGGTCATGATGGCAGCAGGCATCTCACCGCCTGTCAGCACAAAATCCCCGATGGTGTATTCTTTGGTGATGAGATGGTCGCGCACCCGTTGGTCAACACCCTTGTAGTGCCCGCAGAGAATGATGATATTCTCTGCCAGCGACAGACGGTTGGCTTCCTTCTGCGTAAACCGCTCGCCATCGGGTGCGGTGAAGATAATTTCGTCGTAATGCCGCTCGGAGGTCAGTTTGGTGATAATGCGGTCAATGGGCTCTATCTGCAATACCATACCCGCACCAAAACCGAAAGCATAATCATCCACCTTGCGGTGTTTATCCAAGGTGTAATCACGCAGGTTGTGTACGTATATCTCGGCCAAACCCTTGTCTTTCGCCCGCTGCACAATAGAGTGGTTCAGCGGCGATTCCAGCAGTTCCGGACAAGCGGATATAATATCGATTCGCATGGGTATGTGTTACTTTGTGTTTGAAACCATACTCTGAGCATTCAGAGTATTCTGATTATTCAGAGGTTCTCCGAGTAATTTACGGCACGGGGTCGTAGCCGCTTCCGCCCCAGGGATGGCAGCGCAAGATACGTTTGATACCCAGCCATCCGCCTTTGAAGATGCCGTATTTCAGCACCGCCTCCACCATATACTGGCTGCATGTCGGCGTATAGCGGCACGAGGGCGGTGTCAAAGGCGAGATACAATAGCGGTAGAAATACACCGGCAGGAGAAATATCTGACGAATGAGTTTCTTCATGGTTGCGTGGTGGATATCTTGCTGAATGCTTTGCGCATCGCCTTCGCGATAACAGGCATCGACTGCTCTGTCTTATCCATATAGTTAAACGCTATCTGGTAGTGTTTGTCGGCAGGGAGCAAATCTTTCTGTGTGCGATAAGCTTCCCGCATCATCCTGCGCAAACGGTTCCTGTCTGTCGCATGTTTGAAAAGCGATTTCGGTGCCCAAATCAGCACTTGCGTGGTGGCAGCCTCCGGCGTAGGCATATACGATACGCGCAGTGGCCAAACTACAAACCGTTTCCCCTCCTTGTACAATGCTTGTATGCGCATCTTCCCGCATAAGCGCTCACACTTATGGAAACTGCAATCAGGCATTGTGTTTCTCTAGATAATCGGCAATAGCAATAGGCAGCGACTGAAACTCTGCGGCGGGCATCGCTTTGACATCTACGCGGAATCCCGCATCTTCCAGTGCCTGCACCGTGCTTGCACCGAAAGCCGCTATCACGGTATCACCTTGTTGCCATTCGGGGAAATTCTCGCGGATAGACTTCACGCCGGCAGGGGTGAACAGCGCTATCATATCGTAATCAAACGGCTCATCGCCCCATTGAGTAGAGACGGTGCGGTACATCACTGCCGGTTTCACCTCTATCTTGTGCTCTGCAAACATGTTGATATGCTCCTCCGTATGTATATCCGAAAGCACCATCAGGTATTTCTCACTCGGACGGCGGTACATGGCAGGCAAAAGGTCTTCGAAGCGGTTCTTCTCCGAGTAGAAAACCTTGCGTTTGCGAAATTGGATAAATTTCTGCAGGTAGTTGCCCACGGCTTCAGAAATGCAGTAGTAGTGCATCGAATCGGGCACGTTCAGCCGCATCTCTTCACACAAACGGAAAAAATGGTCTGCACCCAACTTCGAGTTCAGTATCACTGCCGTATAGTCCAGAGGATTGATATGTTGCTGGCGAAACTCGCGTGCGCTCAAGCCCTCAACATGAATCAACTGACGAAACTCGCATTGTACGCCGAACTGCTTTTCCAGCGCACTGTATGGATTGCGCTCCGTGGCAGGACGGGGTTGGGAAATCAGAATTTTCTTTATCATGAAAATATATAGGTTAATGTGAGGAGGGGGAGTACCTCAATGGTTAGTATATATAGTAGCACATAGACTATAGACGCTATGTTCGTGAAGAATACGCGCACCCACTTGATAAACAGCACTATCCAGCATATGCTCACCACAATGCACAAACCGATGGTGGTCAGTGTTGGATTGCCCAAATAAATAATCAGCAGCAGAAGGGGGTACATCACGCAGCAGATGGTGGTACTGACGTATGTATAGTGGGTAAACACCGTGGAAAATTGGTGTGAGAGTTGAAAGGTGTAGTTCAGCAGCAACGACAGCAGATATTTCACCACCTCCATCGCAGCGACTGCTCCCACAATCGTCATATAGCGGCTAAATAGGAACTCGCCGCCGTTGGTATGTGTGGTGAGATGGCTGTTATAAGTATAGAGATAGAGCGCCATCCCCACTATGCCTGCGCGGAATACAAACAGCAGAATTTGCCCCGCGTAATTCATTGGTGAGTCGTTGTACGACCGCTCTACTTTGGCAAACATGCTCACAAATCCCTGACGAATCACGGCAGGCTGAAACACTCCTGCCAAGACTGCGCAGACAGGTATACACAGCATCACCCACGCCACCCATGGCGCAGAAAAAGGGGATAATATGTGAGAAAAAGCGTCGATAAGTTGTAAGTGATTAGTTTTCAGACTAGGAACTATTTAGTCTTTGCTCCCTGTTCCAACAAAAACAGTTTGTCATTTCTCCGAACCGGTCTGTCGGTTTTCACAGCAAAAAGTGTGCCTTTTTGCACGCTTAGGGCAGGTTTTCCTGCTTCATTGTGCAAATCGTGCGCCACCAGTTCGTATGCGCCGGTGGTCTCTCCGGTGATGAGCAATTCGTCCCCTTCTTTCAGTTCCGCCACGGCTTCCAATGCGAACTCCGCCACGGAGATGTTCTTGAAATAGTTAGTGCATTTGCCGGCATACACCTTCTTGCGCGTGGCTTGGCTGCCGTAGTGGTGCGTCCACTCGCCTAAGCGTTGCCCTTGGTAATAACCGTCCCAAAATCCGCGGTTGAACACCCGCGCCAGTCGCTCGTTCCAGTCGACTATCTTCGGCTCTATCGTTGCATCGTCGGCATACTCGCCTCGTTGCCATGCCTCCACGGCCTCTCGGTAGCAACCGACTACCGTCGATACATACTCCGCGCCGCGAGCCCGTCCTTCTATCTTCAACACCCGCACACCCGCGTCCAGCATCTTGTTGAGGAAATGAATGGTTTTCAGGTCTTTGGGCGACATGATATACTGGTTGTCCACTTCCAGTTCAAGGTCTGACTCTTTGTCTTTCACGATGTAGCCGCGTCGGCAAACCTGCATACACGCACCGCGGTTGGCGGAGTGGTTGAGATTGTTCAGGCTCAGGTAACACTTCCCCGACACTGCCATGCACAACGCGCCATGGCAGAACATCTCAATGCGCAACTCTTCTCCGTGGGGACCGCATATATGTTGCTCTTCTATATCGCGGTGGATAGCCGCCACTTGTTCCATGTTCAGTTCCCGCGCCAGCACTACCACATCGGCAAACTGTGCATAGAAACGCAGAGCCTCGGTGTTGGCGATGTTCAGTTGGGTGGAGAGGTGCACTTCCACTCCCTGTTGGTTGGCGTACTGCATGGCGGCGATGTCGCTGGCTATGATGGCACTTACGCCCGCCGTTTTGGCATTATCCACTATTTCGCGCATCAGCGGTAGGTCTTCGGGATACATCACCGTATTGAGGGTCAGATAAGTCTTCACTCCTGCTTCGCGGCAGATACTTACTATCTTGTGCATATCCTCTGTGGTGAAGTTGGCAGAAGAGCGTGCCCGCATATTCAGGTGCTCTATGCCGAAATAGACGCTGGTGGCTCCCGCTTGTATGGCGGCAGCCAGCGACTCCCAGCACCCCACCGGTGCCATGATTTCTATATTGCTGTGAATAGACCGCTCCATTTTCACGCCTTTATCAGATATTCCGCTATCTGCACGGCATTTAGCGCGGCACCTTTGCGTATCTGGTCGCTTACGCACCAGAAACTTAGTCCGTTGGGGTTGCTCAGGTCGCTGCGTACGCGCCCGATGAATACCTCGTCTCTGCCGCTGAGGAAGAGCGGCATCGGATATTCTTTCTCTGCGGGGTTGTCCATCAGCACACATCCTTCCGAGGTGGCGAAAGCCTGCTTGGCTTCTTCCACGCTGACGGGTCGCTCTGTCTCCACCCATACGGCTTCCGAGTGAGCACGCAACGAGGGCACACGCACGCAGGTGGCGGACACCTCGATGTCGGAGTGCATGATTTTGCGCGTCTCGTTGTACATCTTCATCTCTTCTTTGGTGTACCCGTTGTCGGTAAAGACATCCACTTGCGGTATTAGGTTGAATGCCAGTTGATAAGCGAACTTTTGTACGGTCGGCTCCTCGCCTGCCAGCACTTGGCGGTACTGTTCTTCCAGTTCCGCCATCGCCTGTGCCCCTGCGCCGCTCGCCGCTTGGTAGGTCGATACGTGCACACGGCTGATATGGCTCAGCCGCTCTATGGCTCGCAGCGCCACCACCATCTGAATGGTCGTGCAGTTAGGATTGGCGATGATGTTGCGCGGACGGCGGAGGGCATCCTCTGCGTTCACCTCCGGCACTACCAGAGGCACGTCCGTATCCATGCGGAATGCCGATGAGTTATCTATTAGGATGGCACCAAAACGGGTGATGTCCTCTGCGTACTCACGCGATACGGACGCACCTGCCGATGCAAATACAATATCTACTCCTTTGAATGCGTCACCATGCTCCAGCAACTCCACTTTAATCTCTTTCCCACAAAAACAATACGCGGTTCCCGCACTGCGTGAGGAACCGAATAGCCGAAGTTCGGTAACAGGGAAGTGCCGTTCTGCCAGCACTTTGAGCAATTCTTGCCCGACGGCGCCCGATGCGCCTACTATTGCTACGTTCATGGATTTTCAGTAGAACGCGGACTAAGGAACAAAGAACAAAGACTATTCATATTCACCTTCCAAGCACCCTTCCCTTTGCGGGGAGGGACAAGGAGGGTCTTTGCCCCTTGTTCCTCATATCCAAGAATAAACTTATGCTAATGCAACAGTTACTTCGTCTGCCACCTCGAAGGTTACTTTACCTTCGCGTGCGAGCCAGCCAAGAGCCATGTTCAAGTCAGCCTCTTTCAGTTTGGTGGCTTTCTTCAGTGCTTTGGTGGTGAGAGCACCGCCTTGCAGTGCGTTCCAGATCAAACCTGCGTTCTCACCGATTTTGCTTGTAATCATACGACAAATACCTTTATTTAATTGAGTTATAGAGAGGACTATTCCTCCCATTTCTTAATCAGCATGCTTGCATTATGTCCTCCGAACCCGAAGGTGTTGGTCAGCGCATAGCGCAGGCTGCGATGTTGTGCTTTGTTAAATGTCAGATTGAGCCGATAGTCTATGTTCTCGTCTTCGTCTCCCTCTGCGTGGTTGATAGTGGGCGGCACTATGCCGTCGCGCAGGGCGAGTATGCACGCCAGTGCTTCCACGGCTCCCGTGGCACCCAGCAGGTGTCCGGTCATGGACTTCGTGGAGTCGATACTCAGTTGGTACGCATGTTCTCCGAACACCGCCTGAATGGCTTTCAGTTCGGCTATATCGCCCAGAGGAGTGGAGGTGCCGTGGGTGTTGATATAATCCACATCGGTTGGTTGAATCCCCGCATCGTCTATTGCCATTTTCATCACGCGCTGTGCGCCTTCTCCGTTGGGGTCGGGTGCCGTCAGGTGGTAAGCATCGGAGGTCATTCCCCCGCCGACTACCTCTGCGTAAATCTTCGCCCCGCGGGCTTTGGCATGCTCCAACTCCTCTAAAATTAAGCACCCTGCTCCTTCGCCCAGTACAAACCCGTCTCTCGAAGCCGAGAAAGGTCTGCTGGCTGTTTCGGGCGAGTCGTTGCGAGTGGAGAGCGCGTGCATAGCGTTGAATCCGCCTATACCCAAGTGGGTTATATCGGCGTCCGCACCGCCTGTGATAATCACCTTTGCGCGTCCAATCCGTATCTGGTCGAGGGCTTGTATCATCGCGTGGGTGGACGAGGCACATGCCGACGACACGGCAAAACTCATACCTTTCACCCCGTAGCGTAGCGAGATATGTCCCGCGCCTATGCTCAAAATAACTTTCGGGATATAGAACGGATTGAACCGTGGTGTCCCGTCTCCGCGGGCGAAGTCAAGGCTCTCATTCTCAAACGACTGCAATCCTCCCATACCGCTGCCCCATATCACACCCGCCTCCGGCACTATACACTGTCCGTCCTCTCCCAGCAACCTTGCGTCGCGCAGGGCTTCGTCGGCGGCAACAAGTGTGAATTGTGCGTAGCGGTCAAGTCGCCGTGCCTCTTTCTTGTCCAGTATGGCGGAGGGGTCAAAGTCTTTTACCTCTCCTGCGAACCGTGTACGAAACAGCGTGGCGTCAAACTGTGTAATGGGTGCTACGCCGCTTTTGCCCGCCACCATGGCTTGCCACATCTCCGCCGCATTGTTACCGATGGGGGTTACCGCTCCTATGCCTGTAACTACTACGCGCCTCAAAATATATCGTGAATTGTAAATCAAGAGTGGTCATGACCATCGGTCAGTTCCCTTGCACTCTTAATTCATAATTCTTAATTATCTACAAATACGCAAATCACGAGCGTCCCGTTGTCGGGATGCTCGCAACCTTACTCCAATCAGCAATTATGCCAGTGCCTGCTCAATGTACTTGATAGCGTCGCCTACCGTCGTTACCTTCTGGGTATCCTCATCGGGGATGGAGATACCGAACTCCTTCTCGAACTCCATAATGAGTTCTACGGTGTCCAGCGAGTCTGCATTCAGGTCGGTTTGGAAGTTTGCCTCCAATGTTACTTGGCTCTCATCTACGCCAAGTTTATCAACGATAATTGCTTTTACTTTCGATTCTACTTCAGACATTGCTTATAATAGTTAGTTAATAATAATGATAAATTTTCTTTTTTGTTTCCTCCCTTCGTGGGGAGGTCGGGGTAGTCCCGTTCTCAAATCGGCTGCAAAATTACTGCTTTTTTTTGAAATACACAAATTTTAGTCCAAATTTTCAGTATTTTGTAGTTGTTTTCCCTCAAAATGGACTACTATTTTGCCTATTTGTGTCCCCGATTTACCCATTTGGCATACGGGAATCTCTTTTCCGTCGAGATTGCGAATGCGCAGATTGTCATACACTTTGTGGGTATGTCCGCCTATTATGATGTCGATGTTTCTTGTCTGCGCCGCCAACTCCGTGTCGCAGCAGTCTTCGGGCTTGTCGGGGTAGGTACCCATGTGGCTGAGGCAGACTACAAGGTCGCACCCTTTCGCCCGCAGTTCGTCTGCCGTCTGTTGCGCAACAGGGTAGGGGGCATGATAAGTGATACCGGCGAAGTTCTTGGCGGCAATCAGGTTGTTCGGATATACTCCGAGCCCGAAGATTCCTATTTTCCGACCGCCCTTCTTCACAATGGTGTAGGGCTTTACAATGCCTTCCAGCGCCGTGCCTTCCACGCCATAGTTCGCGCACACCACCGCAAACTGCGCCTCTCTGAGCACTGCCGCCAGCGTGTCTATGCCGTTGTCAAACTCATGGTTGCCCAGCGTTACGGCATCATACCCCATGCGGTTCAAGGCATCCACCTCCACGCGCCCGCGGAAGAAATTGAAGTAAGGCGTTCCCTGGCAGAAATCCCCCGCATCCAGCAGAAGGACATCCTCGCTCGTCAGGTGCTCTTTTTCCAATACGCTTTCTATAACCGCCATGCGGGCGGCATATCCTCCCGTGCCGTTGCCCTTTGCTTCCACTTGCGAGTGGGTGTCGTTGGTGTGCAGAATCGCCAGTTCCGATGCTTGCTCGACGCACGCGCAAAGCCCCAGAGCCAACGCGCCAACCAATAGCCAATGTTTCATAGTGAATAAAAAATAATGCTTTTTTTAACGGAGAAAAGGAACATAAACAGGCATTAACGAAATATGTTCCGCCTGCAAAATTACTGCTTTTTGCGGAAATATGCAAGCATTTGCGGCGAAAAAAGTGCTTTGCCATGTTTTTCGGCGGTTCCTTTCCTTCTTATGCGCTGTCGGAGCGGAACAACTGTCCGCAGGGACGGGACAGACCCCGCTCGGAGCAGGCACGAAAATGCAACCGCAGCGAAAACGGAATTTCACCGATACAATTTTGGGTTATTCTTGGATGATTCACGGGTGATTATGCGGAGACTGCCGATGGGTCGCCCTGTCTGTCCGCCGACAAAAACGGCTGCCTGACCGTATAGTCAGACAGCCGTTGGCAGCCTCGGACGGGGGCAGGGGCGGGGCGCCAGCCTGCCGCCTCCGTTCCCTCCGCATTAGCAGCGCGAGAGCACAGCCCGCAGCCACTGATAGCAACGCTCGGTGGACGAGAGCGACAGACGCTCCTGCGGCGAGTGCACGCCGTACATCTGCGGACCTATGCTGACCATGTCGAGGAAGGGGTATTTCTCCAAGAACAGACCGCACTCCAACCCCGCGTGGATAGCCAGCACCTGCGGCTCTTTGCCGAAGAGGTCGGTGTACGCCTGTTTGGTTATCTCCAGCAGCGGCGAGTGGATATTCGGCGCCCAACCGGGGTAGCCGTCGCCGTGCGTTACCTCGTCGCACGCCATAGCCAGCGCGTACTCCACTTCACGCTTTATCCAATGCTTCTGCGCCTCCACCGATGAGCGTTGGCTGGTGTTCACTTCTATGTAGCCGTCCTTCATCTTCACGCTGGCGAGGTTGGTGCTGGTCTCCACCAGCCCGGGCATGTCTTTGCTCATGGCTATCATGCCGTGCGGGCAAGCGTTGAGCGCCATGATTAGACGGTGCGCCTGCCCTTCGGGGATAACCGTGGCGGGCAGCGGGCACGACTCCAAGTCGAGGCACATCTCTTTCTCCACCTCTTGGTAAACCTGCTCCGTCTCGGCGGTGTACACATTCCAGTCTATGCGCAGTTGCTCCTTGTACGCCATAGGCACGCAGACCACGGCTTCCGCCTCGCGGGCGATGGCGTTGCGCAGGTTACCCCCTTGGATGGCAGCCAGTTGCAGCGGCGTGCGCGTGAGCAGGCGATGCAGGAAGCCTGCCACCACTTTATTGGCGTTGGCACGCCCCTTGTTGATGTCGTCGCCGGAGTGCCCGCCTTGCAGGCCGCTCACGCTCAGCCGCGCAGCAAACCACGCACCCTCGGCGGGGAGGGGCTGCGGCGTGTAGTGCATCTTCGCCAGTGTGTCGATACCGCCGGCGCAACCGATGAATATCTGCCCGTCGTCCTCCGAGTCGAGGTTGATAAGGCGCGTGCCGCGCAGGTAACCGTCTTGCAGTTTCATGGCGCCCGTGAGCCCCGTCTCTTCGTCCACGGTGAAGAGACACTCGATGGCGGGGTGCTGCAGGTCGGGGTCGGTGATGGCGGCGAGCGCCATGGCGATACCTATGCCGTTGTCCGCACCGAGGGTCGTGCCGCGGGCTTTCAGCCAGTCGCCGTCCACATAAGTCTGAATGGGGTCGGACAGGAAGTCATGGACGGTGTCGCCATTCTTCTCGCACACCATGTCCATATGGGCTTGCAGGACAACGGTGGGATGCGCTTCGTAGCCCGCGGTGGCGGGCACGCGCAGGATAACATTCATTGCCTCATCGGCGACGCACTCGATATGGTGCTCGCGAGCGAAGTCCTGCAACCATTGTGAGATACGCTCCTCGTGCTTCGATGGCCGAGGAATCTGACAAATCTGAGAGAAAATTTCAAGTACTTGCATGATGATATAGTGGTGTTAGTTGTTAGTGGTCAGTGGTTAGTTGTTAGTGGTTAGTGGTTAGTGGTTAGTGGTCAGTGGTTAGTGGTTAGTGGTCAGT
>JBJEJX010000063.1:0-6435 GCA_051878345.1 Paludibacteraceae bacterium | reverse complement strand
AACCAAATCAACAAGGCGATGAAGAAGACGAATGATAACAATATCATCAACCTCTTCCGCACCAAGAAATTCGTTGCCGAGGAATACGAGAACGACAAGGCAGCGGTGATAGAGAAATACAACGAGATAGGCTACCGCGATGCGTACATAGTGGCAGACAGCGTGGTGCCGAACCCCGAAGACCCGACGCGCGTGGACGTGTATATGACCATTAGCGAGGGCGACAAGTACTATATAAGGAGTGTGAACTGGGTGGGCAACACGGTGTATCCTTACGAGTTGTTGGACGCTACCTTAGGCGTGAAGAAAGGCGATGTCTATAACCTGAAGACCATCAACGACCGTTTGCAGAACGACGACGATGCGGTGGCGAAACTCTATACCGACCAAGGCTATCTGTTCTTCAATGTGGAGCCCGTGGAGGTGAACGTGGAGAATGACAGTATCGATTTTGAGATGCGTATGTACGAGGGTAAACCCGCTACGATAAACGAAATCAATATAGTGGGCAATACGCGCGTGTACGAGCATGTGGTTCGCCGCGAGTTGTACACCAAGCCCGGGCAATTGTACTCGCAGTCGGACATCATGCGCTCCCTGCGTGAGTTGGCACAGATGGGACACTTCGACCAAGAGAAACTGGTGCCGGATATTCAGCCTAATCCCGAGGAGGGGACGGTGGACATCACCTATCAGTTGGAGACCAAGTCGAGCGACCAAATCGAGTTCAGTTTGGGATGGGGTGCCAGCGGTTTGGTGGGCTCTATCGGACTGAAATTCACCAACTTTGCGATACAGAACCTGTTTAACAAAAAAGCCTACCGCATCGTGCCGCAGGGTGAAGGGCAGACCTTCTCCATCAATGCGCGTACTAACGGCGTGTACTATACTTCTGCGAGCCTCTCGTTCTTGGAACCATGGTTAGGCGGAAAGCGTCCTAACTCGCTGAGCGTCAATGTGTTCTTCGCTTCCCAGTCGGGCTACTCCAAGCGCTACCAAGAGGCGTACAACCAACTGGTGAACTCCTATTCGAGTTATTACTATGCCTATGGTAATTCGGATTATTACCAACAGTTGGCGGAGACAGAGAGCGATAAGGATATCTATATGCGCACCTTCGGCGTGAGCGTGGGATATGGTAAGCGTCTGCGTTGGCCTGATGATTACTTCACCTTCTACGGCGACATCAGTTATCAAATGTATATCATGAAGGACTGGCCGTACCTGCTGATTTCCAACGGTACATGCCATAACCTCTCGCTCAACTTGCAGTTGTCGCGGTCGAGCATAGACAACCCCATCTACACACGCCGCGGATCGCAGTTCACACTCGGACTGAAGATTACCCCGCCGTGGTCGCTGATGAACGGGAAGAACTATGCCAATATGACCACCTCGGAGCGATACCACATGCTGGAGTACCACAAGTGGAAGTTCTCGGGCAAGGTGTTCACCCCGCTGACTCGCGACAGCAAGTTGGTGCTAATGACCCGCGCGGAGTTCGGCTATTTGGGACACTACAACAAATACGCAAAATCACCGTTTGAGTCGTTCTACATGGGCGGCGACGGTATGTCGGGCTACTCCACCTACTCTACCGACTATATCTCCATGCGCGGTTACCAGTCGGGCTCGCTCACGCCCTACGACCCGCAGACGGGACGCAACATGGGTTATGTGTACAGCAAGTTCACCATGGAGTTGCGCTATCCTATCTCGCTGGAGCAGAACGCCACGATTTGGGCACTTGCGTTCATTGAGGCAGGAAACTGCTATGCAGACATCAAGGACTACAACCCGTTTGACCTGAAGCGCAGTGCCGGCGTGGGCGTGCGTATCTTCCTGCCGATGTTCGGTCTGATGGGTATCGACTGGGGTTACGGTTTCGACCCGATAAACGGCTCCACGCAGTACGGCGGATCGCAGTTCCACTTCATCTTGGGACAGGAACTATAAAAGATCCCCTCTGACTCCCTCTACAAAAAGACATGAAACGACTATTTATTATATTGTGCAGCGCAGTGATGGCAGCGGGTTGCTGTGCTGCAAAAGAGCAGTCGATAGCGTATATCGACATGCAGTATATCTTGAAGAATCTGCCGCAGTATGAGTCTGCTAATGAGCAACTTACACTCATCTCCAAGCGTTGGCAGAAAGAGATAGATGCGCTGTCGCAGGAGGCTCGTGTGCTGACCAGCAACTATCAGACCGAACAGATTTTCCTCTCGGACGAGATGCGCAAGCGCCGAGAGGAGGAGATTGTGCAGAAAGAGCAGGAGGTGCTGGAATTGAAACGCAAGTACTTCGGCAAAGACGGCGAACTCTTCAAGAAACGCGAAGCACTGATAAAACCCATTCAGGACGATATCTATGCCGCCATACAAGAGTTGGCGAACGAGAAGAAGATAGAGATTGTGCGCGACAGGTCGGCAGACCCTGCACTGATATACATGTCGAGCAAATTGGATATCAGCGACCAAGTGTTGGAGAAACTGGGCGCGAAATAAGACCCTCTCCATCCTCTTTTAAAAAAGGAGGGAGAAAAATCAATAAAGAACGAAGGACTCATTGCTCCTGTATATGTTGTCTTGGCTTTTTGTTCCTTACTTTATAAATTTGTAATCTATAATTAAGTAAATATGAAAAAGATTTTATTAGCACTTGCGCTGGTGTTGCCGATGGCAGTAAGCGCACAGAAGTTTGGTCATGTGAACACACAAGAACTCTTTGCACAGATGCCTGAGGTAAATGTCGTACGTGCGCAAATGGATACCATCCAATCGCAGTATGAGAACCAACTGGCCATGATGCAGGAAGAGTTCCAAAAGAAGGTACAAGACTATCAGGCACAAGAGGCAACTATGGCTGATGCCATCAAGCAGATTCGTTCGCAGGAGTTGCAGGAGATGCAGCAACGAATCCAACTCTTCTACCAAACCGCAGAGCAGGATATTCAGAAGAAGCAGCAAGAATTGCTGGCTCCGGTGCATGAGAAGATGTCGAAAGCCATTCAGGCAGTGGGACAGAAAGAGGGCTACACCTATATCTTCGATTCCGCGGTGATGGTGTATATCTCGGAGACCGCATTGGACGCCATGCCCGCAGTGAAGAAAGAGTTGGGAATCAAGTAAGACAAAAGACGCTCTTACATCTCTCTCTATGTAGGGAGGGGTGGGAAGAGTCCTCTTTTATCTTTCATCCTATCATGGCAGACGGGTATTTGGAAAGCCGCTATGCGGAGTATGAGAAGAAGAAAGCCGCATGGCTAAAGCGGAAGAACAAGTTTGTTCCGCGCCCTAACCCTATGAAAGACGAAGCACTATAATATTAATGATTCAAGACTCTAAAATCTCCCTCCCTTTGTAGGGAGGGGCAGGGAGGGTCTTATTTTCATCCTTAATCCCTTATTCAAATAAAAGAAATGGTAGAAAAATTGCAAACTACGTTGCGCGACTCGGCAGTGGCGCGTTGGACGGTGCTGGTGCTGGTGGCATCAATGATGTTTTTTGCTTACATGTTTGTGGATGTGATGTCTCCCTTGGCATCGCTCCTTAACGACGCTTACGGCTGGGACAAAGGCGATTTCGGCACATACGCCGCCGGCGAATACCTGCTGAATGTGTTTGGTTTTTTGATCTTAGCAGGTATCATCTTGGATAAGATGGGCAGCCGTTTCACAGGTCTGCTCTCCGCCTCGCTGATGGTGGTTGGTGCGGGTATCAAGTTCCTCGGAATCTATTTTGCGGACTACACCAATAGTGTCGCGTGGCTCAACTCGTGGTGGACGGACATGCCCGGTTCGGCAAAGGTGGCGATGTTCGGCTTTATGATATTCGGTTGCGGTTGCGAAATGGCAGGTACCACGGTCAGTAAGATTCTCGCTAAGTGGTTCAAGGGCAAAGAGATGGCTTTGGCAATGGGTCTGGAAATGGCTATTGCGCGTTTGGGCGTGTTCGCCGTCATGTGGGTGGCACCACTGCTTTCGAACAAGTTCGCGGTAGATGGCATGGGCTCAGTGATTGCGCCGTTCGCTTTCTGCGCATGCCTGCTCGTGGTCGGACTGCTGAATTTCTTTGTGTTCACCATCATGGACAAGAAGTTTGACGCACAGTTGGTAGCCATCGGCGAGGTAACTGCCGAGCACGATGCCGAAGACGAGTTCCATGTTTCCGACTTGGGCAAGATATTCAAGAGCAAGATGTTCTGGCTGGTAGCATTGCTGTGCGTGCTCTACTATTCGGCTATCTTCCCCTTCCAGCGCTTTGCACCTAACTTCTTGGAGGAGACCCTGCTTATCGACAACGAGTCGGCTTCGCGTCTGTTCTCCTTCTTCCCCATCTTGGCTATGGTACTGACGCCGTTCCTCGGCGCGTTCTTGGATTTCAAGGGCAAGGGAGCCAGCATGCTGATGCTGGGTGCCGTTATCATGGTGGTATGCCACTTGTGCTTCGCTTTTGTATTGCCTGCTTTCCCAAGCAAGGCGTTGGCGGTAACGCTGATTGCCGTCTTGGGCGTTAGTTTCTCGCTGGTGCCTGCCGCTTTGTGGCCTTCGGTACCAAAGATTATCGACGAGAAGATTCTCGGTTCGGCATACTGCTTGATTTTCTGGGTGCAGAATATCGGTCTCTGCCTCGTGCCGATGCTCATCGGTTCGCTGCGCGAGGCAACGGGCTCCTATCTCGTACCGATGATTGTATTCTCATCATTCGGTGTGATTGCATTCATCTTGGCAATTATGTTAAAAGCCGAAGACAAGAAGAAAGGCTATGGATTGGAACTTCCTAATAAGAAATAAGCGCTCGCTTTGTGTGAGTACAGATACACGCAACCTGCCGGCAGGTTGCGTGTTCTTTGCGCTGAAAGGGGAACGCTTTGACGGGAATACGTTTGCCGTTGCGGCGTTGGAGCAGGGTGCCGGCATGGCCGTTGTGTCCAATGAGGCAGTCTATCGCACGCTCTGCGACCGTTTCGGGGCAGACCGCGCCGTGCTACTGGATGCGGAGGCAAGCCAACGCGGCGGCATAGCGGGTTTGCAGCAGTTGGCTTGCGCTTGGCGGCGCGAACTGGGACTGCCCGTTATCGCTATCACAGGCACCAACGGAAAGACCACCACCAAAGAACTGACCGCCGCGGTGCTCCGCACCAAGTATAATATCCACTATACGCAAGGCAATCTGAACAACAGTATCGGCGTGCCGCTCACGCTCCTGCAACTCACGCGCGACCACGAGTTGGCTATCGTGGAAATGGGTGCTTCCCATCCGGGCGACATCCGTGAGTTGGTGGATGTAGCAGAGCCTACCCATGGGCTCATCACCAATGTCGGCAGGGCGCACCTGCAAGGCTTCGGCTCCTTTGAGGGAGTGCAGCAGACCAAACGCGAACTATACGACTATCTCGTCGCCCGCGGCGGCACCGTCTTCCAGAATATCGACAACCCTTACCTCAAAGATATGCTCGCCACCGCCATTGGTGCGCAAGCCTCTTCGCCTGCCGATTCCGAGGAAGAAGGCGTCCGACTCATCCCTTACCACACCGGCACCATGCCTGAGGGCACGCATTTGGTAGGCGACTACAACGCCGAGAACGTGTCGGCAGCACGGTGTGTGGGAGGCTATTTCGGCGTGTCGGAGGAGGCAGCGCTGGATGCCATCCGTGCATACGTCCCCACAAACAACCGTTCGCAGTTGGTATGCAGTACCCGCGGCAACACCATTACCGTGGATGCCTACAACGCCAACCCCACCTCTATGCAAGCGGCTATCAATGCTTTCCGCGGCGATACCTATATCCTCGGCGCCATGCGCGAATTGGGTGAGTACAGTCACTTGGAGCATCAGAACATCGTAAACATGCTTGCGGAGCGCAAGGCGCCGACCGTGCTGCTTGTGGGCGAGGAGTATGCCGCCACCACATCGCCGTATCCTGTCTTCCATAATGTGGACGCGCTCTGCGCCTACCTGCAGGAGCACCCCGTCAGCGGTGCCGCAATCCTCCTCAAAGGCTCCCGCAGCAACCAAATGGAGAAAGCCCTCCCGTTCTTATAGTCAAGGGGAGTTTCCAAATACCGCTTCTATTTACCCATATCCAACCAAGACAAATCTGCTGCAGCCCGCGGCAGATTTGTTTCCAATACCGTAAGTGTCTCGCGGGTCGGTCGCGAGTCTATCGCGAGTCTATCGCGAGTCTATCGCGAGTCTATCGTAACATTACCGCGGGCCGGTCGCGGGTCGGTCGCAGTTGTAGAGCCATAATGGATTATGGCTCTTTTTGTAGGTGAATGGGTGCCTAAGGATAGCACAAGGGTAGCACAATGGTAGCGCGAGGGTAGCGCGAGGGTAGCGCAGGGGTAGCACAGGGGTAGCGCAGGGGTAGCGCGAGGGTAGCGCAGGGGTAGCGCAGGGGTAGCGCAGGGGTAGCGCAGGGGTAGCGCAG